>CAZIUC010000018.1:0-9428 GCA_964542455.1 uncultured Thiobacillus sp. | reverse complement strand
GGCGCGGCGAGCCCTCTTTGCGCAAGTGGGCGGCATGGCGCGCGACGATGGGTTGCTCCCCCCTTTGTAAAGGGGGGCTGGGGGGGATTTAGCTTCGGTGGTCATGGCGAGCCTCGGAGAAATCCCCCCTGCCCCCCCCCTTTGGGAAAGGGGGGTGGGTGGCGCGGTGGCGCGGCGAGCCCTCTTTGCGCAAGTGGGCGGCATGGCGCGCGACGATGGGTTGTTCCCCCCTTTGTAAAGGGGGGTTGGGGGGGATTTAGCTTCGGTGGTCATAGTGAGCACGGGAGAAATCCCCCCTAGCCCCCCTTTTCCAAAGGGGGGGATTCAGGCTCCAGCACCATGAACTGTTCCCGCGCGCCGTCGCAGTTCGGGCAGCGCCAGTGCGGGGGCAGGTCAGAGAAGGCGGTGCCGGGCGGGATCTGCCAGACCGGGTCGCCCTCGGCCGGGTCGTAGACGTGCCAGCAGATCTTGCATTCCAGCCGGGCGTCCGGCGGCAGACGGCTGGCATCGCCGAGGAAGGAGCCTTCAAAAGTGGTCATGGCAGCCAAGTTTGTTTGCACTGCAACATGGTGGCCCGGAATGCGCGGATTTGTCGTCCACTTTTGCAAAAGGGGATAGGGCAGGTGAAAAAATTCCCTCTAGCCCCCCTTTGGGAAAGGGAGGAATGGATCAGCCTATCCATTCCAGGACTTCCTTCAAACGCTCGGCACTGTCCGCCAGGTCTTCGGCGGCGGCGCAGGCGACTTCAGGGACGTCGGTTATCTCCAGGGTGTTGAGGATCAGGGCGTCCTGCGAGTTGAAGAACTGCACCCACCAGACCCGGGCAACGCCGGTGGCGGTGATGCGGCAGTTGCCGTAGCCGCGCGACAGGAGGGTGACTTGTCCCCGGCCCAGGCACTGGTCCAGCCAGGCGCCGTCCTCCGGGGTGAAGGGCAGCAGGGAGAGGTTGATGACGTGAGTGTCCGCGCTGGGCCGCGCCACCTGTTCGGCGATTTCCGTCAGCAGCGCCTGGGCGTTGACCACGCCGGGATGGAGCGGCAATGCCACCGGGCTGGAAAGCCCACTACGAATACGCACGGCGGCGGGCACATCGCCCACTTCCACCCGATCGGCATAGGGGTAACCATCGTTATCCCTCCCACGCAGCCGCCAGATACCGGCAAAGACGCTTTCCTGAATCGTCAGGGTGCCGCCCTCGCCCACCACCTGAACGCCGACTTCGCCTTCCCCCAGCACCTGATCGATCAGGAGCCGGTCGGCTTCGGCCAGGCCGCTCATGTCCAGGCTGACCGTCTTCTGCTTGGCTTGCCAGTCCCGCACCGCTAACAGCAGGCGGCCCAACCAGACGCGCGCTTCGGTGCGGTCCTTCACCTCCTCCGGTTCCGGCAGGATCGGCGCTCGGTAGGTATGCATGTCGCGGGGCATGGGCAGGTAATCCAGGGTCTCATCTTCCTGCTGGGAACCGGGACCGAGGGCAACAACGGGGATGGGAAAAGCGTGCATGGCGGTTCCTCAATGGCAGGTGGTGGAAGTGGAACTAATGGCGATGCCGATGGACGGAGGCCGGCTGCTCGGCGCGGCGAGCAAGTCCTGGATGCGGGCGAGATAGACCGACCAGTCCTTGATGCCGGGTATCACACCGACGTAGGCGCCATTGCGCAGAAATATCAGCGCGGGCCAGACGCTGAAGCCGAAGCGAGCCTGCATGGCTGGCTCCAACTCGGCGGAGGCGACCGCCGCGCGGAAACGACCGGGGAAGGCGTGCAGGATTTCCGGCAGCACCACGGCGACATCCAGGCATTCCGGATGCTGGGCCGGGTCGCCGCCGCAAAACAGGACCGCGTCACCGGGGGCGTCGCAGAAGGCCTCCAGATTGTCCGCATTCAACAGGGGATAGCCGAACTCATCGACCAATCGGTTAATCAGGGCGTGCATGGGGTGACTCCTCTCAGGTGAGGCGGTAATTCGGGGGTGCGCTCGAACAGATCGGCGAAATGGGCCGAGATGTCGGTCTCGCCGGCCATCACGGCTTCCAGGCCATCGAGGGCGGCGTTGATGCGCGCGGCGGAATCCGCGTCGATGACTTCCCGCGCGGCGTCGATGAAGGCCAGCAGCCAGGTACCGGGCGGCTGCTCGCCGACCAGGGCGAGATCGATTTGGCGCCGGCCGCCGCGCCCCCGGCAAATTGCGACGTAGCCGTTGCATTCGATGACTTGCAGGGGGAGGCCTAGGCACATGGGTGGTCACCGTGGAAATCCGCTTGTACAGCCTGGTGTAGGTCAGGTTGGCGCGTAGCGACTACCTGACGATCGTCCTGTCTATCTGGCAGTTTGAGGGTGGATCGCCAGGTAGCGATAAAGCCGCAACCTGGCCTACAGCGAGGGTTTGACGTCAACAACGAGGGAGTTTCCACAACGCCCCTCATCCCGCCACCCCCAAAAACCGCCCATCCCCCATCCGGCACGCCATCGCGGCGCTGGGTCGCTGGCCTTCGTAGCGGTCCAGGCTCAGGCTGTTAGGGGTAAGGCTTGCCGCCGGCGCTGTGCGGCGTTCGGGTTTGGCCATCCATCCGTAGAGCGTGTCCAGCGCCAGTCCCAGCGCCTCCGGGATGCGCGCCTTGACCGTGTCCGAGAGACTGCCGCCGTAATCGTCGAGGATTTCCGGCTGGCAGCCGATCAGGGTGACGTTTTCCGGGTTCCAGCCGCGCAGTTTGGCCACGCACAGGACTTCCTGGAAGCCGGTCTGGTGCAGGCTCATTTTCTTGACGCCCATGAAGGCCGGCACTTCGTCGTCACGCGCCACTTTCAGGGTGCCGGGTTGCAGGCCGTAATCCACGGCGTCGAGTATCAGCAGGCGGCGGCAGCCTTCCACGTAGGGCAGCAGATAGAGGCCCTGGGTACCGCCATCGAGCAAATGGACACCGGGGCGAAAGCGCCATTCGGCGTGCAACCGCTCCAGGGCGCGCACGCCGAAGCCTTCATCGGCCCAGAGCAGGTTGCCGATCCCCAGAACCAGGGTGTCGCGGCGGTAATCGAGGTCGTTCATGGCCAGAGCGTTCATGGTTTATCGTCCTTGAACATGCGCCAGCCGGACAGCATGGTGGAGACCAGGCTTTGCCGCGACATGATGTCCTCGCGGATGGCCGCATAGACATGCACCAGCACGAACAGGCCCATTACCCACAAGCCCAGGTGGTGCCAGGTATGCACGTCCTGGCTCTGGCCGAACAACGGGATCACCCAGGAGGTGAAAAGGGTGTGCGACCAACTACCTTCCTGCGCGCCTTCGCCGTAAAGCGCGAAGCCGGTGACGATCATGAACAGCGTGGTGGAAAGGAACAGAGTGAACATGGAGAACTGCGCCAACGGGTTGTGGCCGACGTATTTCTTCGGGTCGCGCTCCAGGAACAGATACCAGCGCAACTCGAACACCACCTCTTTCCACCAGTTCAAATCCGTGACCGGCAGCACGAACAACTGCCGGGCATGGTGGTTGCCGACGAAAGCCCAGTAAATCCGCCCGATGAATCCAACCAGCAGGATGTAGCCGGCGGCGAAGTGGGCGAAGCGGATATAGCCCATCAGGAAGTTGGCGCTGGCCTCGCCGGGCACACTAGGCAGCGGGCTGGCGATGAACCAGCCGCTGAGGGCCAGCACGGTGATGGCGAGGGCGTTGATCCAGTGCCACAGCCGCACCGGGGCTTCGTAGACGTAAACCGCCTTGACGGACCGGCCGAGTGCCGCCGCTTCCTGCATGTCTTGGGATGAGAGCATTTGTGTCTCCTTACGCTGTCGGCGTAGGCCAGGTTGCCGGAGGCTACCTGGCGAACCACCCTCAAACTTCCAGATTGATGGGAGGAACGTCAGGTAGCGATAAGGCCGCAACCTGACCTACAGGGGGGACGCTGGAATCCTGACTATCACCGCACCCTCACCCGGCTCATCTCCTGTCCGTCCGGCGCCATCACGTGGGTGGAGCAGGCCAGGCAGGGGTCGAAGCTGTGCAGGGTGCGGAGGATTTCCAGGGGTTCGTCGGCCTTGGCCACCGGGGTGTTCATCAGGCTGGCCTCGAAGGCGCCGATCTGGCCCTTGGAGTCGCGCGGGCTGCCGTTCCAGGTGGTGGGCACGACGCACTGGTAGTTGTCGATGCGGCCGTCCTTGATGCGGACCCAGTGCCCGAGGGCGCCACGCGGCGCTTCGGTGAAGCCGACGCCCTTGGTTTCCTTGGGCCAGGTGGACGGGTCCCACTTTTCGATGTTGGCCGTGGACAGGTCGCCGGCCTTCAGGTTGGCCATCAACTTGTCCTGGAAGTAGCGCATCTTGTGCGCCGCCCAGGAGGCTTCCAGGCCGCGCGCGGCGGTGCGTCCGAGAGTCGAGAACAGTGCCGGCAGCGGCAGGTCGAGCTTCTTCAGCACCCTATCCACCGGCTCCTTGAACTCGGGCTTTTTCTGCACATAGCCGATGATGTAGCGCGACAGCGGCCCCACTTCCATCGCGTGGCCGCGCCAGCGCGGCGCCTTGATCCAGGAATACTTGCCGCCCTCGTCGATCTGCTCGATGTTGGTGGACGTGCCCTTGGCGTTCTTCCCCAGTTCGTAATGCGCGACGGTTTCGCCGTCCCAGGGGTGTAGCCCTTTGCCCGCGCCCTCCCCGGCGTACTTGAACCAGGAATGGTCGACGAATTCCTGGATCTGGCTCGGGTCGCGCAGGTCGATTTCGTGCACTTTCGACAGGTCGCCGTTGATGATGGCGCCGCGCGGCAGCATCAGGTTGGACTCCGAATAGTCGTTGGCGTGGTCCGGGATGTCGCCGTAGGACATGACGCTTTTCGACGACAGGCCGCCGCCGTGGGTCCAGTCCTTGTAGAAACTGGCGATGGCCAGCAGGTCGGGAATGTAGACGTTGTCGATGAAGTCGATGGTGCGGTCGATGATGCTGGACACCAGATTCAACCGCTCCATGTTCACCGCGCCCACCGCGCCCACGTCGTTGACGTTGATGGCGCACGGCACGCCGCCCACCAGCCAGTTCGGGTGCGGGTTCTTGCCGCCGTAGATGGTGTGGATCTTGACGATCTCTTTCTGGAAATCCAGGGCTTCCAGATAGTGGGTCACCGCCATCAGGTTGGCTTCCGGCGGCAGCTTGTAGGCCGGGTTGCCCCAGTAGCCGTTCATGAACGGGCCCAACTGGCCGGATTCGACGAACTTCTTCAGGCGGTTCTGGATGTCGCGGAAATAGCCGGGCGAGGACAGCGGCCAGGAGGAAATGCTCTGCGCCAGTTCCGAGGTCTTCTTCGGGTCGGCTTTCAGGGCGGAAACCACGTCCACCCAGTCGAGCGCGTGCAGATGATAGAAGTGCACCAGATGGTCGTGGGCCTGGAGGGTCAACTGCATGATGTTGCGGATGGAGTTGGCGTTCTCGGGAATCTTGATCGCCAGCGCGTCTTCCACCGCGCGCACCGAGGTCAGCGCGTGGGTGCCGGTGCACACGCCGCAGATGCGTTCGGTGAAGGCCCAGGCGTCGCGCGGGTCGCGGCCCTTGAGGATGACCTCAAGCCCGCGCCACATGGTGCCGGTGGAAACCGCGTTGCGGATCACGTTGTTGGAATCCAGGTTCACTTCCACGCGCATGTGGCCCTCGATGCGGGTCACCGGGTCCACCACGATACGTTTGCCGGAGTTGTCGAGTTTGAAACCCTGAGTTTCGTAGGCGCTCATGTTCGTTCCTTATTGGTCGTTGCCGGATTTGTTCCGGGACTGCTTGATGGCGCTCACCGCCGCATGCGCCGCCACGGCGGCACCCACCACGCCGACCATCGCGCCACCCACCTTGTCGGCGTTGGCCTCGATGCCGAACTGCTTGATGTCGGTGACGCGGTCGTAGAACGAACCCTTGTCCCAGAAACCGTCCTCGGAACAGCCGATGCAGCCGTGGCCGGACTGGATGGGGAAGGAGACGCCGCCGTTCCAGCGCACGGTGGAGCAGGCGTTGTAGGTGGTCGGGCCTTTGCAGCCCATCTTGTAGAGACAGTAACCGCGGCGGGAACCTTCGTCGTCCCAGGCCTCGGCGAACTGGCCGGCGTCGAAGTGGGGGCGGCGATAGCATTTGTCGTGGATGCGCTGGCCGTAGAACATCTTCGGCCGTCCCTGGCGGTCCAGTTCCGGCAAGCGGTCGAAGGTCAGCATGTAGGTGATGACGCCGGTCATCACCTCGGCGATGGGCGGGCAGCCCGGCACCTTGATGATGGGCTTGTCGAAGATGACCTTGTGCACCGGCGTGGCCTGGGTGGGGTTCGGCTTGGCGGCCTGCACGCAGCCCCAGGAAGCGCATGAACCCCAGGAGATGATGGCCTTGGCGTCCTTGGCCACATGCTTCAACTGCTCGATGAAGGGCTTGCCGCCGATGATGCAGCTCATGCCTTCCTGGTTCAGCGGCGGGTTGCCCTCCACCGCCAGGATGTAGTTGCCCTTGTACCTGGTCATCACCTCTTGCAGGATCGCCTCGGCCTGGTGCCCGGCGGCGGTCATGATGGTGTCGTCGTAATCGAGCGAGATCATCGACAACACCGCGTCCTTGGCCAGCGGATGGCCGGAGCGGATGAAGGACTCGGAGCAGCAGGTGCATTCCAGGCCATGCAGCCACAACACCGGCGTGCGCGGCTTGGTCTCCATGGCATGCGCGATCCTCGGCACGAAGGCCGGGCCGAGACCCAGCGAAGCGGCGGTGAGGCTGCAATATTTGAGGAAGCTGCGGCGGGTGATGCCCTGCCTGCGCATCACCTCATAAAAGGTCTCCACCATGAACGGGTCTCCTCTCGATCGTTGAAGCCTCCCCGGAGCCGGATGAAACCGGTGGAGGGCGGGGTTACTAGATCAAGAAGCGTGCCAGTGAGGTTATTTAGTTATTAGTTGTTATTAATCATGGTGATGGGTTTGTTTATTGATGTTTTGTGTGATGTTGAGATTGCCTACCTGGTAACCAGTTGAATTGCGAGTAAGCAACTTTGTTTCCATGTGGCTTGGCATCTCTGCCCCCCTTTGATAAAGGGGGGGTTCCGCGTCTCACCGACAGTATCGTCAGCACCAGTTCCACCCCTTGACCCCCCCTTTCCCCAAGGGGGGTTGGGGGTACCGAAGGGTAGGGGCTTCATCAGAGATTTCTCCAAGGGTGGCGCGGGTGCGAGTTGCTCATACTTTTGTAATGGATCGCCAGGTAGCGATGAAACCGCAACCTGGCCTACTTCAAAGTCTCCATGCGCGGGGACGTACCCAGCCGGGCCTCGAACGCCTCGATCGGCAACGGCCGGCTGAAGAGATAGCCCTGGAAGTGGGTGCAGCCGTATTGGTCGAGGCGCGCCAGTTGCGCTTCGGTCTCCACGCCTTCGGCGATGACGTCGAGGCCCAGGGTGTGGCCCATGGTGATGATGGTCTGGACGATGGCGGCGTCGTTGGGGTCGGTCGCCAGGTCGAAGACGAAGGAGCGGTCGATCTTCAGTTGATCCAGCGGCAATCGCTTGAGGTAGGACAGCGAGGAGAACCCGGTGCCGAAGTCGTCCATCGAGAAACCGACACCCAGCGCTTTCAGCGCTTGCATCCGGGCGATGGTTTCGGCCACGTTGTCGATCACCAGGCTCTCGGTCAGTTCGATCTTCAAGCGGTTCGGATCGGCGCCGGAGTTGTTCAGCGCTTGTTCCACTTCGGCGACAAAGCCCGCCTGGCGGAACTGGCGCGCGCTGACGTTGACCGCCAGGCGCAGGTCGCGGGTGGCGGCGTACCCGGACCAGGCCTTGATCCGGGCGCAGGCGGTCTCCAGCACCCAGCGGCCGATCGGCAGGATCAGGCCGGTTTCCTCCGCCAGGGGGATGAAGAGATCCGGCGCGACCAGGCCGCGTTGCGGATGGCGCCAGCGCAACAGCGCTTCGGCGCCGATGACCCGGCGCATGCTGTCGACCTGGGGCTGGTAGTAGAGCTGCAACTGCGCTTGCGGCAGGGCCAGGCGCAGATCGGCCTCCAACGCGCTGACCTCATCGAGCGTGGATTGCATGGCCGGGTCGAAGAATCGCAGGCAGTTGCGCCCGGCGCCCTTGGCCTGGTACAGCGCGAGATCGGCTTGTTTGAGCAGGGTCTCCACCGATTCTTCGTGGCTTTGGAACAGGGTGATGCCGAGGCTGGCGGTGCAGTGGAATTCGCGGCCATCCAGGTCGTAGGGCCGCGCCAGGGCCGCGCGCATCTTTTCACCCACCAGCTTGGCCTGGGCGGCGGCTTCCACCGTTTCCGCGCTCAGGTCTTCCAGTACCACCACGAACTCGTCTCCGCCCAGGCGCGAGATGGTGTCGCCAAGACGGGAGATGGTGTCGCCCTCGCGCACGCCGAAATGCAGGCGACGTGCCACTTCGGCCAGCAACAGGTCGCCGACCGCGTGGCCGCGGGTGTCGTTGAGGTTCTTGAAGTTGTCCAGGTCGAGGAAGACCACCGCGCCGTGGTGTCCGCTGCGGCCGCTGCTGGCCAGAGCCTGGCCGAGACGATCCATCAGCAGGCGGCGGTTGGGCAGATGGGTGAGCGCGTCGTAATAGGCGAGACGGTGGATCTCGGCCTGGGCTTCCTTGTTCTGGGTGATTTCGGAAAAGGTGCCGACGTAGTGCGTGGTCGTCCCATCGGGGGGGGTGACGGCGGAGATGGTCAGCCATTCGGCATAGACCTTGCCGTTCTTGCGCTTGTTCCACACTTCGCCCTGCCAATAGCCCTTTTCTCTCAGGGTCTGCCACAGGTGGTCATAAAAGGTCTTGTCATGGCGCCCGGAGCGCAGCAGGGCGGCGGTCTTGCCGATGGCCTCCTCGGCGCGGTAGCCGGTGAGGCGGGTGAAGGCGGGGTTGACCCGGACGATGACGCCGTGGGAGTCGGTCACCATCATGCCTTCCTGCGATTCGAAGGCGATGGCGGCGATGCGCAGTTCCTCCTCGGCGTGGCGGCGATCGCTGATGTCGCTGAGGCTGATGCGGATCTGCGGGTTCACACCCGACAGGTGCAGGCAGTCGAGGTGGGCATAGAAGCGGGTGCCGTCGCCGCGCAGCAGGGCCAGCTCGCAGCTCTGCTTGTCGCCCTGACGCGCGACCCGCATGAACTGCCGCTGCCAGCGGTCACGGTCTTCCGGCGCGATGTAGCGGGCGAAACGGTGCCCAAGCAGTTTCTTGCGCACTTCACCCAGCAAGTTGGCGCCGGTGAGGTTGATCTGTTCGATCAGGCCGGCTCGAGTGAGGGTGAGATAACCCACCGGCGCGAAGTCATAGAGATCGACATAGCGGTCGCGCGATTCCTCCAGTTCGATCTGGGACTGGCGCAGCGATTCGTTCTGCATTTCCAGTTCGATCTGGTGCACTTGCAGTTCATGCAGCAGCTCTTCGGCGGAACGGGGGGGCGCCGGGGGCGGGGC
>CAZIUC010000017.1:0-85611 GCA_964542455.1 uncultured Thiobacillus sp. | reverse complement strand
CCTCCAAACAAAACCCCCGCTACGCGGGGGTTTTGCGCTTGTGTTGGCTCAACGTATGTGAGTTGTGCCCATTGAGCATGTCTTAGTCAGATCGTATAATTACGGGCGAATTTCAATTGGGCGGGGTGGACGTAAGTCCGCCCCGCTTGTCACATCTGGACCAGGGGTTATCTTGTCTGCGTTCGTACCTGCAATTCTTGCCTTGGCCGACGGTACGGTCTTCCGTGGTATATCCATTGGCGCCGAAGGCGTTGGAGTAGGTGAGGTCGTGTTTAACACTGCCCTCACTGGTTACCAGGAAATCCTTACCGATCCATCGTACCGTAATCAACTCGTTACACTGACCTATCCGCATATTGGCAATGTCGGGACTAATCCTGATGATGCCGAGTCTTCGGGTGTGCACGCGGCAGGTTTGATTATTCGTGATCTACCTTTGCGTTCGAGTAATTTCAGGCAGACACAAAAACTTGGCGACTATCTGAAAGAACGCCATATTGTCGGGATAGCGGACATTGATACGCGCCGCTTGACCCGCCATCTCCGTGAGGCGGGTGCGCAGAACGGTTGCATCATGGCTGGACTCGTGGATGAGGCGACGGCCCATTCAAAAGCTCGTGAATATCCCAGTATGTCCGGAATGGACCTTGCGAAAGAGGTGACCTGTTCCGAGAAGCATGTGTGGGAAGAGGGTGAATGGGGTCTTGGGCAAGGCTTCAAAAAGCCGGCGGAGTATCCTTACCACGTTGTTGCCTATGATTTTGGTGTGAAGCGCAACATCCTTCGTATGGCTGCCATGCGAGGTTGTCGAATTACGGTGGTGCCAGCACAGACAAGTGGTGCTGAGGTGTTATCCATGAATCCTGATGGTGTACTACTCTCCAACGGTCCCGGAGATCCCGGGCCTTGTGATTACGCCATTAAGGCGATTCAGGTAATTACCGCCGCGCGTATACCTACCTTCGGTATCTGCCTTGGGCATCAATTACTGGCGCTGGCATCGGGTGCGCGTACGGTCAAGATGAAGTTTGGTCATCACGGCGCCAACCATCCAGTACAGGATCTGGATAGCAAACGTGTAGTTATCACCAGCCAGAACCACGGTTTCTCCGTGGATGCGGACACGTTGCCTGCCAATTTGCGTGCCACCCATGTTTCTCTTTTTGACGGTTCCCTGCAAGGTGTCAGCCGCACCGATGTGCCAGCGTTCAGTTTTCAGGGTCACCCCGAGGCGAGTCCAGGTCCGCAGGATGTGGGGTACCTGTTCGACCGTTTCATTACGATGATGCAGGAAGCGCAACATGCCTAAGCGCACAGATCTTCATTCCATCCTCATCATCGGCGCAGGCCCCATCGTAATAGGTCAAGCATGCGAGTTTGACTATTCCGGCGCCCAAGCTTGTAAAGCTTTACGGGAAGAGGGCTACCGAGTCATTCTGGTCAATTCCAATCCCGCCACGATCATGACCGATCCCGAGATGGCGGATGCCACTTATATCGAGCCAATCAACTGGCAGACGGTAGAACGCATCATCGAGAAGGAGCGTCCTGACGCTATTTTGCCGACGATGGGTGGACAGACAGGCCTCAACTGCGCGCTTGATCTAGCCAAGTTCGGCGTGCTGGAAAAATACGACGTCGAATTGATCGGTGCCAGTCGTGATGCCATCGACATGGCTGAGGATCGTGAAAAATTCAAGCAGGCTATGGCCCGAATTGGTCTGGCCAACCCCCGCTCCGCCTTGGCACACAGTCTTGAGGAGGCCATGCAGATTCAGGCCGGCATCGGTTTTCCGACCATTATTCGACCGTCATTCACGATGGGCGGAAGTGGTGGAGGCATTGCCTACAACATGGAGGAATTCCTCACGATTTGTGAACGCGGCCTGGATGCCTCTCCGACTAAAGAGCTACTGATTGAAGAATCTCTTATCGGATGGAAGGAATTCGAGATGGAAGTGGTTCGCGATCACGCGGACAACTGCATTATCGTCTGCTCCATCGAAAACCTTGATCCCATGGGTGTGCATACCGGCGACTCTATTACCGTCGCTCCCGCACAGACTCTGACCGACCGTGAATACCAGCTACTGCGCAACGCCTCCATTGCCGTCCTGCGCGAAATTGGGGTCGATACAGGTGGCTCGAATGTGCAATTTGCCATTAATCCAGCCGATGGCAAGATTGTGGTGATCGAGATGAATCCGCGCGTGTCGCGTTCTTCCGCGCTCGCGTCGAAGGCCACCGGCTTCCCCATTGCCAAGGTGGCGGCAAAGCTGGCTGTCGGTTTTACTTTGGATGAATTGAAGAATGACATCACCGGCGGCGCCACGCCTGCCTCATTCGAGCCATCCATCGATTACGTGGTCACTAAAGTGCCGCGTTTTGCCTTCGAGAAATTCCCGCAGGCCAATGATCGTCTAACCACTCAGATGAAGTCGGTGGGTGAGGTAATGGCCATAGGCCGCACATTCCAGGAATCTCTGCAAAAAGCTTTACGTGGCCTGGAAACCGGAGTTGATGGCCTTGATGAAAAGACCAGCGACCAAGACGAGATTGAGGCGGAACTGGGTAACCCCGGTCCCGAACGTCTTTGGTACGTGGCTGATGCCCTACGCATCGGCATGAGCTTCGACGAAGTGCAGACGGCAAGCAATATCGACCCCTGGTTCCTGGCCCAGATTGAGGACATCGTTCGTCAGGAAGGTGAGTTGAAAGGCCGGCTATTGGCCGATCTGTCGCGTGAGGAGCTGTTCATGCTTAAGCGCAACGGGTTTTCAGACCGTCGTCTGGCCACTCTGCTGGGAACGGATCAACACTTGTTACGTGGGCGACGCTGGGACTTGGACATCCATCCGGTCTACAAGCGGGTCGATACTTGCGCGGCGGAGTTCGCCACGACCACTGCCTATATGTATTCCACCTATGAGGAAGAGTGCGAGGCGCAGCCTTCCAACCGCAAAAAAATAATGGTGCTTGGTGGTGGACCCAACCGCATTGGCCAGGGCATCGAGTTCGATTATTGCTGTGTGCACGCAGCACTCGCCATGCGCGAAGATGGTTATGAAACCATTATGGTCAACTGCAACCCGGAGACGGTTTCCACCGATTACGACACCTCTGATCGTCTCTATTTCGAGCCACTTACACTGGAAGACGTGCTAGAAGTTGTTCGTATCGAAAAGCCGGTTGGCGTGATCGTCCAATACGGTGGCCAGACGCCACTGAAGCTGGCGCGCGACCTGGAAAAGTATGGTGTGCCTATCATTGGTACCACGCCGGACATGATCGACGCGGCGGAAGACCGAGAGCGTTTTCAGAAGATGTTGCAAGAACTTGGCCTGCTGCAACCGCCTAACCGTACAGCGCGTGCCGAAGATGAGGCGATCCGCCTGGCGGTCGAAATCGGCTACCCGCTTGTAGTGCGCCCCTCTTATGTACTTGGTGGCCGTGCGATGGAAATCGTGCATGAAGAGGCCGATTTGCGGCGCTATATGCGTGAAGCGGTGAAGGTCTCGAACGACTCCCCGGTATTGCTCGACCGTTTCCTCAACGACGCCATCGAAGTCGACGTCGATGCCCTCTCCGACGGTGATCAGGTCTTGATCGGCGGCATTATGGAACACATCGAACAGGCCGGCGTGCACTCCGGCGACTCGGCCTGCTCGTTGCCTCCGTACAGTCTTACTCCCGCTATCCAGGATGAACTGCGCCGACAAACCGTGGCGATGGCCAAGGCACTCAACGTGGTCGGCCTGATGAACGTGCAGTTCGCGATCAAGGGCAAGGGAGACGCAGCTGAGGTCTATGTGTTGGAAGTGAACCCACGTGCCTCGCGCACTGTGCCTTTTGTCTCCAAGGCCACGGGGCGCCAACTGGCGAAAATTGCCGCTCGCTGCATGGCGGGGAAGACCCTGAAAGAGCAGAACGCGGAACACGAAGTTATTCCGCCTTATTACTCGGTGAAAGAAGCTGTCTTTCCATTCCGAAAATTCCCTGGTGTGGATCCGATCCTGACGCCGGAAATGAAATCAACCGGCGAAGTCATGGGGGTAGGCGAGAGTTTTGGCGAAGCCTTCCTGAAGTCTCAGTACGGTGCCAGCGTGAAACTGCCGCGTGTCGGCAACATTTTTATTTCCGTGCGCAATCCGGATCATCCGCAGGTTGCCGAGATTTCGGCGTACCTGCATGAACTGGGCTTCAAATTGTTTGCCACGAGAGGTACCGCCAACGTCATTGACAGTGCCGGTGTGCCGGTCACCCGCGTCAACAAGGTGGCCGAAGGGCGCCCACATATCGTCGATATGATCAAGAACCGTGAAATCCAGTTGATTGTCAACGTGGTGGAAGACAAGCGGGCGATGAAGGATTCCTTCGCGATCCGTGCCGCCGCGCTGACCCAGAACATTCCCTACTTCACGACGCTTGCCGGTGCCAAGGCAGCTTGCCTGGGTATGAAGGAACGTCGCGATATCACGGTCTATTCCCTTCAAGACCTGCACAAGCGTCTGCACTGAAAGGTTTTTACATGAACAAAGTTCCCCTGACGGTGGTTGGCGCCGACCTGTTGCGCAATGAACTGCAACGTCTGAAAAGTGTCGAACGGCCAAACGTCATAGCCGCCATTGCTGAAGCGCGTTCACATGGTGACCTGTCGGAGAATGCTGAATACGATGCCGCCAAGGAAAAACAGGGCTTCGTTGAAGGTCGTATCAAGGACCTTGAAGGCAAACTCTCCAATGCCCAGATCATCGACCCACGGCATCTCGACGCCGAGGGCCGTGTTGTATTCGGTGCCACTGTCGAGTTGGTGGATGTGGAAACCGGCGACGAAGTGAAGTACCAGATCGTCGGTGACGACGAAGCCAACATCAAAGCCGGCAAGATATCCGTGGGTTCTCCCATCGCCCGCGCGCTGATCGGCAAATACGCCGGCGACGTGGCCGATGTGAACGCACCGGGTGGTCTGCGGCATTACGAAATCGTCGACGTCCACTATGTTTGAGCCGTCAGTTTGCAGTCGTCAGAAAAACTCAGCGCTTGCTGCTGACTGACCTCTGCCAACTTGAAAATGAAACGCCTCTCCGATCTTCTTGCCGCTTGGGCCATTGCGCTCTGGGTTGGCGGGCTGTGGGCGGTAGGCTATCTGGCCGCCCCGACCCTGTTCTATAACCTGGATGACCGCATGTTGGCGGGCATGTTGGCCGGCAAGCTGTTCGGCCATATCGCCTGGGTTGGGCTGTTGTGCGGCGGCTGGTTACTGGTGTTTCGTCTGAGCCGCCAAGGCGGGGCCGCGTTCAAACAAGGAATTTTCTGGATCGTGCTGGTCATGTTGCTGCTGACGGTTGCCCAGCATTTCGGCATTCAACCGATCTTGCAACAACTCAAGGATCAGGCCATGCCGAAAGATGTAATGGAAAGCCTGTTCCGCGACCGTTTCGCCACCTGGCATGGTATTTCCAGCGTGGTGTACCTGATTGAAAGCCTGCTTGGCCTGGCGTTGGTCGCCAAGCAGAACTCAAGGTAATTTGATCTTCGCTTTTTCCGCTGCTTTGTAGAGCAATAACAATTTGCCTATGTGCTGCACCGGCGCCGCGTCGAGCGCCTTACTGAGTTCGAGAAACCACGCTTCGCGCGCGGCGCGGTCATCGCCCAGTACTCGTACCTTGATCAGTTCGTGCGCCGCGAGCGCCACGCCAGCCTCCTTGATTACCGCCTCGGTCAGGCCTTGCGTGCCGATCATCACTACCGGCTTGAGCGAGTGCGCAAGACCTTTCAGATACTTACGTTGTTCGACAGTTAGTTCACGCATACAGCTTCTCCGGAAAAGGCGGCGATAGTAGCCCATGAAACGACAAGCCAAAACCCGCGTCTGGCATCAGAAGCATGTCAACGATTTCTATGTGCGCCAGTCGGTGGTACAGGGGTATCGCTCGCGCTCAGCCTACAAGTTGATGGAAATCGACGACCACGATCATCTCTTGCGACCTGGCATGGTAATGGTCGATCTTGGATGTGCGCCGGGTGGCTGGTGCCAGGTGGCGGTGGAGCGGATGAAAGGGCAGGGGCGTATCGTCGGTATCGACCTGCTGGAGATGACCGGGATGAACCACATTACCTTCATCCAGGGGGATTTCACTGAGGCTAGCGGTCTGGAAAAGGTGGATGCCGCGCTGCAGGGCAAGGCGGTTGATCTTGTACTTTCCGACATGGCACCCAATATCACCGGGGTCATACTCACCGATCAGGCCAGGAGTTACCAGCTTGTGGAACTCGCGCTCGAGTTCGCGGCCGAATACCTGCAACCTGAAGGTGTTTTTTTGGTCAAGGTGTTTCAGGGCGCGGGTTTCGAGGATTACATGAAGGCGATGCGCGCGGTGTTCCGGAAGGTCGCGGCGCGTAAACCGGAAGCATCGCGTGACAGTAGTCGTGAAGTGTATTTATTGGGCCGCGGACTGAAGGCAAAACCCGCGTCAGTGTCGGCCTTGATTGAATCGGCCCCGGATTTCGACTAAGTTCTCACTGGTCGTGGCGAGTTGGCCGCAAAGGAGTCAAATTGAACAACCTCTTCAAGAATGTCGCCATCTGGCTGGTCGTTGCACTGGTGCTGATGACGGTATTCAACCAGTTCAACACGCGCCAGACCGCGCAATCGCAGGTCGATTATTCGACCTTCATCGAGCAGGTCAAGCAGGGGCAGGTCACCAAGGTCACCATCGAGAATCACGTCCTGCGCGGCGTCAGTTCAGATGGTCAGCGCTTCACCTCCTATGCGCCTTCCGATCCCTGGCTGGTTTCCGATCTGCTGAAAGCGGGCGTCCAGGTGGAAGCGAAACCGGAAGAACAGCCGTCCATGCTGATGAGCATTTTCGTTTCCTGGTTCCCCATGCTGCTGCTGATCGGTGTCTGGGTCTTCTTCATGCGTCAGATGCAGGGCGGTGGCAAGGGTGGTGCCTTCTCGTTCGGCAAGAGCAAGGCGCGCCTGCTTGACCAGGACACCAATACCGTTACCTTCGCCGATGTCGCGGGGTGCGACGAGGCCAAGGAAGAAGTGAGTGAGTTGGTGGAGTTCCTGCGCGATCCTTCGCGCTTCCAGAAGTTGGGTGGCCGCATTCCCCGTGGCGTGCTGATGGTCGGCAGCCCTGGCACCGGCAAGACGCTGCTGGCCAGGTCCATCGCCGGTGAAGCCAAGGTGCCGTTCTTCAGTATTTCAGGTTCCGACTTCGTGGAAATGTTCGTCGGTGTCGGCGCCGCCCGTGTGCGCGACATGTTCGAACAGGCCAAGAAACATTCCCCCTGCATCATCTTCATCGACGAAATCGACGCCGTAGGCCGCCAGCGCGGCGCCGGCCTGGGTGGTGGTAACGACGAACGGGAACAGACCCTGAACCAGCTCCTGGTGGAAATGGACGGCTTCGAAGCCACCGTTGGTGTCATCGTCATCGCCGCCACCAACCGTCCAGATGTACTCGACCCGGCCCTGCTGCGTCCCGGCCGCTTCGACCGTCAGGTGGTGGTGCCGCTGCCGGACATCCGAGGCCGCGAGCAGATATTGTTGGTACATATGCGCAAGGTGCCGATGAGCCAGGACGTGAAGGCTGACATCATCGCCCGTGGCACGCCCGGTTTCTCCGGCGCCGATTTGGCCAATCTGGTCAACGAAGCGGCACTGTTTGCCGCGCGCGGCAACAAACGCGTGGTGGACATGGACGACTTCGAGCGCGCCAAGGACAAGATCATGATGGGTGCCGAACGCCGCTCCCTGATCATGCCCGAGGAAGAACGCAAAAACACCGCCTACCATGAGTCCGGCCACGCCGTGGTTGCCAAACTGATGCCGAAGACCGATCCAGTGCACAAGGTCACCATCATCCCGCGCGGCCGCGCCCTCGGCGTCACCATGCAGTTGCCCACCGAGGACCGCTACAGCCAGGATCGCATCCGACTGTTGTCCACCCTCGCGGTACTGTTTGGCGGCCGTATTGCCGAAGAACTGTTCATGAACCAGATGACCACCGGCGCTTCCAACGACTTCCAGCGCGCCACCGATTTGGCTCGCCGCATGGTCACGCAATGGGGTATGTCCGATGCGATGGGGCCGATGGTCTATGGCGAGGAAGAAGGCGAAGTCTTTCTGGGCCGTTCGGTGACCACGCACAAGAGTGTGTCCGAGGAGACACTGCGCAAGGTCGATGCCGAGGTGCGCCGCATCATCGACGAGCAATACGGCCTGGCGCGCAAGCTTCTGGAAGAGAATCGCGACAAGGTGGAGCGCATGACCCGCGCCTTGCTGGAATGGGAAACCATCGACAGCGAACAGATCGATGACATCATGGCCGGGAATGAGCCGCGCCCGCCCAAGCCGGTCGCGCCGCCCGCCACCAGCAACAGCAATGGCCCCAGCGCACCCAGCGCGCCGGCGCCTACGACAACGCCAGCGGCAGACGGCGGCGTGGACTGAGCAGCACCAACACTCGCATCTCGTTTCCGCCAGGTTCTCAACCTGGCGGAATCGTTTTCGGCCAGACTTTTGCTGGATAATCGCGGCCCATGTCCGCACCCAACCGCGATGCTCCCTCGAACAACCCCCGCCTTCTGGCCGCGAATCTGGTCAATGACGTGCTGCTGGACGGCGCCAGCCTGACCCTGGCATTGGGCAATCTGCGCAGGCTGGCGCCGGACGGGCTCTCGACTGTACAGAATCTTGCTTATGGCGCCCTGCGTAATGCGGGGCGATTGGGCTTCTATCTCACCACCCTGTGCGAGCGGCCGCTCAAACCGGTGACGCTATCCGGCCATCTTCTGGTCGGTCTGTACGAATTGGAGGCGGGCGAAACGCCAGCCTATGCGGTAGTGAATGAGACGGTGGCGGTGGTGGCCGAGCGCTACCCGGGCGCGCGCGGCTTCGTCAATGCGGTGCTACGCAATTTCCAGCGCCGCCGCGCGGAGCTGGAGGCAGCCGCCGAGGCTGATCCGGAGGCGCGCTGGAATCTCCCCCTCTGGTGGCTTAATCGTCTGCGGGAGCAGTACCCATCCGATTGGCGGGCCATCGTCGAAGCGCAGAACGCGCATCCGCCCATGACCCTGCGAGTGAACCGACGCAGGGGCGGCGTCGCCGGTTACCTCAAGCAACTTGACGCGGCTGGTATCGCCGCGCGGCAAAGCGGAGAGTGGGCCTTGACCTTGCAACGCCCCGTGCCGGTGGGAGATCTGCCGGGCTTTTTCGACGGTCTGGTTTCCGTGCAGGACCTGGGCGCGCAGCTCGCGGCCACCTTCCTTGGCAGCGACGACGGCGAGCGGGTGCTGGACGCCTGCGCCGCGCCCGGTGGCAAGACCGGCCACCTTCTCGAATTGCATGATCTCGACCTGGTTGCGCTGGACAGCGATGCTGTTCGTCTCGGCCGGGTGCGGGAAAATCTGGATCGACTTGGCCTCAGTGCCACGCTGGTCACGGGCGATGCCGCCAACACGGCGGCCTGGTGGGATGGTCAACCATTCGACCGCATCCTGCTCGATGCCCCCTGCACCGCCTCCGGGGTGGTACGCCGGCACCCGGATGGAAAATGGCTGAAGCGGCCCGAGGACGTGCAACAACTGGCGCGCCAGCAACGCCGTCTCATGGATGCGCTGTGGCCGCTGTTGAAGCCGGCTGGCACAATGCTTTATGCCACATGCAGCCTTTTTCGCGAGGAAAATGCCGATCAGGTGGCTGCCTTCCTGGCCCGTCATGGCGACGCCCGCTGTGAGGTTGTGCCGGCAACCCGCGCGGGTCAGTTGCTCCCCGGCCCGGAGATGGATGGATTCTTCTATGCACGTTTGCTCAAGGCGTAAATTTCTGCATGTGGTCAGTCTGGCCATGCTGATGGCGGCGATTCCCGCTGTCCGCGCCGAGGGTATTCAGGGGCAACAGATCGACGTGGTGCAAAGGGGAGAGTTGTTCCACCTGAGCGGCAGTTTTTCCATTCAGCTTTCCCCCACCCTGGATGACGCATTGCGTCGTGGTGTGCAACTCACTTTCGTACAGGCTGTGGAAGCGGAACGCGAACGTAACTGGTGGCTGGCCGAGGGGCTTTCCGATCTGGAGCGTAGCGTTCGCCTCTCCTACAACGCCTTGCTGCGCCAGTATTACGTTTCGCTCAGCGGCGTTTCCAGCGCGCATGAAAGCCTCTCCGATGCCCTGCAAGCGGTGGGAGATCTGCGCGACTGGGCCGTGGTCAACGTCAAACAGATGAAGAAAAAGGCCGAGTACAAGATCTACCTGCGCATGTACCTGGACATCTCCCAGTTGCCGAAACCCTTGCAAGTCAACGCGCTAGCCTCATCGGGTCGCTGGCAGCTCGATTCCGGCTGGCTGGAACGCAGCTTCAAGTACTGATATGGGGAAAGGGAACCGGGTGAAGGGGGGGGTGAAATGGGGAAGCATCCACGGGTTTGATGACCCAGCCTCCTTCGTCTGTCTCACCTTTCCCATTTCTCTCCCTCACTGATGCTCTACCTCGTTGCCGGCAGCCTGCTTATCGGTTCGGCCCTGATCGCGCTATTGGCGGCCGCGGCGGGCAATACCGAATTCTTCGCCAGCAATCTGCCGCTGTTGCTCTGGATCACCGTCGCCGCCGCGGTCGGGTTGGTGGCGCTGATCGCGTATCAAGCCTACCTGCTGCTGCGGCGTATTCGTGCCGGCGTGTTCGGCGCCAAACTCACCACGCGCTTGTTCCTGATCATCGGTCTCATGTCGCTGGTCCCTGGCCTGGTGGTCTATGGGGTGTCGGTGCAGTTTCTGGTGCGCTCCATCGAGTCCTGGTTCGATGTGCGCATGGAGAATGCACTGGAAGGTGGCCTGGCCCTGGGCCAATCGGCACTGGAGCATGTGCAGCGGGAAACAGTGAAGAAGACCGAGCGCCTGGCTCAGCAGGTGGGTGACCTGCCGCCGATCCTGCAAGTCGCGCGACTGGACGAACTTCGAGAAGCGACGGGGGTGCAGGAACTGGGGCTGTTCGACGACAACGGCAACATGCTGGGATTTTCCTCCTCCGATCGCGCCAGCCTTTTGCCCAAATCACCGGAGCGCGGCGCCCTCTGGCAGGTCCGCATGCAACAGACCTGGTCTCGCCTGCAGGCGACGGATAGCGGCGGCATCATGGTGCGGGTGGTGGCGTCGGTGAACATGTCGTCGTTGTCCGAGCGCCCGCGCGTGGTGCAAGTGATGCAACCGGTTCCGCAGCAACTGGCCCAGGATGCGCAACAGGTGGAAGAGGCGCGCCAGGGGTATCAGGAGCTGCTGCTCTCGCGCCTGGGGTTGAAACGACTGTACGGTATTTCGCTGACTCTGGCGCTGGCGCTGGCGTTGTTTGCCGCCTTTTCGCTGGCATTCGTTCTTTCCGAGCGTCTCGCCGCGCCGCTGCGCGCCCTGGCCCGCGGCACCCGCGCGGTGGCGCGTGGCGATTTTACCCAGGTGCAAACGGTGTCCAGCCGCGATGAACTGGGCATGCTCACCCATTCCTTCAACCGCATGACCCGGCAACTCTCGGACGCGCGCGCCGTCGCCGAGGAAAGTCGCGACAAGCTGCTGGAAGCCAACTCCTATCTGGAGGGCGTGCTGTCCAGCGTTACCACCGGCGTCGTCACCCTGGAACATGACCTTGGTGTGCGTGTGGCCAATCCCGCCGCCGCGAAGATACTGGGGGTGGCGCGCGCGAACCTGGAGGGGCGCCGGCTCCCCGATTGGAGCAGCGAAAATGCCGGCCTCGCCGGTTTCGTGCGCGACATGGTGCGGCATTTTCATGACAGCCCGACACAACCCTGGCGCGAGCAGATCGAACTGGCCACGCCCAACGGCAAGCGCATCCTGCTGGCGCGTGGTACGCCACTCACGGCCGGCGAGGCGCCCGACTATGTGCTGGTGATCGACGACGTTACCCAGTTGCTGCAAGCCCAGCGCGACGCCGCCTGGGGCGAGGTGGCGCGGCGTATGGCGCATGAGATCAAAAACCCGCTGACCCCGATCCAGTTATCCGCCGAGCGCCTGGAGGCGAAGCTGGCGGACAAGCTGGAAGGCCCCGCGCGGGAAACCCTGATCCGCGCCACCGCCACCATCGTCGGCCAGGTCGCCGCCATGAAAGGGTTGGTGGACGCCTTCGCGCAATATGCCCGGCTGCCCTCGCCGCGTATCGAGCGCCTGGATATCAACGCCACCATCGTGGAGGTGTTGCACATGTATGAAGGCGGCATCCCAATCGAGCGCCACCTGGCCGAAGGACTGCCGCCAGTGGCGGGCGACCCCGCCCTGATCGGGCAGGTGCTGGTCAACCTGATGAAGAATGCGCAGGAGGCGCTGGAGACCAGCGCGGCACCACTGATCACCGTAACTACGGCCCTGAGCGGGAGTCAGGTAAGCTTGTCCGTGCAAGATAACGGCCCGGGCTTTCCTGATGAACTGCGGGGCCGCCTGTTTGAACCCTATGTCACCAGCAAGCCCAAGGGCACCGGCCTGGGCTTGCCGGTGGTGAAGAAAATTGTGGAAGAGCATCACGGCAGCATTGCGGTAGACAATCCGGAAACGGGCGGTGCGCGCATCTGCGTCAGCCTGCCGGCACTGATAAGTGAGGAAGAACAACATGCCTGAAATACTGGTGGTGGACGACGAACCCGGCATCCGCGAGTTGATGCGCGAGATTCTGGAAGAAGAAGGTTATGAAGTACGCATGGCGGAGAACGGCACACGCGCCCGTGCCGCGCTCGACGACAAAGTGCCCGACCTGGTGCTGCTGGACATCTGGATGCCCGATGTGGACGGGGTGACCCTGCTCAAGGAATGGCGCAGCCAGGGGAGGCTCACCATGCCGGTGGTGATGATGTCCGGCCACGGCACGGTGCATACCGCCGTCGAGGCTACTCGCCTGGGAGCCTTCGACTATCTGGAAAAACCCATCGCGTACAAGCAGTTGCTGGAAACTGTGAAAAAGGCGCTGGCTTCGCGCCAGGCCAAGCCCACCACCAGCGGCACCCTGGAAGAACTGGGCAGCGGTGAGGCCGTGAAGCGCCTGGCACAGCGCCTGGGGTTGGCCGCCGGCGCCGGACTGCCGGTGTTGCTGGTGGCGGAGGCGGGCACCGGTGAGGAAGTGGTGGCGCGTTTTCTCACCCCGCCCGACGCGCCCTTTGTCCGGATCGACGAAGCGGCCGAACTGGCCAATCGTCCCGCCGACATCCTGGCGCGCGCCAAGGGCGGGCTGGTGTTCGTACCGGACCTGGGTGGCCTGACCGTGATGCAGCAACGCGGCCTGACCCTGTTGATCGCGCGGCGCGGTGAATTCGCCGCGCGCGTGGTGGCGGTGGGTCGGGAAGACCCCGCGCGCGCGCTTGCCGAGGGGCGATTGACGCCGGAGTTGCATGAGTTGCTCGTGCATGCCGTGGTGGATCTGCCGCCTCTGCGCGACCGTCTCGAAGATATTCCAGGCCTCGCCGCGCGCGCGCTGGAAGCCGCTTGCCTGCGCCTGCGCCAGCCGCCGCTCAAATTCACCACGGCCGCGCTGGCGCGACTGGCGGAACACGATTGGCCGGGCAACCTGGCCGAACTGGAAGCCCTCTCCGCGCGCCTGGCCCTGGAAGACGGCAGTGGCCCGATCGACCTGGCGGTGATCGATGCCGCGCTCCCCGCCAAGGCCGGCCAGGACAAGACCGGGATCGACCTGATGTTGCACCTGCCCCTGAAAGATGCCCGCGATGCTTTCGAGAAAGCCTATCTGGAAGCCCTGCTGAGGGAGTGCGACTGGGGCATGAGCCGCGCCGCCGACCGCGCCGGCCTGGATCGCACCAACCTGTATCGGAAAGTGAAGCAGTTGGGTATCGAGGCACCGGGTAAGGACAAATGAAGAACGTAGGATGTGGTGAGCGATAGCGAACCGCATCACTCATAGCTACGCACCAACCCATGACGCAACCATGAAAATCATCATCCTTGGCGCCGGCCAGGTCGGCTCCAATCTGGCGGAACATCTGGTGCGGGAAGGCAACGACCTGACCGTGGTGGATGTGGACGAGGAAAAACTCGCCGCCCTGCAAGAACGTTTCGACTTGCGCACCGTTCACGGCCAAGCCTCCCACCCCGCCATTCTGCGTGCCGCCGGCGCGGAAGATGCCGACATGCTGGTGGCGGTGACGCTCAATGACGAGACCAACATGGTTGCCTGCAAACTGGCCGGCACTCTTTTCAATATTCCCACCAAGATCGCCCGCATTCGCGCGATCGACTACATGAAGCACCCGCAATTGTTCGATGCGGATCACTTTGGCGTCGACCACGTCATCGCGCCGGAACAGGAAATCACCGACTACCTGCGCAAGCTGATCGACTATCCGGAAGCCTTGCAGGTGGTGGATTTCGGTGGCGGCCGCGCGCGTCTGGTGGCGCTTCGGGCGCGCGCCGGCGGCCCCCTGGTGGGCCATGAACTGCGCGACCTGCAAAAGCACCTGCCCGGCCTCGATGCGCGCGTCGCCGCCATTTTCCGGCGCGACCGCACCATCGTTCCAGAAGGCCGCACGGTGATTCAGGACAGCGACGAAATCTTCTTCATCGCCGCCACCGAGAACATCCGCGCGGTGATGAAGGAAATGCGCCGCGGCGAGAAGAGCGTGCGCCGGGTGATGATCGCCGGCGGCGGCAACATCGGCCAGCGTCTGGCCAAGAGCCTGGAGTCGGACTACGAGGTCAAGATCATCGACCGTAACAAGAAGAACACCGAATTCCTCTCCCAGACCCTGAAGCGCACCCTGGTGCTCACCGGTGACGCCACCGATGAGGATCTGTTGCTGGAAGAAAACATCGAAGACATGGATGTGTTCTGCGCGCTGACCAACGACGACGAGGACAACATCATGGCCTCGCTGCTGGCCAAGCGCCTGGGCGCCAAGAAGGTGATCGCGCTGATCAACCGATCGACCTACGTCGATCTGCTGCAGGGTGGTGAGATCGACATCGCGCTGTCGCCCGCGCAAGCCACCATCGGCCCGTTGTTGACCCATATCCGGCGCGGCCACATGGCGGTGGTGCACTCTTTGCGCCGGGGAGCGGCGGAAGCGCTGGAAGCCGTGGTGCACGGCGATGCTCACGCTTCCAAACTGGTCGGCCGCCGCATCGAACAGATCGAACTTCCCGAAGGCGTTTCCATTGCCGCCATCCTGCGTGGCGAGCAGGTCATCATTGCCCACCATGACAACGTGATCGAGGCGGAAGACCATCTGATTCTGTTCGTGCCTAACAAGCGATTGATTCCGAAGGTGGAAAAGCTGTTCCAGGTGGGCCTGGGCTTTTTCTGAACCATGCTGCGTCGCCTGTTTCCCGTCCTGCATGTGCTGGGCATGATCGTGCTGGTGTTCGGTCTGTCCATGCTGGCGCCGTTACTGTTGTCGGAACTGACCCGCGATGGCGCCGAGCGCGCCTACGACGAGGCCGTGCTGATCACCATCGGCAGTGGGCTGCTCATGTACCTGCTCGGCCGCTACTGGCGGCGTGAGTTGAAAACCCGTGACGGCATTCTCCTGGTGGTGCTGACCTGGACCCTGTTGCCGGGATTCGCCGCGCTGCCTTTGCTGATCCACATGCCCGACCTGTCCGTGGCCGATGCCTACTTCGAGGCCATGTCCGGCCTCACCGCCACCGGTGCCACGGTGCTGTCAGGCCTCGATACGCTGCCCAATTCGATCAATCTGTGGCGCGCGCAATTGCACTGGATCGGCGGCCTCGGGGTCATCGTGCTGGTGACGGCGGTGCTGCCGTTGTTGGGGGTGGGTGGACGACAGATGTTCAAGGCGGAGACGCCCACGCCCATGAAGGACCAGAAGCTGACGCCACGCATGGCGGAAACCGCCAAGGGCCTGTGGGCGGTGTACGTGATTCTCACGGTGGCCTGCATTTTGGTGCTGTGGGCGCTGGGCATGTCGTTCTTCGACGCGGTGGTGCATGCCTTTTCCATCCTCGGCCTGGGCGGGTTTTCCTCGCATGACGACAGCCTGGGCTATTTCGATTCGCTTCCGCTGGAAATTGCCGTGGGTGTGTTCGCCCTCATCGCAGGCATCAACTTCGCCACCCATTTCGCCGTGCTGCGTGGGCGGCGCTTCAGCCTCTATCACCATGATCCGGAGATCCGCTGGTTTCTCGGCATCGTCCTGGCGAGCGGGGTCATACTGGCGCTGCTGCTGTGGTCGCGGGATATTTTCCTGGATTTTCCCAGTGCCCTGCGCTACGCCCTGTTCAACACCATTTCCGTCGCCACCACGCTGGGCTTCTCCACTACCGATTATGGCCACTGGCCTTTCTTCGCCGGGCTGTGGCTGATGTTCCTGTGCAGCTTCTCCACCAGCGCCGGTTCCACCGGCGGCGGCATCAAGATGATGCGCGCGGTTCTGCTGTACAAGCAGGTGTATCGCGAGCTGAAAAAACTGATTCATCCCCATGCCCAGATTCCCATGCATCTGGGCGAACAGATCGTGCCCAACAAGATCGTCTACGCGGTGCTGGCTTTCCTGTTCATTTATGTCGCTTCCATCATCTCGTTGTCGTTCGTGCTGTCATTTACCGGCCTCGATGTGCTTACCGCCTTCTCGGCGGTGGTGGCCTGCATCAACAACACCGGTCCCGGCCTGGGCGAAGTGGGGCCCGCGCACACCTATGCCGTGCTCAACGATTTCCAGATTTCGGTGTGTACTTTCGCGATGCTCCTGGGGCGGCTGGAACTGTTCACCCTCCTGGTCGTACTGACTCCGGCGTTCTGGCGGAAATAATCCTATGGCGCACCGCTTGCGTCTCTACAACGTGTTTCCCATCCTGCATGTGCTCGGCATGATCATCGCCGTGTTCGGGCTTTCCATGCTGTTGCCGCTCGCGGTATCGGAGTTTTCCCGGGACAGCGCCCAGCGCGCCTACGACGAGGCGGTGCTGATCACCCTCGCCAGCGGTGTGTTGCTGTGGCTGGCCGGGCGCTACTGGAAACGCGAGTTGAAGGCGCGCGACGGCATTCTGCTGGTGGTGCTGACCTGGACGCTGACGCCACTGTTCGCGGCGCTGCCCCTGCTTCTTTATTTTCCCCGGATGACATTCACCGACGCTTATTTCGAGACCATGTCCGGGCTCACCACTACCGGCGCCACGGTGCTCTCCGGCCTCGACCGGCTGCCGGCCTCGATCAATATCTGGCGCGCGCAGTTGCACTGGTTGGGGGGGCTGGGCGTCATCGTGCTGGTGGTTGCCGTGCTGCCCCTGCTGGGCGTCGGTGGCCGCCAGATGTACAAGGCGGAAACGCCGGGACCGATGAAGGACGACAAGCTCACGCCGCGCATGGCCGAGACCGCCAAGGGCCTGTGGCAGGTTTACATTCTTCTCACCCTGCTTTGCATAGCCCTTTACTGGGTCTTCGGCATGACGCCCGCCGATGCCGTCATCCACGCCTTTTCGGTCATGGGCCTGGGCGGGTTTTCCTCGCATGACGCCAGCTTCGGCTACTTTCACTCGCTGCCGCTGGAACTCATCACCGAAGTGTTCGCGCTGCTTGCCGGATTGAACTTCGCCATGCACTTCATGGCGCTGCGTGGCCGCAGCTTCCGGCCCTACCGGGAAGACCCGGAAATTCGCTGGTTCTTCGGCTATGTCCTGGGAAGTTGTCTGCTGCTGGGTATCCTGCTCTGGGCGCAGGGCGTCTACCACGATTTCCCCAGCGCCCTGCGTGATGCCAGTTTCAGCGTGATCTCCATGGCCACCACGCTGGGCCTGTCCACCGCCGACTTCGGGGGATGGCCCTACTACTCCGGTTTGTGGCTACTATTCCTGTGCAGCTTTTCCACCAGCGCCGGCTCCACCGGCGGCGGCATCAAGATGCTGCGCGCGGTGCTGCTCTACAAGCAGGTGTATCGGGAACTGCTACGCGTGCTTCACCCGCATGCCCAGATCACCATCCGCCTGGGCGAGCAGGTGGTGCCGAACAAGGTCATCTATGCCGTGCTGGCCTTCTTTTTCGTCTATGTGGGGTCCATCGTCTCGTTGAGTTTTCTGCTCTCGTTCACCGGCCTGGATGTCCTCACCGCCTTCTCCGCCATCGTCGCCTGCATCAACAACACTGGCCCCGGTCTCGGCCAGGTCGGCCCCTCAACCACCTACGCCGTGCTCAGCGATTTCCAGACCTGGGTATGCACCTTCGCCATGCTGTTGGGGCGGCTGGAACTGTTCACCCTGCTGGTGGTGCTGACCCCGGCGTTCTGGCGGAAGTAGGGGCGACCGGCCGGTCGCCCCTACACGAGCCACCACACCATCCCATCGGCAAACACCAGCGCGGCGCGCACCGTTCGACCCCGATAAAGCTGGCGGGCGGCCGCGCGGTAGCCCTCGATCTGTTCCCGATAAGGCAGGGCGCGGCGGGTGAGGTCGGGTTCGTCGATACCGCCGGTCTTGTAGTCCAACACCCAGATTTCTTCGCTGAATTCCACCAGGCGGTCGATGCGGAAGGCGCCGCCTTCACCATCCAGGAATTCCATTTCGTTGTGGGCGCGAAGGTGGCGAGTCGGGTCGAAGGCGGGGGCGAGTTCCGCGATGGCGAGGATGCGGCGGACGGTGTCGGCGACGCGTTCACCGGCCTCCGGCCCCAGGCCATAGGATGCGGTGAGCTTGCGAACCGCGTCACCCACGTCCATGCCTTCGGTGATCCATTCCAGACAGGCATGCACGGCGTTGCCGAAATCAGCCTCCGGGCCGGAGGAAGGGCGGAGTTGGCCGATGGGGGCGGTGGCTCCCTCTCCCTCTGGGAGAGGGTCGGGGTGAGGGTAAGGCGCTTGATCAGGCGCAAACGCCTGATCAACTGTTGTTCCCTCTCCCCCGGCCCCTCTGATGGAACTACCAAGCATTCGACTCGGCTGCCCAAAGACGGCAGCCAGGTCGCTGCTTACCCCAGAGGGGGAGGGGAGCCACGCCATTTCCGGCAACCCCGCCATCTCCGCCCGTTCCAGCGCCGTTTTCAGCAAGCCCAGCCAATGCGCGGGCTCCATCTTCGATGACGTCGCCTTGCCGGCTTCTTGCAAGCCACTGACGAACAAAGCCTGGCGCGCGCGGGTCATGGCCACGTAGAGCAGGTTCAGGTGTTCGCGCGCCGCCTGCTCGGCTTCCCGCGCCAACAGATCATCGCGGCCGCCGCCACGCCAGGCTTTGGGGCCGTAGATGGAGAAATGCGCCGGGCGATCCTGGCCCGGCGGCCAGTCCATGATCACGCCGCTGTGTTCGTCGCGGCCCTCGCCATCGTCGGCCTTGATCAGGAAGATAACCGGTGCTTCCAGGCCCTTGGCGGCGTGGATGGTGAGCATGCGCACGGCGTCGCCGTCGCTGGCGGGGGGCTCGTCCGGCGCGTCCTGCCCGGCCTTGTCGCGAAGCTGTTTCAGTTCGTCGAGGAAACGCGGCAGGCTGGGGTAGCGGCCCCCGGAAAGACCCAGGGAAAGACCGAGCAGACCTTCCAGATTGGCCAATACCCCGGCGCGCAGGTGCGCCGCCACGGTGGCGCCATAACGTTTGATGACCTCGCCTTCATGAAAGATGCGGTCGAGCAGATCATGCACCGGCAGGTGCCCGGCGACACCACGCCACGCGTCGAGAAGACGCGCGGCGCGGGCAACGTGGGGTGGCGCATCCGTTTGTGCCGCCCAGGCATGCAGGCGCTGCCACCAGTTGGCTCCTCTCTCTCCCCGGGAGATACCGAAGGGTAGGGGCTCTATCAGGGGTCGGGGGTGAGGGGGCGCGGCCAAATACTTGAGATCGTCGTCCGAAAAGCCGAAAACCGGGCACTTCAGCGTCTGCGCCAAGGCGAGATCGTCGAGCGGAGAGCTCAGGATGCCGAGCAGGGCCATCAGGTCCGTCGCTTCCAGACTGGCGAGCAGGCCACCACGGCGGTCGCCGACGAAGGGAATGGCGGCCGCCTTGAATGCGGCTTCGAACACGTCGAGATCGCGCCGCTTGCTGTAGAGCAGGGTGATGTCGCCAAAAGTCGCGGAGTTGCCATCGGCCAATACCAGATGGCCGACGATTTGATTGATACGTCGCGCCACCCAGGCGGCTTCCTGTTCCCGTTTGTGCGGCGCGCGAGCGGGCGCCTGGGTGAGTGGGTCGCGGAAGGCGATGGGCGCCTCGGCGGCGGTGTTGCCCGCCTCGGCGAGGTGCAGCTCGCAATGACCAGGCAGGGTGGTCTGGTGCGCGCCGTGGGCGGTAAACAGGGGGTAATCGGCGCGTCCGGAAAACAGCGCGTTGACCCAGGCCACCACGCGCGGCGCGCAGCGGCGGGTATCGTTGAGGGGGAAGTGGCGCGCCTGGAAATTCGCCTCCAGCCAGTCGGCGGCCACCGCGAAGAGGCGCGGTTCGGCGCGGCGGAAACGGTAGATGGACTGCTTGGGGTCACCCACCAGAAACACGGTGGGGCGCGCGCCATCGGCGCCATAAGCGGCCAGCCAGGCTTGCAGAATTCGCCATTGCAGGGGGTTGCTGTCCTGGAACTCGTCCAGCAGCAAGTGCTTCCAGCGCGCGTCCAGCCGGGACAGGATGGCACCGGCCGCTTCATCGTCGTCGAGCAGGCGCGCGGCTTCCAGTTCGCCGTCGCTGAAATCGAGGCCGCCGCGTTCATTCTTCAGACGCTGGTAGGTGTCCAGATAGGCCTGGCCGACGGTCAGAACCAGACGATTGAGGCGCAGGGCGCGTTGCTCGGCTTGGCGGTCGAGGGTTTGCAGTACCTGCTCGGCCAGGCGGTGATGCAGTTCCACGTAAATGGGGGCGTCGGCGCCGAGGCGTTTGCCGAGGGCATCGCTCAACTTGCAGGCGCGTGGGGTGCCGGCCTGGGTGAGGAAAAGCGACGCGAGCGTGGCCAGCGATTCCGCCAGGGCCAGTTGCTCCGCCCGCTCGACATCCGTCTTCAAACCCATGGCACCGTTGCGGGCCGCCAATCCCCGGTACTCGGCCAGGTCCCCGATAAATCGCGCATCCGCCAGCAGGGTTTCGGCTGTGTCGTCCGCTTCGCTCACGCCCAGCCGTTCCTCCAGGGCCGCGCAGGCAATCGCAACCGGGTCATCATGGCCCTGTCCAGCCGCCCACCATTCGGCGCGACGGGTCAGCAGGGCATTGAGCAGGCCGCGCAGGCTGGACAGGGAAAATTCCGACGCCAGTTCGCGAAAGGCGCTTTCCTCCGGACCGCCGCGTTTGCGGCCCAGGGTTTCCGCCAGAGCAAACCAGGCTTCCTCGCGCAGCAGGGCGGCGTCTTCGAGTACCTCGCCGGGCAGCCGCAACGGCAGCGGCGCGCGCGCGATGAGGTGGAAGAACCAGCCGTGGAAGGTGGTGATCATCGGCGGGGTGGCCAGCACCTTTTCCAGCAAGCCGCGCGCCGCCGGCAGAGCCGCCCGCGCCACCGCGCCGGAGAGGCCACGCTGTTCCAGGAAATCCAACACCTCCGCGTCCGGCATCAAGGCAAGATCGGCCAGCCAGGTATCCAGGCGCGCCTGCATCTCCGCCGCCGCCTTGCGCGTGAAGGTGATCGCCAGTAGTTCCGCCGGGGCGGCGCCCGCCAGCAACAGCCGCAGCATGCGCGACACCAGCAGCCAGGTCTTGCCGCTGCCCGCGCAGGCCTCGACGACGGCGCAATGGCTGGGTTCGAGGGCGGGGAGAAGGGGGTTGGCGGACATGAGGGGATTGTAGGGTGTGAGGCGTGAGGGCGCGGCTGTGCCGCGCAGGTGTTCCGCCTAACGCCTCACCCCAATGGCACAATGTCGCTTTGATTTCGCGAAGACAGCCATGAAAGACCCAAAAACTTACGACGAATACGTGGACCTGGTGCATCAGGCGGTTTACGAGGTGGATGAAATGCGCGCCGGCCTCGACTACGATCCGGAGAACGCGGAGCGCTGGTCAGCCATGCTGGATCATCTCGATGGCGTGCTGCGCAAACTGTACGACGACATGATTTCCGACAAATACGAATTTCCCACCGGCAAGGACTTGCCCTACATGCAGTTCGTCAATCGCTGGGGACGCGAGATTCCTTTCAAGCAGTTGTTGCTGGTGGTCAACCAGGCTCACAAGAACGGGTTGTCGCGTGACTAAAATCCTGTTGATCGTCGCCTTCACCATCGCCATCGTGCTCTGGTTCAAGCTCCAGGCCGGCAAGCGCGATGAGTTGCCGCGCAAGGAAAAAACCTCGGAGGATATGGTGCGCTGCCAGGTGTGCCAGGTGAATCTGCCGCGTTCCGAGGCGCTGCTGAGTCAGGGCAAATTCTATTGTTGTGATGAACATCGCCGCCGCGGCGGCTGAACCCGGTCTGTGTGGTATCTGACGCCACCAAGAGTGCCGGGCTCCCGCTCGCCATGCCTTTTTCGGTAACTCCCACGCCACCCCTCCAGCCGCTCTCCTCGGAAGACGAGGAGAGCGGCTGGTCTCGCCTGAAAGCCTCCGAGGTACCGGAAGCGTTCTGGCGCTCGCTCGGCCACCTCAACAGCTTTCGCGTCTTCCTGGCGATTGCCCTGGGCGTTGCCGGCATGCTGGCTGATCAGACCTTTCACCGCTTCGAATATCCCAGACTGTTCCAGGCGACCTGCGCGGTTTATTTGTTGGTTGCCCTGCTTTTTCGCAGCCCGCTAATGGCCCGGCGTGAGCGGTTTGAACGCCAGGTTGGCCGCCAGGCGCTGGTCGACATCGTCTGCATCACTCTCCTGATGCAGCTTTCCGGGGGCAATTCCAGCGGGATCGGCCTCTTGCTGATCGTTACCCTGGCTGCCGCCGGCATGCTTTCAGAAACCCGCATGGTGCTGTTCTGGTCGGCGACCGCCACCCTGGCCGTGCTGGGAGAGCAGATCGTTCAGGCACTGGTATTCGATGGCAGTGCCGGCGGTTTTGCCCGTGCCGGTTTCCTCTCGATCGGCCTGTTCGCCTCGGCGCTGCTTTCCAATGCCCTGGCCAAGAGCACCCTGTCTGCCTCGCGAGTGGCGGTGGAGAAGAGCCGCCAGGCGGAGAGCATGGAACGCATCAATGAGCGGGTGATACAGGAATTGCCCTATGCGGTGATGGTGGTAAGTGGCAAGGGTGAGGTGCTGCAACACAATGCGCGTGCCGCCGAATTGCTCGATGTGCGTTTTTTCCCTCGTTGCAGTATCGGCCATTGTTCGCCGCGCCTGACGGAGATGTGGCTGCGCTGGTGTGCCGGCGAAACCCTACCCACACATCCGTTTCAGGTTGGCCGCGAGGGGAGGCGCCTGCGCGCGCGTTTCATCGAACTGGAGTCAACCCGCCGCGAGGGTGCCGTGGTGGTGCTGGAGGACATGACTGAGTTGGAGGCGCAGGCACAGCGCATGAAGCTGGCTTCTCTGGGCATGCTTACCGCCAATCTGGCGCACGAGATCCGCAATCCGCTCTCCGCCATCCGCCATGCCGCCGGCTTGCTCAAGGAAGACGCGCGGGAAGCACACAGCGCGACGGCCGAGAAGCTGTCCGGCATCATCGACAGCAATGCCGAGCGTCTGAACTGGCTGGTGGAAGATGTGCTGTCCCTCAACCGGCGCGATCGCCTGAGCCGCGAGGCGTTGCCCCTGACGCCTTACCTGAATGCCTTCGTCGAGCAGTTCGCGCTGCGTGAAGGGGCACGGCCGGATATTGTGGTGGTTCAGGTGGCCGGCGATCCGGCCATCTGTTTCGATGTCGCCCATCTGGAACAGATCTTCTGGAACCTGTTTCGCAATGCCTTGCGTTATTGCTTGAAGCAGCCCCGCAGCATTCGCATCCGGGCGGTGGCGGGAGAGAATCGGGTCGACGTGGACGTGGCCAACGACGGGCCGGCTATTCCGGCGGAGCTGCAATCGCGCCTGTTCGAACCGTTCTACACCTCGGACAAGGCCGGCACCGGGTTAGGGTTGTATATCGCGCGCGAACTGGCCGAAGCCAACGGCGCCAGCCTACATTATGTGGATATTCCGGATGGCGCCATGTTCCGGTTGTCCTGCCAGGCGGCGCCATGTTGATAGGGCGTGTCTGGCAGACAGTCACGCTGAAAAGGAGAGATATGAAATGGCTGGATCTTTTCGTCAGACGAGGCGTGGACCCGCTGTCGTATGGGGTATACGGCAAGGGGGCGCAACGACGCATGGTGGGTAAAGCCGCCGTTTCATTCCTTCATTTCAGCGTGACTGACTGCCCGCATCATGCCCGGTAAACCGAAACGTCCCCGTGTCCTGCTGGTGGACGACGAACCCGACCTGCTGGATCTGCTCGAACTGGATCTGGCGCGCATGGGGCTGGACACGGCGCGCGCCGCCACCGTGGCCGAAGCCCGTCGCCACCTGGATGCAACGGTCTTCGATCTGTGCCTGACCGACATGCGCCTGCCCGACGGTGAAGGCATCGAGGTGGTGCGTCATATCGCCGAGCGCGCGCCAACCACACCGGTCGCGGTCATCACGGCATTCGGCTCATCGGAAAATGCCGTCGCGGCGCTCAAGGCTGGTGCTTACGACTATGTCGAGAAACCGGTCACCTCCGACAAGGTACGCGGTCTGGTGCGTTCCGCGCTCAAGCTCGCCGAGCCGGCAAGGCTGGCGGGTGGGCACGAGGGTGGGCTCGATCTGGTCGGTGAATCCGCGCCCATGCGGCAGGTGCGCGAGCTGATCGACAAGGTGGCGCGCAGCCAGGCGCCGGTGTTCATCAGCGGCGAAACCGGCACCGGCAAGGAGGTGGCCGCGCGCATGATCCACGCGCGCGGTAGCCGCGCCGAGGCGCCTTTCCTGGCGGTGAACTGCGGCGCCATTCCTGAGACGCTGATGGAGAGCGAGTTCTTCGGCTATCGCAAGGGTGCCTTCACCGGCGCCGACAGCGAACGCGACGGCTTTTTTCAGGCGGCGGCGGGCGGCACCCTGTTTCTCGATGAAATCGTCGAGTTGCCGCTTTCCATGCAGGTCAAGCTGCTGCGCGCGATTCAGGAAAAGCGTGTGCGCCGGGTCGGCGGGGTCGCGGAAGAGTCGGTGGACGTGCGTTTGATCAGCGCCTCGCACCAGGATTTGCAGGCCGCGGTGAGCCAGGGGCGCTTTCGCCAGGACCTGTTCTATCGCCTCAATGTCATCGAAATCCACATGCCCGCCCTGCGCGAGCGGCGCGAGGATGTCGCCGACCTGGCGCGCTACCTGCTGGGGCGCTTGTGCGAAGGGCGCGCGACACCCGCGCTGACACGGTCCACGCTGGCGGCGCTGGCTGACTACAACTATCCGGGCAACGTGCGTGAACTGGAAAATATCCTGGAGCGGGCGATGGCCCTATGCGACGGTGGCCAGATCGGTCTGGACGACCTCAACCTGACGCCTCAAGCAAGCGGCCCGGACAGCCCGGCACGGGGAATGGCATTGCAGGATCATCTCGACGAGGTGGAGCGCCAGGCCATCCTCGATGCCCTGCAACACACCGGCAACAACAAGACCGCCGCCGCGCGGCTTCTAGGCGTTACTTTCCGTTCGTTGCGTTATCGGATGGAGCGGCTGGGGATGGAGTAGCGCGCGCTGTGTGCGCCAAAGCTTCATCCACCATGTTTCTCCACCACCATCTGGTCGATCAGATCCATGACTTCGCGGCTGGCGTCTTCAGCTTCCGTTATGGCGGCGAGTATGGCCTGTTGCATGGCCAGGTCTTTTTCCCAGCCGCGGCCAAGGTAACTCAACATCTTGTGCGCGCTGTCATGGACTCGGGCGTGCGGGGTGGCCAGGGCGGCGTAGGCGCGGGTCATGCCGAATTCCTCTCGGCCCATACTTTCATACCACTGTCCTAGCCTGCAGTGGTGATGGTCTACCGATACCGCATCGGTGTAGGTGCGTTCGCCGCCGCTGTTCAGGGCCATGTAGGCACGCTGTTTGTAGATGACGTGATCCACCTTCACCAGCGAGGCGAAGCTCTTGTCCTGGGCATGGGCCGCATGCCCCTGGGTCTCCCGTGCCGAACTGGCGAAGCCGCCGAAGCGCCCCTCCATCTCGCCGATGACACCCCGTGAAGAGGCGGCCATGTCGCGCATGGCATGGGAGTCGTCCAGCATGCGCTGCGCTTCGGCGGTCAGGGTTTCCATGACCCGGCCGATGGATTCGGATGCCTTGCGGGTGTTTTCCGCCAGCTTGCGCACTTCGTCGGCCACCACCGCGAAACCGCGTCCCGCCTCGCCGGCGCGCGCGGCTTCGATGGCGGCGTTGAGCGCCAGCAGATTGGTTTGCTTGGCGATGGTGGTGATGAGTTGCACGGCATCGGTGATTTCGTGGCTGTGCTGGTTGAGCGCGACGATGGAATCCGCCGCCTGGTCGATGCGCCCACTGATATCGGAAAGTTGTTCCACCACCAGACTCACCGTCCCCCGGCTTTCCTCGGCTTCCGCCGTGGTGCGGGTGGCCAGGTCAACGACCTGGCGCATCTCATCGGTGATGTTCTTCAGATCGCTCTGATTGGAGGCAAGGTTGCCCAGCAGATTACTGGTATTGAGATGGTGCGCCTGGGAAATGAGCTGGTTACGCAGCTGTCCACGCTGCTGATCAGACATGCCGTCGAGCAGCTGGTTGTGGCTTTCCAGGCCGTGTTTGAATCCACCGTGAAGGCCGGCCGGGAAGGCCTTGCGATAGAACTTGCCGTCGATATGCAGAGCGAACGCCGTGCTTTCCTCGCGGAAATAGGTTTCCAGTTGATCCAGCATGTCGTTCATGTGCCAGCACAGTTGGCCGAGTTCGTCCGTGTCGCGGATGCCGGTGACGCGTTGATCGAACTGGCCCCGGCTGATCTGGGTGGTGAGCTGGTCAAGCTTGGCGATGGGCGCCAGCCATTGCCGAATCTTGACCTGGCCCCAGGCGGAAATGGCGAGACCGAACAGCAGAAACACCAGCATCGGCCATTCGAAACCATGCAAAAGCCAGGCCCCGACGATGGTTGCCAGCACCAGCAAGGAAAAACCCCAGAGCAGGGCCGTGAGCCTAGATTGCAAGGACCAGTTCGTCATAGCTCATACCTTTTTCGGCCAGCAGAGTGGTGAGGATTTTCGTCGAGGCCGCGATGGCGTCGCGCGCGCCGGCCTTGCTTTCGGCTTCCAGCATGGCGCGGTACAGGCCGGTCGCGGTCTTAATGCCAGAAGCCTTGGGTTTACGGCGTACCGAGAAATAGCCAATGATGTTGCCGTCGCGGTCAAGGCTGGGTGTGACGTTGGTGAACACCCAGTAGAAACTGCCGTCCTTCGCCAGGTTTTTCACATAGGCATTGCACTCGCGGCCACTCTGGATGGTGTCCCAGAGCAGCTTGAACACCGCTCGCGGCATGTCGGGATGGCGAATGATGTTGTGCTGGGCACCGAGGAGTTCTTGTTCCGGATAGCCGGAAAACTCGATGAAGATACGATTGCCATAGGTGATGCGGCCTTTCTGGTCCGTCTTGGAGACGATGAAATCGTCTTCGCGCATCTCCCTTTCCACCGAGGTGGGCGTGATCGGGTTTTTCATGCCAGCTCCATCCGCGGCGCGAAAACCCGGCGCCGCTGGTTATTGATGCGGCATTAACGGTAGCGGGCGGGAAAAGTTGAGGGATTTCTGAATCGACCGGCCCGCTCGCGGGCCGAACAACCACGGTCAGGTTAATGCGATCGTCAGATAGGTGACATAGAGGCCGCCGTTGATCGCCAGGTGCCACACTCGCAACTGTCCGCGCATCATCATGAAGCGCAGCCAGACCGCCGCGATCAGGGTGATGACCACGCCGGCCAACACTTCCTTCACCGGCGCCCAGGGGGTGAGCAGCACGCCGATGGCGGGCAGCAGGGTGCCCTGGAACACCATCGCGCCGGTGATGTTGCCGAATGCCAGGGTGTCCTTGTGCTTGCGTATCCAGAGGATGGAATTGACCTTCTCCGGCAGTTCCGTGGCCACTGGCACGATCATCAGGCTCAAGACCAGCGCGGAGATGCCCAGCAGCGGGGCGGCCTGCTCGATGCCGTGGATGAAGCCTTTGGCGCCCAGCACCAGCATCGCCAGCGCGACGCCCAGTTGCAGCAGGATGGTGGCCATGTTGGTGGGCAGTCCCAGGCGCGCCAGGAACATCGGGTCATCCGCCTCGGTGGCGTGGCCGTCCTTGACCAGGGCGGCGGAAGCCTTGAGGGTGAGCATCACGTAGAAGAAGTAAATCAGCACCATGACCAGCGCGAGCATGGCGCGCATGGCTGGGCTTTCGTGCGGCACGAACAGCGCCACAGCCGCGATGGCGAAAGACGCGAGGAAGAAATCCAGATCGCGCTTCAGGCCGGTTTTTTCCGGTGTCAGATGGCCCCGTGCGCCGCGTTTCTTCCACACCGCCAGCGCCATCAGGCAGAGCGACAGGGTGGACAGCATCAAGGGCGCGCCGAGGATGGCGCCGACGCCGATTTCCTCGTTCAGTCGCTGATTCTGGGTACCGGCGAAGATCGCCAGAAGCGGCACGATGGTCTCCGGCATGGCCGTTCCCACGGCGGCGAAGATCGAGCCGGTGACCCCCTCGGAAATCCCCAGTTTCTCGCCCAGATGCTCCAGCGCGTTCACGAATATCTCGGCCGCGATGAGGATGACGATGAGGAAGAAGAACAGTTCGAGGGCGATCATGGACAACTCCGGGTGGAAGGCGGCGCGGATTGTAGCGCCGGCGCCTCGCCGGCGAGCCGTCAGGGTTACCATCGCCCCCATGTTTGCCCTCGACGAATCCCGCTATCACCCGCGCCTGCTGGAAGCCGGCGGCATCGCCCTGGTCTTGTTCACCAGCCCCGCCTGCGGCACCTGCCGGGTGGTGGAAAAACGCCTGCCGCCGGCGGTGCCGGAGGGCACGCATCTGTTCAAGGTCGACGTGCAAAAAGCCACCGGCCTGGCGCGCGCCTTCGACATCTTTCATCTGCCCACGTTGTTGCTTTACCGCGACGGCCATTTCCATGCCCGTCTCGATTGCGAAATCTCGGCGCCGGCCTTGCGCGCGGAAATGGCGCGGGTGCTGGCCGGGCCACCGGAGGATGAGCCGTGACGATTTCGGATTGGCGCCTGGATGGCGAGGGTTGGTTGTCCGCCGCGCGTCGCGTCGTTTCGCCCAATTTCGACGCGCGGCCGGACGACGAGGTAGTGTCGCTGCTGGTGATCCACAACATCAGCCTGCCGCCCGGCCAGTTCGGCGGGCCGGGGGTCGAGCAACTGTTCACCAATCGCCTGAATCCGGACGAACACCCCTATTACGCCGGCATCCAGGGGCTGCGCGTGTCCAGCCATTTCTTCATCCGCCGCGACGGCGAACTGATCCAGTTCGTGCCCTGCGGCGCGCGCGCCTGGCATGCCGGCGCCTCGGTCTGGCGCGGGCGCGAGCGCTGCAACGACTTTTCCATCGGTATCGAGCTGGAGGGCACGGACGATATGCCATTCAGCGACGCGCAATACGCTGTGCTGAATCGCATTCTGGCGGTGTTGCGGGAGACTTATCCGATCACCGGGCTGGCCGGGCACTGCGACATAGCCCCCGGCCGCAAAACCGATCCGGGGCCGTGCTTCGAGTGGGAGCGGGTCAACAGGGGATGCAATTTGTAGCGCTGGTGTCTCGCCGGCGTCTTTAAAACAGCCGGCTGGAAGCCAATGGGATGGACTCCTCCCCTCTGCCACGGCATCGAAGTGCCAGACTGGAGAAGTCACAACCAGTCACGCGAAGGAAGGAGTCCGAAATGAACGTTACCCGCATTGGTCTGGATTTGGCAAAGCAGGTATTTCAAGTCCACGGTGTTGATCGCGACGAACGTATGGTGGCCAAGCGCAAGCTTACGCGTCGTCAAGTCCACGACTACTTCGAGAAGCTCCCACCCTGCCGGATCGGCATGGAAGCTTGCGCCAGCGCCCATTACTGGGCACGGGAATTCGGCCGCATGGGGCATGAGGTCAAGCTGATCGCGCCGCAGTTCGTCAAACCCTACCTCAAGAGCCAGAAGAACGACGCCAACGACGCCGAGGCGATCTGCGAAGCGGTCGGGCGGCCCAACATGCGCTTCGTCACGGTCAAGAGCGTGGCCCAGCAGGACATGCTGGCCGTGCATCGCATCCGTAGCGAACTGGTTCGGCAGCGCACCGCCAAGGCCAACCAGATCCGGGGTCTCCTGGCGGAATACGGCGTGATCGTCCCTGTCGGCATCCAGCTCTTGCGACGTGCCCTGCCGGAGATTCAGGAAGACGCCGAGAACGGCCTGTCCGGCCTGTTCCGGCGGCTTTTGGAAGGCCTGCGAGCAGACCTGGTGGAGCTGGATCGGCGGGTGGACGAACTCGATGACGAGATTCAGGCTGCCGCCAAAGAAGATGCGACCGCGCGCCGACTGCAAACCATTCCCGGGATCGGCCCGATCACGGCCACGGCCCTGGCCGCGTCGGTGGGCGATGGCCAGCAGTTCCAGCGTGGACGTGACCTGTCCGCCTGGCTCGGATTGCCCCCCAGTCAGCACAGCAGCGGCGGCAAGGACCGGCTGTTGGGCATGAGCAAGCGCGGCGACCGTTATCTGCGCACGCTCCTCATCCACGGTGCCCGCGCGGTCATTCGGTCGGCGACCAATAAAACCGACCCGCGTAGCCGCTGGATCACCGCGGTGGCGGCACGCCGCCACAAGAACGTGGCCGCCGTAGCCCTGGCCAACAAGAACGCGCGCATCGCCTGGGCGTTGATCGTCCGAGGTGGTGCCTATGACAACCAATTCGGCAGGGCAGCGGCCTGAACCGTTGCCCTCTGGATCAACCCCTCAACATGCGCTTGCGAGAGAGAGGAACGTGATGGCCAACAGGTCGAACCGGCGGCGGGAGAGCCTGAGTAGCGCCAGGGCCTTCGAGGCCGAGAAGCCTATAAGCCCCCGCCGCGCGGATGCCCATCATGGCCAGGAGGCAGCGTCCTCCACAAACAGGTCGGATATACGCGCGCAGTCGTACCTTGGCGCCGAATGCGTGATTCGCTCTTGCTCCTGTGTTGTCGCTTTGATCCCGATGTCCGTGGCAAAAACCGGTGGCCCGATCCACCCGCGTGCCGGGTGCGACGCGTTATCCACCGCCGCCCGCCCTCCCGCCAGCGTGAGAGGCGCGCGTCCGGGCGGGCGGCCGTGGATAACGCTGCTCCTCACTCCGATCCGGTCGCCACCAACCCTGAAAAAACACACCAGCCGTCCCTTGCTTATTAGGAGGAGTCCATATACGGCGCTACAGGGCTTGCGTGGGGATATGCGCGCCGATGCGCTTGATGCCGTTCTTTTCGTCGACGTAGACCAGTTTCGGTTCGAAGCCGGCCAGTTCGATTTCGTCAAAGGTGGCGTAGGTGGCGATGATCAGGATGTCGCCGACGGCGGCCTTGCGCGCGGCGGCACCGTTCACCGAAATCATGCCGGAGCCGCGTTGGCCGCGAATGGCATAGGTGGCGAAGCGTTCGCCGTTGTTGACGTTGTAGATTTCGATCCGTTCATATTCACGGATGTCGGCCGCTTCCAGGAGATCGTCGTCGATCGCGCAGGAGCCCTCGTACTCCAGCTCGGAGGCGGTGACGCGCACGCGGTGCAGCTTGGATTTGAGCAGAGTGCGTTGCATGGCTGGTGAAGGCGAAGGACAAACGGAGCGCGATTATATGCCATATTGCGATGCAACAAAAAACCCCGCCCAGCCGGGTTTCAGCCCACGCAAACCTCGATATTGTCGATCAGCCGCGTGGCGCCGAGACGAGCGGCGGCGAGGATAACCAGGTCGCGGGTCTGTTGCGTGGGCGCCAGCAGTGTGGCCTGGTCACGCACCGCGACGTAGTCCACTCGCCAGTCATGGGCGGCAAGATCGGCGCGCGCCGAATGTTCGATGCCGGCGTAATCGCGTTCACCGGCGGCGATGCGCGCCGCCGCCTCGCGTAGCAGGCGATAAAGGCGCGGCGCTTCTTCCCGTTCCTCTGTGCTCAGATAGCTGTTGCGCGAGGACAGCGCCAGGCCATCCGCCGCGCGCGTGGTTTCCGCCTCGAGGATGCGGATCGGCAGGTTGAACTGGCGCGCCAGGCCTTTCAGGATGAACAACTGCTGGTAGTCCTTCTTGCCGAATACCGCCACCGCCGGCCGCGCCATGTTGAACAGCTTCAGCACCACGGTGGCGACCCCGGAAAAATGGCCGGGGCGGAAGGCGCCGCACAGTTCGTCCGCGAGCGGCGGCTGGACATGGAAGGTTTGCGGCTCCGGGTACATCTCGTTCACGTCAGGCGCGAACACGATGTCGCAGCCGGCGGCATCGAGCTGTTCACAATCGGCCGGCAGGGTGCGCGGATAGCGCTGGAAGTCCTCGCCGGCGCCGAATTGGAGCGGGTTGACGAAGATGCTGGCGACCACCGGGTGTCCGCTCGTTCGCGCCTGTTCGACCAAGGCGATGTGTCCCGGGTGCAGATTGCCCATGGTCGGGACGAAGGCGGTTTCCCGCTGCCCGTCCAGGGCGGCGCGCAATTCGTTGACGCTGTGGATGAGGCGCATCAGAAGCTGTGTTCCGGGCCGGGAAATTCGCCGCCTTTCACCGAGGCGACATAGCTGCGTATCGCGTTGCCGAGGTTCCAGGAGCCTTCCATGAAGTCCTTGGCGAAGCGCGGCGGTTTTTCGGTGAGGCCGAGCAGGTCGTTGAGGACCAGAACCTGGCCGTTGCAATGCGGGCCGGCGCCGATGCCGATGGTGGGAATGGCGAGGTGCTGGGTGACTTCCTCGGCGACCACGGCCGGGATGGATTCCAGCACCAGCATTTGCGCGCCGGCGCTTTCCAGGTCTTCCGCGTCCTCGATCAGGCGGGCGGCGGCGGCGCCCTCGCGCGCCTGGCCGCGGTAGCCGGTGGTGTTCACCGATTGCGGCAGCAGGCCGAGGTGTCCGCACACCGGGATGCCGCGCTCGACCAGGAAACGCACGCTCTCGACCATGACGCCACCACCTTCCAGCTTGACCATGTTGGCGCCCGCCGCGAGCAGCCGGGCGGCGGCCGCGAAGGCCTGTTGCGGGCTTTGCTGGTAGGCGCCGAAAGGCAGGTCGCCGATGATGAAGGCCCGCCCACCGGCGCCGCGCGCCACCGCTTCCGTGTGATAGACCATCTGCTCCAGGGTGACGGCCAGGGTGGTGTCGTGCCCCCGCACGGTCATGCCCAGGGAGTCACCGACAAGCAGGATGTCGACCCCGTTGTCGGCGAGCAGACGGGCGAAGCTGGCGTCGTAGCAGGTAAGTACGACCAGTTTTTCGTCCTTCTCGGCCCGTGCCATCAATTGTGGAAGAAACATGATCACGCTCCGAGATTGAAGAACTCGCGCGCCCCTCGCATGTCGCGGATGCGTTGCACCAGTAAATCGAAATCACCCTCGCGTTCGGCGAAGTTGAGGTGCTCGCTATTCACGATCAGCAGCGGGGCCGTTTCGTAATGATAGAAGAGTTCACTGTAGGCGCTCGCCAGCTCGGCCAGATAGCTCTCGCTCAAAGTGCGCTCATAGCCACGTCCACGCTTCCTCACGCGTTCCATCAGCGTGGCTGGATCGGTTTGCAGGTAGATCACCAGGTCGGGCGCGCTGGCCTGGGGCTTGAGTCCGTCATAGAGCTGCCGGTAGAGGCGGAATTCGTCCTCGTCCAGCACCAGCCGGGCGAACAGCATGTCTTTCTCCGGCATGAAATCGGCCACGCTGGTCGTGCTGAACAGATCACCCTGCGCGAAACGGCGTGCCTGCTCCATGCGGGAGACCAGAAAGAACAGTTGTGTGGGCAGGGCGTAGCGGCGGCGGTCTTCATAAAAGCGTGGCAGGAACGGGTTCTCCTCGGCATTTTCCAGAATCAGTTCGGCGCCGGTGAGGGCCGCCAGTTTGCGTGCCAGGCTGGTCTTGCCGGCGCCAATGGGCCCTTCGACGACGATGTGACGGAAGCGGCCGAGCATCAGGCGGCGCTCAGGTCGCCGCGCGGCAGCAGTGGCAGCGCGGTACTGGACAAGTAAGCCAGGCAGTCGGCGACTTTTCCCTTGCCGGGGATGGTTTGTTCCGGGGCGATCTCACTCATCGGCTGGAGCACAAAGACGCGTTCGCACATGCGCGGATGCGGCAAAGTGAGGCCGGGTTCATGCAGCACCAGACCGTCGTAGAGCAAGAGGTCGAGGTCGAGGGTACGCGGCGCGTTCTTGAACTCGCGGCGGCGGCCGTGGCGGGCCTCTATTTCCAGCAGGGCTTCGAGCAGCGCGCGCGGCGCCAGCCGGGTGGACAGCAAGGCGGCGGCATTGACGAAATCGGGCTGTGCTTCATAACCCTGCGCTTTCGAGAGGTACAACCCGGAACGCAGGATCAGGCGGCTGTCCGCCAGGCGTGCCAGTTCATCGAACGCCCGTTCGATCTGCGCCGCCGGGTCGCCCAGATTGGCGCCCAGCGCGATGAAGGCCCGCACTTCAGCCAACCTCGGGCCCACTGGGCGACGCGTTGGCGGGTTTGCTCCGCTTGCGGCGTTTGCGTTTGCCATCTCCACTCTGGGTCGGCAGCAGCATGGCCGCGCGCTCCGCTTCGTCGGCGTCCTGGAAGCGGCCCCACCAGTCGGCCAGTTCCTGGCTGGCGTCGCCGCTTTCGGCGCGGATCAGGAGAAAGTCGTAGCAGGCGGAGAGGCGCGGATGGCTGAGCAGGCGGAACGGGCGGGCGCCGCTGCGTTGCTCGAAGCGCCCCTGCAATGACCAGATTTCCTTGATCATGCCGTCGAAACGGCGCGGAAATGCCAAGGCGCGGCGCTGCCGTTCCAGCACCGTGTCCATCGCCTCGTACAGGGCGGATTGCTCTTGCAGGCCGTGCGCGCGGTTACGCTCCAGTTCCCGTTGCATGTCGAACCAGAGCAGGCAGGCCAGCATGAAGGCGGGTGATGCCGACTGCCCCTGGCGGATGCGCAAATCGGTGTCGTGCAGGGCGGCATGGAGGAAGTTCTGCCGCGCCGGGTCGTCCAGGATGGCGTCCAGCATCGGCAACACGCCGTGGTGCAGGCCTTCCGCGCGCAACTGCTTCACGCCGCGTTCGGCATGACCGGAGAGCAGCAGCTTCATCATTTCGTCGAACAGGCGCGAAGGCGGGATGCGCGCCAGCATGGAAGCGAGTTCGGCGATCGGCGCGCGCGTGGCCGGGTCGATGTGGAAGTCCAGCTTGGCCGCGAAACGCGCCGCCCGCAGCATCCGTACCGGGTCTTCGCGGAAACGCGTGGCCGGGTCGCCGATCATGCGCAGCAGTTTTTTCTGTGCGTCGGCGACGCCGCCATGCCCATCCCAGATTTCCTGATTTGCCGGGTCGTAATACAGCGCGTTGACGGTGAAGTCGCGTCGCGCGGCGTCCTCTTCCTGGGAACCGAACACGTTGTCGCGTAGCAGCATGCCGTCGGCCGCGGTGACGCGGGCATCGTCTTCCTCATCTTCCACCGGTGGGGTGGCGGCGCGGAACGTGGTGACCTCGATCAGATCCGGCCCGCAGTAGACGTGAACGATCTGGAAGCGGCGGCCGATGACGCGCGAGCGGCGGAACAGGCGGCGAATCTCGTCCGGAGTGGCGTCGGTGGCGACATCGAAATCCTTGGGTTCGCGGCCGAGCAGGAGGTCGCGCACCGCGCCGCCCACCACGAAGGCGGCATAACCTTCGCGCGCCAGGGTGTCGGTGACCTTGAGCGCGCAGCTATGGATCTGCTCGCGGCGGACGCCATGTTTGGCGAGCGGCAGGATGCGTGGCCCCGCGGCGGCTTTCTTTCCTAAGACCTTGTTGATCAGGCGGCGGATCATCGGCGCCGGGTTCCTTACAGAATGAGGGAGTTAGCTATGCCCCCAGCTCGGATAAAGCAGCCGAGCCGCCCCCCGAGGGGGCAAGTCGTTCTTGGGGCGGCCCGGCGAACGACTTGAGAGTTAAGCGGCGGATTATATGCCGGCTTGCCCGATAGGGGCTTGCAGGCTACAGTACCGCGCGTTTTCGAGTGCTCAAGGAATCCAGTGTTAGCCCTCATCGAAGCCGCCGGCTGGCCCATCTGGCCGCTCATCATTGCCTCCATCCTGGCCCTGGCCATCATATTTGAGCGCTTCTATACCCTGCGCCGGCCCCTGATCGTGCCGCAGGGCCTGCTTGAACAGGCCATCGACAACCTGCGCCGCCACGGCGCCAATCCCGATCTGCTGCGCGCGCTGGCGGAAGGCTCCGCGCTGGGCCGCATCCTGGCCGCCGGGGTGCGCAACATCGGCGCCAGCCGCGAGGTGATGAAGGAATCCCTGGAAGAAGCCGGGCGCGCCGTCAGCCATGATCTGGAGCGTTATCTCTCCACCCTCGGCACCATCGCCACGGTCGCGCCGCTCATGGGCCTGCTCGGCACCGTGGTCGGCATGATCGAGATCTTCGGCTCGCAATCGCCCACCGGGGGCAACCCGGCGGTGCTCGCGCACGGCATTTCGGTGGCCCTGTACAACACCGCGCTCGGTCTCATCGTCGCCATCCCCAGCATGATCTTCTACCGCTTCTTCCGGGGCCGGGTGGATGCTCTGCTGGTGGATATGGAACAGCAGGCGATCAAGCTGGTGGAAATCGTGCACGGCGAACGCAAATGAATTTTTCCCGTGGCCGCCGCCGCGACGATCCGGAAATCAACCTGATTCCGCTGATCGACGTGCTGCTGGTGATCCTGATCTTTCTCATGGTGACCACCACCTACGCGCGTTTTTCCGAGTTGCAGATCAACCTCCCGGAAGCCAAGGGAGACAGCGCCAAGGAAATGCCCGCGCAGGTGACGGTGAATGTCGATGAACGCGGCAGTTATGCGGTGAACGCCACCGGCGTCGCCTATTCCGGCGTCGAGTCCCTGGTGCAGGCGCTGAAAACGGCGGCGGGTGAGCAGAGCGATCCGGTCATCGTCATTTCCGCCGACGCCCATGCCACCCATCAGTCCGTGGTGCGGGTCATGGACGCGGCCCGGCGCGCGGGCTATCCCCGGGTGACGTTCGTGACGCAAAGCCCCGCCAAGGAGTGAAAGATTTTCTGGAACGCTGCTGGTACGGCCGTTGCCGAACGCGTTTCCTGCTTGCTCCCCTGAGCCTGGTTTTTTTTCTTCTGGTTGCCGCGCGCCGCCTGGCCTATCGCGCCGGTCTGTTGCGCGCGCGGCGCCTGCCTGTGCCGGTCATCGTGGTGGGTAATCTCGGCGTCGGCGGCAGCGGCAAGACTCCGCTCACCCTGCGCGTCGCGCAATGGCTGGCCGAACTCGGCTACCACCCCGGCATCATCAGCCGGGGTTATGGCGGTCGCGCCCACGCGCCCATGCCGGTGCGGGCGGACAGCGACCCCGCGCTGGTGGGTGATGAACCGGTGCTCATGGCCCGGCGCGCCGCCTGTCCGGTGTGGATCGGCCGCAAGCGGGCCGAGGCGGGACGACAATTGCTGGCCTTCCACCCCGAGGTGGATGTGCTCGTCAGCGACGATGGCTTGCAGCATTACGCGCTGGATCGCGACATGGAAATCGTCGTGGTGGATGGCTTGCGCGGCTTCGGCAATGGTTTCCTGCTCCCCGCCGGCCCTCTCCGTGAGCCGCTTGGGCGTCTTGCCACGGTGGACGCGGCGGTGGTGAATGGCGGTGATCCCGAGGATTTCACCCTGCTGCCGCCCAGCTTCGCCATGCGTCTGCGTGGCGCGACCTTTCGCAATTTGTGTGACCCAACCCAAACCGCTGTCGCAACGGATTTCGCCGGACGCGAAATCCACGCGCTGGCCGGCATAGGCCACCCACAGCGTTTTTTCGATTACCTGGAACATCTGGGGCTGAACGTCACTCCACACGCTTTTCCGGATCACCATCGCTACACTGCCGACGATCTGCCGGCCGGTATTCTGCTGATGACCGAGAAGGATGCCGTGAAATGCGCCCCCTTTGCTGCCCCGGATGCCTGGTTCCTGGCGGTTGACGCAGATCTGGAGCCGGGACTAAAAACCCTCATCAACCACACTTTGAAGGCCCGTCATGGACCCAAAACTGCTTGAAATTCTCGTCTGCCCCCTATGCAAAGGCCCGCTGGTTCACCAGAAAGGCGAGCTGATCTGCAAGGCCGATCGACTTGCTTTCCCCATCCGTGACGGTATTCCGGTCATGCTGGAAGAAGAAGCACGGCGTCTGGCCGAAACCGAAGAAATCGCCTGATTTCCGATGGCCACCCGCTTTCCCCTGCAATCGCTGCTGGACCATTCCCGGCACCGCATGGAAGCGGCGGAACGCCTGTTGCGCATCCTCAGGCACAAGGAAGAAGCCGCGCGTCAGCGACGGGACGAACTGCAAGGCTACAAACAGGATTACCAGCGGCGTCTCACCGGCGAGGCGGGCGCTCGCGGCATGGAAATCCACCTCCTGCGCGACTACCACGTCTTTCTAGGCAAACTCGAAGTCGCCATCCGCCACCAGGAAAGTGAGGTCGCCCAGGCGACCGCGCACTGGAAAAACGCGCATGACCACTGGCTAGCCTTGCGCCAGAAGGTGAAAGCCTACGAGGCCCTGGCCGATCGCCATCGCCAGCAGGAATTGCTGCGTGAGGAAAGACGCGACCAGCGTCAGACTGACGAACAGGCGGCGCGCCGCCATGGCGATGGGCTTGGCAAACCGATGAGCTGACGAGCAGGGTGGCCGCGCCCGGCAATGCCGCGACAGCCGGAGGGATGCGCGTTTCGCCGGCCGGCGAGTGCCGTCGCGAAGCCGGTTCATTGTCCTGGTCGTGGCCTCAGCCGGTGTCATCGGGGTATTCTTCGGCTGGTATCCGGCGCGCAAGGCATCTCGCCTCGCGCCTATCGAAGCCTTGCGTTACGAGTAATCAAATGAAATTGCCATTCCGCTTTACCGCGCTTCTCCTGGCTGGACTTGCCATTCCCGCGCTGGCCGCCGACAAGACTCCCGCGAAGGCGCCAGCCAAGGTTGCCCCGGCTACGCCCTCGCTGTCAGACCTGGGCCATATGCTCAAGAATGCCTTGAGTGAGGAGGAAACTCGCCTCCTGATCGAATACATGCGCGATTCGGTCATGGCCGCCTTCAACGACGAGGAAGTGTCGTTGCCGCCGGACCTGGCTTTCAAACTGGAAGTGATGGGACAGCGTCTGAAGAAACAGAGCAATTTCTATCTGGATAATCTGTTGAAGCAGATGGAAGAAGACATCAAACGCTCCCTCAAGGAAAAAATGGAAGCGTCGCCGCCGGTGCCCTATACGCCGCCCGAGGTGCCGCTTCTGGCGCCGGTCTTCACGGCGCCCGCGGCCCCGCCGGCTATTCCCGCAAACGGCAAGCCGCCGGTTGCGGTCTATGTGCCGCCACCCACCAACTACAGCCCCGCGCCCTGGGGTTATGTGCCGTGGTTCTATATTCCGCAGCCCACCTACCAGGCACCCGCCTACACACCGCCTGAACCTCCCCGGTTTGTCCCGCCCGCGCCTGTCGCCGCGCAGCCGGAAGCCAACAAGAACTAATCGTTGCCGGTTCCTGGCGTGCCGAGCGCGCGCGGAACGTTTCGTGCGTATGGCGCCCGCCACGCGTTCTTATTCACCGTTTTCCCGCCTGAATGTCGAAACTCCCCGAATACACCGAAGCAGACCTGACGCGCTGGTATGGCGCCGAGAAGGTAGACCGGGCGCGCGCCTTTGTCGGAGGAGTCAGCCAGGTCGAGGTGCGGCCGCCACGCATTGCCGCCAACGTCAAGGGACGCGAACGTCTGCCCTATCGCGTGGTGGTCAGTCTGGATCTGGTCAAGAACAGCAAGGCGCGCGCGATTTCCGGCTGTACCTGCGGCGATGGCTGGATGTGCGAACACGCGGCCGCCGTCATGCTCGCGCTGCTTCAGGACAAGCGCCTGGCGGTGCCGGCGGGCGCGTCGCCACGCAAAGCCCGCCCCACCTACCGGGAAGACAGCGAGGAAGACGAACTGGAGGTGGTCGCCCCCACACTTACGCACCCCATGCGCGCAACCCGACTGATCGACGTCGACCCGGTGCCGCTACTCAAGTTGGGCACACTGGAAGCCTACGACGTCGGCCGCTTCCGCCGTTACTCTCATGTCGACCGCCACTTCGACTTCCTCCACCCGGTTTTCAAATATGGCGATGCACTGGTCGATGCGGGCTGCGATGAAGATGTGCTCAGCCTCGGCAATGGCGAAACCGTGCAGGTACGGCGGCGACTGGCGGAGGAGGCCGCCTTGCTGCGCGCGCTGGAAGACGCGGGTGTGGAACTGGTGCCGCCGCATACCTTGTTTGCCGTGCGCTCGCGGCCGCCGCGCCTGTGGGGGCTGGAAAGCCCTTCGCACTGGCCGGAGTTCATGTCCGAGCACCTCCCCGCGTTGCGCGCCGCCGGTTGGCGGGTGGAAATGCCGGCCGACTTCCGCCATCTGGTGGTGGACGTGGATACCTGGGAGGCCGAGATCGGCGAGGATGCCGGCGGCTGGTTCAATCTCGACATGGGCATCGTCGTCGATGGCCTGCGCCTGCCGTTGGCGCCGCTGCTCTATGACCTGTTCCGCAACGATGCGCGCTGGCTCGATACCGCCCAGTTGCACAAATTGCCGGACCAGGCTCCGGTCATCCTCACCACGTCCACGGGCATCCGCCTGCGCGTGCAGGCCGGCCGCATCAAGCCGCTGGCGCTGACCCTGATCGACCTGTTCGACGCGCCGCCGGGGCACGGCCCGCTGCGTTTGTCGCGCCTGGACGCGCCGCGTCTGGCGCGCCTGGCCGAGATGCGGCGCTGGCGCTTCGCCGGCGTCGAGGCGGTCGCGAAGCTGGCGCACTCTTTGCAACATGGCGCCGGTATCCAGCCGGTCGCGCCGCCCGCCGGCTTCGCCCTCACCCTGCGCCCCTATCAACTGGAAGGCCTGGCCTGGCTGCAATACCTGCGCGAACACGGGCTGGCCGGGATCCTGGCCGACGATATGGGCCTGGGCAAAACCGCGCAGACCCTGGCGCATCTGCTGCTGGAAAAGGAAGCCGGGCGCCTCGACCGGCCCTGTCTGGTGGTGCTGCCCACATCCCTGATCTTCAACTGGAAGCGCGAGGCGGAGCGCTTCGCCCCGGGCCTCAAAGTGCTTTCCCTGCACGGCAAGGAGCGCGCCGAACGCTTCTCGGCCATTGCCGAACACGACGTGGTGCTGACCACCTACCCGCTGTTGTGGCGCGACGAGGCGGCGCTGGCCAGGCAGGAGTATCACCTGCTCATCCTGGACGAGGCGCAGACGGTGAAGAACGCCGCCAGCAAGGCCGCCCAGGCGGTGCGCCGGCTATCCACGCGACACCGCCTGTGCCTCACCGGTACCCCGCTGGAAAACCACCTGGGCGAGCTTTGGGCGCAGTTTGATTTCCTGCTGCCCGGTTTTCTCGGCGACGCCAAGGGGTTCACCAAGACCTGGCGCACGCCCATCGAAAAACACGGCAACGGCGTTCGCCGCGATCTCCTCGCCGCGCGCGCGCGGCCGTTCATCCTGCGTCGGCGCAAGGAAGACGTGGCCAAGGAATTGCCGGCCAAGACCCTGATCGTGCGCACGGTGGAACTACAGGGGGACCAGCGCGACCTGTATGAAGCGGTGCGTAGCGCGATGGACGAAAAAGTGCGCGAGGCCATCGCCGACAAGGGTTTCGCGCGCAGCCACATCGTCATCCTCGACGCCCTGCTCAAGCTCAGGCAAGTTTGCTGCGACCCGCGCCTGGTCAAGCTGGAAGGCGCGAAAAAAGTGAAGGAGCGAGCCAAACTCGACCAGCTCATGGACATGTTGCCGGAACTGGTGGACGAGGGCCGCCGCGTCCTGGTGTTCTCGCAGTTCACCAGCATGCTGGCCCTGATTGAGGAAGAACTGCTCGCGCGCAAGCTCTCCTACGTCAAACTCACCGGCGACACTCAGGACCGCGAGGGCGTGATCCGCCGATTTCAGGACGAAGGCGTACCGATCTTTCTGATCAGTCTCAAGGCCGGCGGCGTCGGCCTCAACCTGACGGCGGCCGATACCGTGATCCACTACGATCCCTGGTGGAACCCGGCGGTGGAAAACCAGGCCACCGACCGCGCCCACCGCATCGGCCAGAAGAAAAAGGTGTTCGTCTACAAGCTGGTGGTGGCCGGCAGCATCGAGGAAAAAATCCTCGCCCTCCAGGAAAAAAAGGCTGAACTCGCCGCCGGCGTGTTGAGCGAAGATGCCGGCGCCCTCAGCAAATTCGGCGAGGCGGATATCCGCGCCCTGCTGGCGCCGCTGCCGACGGGGAAAGGGTAATGGCTCCAGATGGGTCAAAACCTTGTAGGCCGGATAGCGCTAAGGCCACAACCTGACCTTGTGGTGGCGCCGCGATGTTGGACACATTCCGCTATACCCAACACCCTCTATGCGGTCGCCGCCTTGACCTGATTTCTCCCCTCATGTTTGGCCACATAGAGTGCTTCGTCGGCGGCCTGAATCAGGGATTCGCCATCACTGGCGGCGGCGTTTTGGGATATGCCGGCCGACAGACTGACCTGGAAGGTCTTGTCGCCGGCATGCTGGATGATGGCGGCAAAACTTTCGCGGATGTTGTCGAGTACCCGCAGAGCACCTTCGATGGGGGTGTCGGGCAGGGCTACAGCGAATTCCTCGCCGCCATAGCGGCCGATCACGTCGGCGCCACGCAAGCGCTGTTTCAACAGTCTGGAAAGGCTTTTGATCACCCGGTCCCCGGCGGGGTGACCATAGCCGTCATTCACTTTCTTGAACAAGTCGATATCGATCAGCGCCACCGACAACGGTTTGCCCTGGCGCTTGGCGCGGGCGACCTCGGCGCGCAGGCGCTCCTTGAAGCTGGTGTGATTGAGCAAACCGGTGAGACTGTCGCGCACCATCAGCGCGCGCAGGGAACGGTAACGAATCACCCGGCTTTTGACCGCCGAGATCAGATGTTCGGGTTCGATCGGCTTGTGTAAAAACTCGTCACCGCCCAGGCTCATGGCCTCGCGCTGACGGCCAATATCGCTCTCCGCCGAGAGAAATACGATGGGAATGGAGAGATAAGCCTCCTGCTGACGGATGACTTTGGCGATCTCCTCGCCCGAGGCACCCGGCATGTTCATGTCCAGCAGGATCAGTTCCGGCGGATGCTCGTTGAGCGCATCCAGCGTTTTTAGCGGGTCGTTGACCACCTGGGTCACGAAACCGGCTTCATTCAGATGGGCGGCATAAAAAGCGGCCAGGGCGGGGGAATCATCGACGATCAGTACCTTGCCGGCCTCGGCCTGAGGCGGCGCGGTAAGACGATCCAGCGTATCGAGCAGGCTGGCCATGTCGAGCGGCCGCGTGAAGTAAGCCTGGCAACCCATGCGCACCGCGGCCAAACGGGCGTCGATACTGCCGCTGCTGGACATGCAGGCCAGCGGCACGCGGCTGGACAGCGCGGTCAGGGCGGTCTTGTCAGCCTCGGAAAGGCAGTCGAATTTGCCGCAGTCGATCAGGGCGCCAGTGGGGTTGCGGGACTCGGCCGCCAACAAGGCTGCTGGGGAATCGAACAATTCCGCCACATAACCGTAATAGCCAAGCTGCACGGCCGCTTCCCGCAGGTCGTCGGAAGCCTCCGGCCAGAGAAAAATAGGCTTGGCGATATTGTTTGCCGCTTGCATCGTATTGCCCCAGATAGTTCTATCTCGAAAGCACTATCGACAAAGCTGGGAAAAACTTGAGGGGGTTAGGGTTATCTGTTGATCTGTTCCAGGTATTCCTGAATGCGATCCGGCCGGCCGGCGCGCAGAAGTTTTTTTGCTATCGGGGCAAGATTCCCGACATGGCTGCGCAGCACCTGCTGCTTCACCGTGAGGATGTGAGCCGGGTGCATGGAGAAGCGGGTCAGTCCCATGCCCAGCAGCAGTCGGGTGAGCTTGGGGTCGCCAGCCATCTCGCCGCACACCGAGACCGGCTTGCCCATCTTGCGGCCGACCTTGAGAGTGTGCCCGATCAGGGCCAGCACGGACGGATGCAGCGGGTCGTAGAGGTGGGCGACGGTATCGTCGGTGCGGTCGATGGCCAGGGTGTACTGGATCAGGTCGTTGGTGCCGATCGAGAGAAAATCCAGCTTTTTCGCGAACCATTCCGCTGAGAGCGCGGCGGCGGGCACTTCGATCATGCCGCCTATGGGTGTTTCTTCATCGAAGGGAATGCCTTCCATGCGCAGCATGCCGCGTGCCGCCCCGATCAGGGCGAGTGCCTGGTCGAGTTCAGTCAGGCTGGACAGCATCGGCAGCAGGATCTTGATCTGGCCGTAGTGGCTGGCGCGCAGCAAGGCGCGAATCTGGCTGATGAAGATTTGTGGTTCCGCCAGGCACAAACGGATGGCGCGGCGGCCAAGCGCGGGGTTGACGCTTTTTTCGTGCAGCCAGCGCACGGATTTGTCGGCGCCCACGTCGAGGGTGCGAATCACCACGCAGCGCCCGACCATTTTTCGCGCCACATGCCGGTAGGCCTCGAATTGCTCCTCTTCCGAAGGCAGGTCGTCACGGTTGAGAAACAGGAATTCGCTTCGGAACAGGCCGATGCCACTGGCGTTTTCGCCCAGCGCCTGGCCGACGTCGTTGGGCAGGTCGATATTCGCCTGAAGCTCGACTTCCAGGCTATCCAGGGTGGCGGAGGGGCTGGTCTTGAGGCGCCGCAGCTTCTTCTGTTCAAGATGCCATTGATTCCGGCGCAAACGATATTCGTCGAGGATGGAGGCATCCGGGTTGACGATGACCACGCCGGCCACGCCATCGACGATCAGCCAGTCGCCTTCCTGGACCAGGGCGCGCGCGCTGTGCAGGGCCATCACCGAAGGCAGGCTGAGGCTGCGCGCGAGGATGGCGGTATGCGAGGTGCTGCCGCCCAGGTCGGTGATGAAGCCGGCGAAGTCATGGCGCTTGAACAGCACCATGTCCGATGGCGACAAGTCGTGCGCAACCAGAATGCTGTCGCCTTCCTCGGCGGATTTCAGCGGCGCATGGCCGGGATGGCCCATGAGTTCCTTGAGTACCTTGTCGGCCACTTGGCGCACATCATTGCGGCGTTCGCGCAGGTAATCGTCCTCGATCGACTCGAACTGCACGATCAGCGCTTCGGTCTGCTGCGAGAGCGCCCATTCCGCGTTGCAACGGTCGGCGCGTATGCGCTGCTTGGGCGCCTCGGACAACATGGAATCGTTGAGGATCAACACATGCACATTGAGGAAGGCGGAGAGCTCCGCCGGAGCGCCTTCCGGGATGTGTTCCCGCAGTTCGAGCATTTCCGCGCGCACCGCTGCCACCGCCGCGGTGAAGCGAGCCACTTCCGCATCCAGGTGCTCGGCATGCAACAGGTAATGCGGCGCTTCCAGACGATCCTGGGAGTAAAGCTGCGCCCGGCCTATCGCGTAGCCGCTGGAAACCGCGATACCGTGTAGTGAGAAGGTCATGGGTGATTTCGGATTGCGGATTTCGGATTTCGGATTTTTACGATTTCGGATTTGGCAGATCGGGCGCGGCACAGCCGCGCGAGAAAAATCCGCAATCCGCAATCCGCAATCCAATCATTCGCCTTCCCCAAACTTGTCTTCGATCAACGCCACCAGCGCCGCCATGGCCGTGTCTTCCTCGGGCCCGAAGGTTTCCAGCTTGATGCTGCTGCCACGCGCGGCGGCCAGCATCATCACGCCCATGATGCTTTTGCCGTTGATCCGGCGGCCACTGCGCGAGATCCATATCTCACAGGGAAAACTGCTGGCGGTCTGGGTGAGTTTGGCGGAGGCGCGGGCATGCAAGCCCAGCTTGTTGGTGATTTCGATTTCGCGTTCAAGCATCGCTATATTCTTCCTCGGCGTCGCGCGGCAGGATATACATGACGCCGCTCTGTCCACCCTGCACCGCTTTGCGGATCAGCAGGGCTAGGGTTTCGTTGCGGTAATTCAGCGCCTTGAGCAGCATCGGCAGGTTGACGCCGGCCACCGCTTCAACATGCTCGTGTTGAATCAGTTTGCACACGGTGTTGCAGGGCGTGGCGCCGTATACATCGGTGAGGATCAGCAAACCCTTGCCTCGATCCAGGCGCGCGATCTGCGCTCGTGCCCGCTCCAGCATCTCGCCGGGCTCGTCGGAGGAGGAGAGATCGAGACTTTCCAGTTGTTCCGGGCGTTGCCCCAGTACATGGCTGGCACACTGGATTAGGCTATCGCCGAGGTTGCCGTGGGCGACGATCAGGAGGGGGATCATGGTGTGAGAGCGCGAAAGATTCGCTCGCATTCTACGCCGCCCTGGCGAGACCACGATGCTGCCATGCAGCAATCACATATCCCTTTGATGGATAAGGTCGAAATGGGAATCAGGGGGCGTCTTGCGGGAGTGCTTCCGGTAGAATTCGCCGCCTTTATATAAGCATTTTCCGCCATGTCCACCGAGCGCATTCGCGAGATCCCCTACAACTACACTTCATTCTCCGACCGCGAGATCGTCATTCGCCTGCTTGGCGCCGAAGGCTGGCGGCTGGTCGAGGAACTGCGCGGCGAGCGCAAGACCGGGCGTTCCGCGCGCATGCTGTTCGAGGTGCTGGGCGACATCTGGGTGGTCACCCGCAACCCCTATCTGGAAGACGACCTGCTCGCCAACCCGGCGCGCCGTGGCTTGTTGATCCAGGCGCTGCGCCACCGTCTGGGCGAAATCGAGAAGCGCCGCCAGGGCAACGAGCGGGTCGGCACGCTGCTGCGACTGTCCAACCGCGCGGTGGACACCTTCGAGGTCGGCTTCGCGGAAACCAGCCACCTGCGCGAGGGCCTGCTGCGCACGCTCACCCGCCACACCCGGCGCGACAACATCGCCTTCGACGGCATGGCCCGGGTCAGCCATGTCACCGACGCGACCGACTGGCGCGTGGAATATCCCTTCGTGGTGCTCAGCCCGGACAACGAGAATGAGATTCCCGCCCTGGTGGCCGGCTGCATCGAACTCGGGCTGACCGTGATACCACGCGGCGGCGGCACCGGCTATACCGGCGGCGCGGTGCCGTTGACCCGTTTCTCGGCGGTGATCAACACGGAAAAACTCGACTACAAAAGCGATATCGAGCCGCGCGTGCTGCGCGGCCACACCAGCGCCACGCCGACCATCACCTGCGGCGCCGGCGTCGTCACGCGACGGGTCATGGAAGTCGCCGAAGCGGCCGGCCTGGCCTTCGCGGTCGATCCCACCTCGGCCGATGCCTCCTGCATCGGCGGCAACGTGTCGATGAACGCGGGCGGCAAGAAGGCGGTGCTGTGGGGCACGGCGCTGGACAATCTGGTGTCCTGGAAAATGGTGACGCCGGACGCCGACTGGCTGGAAGTCACCCGCCTCGACCACAACCTGTCCAAGATTCACGACGTGGCGGTGGCGCGCTTCGAACTGGCGCGCTTCCATGCCGACGGCAGCCCCAAGGGCGAGCCGGAAATCCTGGAAATTCCCGGCGCCGCCTTCCGCAAGCGCGGCCTTGGCAAGGATGTCACCGACAAATTCCTGTCCGGCCTGCCCGGCATCCAGAAAGAAGGCTGCGACGGCCTCATCACCCAGGCCACGTTCGTCCTGCACCGCATGCCGCCGCGGATTCGCACGGTGTGCCTGGAGTTCTTCGGCCAGGTTTCCGAAGCGGTGCCGGCCATCGTCGAAATCACCCGCGATTTCAACGGGGGGCAGGGCGATGTCCTCCTCGCCGGCCTGGAACACATGGACGCCCGCTACATCAAGGCGGTGGGCTATGCCACCAAGGCCGAAAGGAGTGGCCGCCCGAACATGGTGTTGCTGGCCGATATCGCTTCCGATGACGTCGCCGCCGTCGACGCCGCCGCCGCCCGCATCGTCGAGTGCGCCCGCGCGCGCGGCGGCGAGGGTTTCATCGCCACCAGCGCGGATGCGCGCAAGAAATTCTGGCTCGATCGCGCCCGCACCGCCGCCATCGCCAAACACACCAATGCCTTCAAGGTGAACGAGGACGTGGTGATCCCGCTCGACCGTCTAGCCGACTACTCGGATGGCGTGGAGCGCATCAACATCGAGCTGTCGATCAAGAACAAGCTGGCGCTGCTGGGGGAACTGGAAGGCTTCATCAAGGGCACGCTGCCCCTGACCGAGGATGAGGAAGGCACCGCCGACCCCGTGCTCACCGAGGCGCGGCGCGAACGCGCGCTGACGCTGCTCGCCGAGGTGCGCGGGCGCTGGCAAAGTTATCTTGATGACCTCGACGCGCCCCTGCCGCCGCATCTGTGCGTGGTCGACGAGCGCCTGCCGCGCAAGGAAAACAAGTCGGTGTTCGCGGCCCTCCAGGACCACAGCCTGCGTGTCTCCTGGAAGCGCGAAGTGCGTGGCGAACTTCAACAGATATTTACCGGCCGCGAATACGAGCCGGTATTGGCCGCTTGTGAGGCGATCCACAAGCGCGTGCTCAAGGGCCGCGTATTTGTCGCTTTGCACATGCACGCCGGCGACGGCAACGTGCATACCAACATCCCGGTCAACTCCGACGATTACGCCATGCTCGCCAGCGCCAACCAGGCGGTGGCCCGCATCATGCGGCTGGCGCAAGACCTCGGTGGCGTCATCTCGGGCGAACACGGGATCGGCATCACCAAGCTGGAATTCCTCTCCGACCAGACCCTGTCGGCGTTCGCCGCCTACAAAAACCAGGTCGACCCGGAAGGCCGCTTCAACAAGGGCAAGCTGCTCAAGGGCGCCGATCTGGGCAACGCCTACACCCCCTCCTTCGGCTTGCTGGAACTGGAATCGCTGATCATGGAGCAATCCGAGATCGGCGCCATCGCCGACTCCATCAAGGACTGCCTGCGCTGCGGCAAGTGCAAGCCGGTGTGCACCACTCACGTGCCGCGCGCCAATCTGCTCTATTCGCCGCGCAACAAGATCCTCGCCACCTCGTTGCTGATCGAGGCCTTTCTCTATGAGGAGCAGACCCGGCGCGGCATCTCGCTGAAACACTTCGACGAGTTCGACGACGTCGCCGACCACTGCACGGTCTGCCACAAATGCGTGAACCCCTGCCCGGTGGACATCGATTTCGGCGACGTCACCGTGGCCATGCGCAACTTCCTCAATGCCGCCGGCAAGAAGAAGAAGGCGCCGGCGTCCCGCCTGGCGCTGGCCTTCCTCAACAGCACCGATGGCGATGTCATTCATGCCCTGCGCAAGGGTGCTATCGAGTTCGGTTATATCGGCCAACGCATCGGCGCGGCGGTGATGCGCACCTTGCCGGTGGTGAAGGAAGCGATGCGGCAACCGCCTTCCAGCATCGGCAAGCCGGGCGCGAAAACCCAGTTGATCCACTTCTTCAACCGCGCCCTGCCCGGCGCCAACTTGCCGAGCAAGACGACGCGGCAGCTGCTCGGCCTCAACGATCCCAAGGTGGTGCCGGTGCTGCGCGACCCGGCCAAAGTGACGGAACTCAGTGAAGAAGATCGCGACGCCGTTTTCTACTTCCCCGGTTGCGGTTCCGAGCGTCTGTTCTCCCAGGTCGGCCTGGCCACACTCGCCTGGCTTTATGAACTCGGCGCGCAGACCGTGCTGCCGCCGACCTATCTTTGCTGCGGCTACCCGCAAATCGCCACCGGCGACCGCCCCAAGGGCGAAGCCATCACCATGCAGAACCGGGTGCTGTTCCACCGCATCGCCAACACCCTGAACTACCTCGACATCAAGACCGTCCTGGTGTCCTGCGGCACCTGTTTGGATCAGTTGATGGAATACCAGTTCGACAAGATCTTCCCCGGCTGCCGGATCATGGACATCCACGAATACATGATGGAGAAAGGCGTCAAGCTGGAAGCGGTGGGTGGCACCAAATACATGTATCACGACCCCTGCCACACCCCGATCAAGCTGTACAACCCGATCAAGACCGCGCAGACCCTGATGGGATCGGACGTGAAGCTGTCGGAACGCTGCTGCGGCGAGTCAGGCACCTTCGCCGCCAGCCGTCCCGACATCGCCACCCAGGTGCGCTTCCGCAAGGCCGAGGAAATCGATCGGGTCGCCGGCGGCCTGCGCGAGGCCGGCGCTGACAAGGTCAAGGTGCTGACCACCTGCCCCTCCTGCCTGCAAGGCCTCGACCGCTACGGCGAAGACAGCAAGATCGAAGCCGACTATATCGTGGTGGAACTGGCGCGCCTGAAGCTGGGAGAGGACTGGCTCAACGATTTCGTCGCCAAGGTGAATAATGGCGGCATCGAGAAGGTGCTGTTGTAAGGAAGCCGCGATGGAATTGCCTGATACACGACCGGCGACTTACCAGGTCATTCTCGATCTACCGGAAAACCTGGTGGGCGAAATCATCGATGGTCGACTGGTCACTCACCCAAGGCTGACATCGAAGGCGTTCTATGCAAAAAACCAGTTGGGCGGCGTGCTGGCACTGCATTTTGGTCACCTCCCATCAGCTCGACCTCTTGCTGACAGCGAGCAACAAGATTGAGCTATTCCAATAGTTCCCTGGCTGGGCTCTGGGCGGATTGAGGCAACCGAGACGTGGGCCGGCAAGTGCTTTGAACGCTATGAGGCATGCGCTATGATGTGGAAACCACAATTGTAGCAAGAGCGATTGCCATGTCTATTAGCACCTCCATCCGCATCGACCAGACCCTTTACAACCAGGCCAAAGCGGATGCCGCGAGCGAGCACCGCACCATCGCCGGGCAGATCGAGTATTGGGCCAAGATTGGACGCGCGGCGATAGACAACCCGGATCTGCCGGTGAGTTTCATCGCCGAATCTCTGGCTTCACTCTCCGAGCCGCGCGACCAGGCCACACCCTTTGTGCCCCGGAGCCATCAAGGGTGAGTTACGAAGTCCGCCAGACCCGACGTTTTTCCCGGCAGTACAAGAAACTCCATGACAACGTGGCTGCCGATGTGGATGTCGCCGTCGAAGCCATCGCGGAGAATCCCGCGATAGGCGAACGTAAGAAAGGCGACCTCGCCGCGCTATTCGTGTTCAAGTTCCGCGGCCAGGGCCAACTTTATCTACTTGGCTACACGGTTGATGATGGCGTCCACCTGGTCTACCTGGAGGCCATCGGGCCACACGAGAATTTCTACCGGGATTTGAAGCACTGAGCCGCTTCCCGCAACAAAGCGGCGACCGAAGTCGCCATTGGTGAGCCGCCGGAAAGACGCTCAGGCCTCGCGGCGGCGGCTGAAGCCCAGGCCGGCCATACCCGGACCGAGGAGGCCCAGGGTGGCGGGATCGAAGACGCTGCTCTGCGGCTCGGAAAAAGTCCGGAAGGTGTAGTCGAAAGCGGGGAATGAGCCGAAGCCTGGGTTTGCGTAAACCTGGCCTGAAGTGTAAGGGTCCGCTGTATCGCCAGCGATGCCGAGCGTATTGTTCAGAGACGTAAATTCCAAAAAGTAGGTTGTGCCTGGCGTGATTGCCACTGGGCCCCAGAATACATCGAAGAATGAATCTGCCGTCGCGACACCGCTACCAAACGCAAGCATATTTGCGCCGCTTTGGTCAGGCGGTTTGTCCCACAGCGAAATCGTTATTGTGTCGCTCAAACCTACCCCGGCTTGAAGGCGAATACCGGCACCAGCGATATTGTCGTGCGTTTGCTGGAATGACTGTGTCAAGTCTGTTTGGATAAACGCTGCCATGTAACCGGGGAAGTTCGGCTGATTCTGGTCGATGAGTGGCACGGCATACGTGGCTGTGGTTGTGAGAGACAACAGCAAGGCAAGTAAAGTACGTTTCGTTTCAGTTTCTCTTGAGAGTTCATAAGCCTATGGCATCAAAGCAAGTTGCGCGCCAATTTAAATAATTCATACAATTCAAGACTTTGCCTTGCCTAGACGTAAAAATGTACGACACTTCCTGCCCTCTCTGCTCCTCCGCCGCCGAAACCCGACTCTGGTCCGACGCCTTCTGCCGCGTGATCTGGGTGGGCGACGCCGACTATCCCGGTTTCTGCCGGGTGATCCTGAATGCCCACGTCAAGGAAATGACCGATCTGCCGCCGCTTGAGCGGCAACGCCTGATGGACGTGGTGTTCGCGGTGGAGACGGCGGTTCGCGAGGTGGTGAAGCCGGACAAGATCAATCTGGCCAGTCTCGGCAACCTGGTGCCGCATGTGCATTGGCATGTGATCCCGCGCTGGGAAGCGGACCGCTGCTTTCCCGACGCGATCTGGGCGGCGGCGAGAAGGGAGGGAAGCGTGCCCGCCACCTCTCTCGGCCCACTTGTCGAGCAGCGCCTGCGCGAGTTGCTGGGAGCTTAGAGACGTAGTGGTAGGGTGCGCCATGCGCACCGATCGACAGCCAAGGTGCGCATGGCGCACCCTACGCGTGAGTCTCCGGGATCACCCGCTCGACCGGGAATTGCGCGGTGAAGGTGCTGCCTTTGCCCACAGTGCTGTCGACCTTCAGCCTGGCCTGGTGCCGTTGCAGCACATGCTTGACGATGGCCAGGCCGAGGCCGGTGCCGCCGGTGGCGCGTGAGCGGCCGCGATCGACGCGGTAGAAACGCTCGGTCAGACGGGGGATGTGCTGCGCTTCGATGCCTTCGCCGCTATCCGTCACGGAAAAATTCGCGCCGCCATTTTCCGCCATGTTCCAGCGAATGCCGATCTGGCCGCCCGCCGGGGTGTAGCGCACCGCGTTGGTCACCAGGTTGGCCAGCGCGCTGTAAAGCTCCTGGCTGTTGCCGATCAAACGGGCCTGGCAGACCGGATCAAGGCTGACTCGGTGCCGACCCTGGCTCAGGGTTTCCGCTTCATCGGCGAGGCGCCGGGCCAACGCTGGCATGTCCACGGTTTCATCCCGGGCTTCCGGTTCGCTTTCCAGCTTCGCCAGGGCCAGGAGGTCGTCGACCAGGCGACGGATGCGGTCGGACTGTTCGCGCATCAGGGGAATGTGCTTGCGGAACTCGCCGGGGTGGGCGTCGGGCATGTCCTCGAAGGCTTCGAGAAAACCGAGAATGACGGTGATGGGGGTACGCAGTTCGTGCGAGACATTGGCGACGAAGTCGCGGCGCATGGCTTCGACCCGCGCCAGTTCGGTGATGTCGCGCGCCACCAGCATTTTCTGCTGGCGCGGCAGCGGCACGATCTGCAGCGACAGGGTGTGTTCCCGCGCGGTGGGCGATTCCAGGGTGAGGGTGCGCGCCAGGTCTTCCGACATCAGCCATTCGACAAAGCGCGAGTTGCGCAGCAGGTAGAGCACGAATTGGCCGAGATCGCGTTTGGACGAAAGCCCGAGTAGCCGTTGCGCGGCGTCGTTGAGCCAGATGATGCGGTTCTCCTGGTCGAGGATCACCACGCCGTCCGGCAGCGAACGGGTGGCTTCCAGCATCTGCTCAAGATCGGCGGCCGTCTTACGCTGCAGCCCCCGGCGGTCACGCAACAGTTTTTCCAGTCGGTAGAAGGCGTCGCCCCAGACGCCATCGCCGGACAAGGGCGGGCGGTCGTTGCTGTCCAGCCAGGCGGATAGCCGGGAGAGCTGGCGCAGGTGGTAGATCAGGTAGATCACCAGGCCGCCGGAAAACAGCATCCAGCCGCTACCCGCGCCTTTTCCTCCAGTGGCGATCAGCGCCACCAAGCCGATGCCCAGGACGAGAAACAAGGGGCGCAACCAGAAGGACATACGGGCTAGGAGGGTGGGCAATGCCCGCGATTCTAACTTGCGGGATCAGGTCAGATTGCTGGAAAGACGATAGCCGGCGCCGCGCACGGTTTGGATCAGACGGTCGTGTTCGGTGGGTTCCAGGGCCGAGCGCAGGCGGCGAATGTGCACATCGACGGTGCGTTCCTCGACGAAAACATGATCACCCCAGACCTGGTCGAGCAACTGCGAGCGGGAATAGACCCGCTCCGCGTGGGTCATCAAAAAGTGCAGCAAACGGAATTCGGTGGGGCCGAGGTCGAGCGGTTTGTCGATGCCGGCGAAGTGCCCATAGACGCGGTGCGCCAGCGGATCGAGTTTCAGTCCGCCGATTTCCACGGCATCCTCGGTCATCTGCGGCGCGCGGCGGCGCAGCACGGCCTTGATGCGGGCCATCAACTCGCGCGGTGAAAACGGCTTGGTGATGTAGTCATCGGCCCCGGTTTCCAGGCCCAGAATCTTGTCGCGCTCGTCGCCACGCGCGGTGAGCATGATGATGGGCACGTCTTTCAGGCGCGGGTCGCCGCGCACGCGGCGCGCCAGTTCGATGCCGGAGGCGCCTGGCAGCATCCAGTCGAGCAGGATCAGGTCGGGCAGATGGTCGCGCATGCTCGCGGTCGCGGCTTCCGCATCCGCCGCCACGGTCACCTCATGGCCGTGATGCCCGAGATTGAACTTGAGCAATTCCTGAATACCGGGTTCGTCTTCGACGACGAGAATACTGGCGGACATGCGCGCCTCGCTGGATGGATGGGATGAGTGGCATGCTATGACAGTTGCGTGAAGGTTTTATGACGCACCACGCCCGACAGGCTGCTAACACAAATCCTTTTCCACCGCGCGCGCGGCGGTGAGGCCCTGGGCCATGGCTGTCGGCACCGAGGGTTGCGGCGTGTCGGTGACGTCGCCGGCGGCGTAGATGCCAGGCACACTGCAACGCTGCCAGGCGTCCACATGGAGATAGCCGTCGCCGGTCAGCGCCGGGCGAATCGCCGGGTCGAATACCCGCACTACATCGCTGTTGGGCAGATAGCCGTACATCACCAGCAGCCAGTCGAAGGCGCGCACTTGTTCAGGCCAGGTCGCCATGACGTGGCCGTCGCCACAAGCCAGGCGTGGCAATGGGCAGTGTGTGCGCAATTCGATTTCGTCTCGCGCCTGGCAGGCCGCGATGAACGGCCGCCGCGCGGACAAGGCGGCGCGTGTACACACCACGGCGCGATTGCCGCGCTCGGCGAGAAACAGGGCATGGTCGAGCGCGTTATCGCCACCGCCCAGAATCAGCACATCGGTGTCGCGGATGTCGTCGCGAATGGTGCTGGAAAGCGGGCCGATGATGGCTCGCGGGCAGGTCGCGGCCAATTGCTCCAGTTCGGCTGTGGCGCGCGGCCGCGTGCCGGTGGCGAGGACGATAGCGCGCGCCTCCAGGGTACTCGTACCCTCGCTACCGCTGAGGGTGAGATGAAAACAGTCGGCGCCACGTCGCACCTGGGTGACTTCCGCGCGATAGTGCGTGGTGACCGGCAAATCGCGGTAATGCTCCGCCAGCCTCTGCGTCATCTGCTCGCCGGTTTCACCGGGAAAACCCAGCATCCACAGATTGGGGTGAAAGTTGCCGCGCTGGGCGCCGCCGAGATGGTCGCCGCGTTCTATGACCACCGGGGTCAGGCCGAACGACAGGCAGGCATTGGCGCAGGACATGCCGGCGGGGCCGGCGCCGAGGATGGCGACGATCATGAGAGGTTGCGAGTTGCCGTTATCATGGCCGACAAAACTAGCACAGCCGCCATGACCTCACTACCCATACCTGCTCCCGAAGCGCTCGCCCAGAGTGGCCGCCTGGTCGAACACCTCCGCGCCGAGATCGCCTCCAGCGGCGGCTGGTTGACCTTTGCGCGTTACATGGAACTGGCGCTCTATGCGCCCGGACTCGGTTATTACGCCGGAGGCACGGCCAAACTGGGCGCGGCGGGCGATTTCGTCACCGCGCCGGAAATGAGCCCGCTGTTCGGCCGCGCGCTGGCGCGGCAAGTCGCCGGCGCGCTCGAATCCACCGGCGGCGACATTGTTGAACTGGGCGCCGGCAGCGGCCGCCTGGCGCTCGATCTGCTGCTGGAACTGGAAGCGCTGGGCAGCCTGCCGGCACGCTATCTGATCCTGGAGGTCAGCCCCGACCTGCGCGCGCGCCAGGCCACCTTGCTGCAAGAAAAAGCGCCGCGTCTGTCGCCCCGGGTGAGCTGGCTGGAGGCGTTGCCGGATGAAATAAGTGGTGTGGTGCTGGGCAATGAGGTGCTGGATGCCCTGCCGGTGCATCTGTTGCATCGCACCGCGGTGGGCGTGTTCGAGCGCGGCGTGATCTGGGAGATGCCCCCGACAGCGCCGCTTCGCGGCGCTCTCCCCCCAAGGGGGCCTGGAAACACTTGGGGCGGCCCGGCGTGTTTCGAGGGCTTTGCCTGGGAGGATCGCCCACTCGGCGCGGGGCCGCTGTTTGAGTTGGCGCTGACTTTGCCGGAGGTGGGTGGCTATCTGACGGAAGCCTGCCCGGCGGCGACTGCCCTGATCGCCAGTCTGGCCGAGCGGCTGCGGCATGGCCTGTTGCTGTTTTTCGATTACGGCTTTCCGGCGTCCGAGTTCTATCACCCGCAACGCCACATGGGCACGCTGAAGGTTCATTACCGCCATCACAGCCTGGACGATCCGTTTTACCTGCCCGGATTGGCTGACATCACCGCGCATGTCGACTTCAGCGCGGTGGCGAAGGTGGGCCGGGATGCCGGCCTCGATCTGCTTGGCTATACCAGCCAGGGCAATTTCCTGCTGAACGCGGGGTTGCTGGACTTGTTGGGAGAAATGCAGCCGGGAACGCTGGACTATCTGCGCGCCGCCTCGGCCTTGCAGAAACTGGTGCAACCCTCGGAAATGGGTGAGTTGTTCAAAGTCATCGCCCTGGGGCGGGGAATTGAAAACGCCCCGACTGGCTTCAGCCGGGGCGATCGCTGCGGCGCGCTGTAGGAGCGGGCTACAGAGTCAGCCCTTCTCGCCCTCGGCGGCGATCTCGGCGTGCACCTGGGCCATGTCCACTTCACTGGCGCGGGCGATCAGGTCGTCGAGCTGGCTGGCCTGCATGGCGCCGGGCTGGGAATAGATGATGACTTTCTCGCGGAAGATCATCAGGGTGGGAATGGAGCGGATCTGGAAATGCCCGGCCAGCGCCTGCTCGTCCTGGGTGTTCACTTTGGTGAAAGTGATGTTCGGGTATTTATCCGAAGCTTCATCATAGACCGGCGCAAAACCTTGGCAGGGGCCGCACCAGGGCGCCCAGAAGTCGATGATGACGAAATCGTTGTTGAGGATGGTTTCCTCGAAGTTCTGTTCGTTGAGTTCCAGTACGGCCATGGCTAACCCCTGCAAAGTAGGCAAAAAAAATCCGGCGCGCGGCCGGTCAAACGAATGGTACAGCGGGTTATGCCGCTTCCGCCAGACGCGCCAAATCTTCTTCTTCCAGGTAACGCCACTGCCCCGGCGCCAGATCGGCGGGCAGCGCATAGCCGCCGACCTGTGTGCGGCAGAGCGCTTCGACGCGATTGCCGGCGGCGGCCAGCATGCGTTTGACCTGGTGATATTTGCCCTCGGCGATACCCAGGTCGATCACGTTCTCGCTTACCCGGGTACAGGCCCGCGCGGCCAGCGGCGCGGGTTCGTCACGCAGTTGCACGCCCGCCAGCAGGGCGGCGATCTGTTCATCGCTGACCGGATGCTTGCACACCACCCGGTAACGCTTGCCGACCTCTTTTTTCGGTGAGGTGTAGCGGTGGATGAAGTCGCCGTCATCGGACAGCAGCAACAGGCCGGTGCTGTCCTGATCCAGGCGCCCGACGGGCTGCACGCCACGTTGTGGCAGGGGTTCGGGCAGCAGGCCGAATACGCTGGGATGGTGCTGCGCCTGGCGGGAACACTCGAAACCGGCCGGTTTGTGCAGCACCAGGTAGACCTTCTCGCGGTAGCGCCAGGCCTGGCCATCCAGCGTCAGGGTCAGCGCGGTCGTGTCGCACTCGAACTCGGGGTCTTCGACCACCACGCCATTGACCTGGACGCGCCCCGTCTGGATCAACTCGCGGCAGGCGCGACGCGCGCCAAAGCCCTGGGATTGTAGAATTCGTAAGAGTTGCATGAAGTAGCCATAAACGGGACGAATGAGAGAAGCGCGAGTCTACGGATTTGCCGGCCTGGGGATAAGAACAATCCATCACACACCGCGAATCCGAAGTGGATAATTTCAGGATTTTTGACCCTGGAGAATGCCATGACGGACCCCAAGCCTGCCACGCCCCGCGCCGCTCCCAAATCTCGGCGCCGCAAACCAATCGTGGAAACCACCGGCGTCCTTCAGGCAGCCGAACTGGCCCCGGTCACGGGCGCTGTTACCGCTTCGGCCGCCGCACCGGTCGAAGCGGTAACCCCCAACCCCGCCGCCGCCGCCGAAATCGAGGCGGTGAGCCACGGTCCCGCCGCGCTGGCGGTGGCGCATGCGCCGCACGGCAGCAATGAGGAAAGTGATTACGCGCCCCTGCCGGAGAGCTACCCGTACCGCACCCGCATGCGACGAGGCGACTATGAGGCGCAGAAGGAGAAATTGCAGATCGAACTGCTCAAGGTACAGAACTGGGTACGCGAGACCGGCCAGAAAATCGTGATTCTGTTCGAAGGCCGCGATGCCGCCGGCAAGGGCGGCACCATCAAGCGCTACATGGAACATCTGAACCCGCGCGGCGCCCGCGTGGTGGCCCTGGACAAGCCCTCGGATCGCGAGCGCGGGCAGTGGTTTTTCCAGCGCTACATCCAGCACCTGCCCACCGCCGGTGAAATGGTCTTCTTTGATCGCTCCTGGTACAACCGCGCCGGTGTCGAGCGGGTGATGGGCTTCTGCACGCCGCACGATTACCTGGAATTCATGCGCCAGACGCCGCAACTGGAACGCATGCTGGTGAATAGTGGCGTGCTGTTCTACAAGTACTGGTTCTCGGTCAGCCGCGAGGAACAGCTGCGCCGCTTCATCTCGCGCCGTGACGACCCGCTCAAGCACTGGAAGCTGTCGCCCATCGATATCAAATCGCTGGATATGTGGGATGACTACACCGAAGCCAAGAACGCGATGTTCTTCCATACCGACACCGCGGACGCGCCCTGGATCGTGATCAAGTCCGACGACAAGAAACGCGCGCGCCTCAACTGCATGCGCCATTTCCTGCACGGCCTGCCCTACCCCGACAAGGACGAGCACGTCGCCCACGCGCCCGATCATCTACTGGTGGGCTCCGGCTCCGAGGTGCTGGCCAACGAGGAAAACAAGATCACGCACTTCTGAGCCTGTTCTTCGTGGCATCACCCATGTTCGCGAACCGCGTTGGCGCGGTTCGTTCCTCCCCGCACCCCACGGATTTCGGCCCGCGAGCAAGCCTCCTACCCCGTCGCGCGCAGGTGTGAGAGAAAAGCGCGCAGCTTGGCTGGTTTCAATGGCTTGTGCAGCAGCGCCAGACCGGAAGCGGCAATGGCCTGGATGGTTTCCGGCGCGGTGTCGCCGGTAATCAGGGCGGCGGGGATGGACTCTCCGAACGCCGCGCGCAACAGGCGAACCGCTTCGATGCCGGTACGACCGCCACGCAGGCGGTAATCGGACAGGATCAGATCGGGCGCGCGCCCGAGTTCGCGCAATTCATCACGCACTTCTTCGACCTCGCTGCCGGCCGCCATTTCCACCCCCCACTGCTCGAACACCTGCATCATCGCTTCCAGTATCTGCTCGTCATCATCGATGAATGCCACCAGGGTTCCCGCCAGCGGCAGGGTGAAGGCGATCGGTTCCATTTCCAAGCGTTGTTCCGGTGGCTGGCAGCATGCCACCTGAAAGCGGAAACAGGAGCCGCGTCCCGGTGTCGACTTTACTTCGACGCCACTGCCCAGCAGGTGCGCCAGACGCGAAACGATGGCCAGGCCAATGCCGAGCCCTTTGTCGCGATGGCGTTCCGGGTTTTCCAGCTGGAAATATTCTTCAAAGATGCGCTCGCGGAACGCCACTGGAATGCCGCGCCCGCTATCCCACACTTCAAAGCGCACGCCACGCGATGTGCGCCGCAATCCCACCAATACCCCGCCGCGGTCGGTATAGCGCAGGGCATTGCTGACCAGATTGTTGAGAATGCGCTCCAGCAACACCGGGTCGGTTCGCAGGTAGTAGGCGCTGTCATGGATGCGCAGGCGCAGACCTTTTTCCCATGCCTGCGGGGCGAATTGGCGTGACAGGTTGTCGAGGGTGCGTTGTGCCGGGAAGCATTCCGTATGGGCCGTGACCACGCCGGCATCGAGTTTCGACAGATCGAGCAGCGCGTTGAGCAAGCCCTCGAGCGCGCTGGCCGAATCGTCGATGTGCTCCACCAGGCGCCGGGCCTCGCCTTCCAGAGTCCGTTCACGCAAGGCGGCAATCAACAGGGTCAGTGCGTGCAGCGGCTGCCGCAGGTCATGGCTGGCGGCGGCGAGAAAGCGAGACTTGGCCAGCACGGCGGCTTCCGCCGCATCTTTCTGCGCCGTCAGCTCGCCGGTTGCGCGCCGTACCCGCTGTTCCAGATCGCGCTGGCTCTCTTGCAGCGCCTCCGCCATGCGGTTGACGCCACGCTCCAGCAGTCCCAGTTCACCCGACGACACCTGGGGTACCCGTACGGCCAGGCTACCGTCGGCCAATTGCGCCACGGTATGGGTAATGTCGTGCAGAGGCCGGCTCAATCGCAGCGACAAGCGCCAGGCCAGCGTCAACGCCAGCAGCAGCGACAGGCCGGCCATGCCTAGGGCGGCCCGCAATACTCGCACTCGGGTCTCTTCCACCGGCCCCCGGCTCAGCACCGCAACCACTGTGGCGCGCCGGGTAGTCGCGCTGTCGATTTCGAGATACGGGTCTTGTTCGGTGGAACCGGGTAGCCCGACCTGGTGCGTGAAGTAGAGATAGCCGCCATGCGGCGAGCCGCTGCTGGTGGAGAGTTCACTCAGCCTGGGCAGCAACAAGGGCGAGCCGCTGACCAGAACCCAATGGCCATTCTCGGCGACACCCACCGCGATGGCCTGGCGTGCGTTGTGTTCGAAATCCAGCAGCCGCTTCACATAGGGCAAATTGCCGGAGAACAGATCGAAGGCCACCGCCTCCGCCAATTGGCGAGCGATATCCTGGCCCTGTCGGCGCAGCTGCAACTCGGCATCCGCGATGCTGTGTTGTGCGAAATAGGTGGCGAACAGACCAACCACCGCCAGCATCGGCAGTACCGCCAGGGCCAGGATGCGAAAACGCAGGCTTTGGCGAAAACCGCCCGCGGGCCGCGCGGGTGGCGTGCCTGCGTCCATGTCAAATCAGGCCGTTTCGTTGAGACCCATCTTCTGGGCCACCAACACGGCTTCAGTGCGGTTGTTGACCTTGAGGATGCGGAATATGGCGGCCAGATGGATTTTTACCGTGCCCTCGGTGACTTCGAGCGCCTTGGCAATCTGCTTGTTGCTCTGGCCCTTGGCCAACTCGCGCAGCACTTCCACCTGACGCGTGGTAAGCGGAGCGGGGCGCAAAGGATCGCGCTCGGCAATGCCGTTGTGCTGATGATCGAGCAAGCTGGGCGGAATGTAGACGCCGCCAGCCAGTACCAGACGCAGCGCACCGAGTATCACCTCGCTGGGCGAGGCCTTGGTGATATAGCCCAGAGCCCCGGCGGCAAGCAGGCGGTGGATGTCCTCGGCCTGCTCCGAAGCGGACAGCACAACCAGAGGAATGCCGGGAAACGCGGCCCGAAATCGGATCACACCCTCCACCCCGGACATGCCCGGCATGTACAGGTCGATCAGGGCCAGATCCACTTCCCCGGCCTGATGCATGGAGGCGAAAGCAGAGGGGTAGTCGATCGCCTCGAGGATTTGCAGCTGTGGGTCCAGCTTATGCAACACAGGCTTGACCCCTTCACGAAACAGGGGGTGGTCATCCGCCAGCAGCACTTTCACGACCGACTCCTTATAACTTAAGAACTAGTAGTACCGTACTCAAGATAGATTCCACTAGTGTAATTGGTGCCATTAGTATCCATCGGCAGATGTACAGCAATCCCTCAACACCTGGGGTGGTTGGGGAGGAAACAAAAAATTAATCGTACTTGGCCGGGCATCGGAGGAGCACTCCATGCCCGGTTTCTTTTTGCCCAGGCACCGAACCTTGGCTGTTTGCGTGAAATGCCCGCTCAATCCAGTCCCAACCGTTGCCAGAGCGTGGTGGTCAAGCCGGCCTGATTCAGTGTGTAGAAATGCAGACCGGGGGCGCCCCCTTCGATCAATCGCTCGCACAGTCCGGTCATGAAATCCAGTCCGAACGCCTTGATCGAGGCGGTGTCGTCGGAATAGCTCTCCAGCTTGCGCGCCAGCCAACGTGGAATATCGGCGCCGCACATGGCCGAAAAACGTGACAACTGGCTGTAATTGGATATCGGCATGATGCCCGGCACGATCGGCAGGGTGACGCCCAGTTCCGCGCAATCGTCGACGAAGTTGAAATAGGCGTCCGCGTTGAAGAAGTACTGGGTGATGGCGGCATTGGCGCCGGCTTCCACCTTGCGTTTGAAATTGAGCAGATCTTCCCGGTAGTTGCGTGCCTGCGGATGGGTTTCCGGGTAGGCGGCCACTTCGATGTCGAACCAGTCGCCGGTTTCCTGGCGGATGAAACTCACCAGCTCGTTGGCATAGCGGAATTCGCCCGGATCGGCCATGCCGGAAGGCAGATCGCCGCGGAGCGCGACGATGTGGCGGATGCCGTTGGCGCGAAAGGTTTCCAGGATTTCCCGGATGTTCTCGCCGGTGGAACCGACGCAGGACAGGTGCGGCGCCGCGGCCAAGCCCTCGCGCTGAATTTCCAGAACGGTTTCCAGCGTGCGGTCACGTGTGGAACCACCGGCACCAAAAGTAACGGAAAAAAACTTGGGATTGAGTTGCGCCAGTTGGCGCCGCGCCTGACGTAGCTTTTCCATGCCCTCGGGGGTTTTGGGTGGAAAAAACTCGATGCTGAAGGTGCGTTCTGTCATGGTCTACGTAGGGTATTAACTGTAGGAGCTTCAGAAGATTACCTGAAGCAACGAAATGCCAGGTAGCGATAAAACCGCTATCCAGCCTAAGGACATCCCGCCTGATGGGAACGGCGCGTCATTCTAGCCGAGGGCCACCCCCAGCGCCCGGCCGATCAGCCAGGTGGCGGCTCCGGCGGCACCACCGATGCCCAGCATACGCAGACCGCCGATCACAGCTTGCTTGCCGGTGAAAAGGCTGATGGCCGCCCCCACGCCAAACAGGCTGATGCCGGTGGCCATCAGGGTGCCACCTAGGGCGGCGCTGCCGGAGAGCAGCAGAAACGGCAGCAGAGGGATGAATGCGCCCAGGGAAAACGCCAGAAAGGAGGAGATTGCCGCGCCCCAGGGCGAGCCGAGTTCGTCCGGGTTGAGGCCCAACTCCTCGCGCGCCAGGGTGTCGAGGGCGCGGTCTGGGTCCAGTAGAAGGGTATCGGCCATGCGCCGCGCCTCTTCCTTGCCGACCCCCTTGGCCTGATAGATCAGGGCCAGTTCCGCCGCCTCTTCCCGTGGATACTGGTCCAGCTCTTCCCGCTCCAGGGCGATCTGGTATTCATAGAACTCGCGCTGCGAACGCACCGAAACATATTCCCCCGCCGCCATCGAGAATGCGCCCGCCAGCAGCCCCGCGATACCGGACAGGAGGATGACGGAGGGTTCCACTCCGGCCCCCGCCACGCCGAGTATCAGGCTGGCGTTGGATACCAGCCCGTCGTTCACGCCAAATACCGCGGCGCGCAGATTGCCGCTGCCGGCGGTTTGATGGCTCTTGTGGTCGAGCTGTTCCAGGCTGGTGGGGATGCCGTGCGGTACTGGCGTGTTATAGAGGCTCATGCCGCGCACCTTCATGGCGGCCAATATGCCTTTGAGCGGGCGCACACCCAGGTGGGGAATCAGCCAGCCGACCAGGCGGGTACGCGTATCGGGCCGGTAAGCGGCGGGCGGCGCAACTCCCGCCTTCGCCATTTCCGCCAGCCACAAACCGGCCTGATACTCGGCGGATTGCGCCAACTCCAGGAACAACACCTGACGCGGGGTGCCGGATTCGCAGTCGGAAACGATGCGATAGAGCCAGGCGGAACGCTTTTCCTCGGCCCAACCTTCCAGTGCGTGCATGGTCAGTACGCGCCGGGCCGCCCCAGGCGTACTGACACCCCCTCGGGGGGCAGCGAGCGGAGCGAGTGTGGGGGTTGTTTCATTTCAGTCCAGTTGTGCTTTGAGATGGCGCAGTGCCACCAGGGAGGCGGCGGCGGCGGGAATGGCCAACAATACGCCGACGAAGCCGAACAGCTGGCCGAAGGCCATCAGAGCGAAGATCACCGCCACCGGATGCAGGCCGACCCGTTCGCCCACCAGCCAGGGGGTGATGACCATGCCTTCCAGCAACTGGCCGATGCCGAACACAGCCCAGATCGGTATCAGGCCGGCCATCTCGCCGAACTGCGCCCAGCCGGCCAGGGTGCCGAGCAACACTCCCACCACCACGCCCATATAGGGCACGAACACCAGGATGCCGGCGAGCAGGCCCACCGCCAGGGCGTAATGCAGACCCGCCAGCCAGAGCGCCAGACTGTAGAACACACACATGACCAGAATGACCATGATCTGACCGCGCACGAATTCGGACAGCACCACGTCAATCTCGCGCGTGATGGCATCGCTCTTCTCCCGCAACGGCGCCGGAATCCAGCCGACCAGATGCTTGATGACGCCATGCCAGTCGCGCAACAGGTAGAACAACACCACCGGAATCAGCAACAGATTGGCGAGAAAACCCAGCAGCGCCAGGCCGCTGTCCTTGAGTTTCGGCAGGTAACGGGTCAGTTGCGAGAGTTCGGCGGTATGCGACTTGAGCCAGGCCAGAATATCGGCCTGATCGTTCATCAGATCGACTCCGAAGGTGGCGGAAAACCAGGGCAACAGCGTCTGGCTGCCCCATTCCGCCACGCGTGGCACCTGCTGCATCAGCAAGCGCGCCTGCGCCTGGAACAATGGCGCCATCACCGCCACCACCAGCAGGAACAACAAAACGAGTCCGAGCAACACCAGTGCCGTGGCCAGCGCGCGGCTCACCCCTCTGCGTTGCAGGCGGTCCACCAGCGGATTGCACAGATAGGCCAGCGCCGTCGCCACCAGAAAGGGCGCCAGGATGGGCGTGAGGAGATAAAACAGATAGCCGCCGGCGGCGGCGACCAGAATGGTAAGCAGAGAACGGTTGGCGGCTGGAGAGAAGGGCATGTACGGTAGAATATCACCGATTTTTCAGCCCTTTAGACTATCCCGTGTCCACTCAATCCGCCCCCCAGACTGCCCTTTCCTACCGCGATGCCGGTGTCGATATCGATGCCGGCGACTCCCTCGTGGAACGCATCAAGCCTCATGCCAAACGCACCATGCGTCCGGAAGTCCTGGCCGGCATCGGCGGCTTCGGCGCCCTCATGGAGTTGCCGAAGAACTACAAGGAGCCGGTGCTGATCTCCGGCACCGACGGCGTCGGCACCAAGCTGAAGCTGGCATTCCAGATGAACAAGCACGACAGCATCGGCCAGGATCTGGTCGCCATGAGTGTCAATGACATCCTGGTGCAGGGCGCGGAACCGCTGTTCTTCCTCGACTACTTCGCCTGCGGCCATCTCGACGTGGACGTGGCGGAACAGGTGATTGCCGGCATCGCGCGTGGCTGCGAACTCTCCGGCTGCGCCCTGATCGGTGGCGAGACCGCTGAAATGCCCGGCATGTACCCGGCCGGCGAATACGATCTGGCCGGCTTCGCGGTGGGCGTGGCGGAAAAGTCCAAGGTCATCGGCGGCCGCGACATCCGCCCCGGCGACGCGGTGCTCGGCCTCGGTTCGAGCGGCCCGCACTCCAACGGCTATTCCCTGGTGCGCAAGATCGTGGAAGTCAGCGGGGCCGACCTGGACAGTGAATTCAATGGCAAGACACTGGGTGAAACCCTGCTGGAACCGACCCGCATCTACGTGAAGCCGCTGCTCGCGCTGATGAAGGAAATTCAGGTAAAAGGCATGGCCCACATCACCGGCGGCGGCATCACCGGCAACGTCCCGCGCATCCTGGCGGACGACCTCACCGCCGTGATTCAGGCCGACGCCTGGACCTTTCCGCCGGTATTCCAGTGGCTGCAGGAAAAGGGCAACGTCGCCCTGGCGGAAATGCACCGCACCTTCAACTGCGGCATCGGCATGGTGGTCGTGGTGGCGGCGGGCGATGCCGAAGCCGCCATGCGCTTCCTCACCGCACAGGGTGAAACGGTGTATCGCCTGGGCGAAATCGCCGAGCGCGCGCCGGGACAGGAACAGACCGTCATCGTCTGATGCGCGTCGTCATCCTCATCTCCGGCCGGGGCAGCAACATGCGGGCTCTGCTGGAAGCCGATCTGCCGGTCGAGTTCGCCTGTGTGATCAGCAACAGGGCGGAGGCGAAAGGCCTTGAAATCGCCGCCACGCATGGGGTCCCCACCCGGGTGTTGAACCATCGCGATTACCCTGATCGCGCCGCCTTCGACACCGCCCTGGCGGCCGAGATCGACCACCATGCGCCTGATCTGGTCATCCTCGCCGGTTTCATGCGGGTGTTGAGCGATGCCTTCGTGCAGCGTTACGAACGGCGCCTGATCAACATTCACCCCGCCCTGCTGCCGGCCTTCCCTGGCCTCGATACGCATGAACGCGCCCTCGCCGGCGGCGTGAAACTGCATGGATGCACGGTGCATTTCGTCACGCCGGTGGTCGATGCCGGGCCCATCCTGGCGCAGTCCGCCGTGCCGGTGTTGCCGGATGACACGCCCGCCAGCCTGTCCGCGCGCGTGCTCGAACAGGAACACCGCATCTACCCGATGGCCGTGCGCTGGTTCGCGCAAGGGCGAGTCATCTGGCGCGCGGACGGCACGGTTTATGTGCGCGGCGGCTCCAACGCGACGCGGGCCGCGCTGGTTTCTCCCAGCGACTGAGCGCCGCTCCAACAGAAGCCATGCCGCGCGCGCACCGTATTCTCGCGTTCGCGCTGCTCGTCTCCCTGGCGGTTCATCTGCTGATGCTGGCTTCGGCTGGTTCCTGGTGGACGCCACCGGCGGAGGAAATCCCGTTTCCCATAGAGGCCAACCTGGTGACGCCGCCCGCCAAAGTGGTGGCGGTGGCCCCGCAAGCCAGGCCGAAGGCCATCCAGGCGGCGCCTGTGGCTCCCAAGACAGCCGAAACGCCAGAGCCCAGCCCGCCCGTGGCGCCGGAGCCGGAGCCGGTTGACGCCCCGCCAGCGACGGTCGTCGCGGTCGCGCCAGTCGAGCCGGTCATCGCGACACCGATTCCTCCCTCATCCCCGGCGTCACCCGCGCCAGAGCCCGCCGCCACAGAACCCGCGTTACCGCCCGCCCTGCGTCAACTTCCTGAACGCCTGAACCTGCGCTATGCCGTGCGCGCCGGCGACGGCGGCTTCAACCTGGGGCAGGCGATCTATTCCTGGCAACAGCGTGACGGCCATTACACCCTGGTCAGTATCGCCCAGGCCACCGGGCTGGCCTCGCTGTTCGTCAGCGGAAAACTGGTGCAGACCAGCGAGGGAAACATCACCGCGCAGGGTCTGCGGCCCGAGCAGTACTGGCTCTCGCGCGGCGAGCGCAAACAGGATACGGCCCGCTTCGACTGGGATGCGCGGCGCCTGGTGCAAGGAAACAGCGGAGTCGAGTTACCCGCCGCCAGCCAGGACGTGCTGAGTTTTCCCTTCCACCTGGCGATGACCGTGGGTTCCCTGACGACGGAATGGACGCTGGCCGTGACCAACGGCCGCAAGCTGCGCGAATACCAGTTCCGGAATCTGGGGCAGGAACGCCTCGCCCAAGGGGCAAGCGAAATCGACACCCTGCATCTGCAAGGCAGCCGTAGCGGTGAAGGCACCCTGGATGTCTGGCTGGCGCCGTCGCGCCACTGGCTGCCGCTGCGCATCCGCACCCTGGATCAGAAGGGCAAGGTGATGGTGTTGAGCCTGGAGGAATGAGGGACCGTAGGCCAGGCTGTCAGAGGCTGCCTAGTGACCAATCTCAAACTGCCAGTTGAGCAGAAGAATCGTCAGGTAGTCGCTGCGCGCCAACCTGACCTACGGCTACCGCTCTCCAATCCCCAACGCCGCGCGCGTCTCCAGCGCCAGCGCCAGCGCTTCCTCGACGCTGGGCGCCAGGCAGTTGTAATGCCCCATCTTGCGGCCGGGTCGGGCTTCGGCCTTGCCGTAGAGGTGGAGATGCGCGCCGGGATGTTTGAGTAGTTCCTCCCAAGGCGGCGGGGTGTTCCCGGCATCCCGCCAGACATCGCCCAGCAGGTTGACCATCACCACCGGCGAGAGCAGGCGCGGGTCGCCCAGCGGCAGGCCGCAGAGTGCCCGAACCTGTTGCTGGAACTGATCGCAGGCGGTGGCGTCGAGCGTGTAGTGGCCGCTGTTGTGCGGGCGCGGGGCCATTTCGTTGAACACGATGCGGCCATCCTTGAGCACGAAGAATTCCACCGCCATCACGCCCACGTAGCCGAGTTCGCGCGCCAGATGCGCGGCCATGTCGCGCGCCGTTTCGGCGAGGCTTTCCGGAATCCGCGCGGGCACGATGCTGATGTCGAGGATGCCGTTGCGATGCTGGTTTTCCGCCGGCGGAAAGAAGGCGATCTCGTCCATTTCGTTGCGCGCCAGCACCACCGATACTTCGCGCTCCAGCGGCAGAAAACCCTCCAGCAAACAGGACACATCGCCCAACTCATGGAACGCGGCGGCCAGTTCCTCGGCGCTATCCACGCGGGCCTGGCCCTTGCCGTCATAACCCAGGCGGCGGGTTTTCAGCAGGGCGGGGGCGCCGATCCGTTGCCAGGCGGCGTCGAGGTCGGCGGCGGATTCGATATTGGCGAACGGCGCGGTCACGCAACCCGAATCGCGCGCGTGGGTTTTCTCCTGCAAACGATCCTGCGCCACCGCCAGGGCGGCCGCCGAGGGCGCCACCAGGCAGTGCTTGGCCAGCGTTTCCAGGCTGGCGGCGGGCACGTTCTCGAACTCCGTGGTGACCGCCTGGCACAGGCCGCCCATGCGGATCAGCGCGACGGCGTCGCGATAATCGGCCTTGAGGTGGATGTCGGCGAGCTGGCCGGCGGGAGATTGCGGGTCCGGGTCGAGCACCACCACTTGGTAGCCCATGACTTTGGCGGCCAGCGTGAACATGCGGCCGAGCTGGCCGCCGCCGAGCACGCCCAGGGTAGCGCCGGGCAAAATCATGCTTGTTCTTCCGGTAGGACCATCGCCAGCACACTATCGCGCTGGCGCTGGCGGAAGGCGATCAGGCGTTCGCGTATCTCCGGGAATTCATTGGCCAGCATCGCCGCCGCGAACAGGGCGGCGTTGGCGGCACCGGCCTCACCGATGGCGAAGGTGGCGGTGGGGATGCCCTTGGGCATCTGCACGATGGAGAGCAGGGAATCCATGCCTTTCAACGCCTTCGACATCACCGGCACCCCGAGCACCGGCAAGTGCGTCTTGGCGGCGGTCATGCCGGGCAGATGGGCGGCGCCGCCGGCCCCGGCGATGATGCATTTGAGGCCGCGCGCGGCGGCCGTCTCGGCATATTCAAACAGCAAATCCGGGGTGCGATGGGCGGAAACCACGCGTTTCTCAAAGGGAATGCCGAACTGGGTCAGCAAATCGGCGGCGTGGCGCATGGTGTCCCAGTCGCTCACGCTGCCCATGATGAGTCCAACGAGGGGAGCGGTCATGTCAGTTTCCAATGTTAAAAAGGGAGTTGCGCGGTGGGCGCCGCGACGGCGAGCAGTCTGCGGAACTGCTCCTGAATGCGCTTCAGCGCGGCCACGTTGTCCGCCTCGAAACGCAGCGTGATGACCGGCGTCGTATTGGAGGCACGCATCAGGCCGAAGCCGTCGACGTACTCCACGCGCAGGCCATCCAGGGTAATCACCTCGCGCGCGCCGTCGAAATGAGCGCTTTCTTTTAGTTGATTTATCACCCGGTGCGGCTCGCCTTCCCGCATCTTGATGTGCAGTTCGGGTGTGTTCACGCTATCCGGCAAGCTGTATAGCGTGGCGTCAAGATCGGGCTGCCGCGACAGGTATTCGAGCAGGCGGGCGCCGGCATAGAGGCCATCGTCGAAGCCGTACCAGCGCTCCTGGAAAAAAATATGGCCGCTCATTTCACCCGCCAGCGGGGCGCCGGTTTCCCGCATTTTCGCCTTCATGAGGGAGTGGCCGGTCTTCCAGATCAGCGGCTTGCCGCCGTGCGCGGCGATCCACGGGCGCAGATTGCGGGTGGATTTCACGTCATAAATGATCAGGGCGCCGGGATTGCGCGTCAGCACGTCGGCGGCAAACAACATGAGCTGGCGATCCGGATAGATGATGGCGCCCGCCTTGGTGACCACACCCAGGCGATCACCATCACCGTCGAAGGCCAGGCCGATTTCCGCATCGATTTGCCGCAATCGGGCAATCAGATCGGCCAGATTCTCGGGCACGGAGGGATCGGGATGGTGGTTGGGGAAAGTGCCGTCCACCTCGCAGTACAGCGCCTCCACTTCGCAGCCGAGCGCCCGGAACAGATCTGGCGCAAAGGCGCCAGCCACACCGTTACCGGCATCGACGATGATCTTCATGGGGCGAGCGAGTTTCACGTCACCGGCAATGCGCGCGATGTATTCGTCGCGGATGTCATATTGCCGGTAACCACCCTGGCCGCTGCTGAAGTCGTTGGCTTCGATACGTCGGCGTAAATTCTGGATGGCGTCGCCGGACAGGGTTTCATCGGCAATCACCAGCTTCAGGCCGTTGTAATCGGGCGGATTGTGCGAGCCGGTCAGCATGACCGCGCAGCGTGTGGCGAGGTGGTAGGCCGCAAAATAAGCCATCGGCGTCGTCACCAGGCCCAGGTCGATGACATTGCCGCCGCCATACTGAATACCCTCGGCCAGGGCGGCGCTGAGCACAGGGCCGGAGAGGCGCCCGTCGCGGCCGATGACGATGTCGCGCAGGCCGCGCGCGCGCGCCTCGGAGGCAACCGCGCGGCCGATCAACTCGACGAATTCGGGGGTCAGCGTCTTGCCGACGATGCCGCGTATATCGTAGGCCTTGAAGATTTCCGGGGGGATGCCGCCCATGAAGGTCCTGGCAGTGAGAGCGGGGCGATTATCTTTGATTTGTCGGCTTACCCGCCAGCAAGCACGTTTCGGCCGCACAAAAAAAGAGCGGCATCGGGAACCGATGCCGCTTGAAAAACCGCCATTGCGGCGGTCAGGGAGGTTGGGTTGAACTCTCGTCCAGTGGTTTTATACAAGCAATGGCTGTGCCTGAATTGGCGCGAAATTATGTGTATAAAAATCAATAAGTTATTTTTCGTTGATAGACTTGTACCATGCACGTTATGTCGACATTTTGACGCTTTCGTCAGGGTTTCAACTTTTTCCTTTTGGCGCGCCAAGCCGCTATAGGCATCTGGCTTGATTCAGGTCACGGCGCTTCCTTGCCTGGACTTTCACGCCCCGCCTACAATCCCTGCCCCTAGCCGTCCTTGGAATAGCCGCCATGTCCCAGTTCACCGCCCTCCTCGAGAAATACAGCAAACCGGGGCCGCGCTATACCTCGTATCCCACCGCGCCTTATTTTCATACCGGGTTCAGCGAGGCGGACTGGATCGAAGAAATCAAGACATCGCAAGACCCGGCGCGCGGGCTCTCGCTGTACGCGCACATCCCGTTTTGCGACACGCTCTGTTACTACTGTGGCTGCAACATGGTCGCCACCGGTGACTACAGCAAGGCCAGCCACTACCTGGGTTTCCTGGAACAGGAAATGGACCGGGTGGCGGCAATGACCGACCCGCGTCGGCAGGTGAAGCAATTGCACTGGGGCGGCGGCACGCCGACTTTCCTGAAGCCCGAAGACATCCGGCGTCTGATGGAGATGATGCGCAGCCGTTTCAACATCGCGCCGGACGCCGAGATGGGTTGCGAGGCCGATCCGCGCGAACTGACCCGCGAGCATCTGGTCGCCCTGCGCGAATCCGGATTCAACCGCCTCTCCATCGGCGTGCAGGATCTGGATGAACAGGTGCAGAAGTCGGTCAACCGGGTGCAGCCGGAAGAACTGATCAAGACCGTCTACGGCTGGGCACGCGAGCTGGGTTTTTCCAGTATCAATATGGATTTGATCGTCGGCCTGCCGCACCAGACCCTCGAAAGCTTCGCGCGCACCCTGGACAAAGTGGTGCCGTGGGCACCGGATCGCTTCGCCATCTTCGCCTACGCCCATGTGCCGTGGATGAAGAAGCACCAGAAACTGATCAGCGAGAGCGACCTGCCCAGCTTCGCCACCCGTCTCGATCTGCAACAACTCATCCATGAGCGCCTCGGCGCGGCCGGCTACGACAACATCGGCATGGACCACTACGCCCGCCCCGAGGACGAAATGATCAAGGCGCAGGCGAGCAAGACCCTGTGGCGCAACTTCCAGGGCTACACCACGCACAAGGATTGTGACATCTACGCTTTCGGCGCCTCCAGCATCAGCCAGACACCCAACTGCTACATGCAGAACGAGAAGAACCTGAAGAAATACCAGGAGATGATCGGCAAAGGCGGCCTGACGGTGGAACGCGGCCTGAAACTGACTCGCGATGACCAGATTCGCCGCGATGCCATCACCCGCATCATGTGCGACCTGGAACTGGACAAGTCCAGCTTCGCCGCCACCTGGAACATCGATTTCGACAGTTATTTCGCCGATGGACTGACCGATCTGCCACCTCTGGTCGACGACGGGCTGGTCAGCCTGGAACCCACGCGCATCGTCGTCAGCGACCTCGGCCGCCTGTTCCTGCGCAACATCGCCATGTGCTTCGACGGCTATCTGAAACAAGCCAACCTGGACCAGCCGCGTTACTCGCGCACGGCGTGATCCTCGCCTTGCCCAGCACGTAGCGCCGGCATCCTTGCCGGCGTTTTTTTGCCATACAGCTGCCTGGGCAGCGTGGACTTCCAGCGTCAAACGAATATGCGTCCCTCAGGGCGCACAAAAAAACCCCCGCCGAAGCGGGGGTTCATTCCGGGGTGATATCCGGGGGCCTGGCGCGAGTATCAGTGCGCCTGAGCCTCACCGGCGCCACGCGGGTAGCGGATGCTTTCCACCAGGTGCTGGATGTGATCCGGGCATGGCGCGGTCATCTTCATCACCACGAAAGCCACCACGAAGTTCAGGAGCATGCCGATCACGCCGATGCCTTCCGGCGAGATGCCGAACAACCACTGGGTGTCAGGCACCTTGTCCATGCCCAGCAAGACGTCGCGCTTGAAGTAGACGATGTAGGACAGGGTAAAGACCAGGCCGGTGAGCATGCCGGCAATGGCGCCGCCGCGGTTCATGGACTTGCTGAAGATACCCATCAGGATGGTCGGGAACAGCGAGGCGCAGGCCAGACCGAAAGCGAACGCCACCACCTGGGCAACGAAGCCCGGCGGGTTGTAGCCAAGGTAACCGGCGATGCCCACCGCGACGGCTGCGGCGATACGACCCGCCATCAACTCGCCCTTCTCCGAGATGTTCTTGGCGAACACACTCTTCAGCAGGTCATGCGAGATGGAAGAGGAGATCACCAGCAGCAGGCCGGCGGCGGTGGACAGCGCGGCGGCGATACCACCGGCGGCGATCAGGGCGATCACCCAGTTAGGCAGACCAGCGATCTCGGGGTTGGCCAACACCATGATGTCGTTGTCGACCTTGCCTTCGAATTTGCCGGCTTTTGTGGAGCCCAGTTCGTTGCCCTTCCAGCCGGCGGCCGCGGCCTTGGCCAGGAACTCCGGGTTCTTGCTCTTCTCGTTGTAATACTGGATACGGCCGTCACCGTTCTTGTCTTCCCAGGCGATCAGGCCGGTCTTTTCCCAGCGCTTCATCCATTCAGGACGAGACTCACCCTGGATGCTGGATTCGGGCGCGAAGACATCGCCGCCCGTCGCGACAGCGGTATTCACCGTGGTGTGCAGATTGTAGCGAGCCATGGCGCCAACGGCGGGCGCGGCGGTATAGAGCAAGGCGATGAACACCAAGGCCCAACCGGCGGAAAGACGGGCGTCATGCACCGTGGGAACGGTAAAGAAGCGCACGATCACGTGGGGCAGGCCCGCCGTGCCGGCCATCAGCGCCAGGGTGATGCAGAACACGTCGATCATGGTCTTGTTGCCCGTGGTATAGGCGGCAAAACCCAGGTCGGTCACGGTCTTGTTCAACTTATCCAGGAAGTACACATCGCCGATGTGACCGCCCAGACCCAGTTGAGGGAAGGGATTGCCGGAGATCTGCAGGGAAATGAACACGGCCGGGATGGTGTAGGCAAAGATCAGCACGCAGTACTGAGCCACCTGGGTGTAGGTGATGCCCTTCATGCCGCCGAGCACGGCATAGAAGAACACCAGGCCCATACCGATCATCAGGCCGGTGGTGATTTCCACTTCCAGGAAGCGGGAGAACACGATACCGACACCGCGCATCTGGCCGGCGACGTAGGTGAACGAGATGAAGATCAGACAGATCACCGCCACGATGCGCGCCGTTTGCGAGTAGTAACGGTCGCCGATGAACTGGGGCACGGTGAACTTGCCGAACTTGCGCAGGTACGGGGCCAACAGCACGGCCAGCATGACGTAACCGCCGGTCCAGCCCATCAGGTAGACGGAGCCGCCATAACCGAGGAAGGCGATCAGGCCGGCCATGGAGATGAAGGAAGCGGCGGACATCCAGTCGGCGCCGGTCGCCATGCCGTTGATGATGGGGTGGACACCGCCGCCGGCGACGTAGAACTCCTTGGTGGAGCCCGCGCGCGCCCAGATGGCGATACCGATGTAGAGGGCGAAAGACAGGCCCACTATGACGTATGTCAGGGTTTTCAGATCCATAGCGTTATCTCCTGGTGGGGTGCTTATTCTTCGTGTACGTCATGCTCGCGGTCGATCTTGTCCATACGCTTGGCGTACCAGAAGATCAAACCGACGAAAACGAAGATGGAGCCTTGCTGGGCGAACCAGAAGCCGAGCGGATAGCCACCGAGATGGATGCCGTCCAGAGCGTCGCGGAACAGGATGCCGGCGCCGAAGGAAACGATGAACCAGATGACCATGGTCATCGTCAGCAACCGAAGCGTGGCGCTCCAGTAAGCTTTTGGGTCAAAGCTGGTGGATTTGGACATGTGAAGGTCTCCTTTGGTGAAGTGATTAGTGAGTGGCATAGGCAAAACAAAAACACGGCCTCCCTTCATACGCCACGGCCGGCGCGAAGTGTAACGGGGGCTTTCTTACACCATACTTACAAGGCGACATTTCTTCTTCATGCCTTTGCCGGGCGATTGGCCCAGTTCACCACCACCCGTAGCATGAAGTAATAACTCCACAGCACCAGACCGGCCAACCCGGTCCAGGCCACGAATTCAAGCCCGGTGATGAGGACGGAGAGGCCGATGGCGAGCAGCGCGCCGGCGGCGATCAGGTTGATGCTCAACACCCAGGCGGCCCATTGCGCCCCATTGGGAAGGGAGCGACCGCGCCAGTCGGCCACATAGCGCATGTCCTTGCGCCCCGCGATGCGCCAGGCGCGATAAAACATCCCCACGGCCATGAGGAAGAGACCGAGGAACAACAAACGTGCGAGCCAGACGAACCAGATTTCCATTTGATGTGACCTACCGACCCCGGTTCATGGGAAACGACGCGGCGCCTACTTTGAGGTGAAGGCCGGCAAGATAGCAGAAGACGTTGTCCCGGTCGCCGACCGGCTGCTGGAAGGAGGGCGCGTTGACCATTGTTTGTGAGCTATTCTGGCTGGCGTGTTTACAGGTGGCCACCGCGACGGAGAGACCGAATGGAACAGACGCACAAACAGAATGAGCACTGGCGGCGCAATCTCAGGCTGATCGGTCTGCTGCTCGCCATCTGGTTCCTGGCGACTTTCGTGATCATCTGGTTTGCCCGAGAGCTGAACGAGATCGTCATCGCCGGATTTCCCCTGGCTTTTTATATGGGCGCCCAGGGGACGCTCATCATCTATCTGATCCTGGTTCGGGTCTACGCCACGCGTATGAACTACCTGGATGAACACTACGGCCTGAGCGAACCCGAACTCTGATGGCCAGCCTGTCTCGCTGAACAAACCCCGTAGGGCGCGCACGGCGAACCCTACGGAATCGATGCCTTACGCTGACCACTTCTTCGTCATCCTGTCTGTTTGGTCAGGAGGGGCTGCCACAGGTATTGTGGTTGCGCATTCGCCATCCGTGGCCGACCCTGGTTGCCAAACTTACCCGCGCGCGAGGTTTTCCGCGGCGAAATCCCAGTTGATGAGCTTGTCGAGCACGGCATTGACGTAGTCGGCGCGGCGGTTCTGGTAGTCCAGGTAATAGGCGTGTTCCCACACGTCGATGGCAAGCAGGGGTTTCATGCCCTTGGCGAGCGGGTTCTCCGCGTTCCCGGTCTTCACCACCTTGAGTTTGTCGCCCTCCATCACCAGCCAGGCCCAACCGCTGCCGAACTGTCCACCCGCCGCCGTTGCCAGTTCCTTGCGCATGGCGTCATAACCACCGAAAGCCGCGTCGATCTTCTCCGCCAGGGCGCCCGTGGGCTTGCCGCCACCGCCGGGCTTCATGCTGGCCCAGTAGAAAGTGTGGTTCCAGACCTGGGCCGCGTTGTTGAAGACCCCAGCCTTTTCCGGCGCGCCGGCCGTGCTCAGGATGATTTTCTCCAGGCTCATGTCGGCCAACTCGCCGCCGGTGACGAGCTTGTTGAGGTTGTTCACATAGGCTTGATGGTGCTTGCCATAATGGAAACCGATGGTGCGCGCCGAGATCACCGGCTCCAGCGCGGCTTCACTGTAGGGCAGCGGCGGCAACACGAACGGGCTGGCGGCGCGCGCGCTGGACGGCGCGCCGAGCATGGGCGCCACCGCGAGCGCGGCGGTGGCGGCGAGAAAGTCACGACGACTGAAATTGGCTGGGTTCATGGAAGTCTCCTGGCTGATTGTGATGAGGGGAAATGGCGACACCGGCACAGGCCGGGCCGCGCTCGCATGCTACTGCTTTACCGAGCGCGGCCCGCGTCAGTCACGCAATACCTCCAAAGCGATACCCCTTCGTATCCCCCCCGCCTCGTCAGGCAAGCGGATAGATTTATCGGGATAGGGAAGCCATCCTGGTTCCCGGCTGAAGAAAAGGGAAAGGGATGAAGGGCAATATCTTTCGCGGCGCGCGCAGACAATTTCTCCTCGGCATGGCGGGGATCGGCGTGGTCGCGCTGCTGCCGGCGGGCAGGGCTTCAGCCGCCGGCATCACGGATATCGGCGATGCCATCAACAAGGCGGGTCGCCAGCGCATGTTGTCGCAGCGCATGGCCAAGGCCTACTGCCAGGTCGGCCTGGGCATCCTGCCGGAGCGCTCACAGAAAATTCTTTCTCAATCACAGCAACGCTTCAGCGACCAGTTGGCGGAACTCAAGGCCTATGCCCCCACACAGGACATCAAGGAGAGCTACGCCGAACTGGACAAACTCTGGCGGCAGTATCAAAACCTGCTTTCCGGTAAACCCAGCCTCGAAAATGCTCGTCTGATCGCCACCCTCAACGAGGATGTGCTGCGCACCGCCCATCTGGCGACCACACAACTGGAGCTGCACTCCGCCAGTAATGTCGGCCGCCTCATCAACATTGCCGGTCGCCAGCGCATGCTGTCGCAGCGCATGGCCAAGTTCTACATGTTTCGCCAATGGGGCATCAAATCCGCCGCGCTGGACCAGGAGGCGCAACTCGCGCGGCGCGAGTTTCTCAGCGCGCTGGACGCGCTCGGCAAGGCGCCGGAAAACGACAAGCCCATCAAGAACGAACTGGAACTTGCACGCATGCAGTGGCTGTTCTTTGATGAGGCTCTGAAACGGCAGGATGTAGGCGGCAAGGACATGATGACCTACGCCACCAACGTCGCCACCACCAGCGAGCGACTGCTCGAAGTGATGGACCGGATCACCGGCCATTACGCCCGAATCAGCGCCGCCGCTTCCGCGCCCACACGCAAACGCTGAGCGTGCGACTGTGCGTTGCGGTTATACGCGCCAGGTGTAGGTCGGGTTGACGCGCAGCGACTCCCTGACGATCGTTCCGACTATCTGGATAGATTGATTGTGGCTCGTCAGGTAGCGATATGGCCGCAACCTGACCTACCGCCGGGGTTGCAATTCGAGAGCGAACCCTATTGCAGCGCCTGCTCCAGGTCCGCTTGCAGGTCTTCCACGTCCTCCAGCCCGACTGACAGCCGAACCAGGCCGGGGCTGATGCCGTGTTCGGCCTGTTGCTCCGGGGTGTAGGTGGAGTGGGTCATGGAAGCGGGATGCTGCACCAGGGTTTCCGCGTCGCCCAGGCTGACGGCGCGGGTGCAGAGGTTGAGCGCGTCCATGAAGGCGCGGCCAGCTTCGAAGCCGCCTTTCAACTCCAGCGCGATCATGCCGCCGGGCTGGCGCATCTGGCGTCGCGCCAGATCGTATTGCGGAAACTCGGGCAGGCCGGGGTAGGAAACGCTCGCCACCGCCGGATGCCCGGCCAGGTAGCGGGCCAGCACGGCCGCGCTGGCGCAATGCCGGTCCATGCGCAGGGCCAGGGTCTTCAGGCCGCGCAGCACCAGAAAAGCGTCGAACGGGGACATCACCGCGCCGGTCATTTCCTTGACGCCGAAGAAGCGCATGTGCTGGATGTCTTCCTCCGGGCCGATCACCACCCCGGCCAGCAGATCGCCGTGGCCGCCCAGGTATTTGGTGGCGGAATGCACCACATAAGTCGCGCCCAGTTCCAGCGGGCGTTGCAAATAAGGCGTGCAATAAGTGTTGTCCACCATCAGGGGAACACGGTGAGACTTGCCGATTTCAGCGATGGCGGCGATGTCGATCAGGCGCATGTTGGGGTTGGTCGGCGACTCGCAGAAAAGCAGGCGGGTATGCGGCGTGATGGCGGCGCCCACGCTTTCCGGCCGGGACATGTCGACCATTTTCACGCTTACGCCCATGCGCGAGAGACCGTGATGGAAGTAGCCGAAGGTGCAGCCATAGAGGGTCTGGTCGGCGACGATTTCATCGCCCGCCTGCACCAGGCTGTAGATGGCCGAGGTGATGGCGCCCATGCCGGATGCCGTGCACAACGCCGCCGCGCCGCCCTCCAGGTCCGCCAAGCGATTTTCCAGCAGCGCTACCGTGGGGTTGCCGACGCGCGAGTAGATGTAGCCGGGGCTTTCACCAGCAAAGCGCCGCATCCCCTGCTCGGTGCTTTCGAAGGCGAAAGTGGACGTCAGATAGATCGGTGGCACCAGGGCGCCCTCGTGCTGGCTGGGATCGTGATCGAGGTGGATGGCGCGGGTGGCGAAGCCAAGCGGCTTGCTGGGGGTGGCGGGTTTCATGGCGGCGGTTGCTTGGTGGTCACATGCTGCTTTGTACGCCTTGGCGACAGTGCGGGAAAGCGGGGCGGGGGGCATTTGCTCGTAATCGCTCAAGCACCCATGGCGAGCCAGTCGTAGTTCCGGTTAGTGGCGCGCGGCGACTGCCTGACGATCGTCCCTTCAATCTTGAAGTTTGATTGTGGATTGTCAGGAAGCACAAAAGCCGCAACCTGACCTACTCGCTAAAACATCACCAGGTCTGTGTCGTTGCCCGCGCCACCAGATTGTTGCGTGGCTGGCTCGTCCTCGATTTCCTCGCTTTCGACGACAATGTCAGACACCGCGTAGCGCACCCAGACCTTGTTGCCGTTGCCGGAGTAGATTACTTGCTCGCACAGGTTTCTCACCAGGGCAATGCCGCGTCCATACGCCTGTTCATTGCTCACTTCCAGGGCATCCGGATTGTTCAGGCGATGCTCGAAATCGAAGCCGGGGCCAGTGTCGGTCATGCTGATATCGAGCACCGCGCGGGTTCCCGCCCGGTGTAACTGGAAGGAGATATCGATGCGTCCGCCGCGTAGCTTTGCCAGGCGTTCGCCGCGTTGCCGCATATACATTTCGAAACCGCCGATCCAGCTCTTGGTGGCCGAGTCCAGGCCGAGCAGGCCATGGTCCAGCGCGTTGTTGAACAGTTCCGAAAAGATCAGGAACAGCGCGCCCTGATGCGACTTGAGTGCATTGATCTGGGTGACGAAGCCAAGCACGGCCGGCACCACATCGATGTAACGCAATTCCTGGGCGCCGTAGGACAGATCCAGACGCCATTCCGCCAGATGACCCTGGTGCGCGAGCGTTGGGGTATGGAAGCGAATCTGGCGGCGGCGGTCGATCGGCACCGAGACCAGCAGGGCGGAGATGTCGTCACGCCCCGGGTGGCCACCGAGATGGTCCATCACGCCCTTCAGCAGGCTGGTGAAACGAGCCTCGCTACCCTGTGCCTGGCTCAGGTGGTCGCGCACGCCGTCGATCGCGAACCAGCCGCCGGCCGGGTTTTCGGCTTCGGTGAGTCCGTCCGAGCAGAGCACCAGATCGCCCGGTTCGTGGAATACCACGGTCTCGGTCATGCCGGAAAACAGCTTGTCCGGGAGGATGCCGAGCGGCGGGTGATTGGACGCCCATTGCATGGCAACCTCGCCACGTGTGTTGATGAACAGCGCATCCGGGTTGCCGCCATTCCACACCTCGACGGTCTGGTTGCGCACATCGATGGCGGCCAGGGTGGCCGCCACGAAACGGTCGGGGGGCAGGATGGACTTAAGCTTGCGGTTGAGTTCCTCGGCGATCGAGGGCAGCGGAAAACCTTTCGCGGTCATGCTGTAGAACGCCTGCGTCAGCGGCATGGCGGAGAGCGCGGCGGCCAGGCCGTGGCCGGCGGCGTCGGCCAGCAGCACGTTGAGCACTTCGCCGGGCGCGCGCGCGGCGCACAGCAGATCGCCACTGAAGGTGTCCGCCGGCATGTTGAAGTGGCGAATCATGGGGTCGCGCAGGCCTGCCGCATCGGTCAGCCGGCTCATGACGTGGGCGCCCAGGCGCGACTGTTCTTCCGCGTCCATGCGCCAGTTACGCAGCTCTTCAGCATTGGCATGCACTTCGCGCTGCAACATCAACATGCGCGCATAGCTGTTGATCTTGGCGCGCAGGATATGCAGCGAGGCCGGCTTGACGATGTAATCGTCGCCCCCCGCTTCCAGGCCGCGCACGATGTCCTGCATCTGGTCCAGCGCGGAAAAGAAGACGATGGGCGTCCACTTGTCCGTGGGCAGCTCGCGGATGTGCCGCGCCGCCGTGATGCCGTCCATCACCGGCATCATGATGTCCATGAAAATCAGGTCGGGTTTCTCTTCCTTGAACTTGTCGATGGCCTCCTGGCCGTCACCCGCCAGGATCGCGTGATGGCCCAGCTTGCGCGCCACCACCTCCAACTGTCTGGCGTTGGCGGGGGTGTCGTCGACGATGAGGATGGTGAGGCAGGAGCTGGGCACAGGGGCGGCCTGTCAGTGGAGGTTAAACGTGGAGTGGCCCTGGTTTTGGCAAAACTCAGGCCCGGATGCTGAACAGCTTGCCGAAATTGGCGATGTCCAGGACCTGCTTGACGGTGCCCCTCAGTTCGGCCAGGACGACGTTCTTGCCGCTACCCTCGGCCTTCTCGCGCAGCAGCAGCAGCATGCCCAGGGCGGAGCTGTCGAGATAGTCGACCTCGCCGAAGTCGATGACGATTTCGCGCACGGCGCCGGTTTCGAGAATCTTCTCGTAGGCGGATCGGAAATCCCGGTGCGAGTGGAAATCGAAGCGGCCGCCCAGCTTCAGGGTGGCGCGGTCACCGCTCACTTCATTGGCAATCTGCATGGTGTTACTCCGTTTACTTGGCGTGCCTGCATATCGGCCTCGGGTGGAGATTCTTGAGGGTGGAGTTGTGTAACCTCGTGCGAAGAAGGTAGGGGGTCATGCCACAAGCTAACCGCGCCGCCCCAGTTGCTCGAGTACGCGGCCGGCGATGTCATTGAGGCTGGCCACCTCGACCGCCGCGCCGATTTCGATGGCGGCTTTGGGCATGCCGAACACCACGCAGGAGGTTTCGTCCTGGGCGATGGTGTAGGCGCCGGCCTGGCGCATGGCTAGCAGCCCAGTCGCGCCGTCCTTGCCCATGCCGGTCATGATCACGCCCAGCGCATTCCGCCCGGCCACCTGGGCGGCGCTGTTGAACAGCACATCCACCGAGGGCCGGTGGCGATTCACCGGCTCGGACCGCGACAGTTCGGTGTAGTAGTGGGCGCCGATTTTCTTCACCAGCAGGTGGGAGTGCCCGGGGGCGATGTAGGCGTGGCCCGGCACCACCCGCTCGTTGTGCGCGGCTTCCCTCACGGTCATCGCCGAAAGGCCGTCGAGGCGCTGCGCGAAAGAGTGGGTGAAAGCCTCCGGCATGTGCTGGGCTATCAGCACCGCCGGCGAGGTGGCCGGCATGCGCGTGAGGAATTCCTTGAGCGCTTCGGTGCCACCCGTGGAGGAGCCGACGAACACGATTTTTTCCGTGCTGCTGAGGAAATGCCCGGCCAGCGGTTGCGGCCGGTCCGGCGCCATTGTATTCAGCGCATGGCGGCGGATGCGGGCGCGGGCGGCGGCACGGATCTTGTCGCCGATCTCATTGCCGAGTTCGCTCAAGCCGTCGGTGAGGCCGATGCTGGGTTTGGTGATGAAATCCACCGCGCCAAGTTCCAGTGCCCTCAGCGTGGTTTCGTTGCCTTTCTCGGTCAGCGTGGAAATCATCAGCACCGGCATCGGGCGCAGGCGCATGAGCTTTTCCAGAAACTCAAGGCCGTTCATGCGCGGCATTTCCACGTCGAGAGTCAGCACATCCGGATTGAGCTGCTTGATCAATTCACGCGCGGTGATCGGGTCGGGTGCCTGCCCCACCACTTCCATATCCGGCTGGCTGTTGATGATCTCGCGCATGACGCTGCGTATCAGCGCGGAGTCATCGACGATCAGGACTTTTATCTTGGTCATTGCTTTCGCTGGCTCAGGTAAACAACTCCACATCCCCGGCGATGTTGGAGGACTTGAGGCGCTGGCCGTAGAGCTGCTCGCGTTCGATGATGGTGTTGTTGTGCACGGTCTTGAGTTTGCGCACCATCACCCGTCCGTTGGACGGAAAGAAATACACCTTGCGCGGGTAGAGGCCCATCAGGTCCTGCGAGACCACCTTGATGCGCTCGGTATCCAGGTATTCCAGGACAAATTCGCTGTTGCGCTCACCCACGTTTACCGTGGTGAAGCCGCGCAACACCGCGCCGCCGCCAAATACCTTGGCTTCCAGGCGGGCGCGAGAAGCGCCCAGCTTGACCACCTGGTTGACCAGCACTTCCATCGCATAGCCGCCATAGCGCATCGAGGCCGACACCACATCGCGTTTGTCGCCGCTCTCCGGCAGCATGAAATGATTCATCCCGCCGATGCCGGTCTTGGGGTCGCGGATGCACGCCGCCACGCACGAGCCCAGCACGGTCACCAGGAGCATGTCACGGCTGGTCACGTAATACTCTCCCGGCAGGATCTTGGCCGCTTCGATGTCGAAATTGCGGTCGAAATAATGGTTGGGGGCGAGGACTTCCTCGTAGGCGTGCAGGTTCATTTGCGCGGCCCTCCCGGAGGGTGTGTGGCGTGCTCATAGACCGTCTGTCCACGCAGATGGAACAGGTCGGTGGCGTGGTAGAGCGCCTCGGAGTGGCCGACGAACAGCAACCCATCCGGTTTCAGCAGCGGCTTCATCTTCTTCAACATGGTGTATTGCGTGGGCTTGTCGAAGTAGATCATCACATTGCGGCAGAAAATGGCGTCCAGGCCGTCCTTCACTTGCCCCACCAGTGGCCAGCTCGCATCGAGCAAGTTGAGGCGGAAAAATTCCACCATTGACGCCAGTTCTGGTTTTACTTTCACCATGCCGGCACGATCACCGGTGCCTTTCAGGAAAAACTGACGCTGCTGCGCATCACTCAATTTCTTGATGCGTTCCAGCGGATACATACCTTCCCGGCCTTTCTTCAGCACATTGGTATCCAGATCGGAAGCGAGGATCCGCACCGGTGCATTGAAGCCACCGAATACTTCCACCGCCGTCATGGCGAGGGAGTAGGGTTCCTCGCCGGTGCTGGAAGCGGAACACCAGATGGTGATCGGGCGATCGCGGCGGCCACGCAGGAAGTCCTTGAGAAGGTGGAAGTGGTGCGCCTCGCGGTAGAAATCGGTGAGGTTGGTGGTCAGCGAATTGACGAAGGCCTCCCACTCCACCTCGTCACCGGAGCGGATCAGCGCCAGGTAATCCTGGAAGCTCCTCAAGCCGGTCGCGCGCAGGCGCCGCGCCAGCCTGCTGTAGACCATGTCCTCCTTGGCATCATTGAGCGCAATGCCGGCATGGTCGTAAATCATCTTGCGAACTTCCTCGAAGTCCCGGTGCGAGAAGACAAATTCCCGTTGTGTTGTTATGGCTTCAACCATGGTGTCCTTCTTGTTTTGTAGCGCCGGCGTACCCGCGTGGGGTAGGCCGTGGTTGTAATGCCGCCAAAACCCCGGCGGCAACCACCACGCTTTCTCGCCGGCTGTTTTGGAAGGCGCTGGGGTACGCCGGCGCTACCTCAGAACTCTTCCCATTCATCGTCAGCACCTGAACCGGCGGGTGCCGCCTTGGCCATGGCGCGCACTGGCGCGGGCGCGCGTGGCGCCGGGCCGCCGGAGGCGCGCGCCGGCGGGCGCGCGGGCACTCGGGTGTTCCGCCCGCTGGCCGGCGAGGTTGCCGCCGTGATGCGGAACACCGCCACCGTCTGGGTCAGGCTGGCGGCCTGATCCTGTAGCGACTCCGCCGCCGCCGCCGCTTCTTCCACCAGCGCGGCGTTCTGCTGGGTGGCCTCGTCCATCTGGGAGATGGCCGAGTTCACCTGTTCGATGCCCTGGCTCTGCTCGCTGCTGGCCGCGCTGATCTCGCCCATGATGTCGGTGACCCGTTTCACCGCGTCGACGATCTCGTTCATGGTGCCGCCGGCACTCTCCACCAGCTTGTAGCCATCGTTGACCTTGTCCACCGAATCGGAGATCAGGCCCTTGATTTCCTTGGCCGCCGCCGCCGAACGCTGCGCCAGGCTGCGCACTTCGCTCGCCACCACGGCGAAGCCGCGCCCCTGTTCACCGGCCCGCGCCGCTTCCACGGCGGCGTTCAGGGCGAGGATGTTGGTCTGGAAAGCGATGCCGTCGATGACGCTGATGATGTCGGCGATCTTCTTCGAGCTGTCGGCGATGGAACCCATGGTGTGGACCACCTTGCCCACCACGTCACCGCCCTTTACAGCGATCTCGGAAGCGCCCTTGGCCAACTGGTTGGCCTGATGCGCGTTTTCGGCGTTCTGCCGCACGGTGCTGGTGATTTCCTCCATGCTGGAAGCCGTTTCTTCCAGCGAAGAAGCCTGGCTTTCGGTGCGTCCGGAGAGGTCGGCGTTGCCGCTGGCGATCTCGCGGGCGGCGGTGTTGATGGCGTCGGTGGCTTCGCGGATCTGGCTGACGATTTCGGAAAGCCGGGCGGCGGTGCCGTTGGCGTCATCCTTGAGCTGGCCGATGAGGCCCTGATAGTCGCCATCGATGCGTTCGTCGAGGTCGCCCGAGGCCAGGGCCTTGAGCACGCGAGCGACATCGTTCATGCCGCGTTCGCTGGTCTCCACCAGGCGGTTGATGCCTTCCGCCAGTTGCAGGAAGAAACCTTCCTTGCCTTCGGCTTGCAGGCGCCGGCTGAAGTCGCCGGCCGCCGCCGCGTTCACCAGACTGGCCACTTCCGTTTCCACCGCGACCTCGGCCGTGCGGTC
>CAZIUC010000016.1:0-88047 GCA_964542455.1 uncultured Thiobacillus sp. | reverse complement strand
TGGCTGCAACCGTCCGGCGAAAACAATTTCCCCGCCGCTGCGCGGCTTCCTCGCGGGACAAATACTTTTCGCCTTCCGGTTCTCCACTGCGTTGCGACCGCAAGCGGTGCAGCCCGCCCATCCCCCGCCGGCCGGATCACAACAAGGACGCGATGGGCGCGAACCTTGTTCAACTGAAAGGAAAAATCATCATGGCCAACATCGGCACCTTCACCGCAGACAAAGACGGCTTCACCGGCACGCTTCGCACCCTGACGCTCAACGTCAAGGTCAAGCTGGTTCCCAACGACAAGGGGGACAACGAGAAAGCCCCGGACTTCCGCCTGCAGGCCGCGGGTCACGACATCGGCGCGGCGTGGAAGAAGACCAGCGAGGCCGGGCGGGAGTACATCTCCGTGACCCTCGACGATCCTTCGTTCCCGGCCACGGTCTACGCCCGCCTGATCGAAGGCGAGGACGGCACGCACGACCTGATCTGGTCGCGCAGCAAGCCCCAGGCGGCCTGACGGCCGCAGCGCCCCGCCCGTTGCGGCGGGGCGTCGGGGCCTGCTGGCAACCGCGGAAACGCTCAACCCATGACCCGGATGGGAGGCCGACCTTCAACCGGCATCTCCCATAACTGCTTTCGAGTCATACGAATACCCGGTCGGTTGATTTCTCTGTCGTTGGCCTTTTGCAGCATCCGGGCGATGGTTGTGCGGAGATGGTCCAACGTACAAGGCGTCTTTTCCAGGTAATCGTGAAAGCTGATGGTATTTGCCACGTCCTTTTCCCAGTTTCTGACCTGATGGATGCCGGCATAGAAGCCGCTGGGCGGGGGAACGATACCGACCTGCAGTTGCTTCGGCCAGTCGTAGATTTCCGGATACTTGTTCGATACGCCGGTTGGAATGATTAGTTGCTCGGGCATGCCATGGAAGAAGAAGTCTGGCTTCTTGGCCCATGCACGCGTCAGGAATTCAATTGGCGTCATGAGCGTCTTGCTGGTTCTCAGTTCCGCGTAGAAGGCTGAGGAGGTGTGGTCGGCCACGATGTAGTGGACGACATGCTCCTTGTCCGCTTCCTCCACCTTGTCGAGCTGCACTTCCATGGCCTTGTCTTGCCACTTCAGCCGCCTATCCTTCAATACGTAGAGGTGCTTGGATGGCGTGACGAATAGCTGATGGATGTAGTTCGGATACGGGGAGCTGTAACGATTGATCATGCCGAAAACCTGAGATGAATTGTCCGGGGGGGGAACTACGGATTGCTCACATGGTATCCGACGTATCTTTCAGCTCGGCAATTTCACGGCGCACACGCTCCACAAGCAGGTCGACACCCTTGGCGTCGCCACCATATGCCAGAGCCAACAAGGTCATCGGGTGGATTTCCATCACCTCGCACAGCTCGGCCAGTTTGTTGAGCGTCGGGCTTTTCAGGTCGCGCTCCAGCGAACTCAGGTAGGTCCGGCTGGAGACATCGGAGAACGCCTCCTGGCTCAGACCGCGTGCCTTCCTGACCGTCTTCAGTGCCATCGCCAATGAGTTTTTCTCTGCCATCCCGTGGTTTCCCCAAAAACCAAGATGACAGTCGATTGCGCTCTACAGGGCTACAATCTATAGTGTTCATTCGATAGTGAGCCTTACGACTTTGCGCCTTTACAGAAATCCGCCTCTGCGGATTTCGCCAGAACCGGAGAGCCGCACTCATGTCTTTCCTGACATCCACAAATCCGCTTCTACGTTTCTGTCTCTGTACGGATTCGATGGCTTGCGCTTCCGTGTTTACACACGAAAGCGCGCATACGTTTCGGTGGTTCCACGCTTTCGCGGAAAGGCGGATTCGTGCATCCTCGGTTTCGTGGGGTTCCTGACTGACCATGCCCCAACCACTCACCACCGCCGACGAGCGAGCGCAACTGCTCGCCAACGGCGAGGCGCGCGCGGCAGGCCGAAGCATCGACCCGCTACCCGTGGTGCGGCTGTTCACGCCGGATGCGCACGCAACCTGGTTGCTGGCTTCGCTCGACCCGGCCGACGGCGATACGGCCTGGGGCCTCATCGACCTCGGCATCGGCATACCGGAGCTGGGAACGGTCAAGCTGTCCGATCTGGCGGCCATCGTCGGGCCGCGTCATCAGCCCATCCTGCGAGACAAGTATTTCCGCGCATCGCGGCCGTTATCCGAGTACGTCCGGCTGGCACAGATCGATGGCTCGATCCCCGACTGATCAAGCCGCATGGCCTCTGCTACGGGCGGCCATCCAGACACAGGCCGTTGCGGTGCATTGTGTCTTTTTCGGTCTGACTTATGACGTTGGCGATCTGAATTGCCACTCTTGCGCCAAGGTGGTACGTCCCTGACAAAAAAGGATATGACGCACAGCAAGGCTTGCGGCAGGGTCTTGTCTGCTGCGCTCCATTTCTGGGCTGCGCGGCCGTCGTATTCGGTCAATCCACGCAAGACTTCGGAGCCAATCAGACTTGACACCACGCCCTTGAGTTTATCCCTTTGGTAGTAGTGCGTTGATGTTTTGACGGCGTAGTTCCAACGTGCCGACGACCGCGGCGACGATCCCTGTCCAACAGGAGGTTGCGTCATGACTGATCGAAGCGCCGAACCTTGGTATCCCACTGCCGCGTATCTCTACGTACTGCATCTGGATGACTTGGCACTGGCCTGGGAGTATTTGCGCCGCCATCCCGACTATCGCCGCGACTGGCTGCACCGTCGCCGCAGGCTGGACGCTGCCCACGACTGGGGGCTGCGCATGCTGGAAGACCCAGCCTTGGATGCGCGCGACGCACATCCTGCCTGGCTTCCCGGCCATCCTTGTACAGCGCAACTTCACCCGGACATTGACCCGCCACCGGATGCCGTCGCGTTCGAGCTGTGGCGCATTCCCGGTCAAAAACACCTGGTCCACGATGGCCGACGCCTGATGCTCGCTGCGCGCTGGCCCGGCTGCTGCCTGCGCCTGACGCTGGCGCCAGGCTTGGATGACGGCATGGCCTACGTCTACGCCATCCGCGCGTGCGACATGCCTTGCGCACGCCATTGCATGATCCGGGCCGAACTGGACAAGCTGGCTGTGGCCGCCGAAGGCACGCCTGCGGCAGTGGCTCGGCCCCGGCCTACGCCGACTGCGCTGCAGGAGCTGCATACCTTGCAGGCGCTCGACGCCAACTTGGCTGGGGCGTCCTTGCGTGAAGTCGCCGAGGGGTTGTTCGGCACCGATGCCGTGGTCACTGGCTGGTATGCCGATGGTGGCCTGCGCTCCCGCGTGCGCCGTCTGGTGCGGCGTGGCAAGAGCCTGATGCGCGGCGGCTATCGCCGCTTGGCGCAACTCCAATGAATTGAGCAGGGTCGTTTTACCTTCTCTGCAAAACGACCCTCAACGGGACGCATCGCTTTCTTGAGACTACCTCCATCTGGCCGCGCTGGTGCGGCCGGGCTGTCCTGACCGATGGAGGCTTACCCGATGCGACCCGCTCCCTTGCGGCCTGCTGCCGCACACGCTACGCAGCCGCAACCCGCTGCTGCTACACAACCTCAACGCTACCTGACGAACGACGAGGCCGCCGAATACCTGCGACTGTCGCCGCGCACGCTGGAAAAGCAGCGCGTGATTGGCGGCGGCCCGCGTTTCCGCAAGTTCGGCCGTCGCGTCATGTACGCGGTGGCCGACCTCGACGTTTGGGCCGACCAGCGCAGCTTCGAGGCCACGTCCGATCCCGAATATGCCGAGCACCACTCGGCCGACAGCCGTGCGCGCTGAGCGGCGCTTCGCCGGTGGCCATCACCATGCCCAGCCCATCGCTGCCGTCCCGATCATCGGGGCAGCGACCAACGCAGGAGCGGGAACAGCTCGACCTGTTCCGCGCGCTGCCGGGCGACATGGCGCCGCGCGACAGCCAGGATTTGATGGCCTTTCCGTTCTTCTCACTGGCCAAGTCGAAGCGCGTCCAGCCGATCGACTTCCGCGCCGGCGGCGTGACGATCCGCGTGGAGGGCACGCAGGAGCACGGCATCGCCACGATCTGGGATGCCGACATCCTGATCTGGGCGGCCAGCCAGATCGTGGAAGCGCGCGACGCTGGCATTCGCCCGTCGCGCCTCATGCGCGCCACGCCCTACGAGATCCTGCGCTTCATCGGACGCGGTACGTCGCTGCGCGACTACCAGCGCCTCAAGGCGGCCTTGGATCGGTTGCAATCCACCACGGTGGCCACCTCCATACGCGAGACGACCGGGCGGCGCCTGCATCGCTTCTCCTGGATCAACGAATGGAAGGAACTGGCCGACGCCCGCGGCACGCCGCTGGGCATCGAGCTGATCCTGCCGGACTGGTTCTACGCGGGAGTGCTGGACGCGGCGCTGGTGCTGACCATCGATCCGGCCTATTTCAAGCTCACGGGTGGTATCGAGCGCTGGCTGTACCGATTGGTGCGCAAGCACGGTGGCAAGCAACCGGGTGGCTGGCAGTTCGACTTCAAGCACCTGCATCGCAAGTCGGGCAGCACGGCCAAGCCTTACGACTTTGCCTGCGACCTGCGCACGCTGGTGGCGCGGCAGTCGATGCCGGGATACGTCCTGGGCATCGAGCGGATGCCGGACGACGGGGCCGAACTGCTGACCTTTCGGCCCGTGCTGCGGACGGCACGGGGATAACTCGGGGAGAAGCTGTGAATGGCCTCGTGCTATCAGGCGTGCCGGGTATCGTGCTATCGGGCGTGTCCCTATCGTGCTATCAGGCGTGCGAAACCACCGAAAACCCAATAGCGGCGCGGGTTTCCATCCCCTCTAACTTCCCTAACTTAAATTCTTTAACTAATAACAGAAGCGCGCCGTTTCGGTGGATAAATACCAAACGGCGCGACGCGCAGCGTTTCGCTCGGCCAAGAAGACCCGGTTTTCCAGCAAGGAGGACCGGGCCATGATCATCGCCTTGCTCAATCAGAAAGGCGGCGTCGGCAAGACCACGCTCGCCACGCACATCGCGGGCGAGCTGGCCATGCGCGGCCAGCAAGTCGTTCTGCTCGACGCCGACCCACAAGGCTCGGCGCTGGACTGGACGCAGCGGCGCGCCCAACAGGGCTTGCCGCGCTTGTTCAGCGCCGTAGGCCTCGCTCGCGAAACACTGCACCAGGAAGCGCCCGAGCTGGCGCGCAGGGCCGATCACGTCGTCATCGACGGCCCGCCGCGCATCGCCGCCTTGGCGCGCTCCGCGCTACTGGCGGCCGAGCGCGTGCTGATCCCGGTGCAGCCCAGTCCCTACGATCTGTGGGCATCTGCCGAGATGGTGGCGCTGATCCGCGAGGCGCAGGTGTTTCGGCCAACGCTGCGCGCAGCCTTCGCCATCAATCGGCGCGTCAGCACGACCATCATCGGCCGTGAAGCGCGCCAGACGCTCGCCGACCAGCCGCTGCCCGCGCTGCGTTCGGAAGTGCACCAACGCATCGTCTTCGCCGACAGCGTGGCCGCTGGTCGGTTGGCCCGCGAAACAGCGCCTGACAGTGCCGCCACGCGCGAGATCGCCGCGCTGGTCGATGAACTGCTGCGGTGGCCGACATGACCACAGAACGATCTACGCGCGGCAAGCGCGTCGGCATCGGTGTACGGCCGCCAGCGAATCCGCACGCAGAGGCATGGGTTCGCCAGGGCGAAGCCGACGCCTTGCAGAAAGGCGACCTCTACACCGCACGTCTGACCCTCGACATCACGCCTGCGATGCGTGCGCGCATCAAGGTGTCGGCCTTCACGCAAGGCGTGACTGTCGCCGAACTGCTGCGCGCATTGCTGGAGCGCGAGTTTCCAGAAAACTGCCTGGAGAACCGTCCATGAACACATCCGCTCCGGCGTCCACAGTTGCGCCGCCGCCATCGCTCGCGGTGCTCGCCAGCCAGACCGGCACTGCGTCGCTGACCCGCGTTTCGCTCGCCTACGTTGAGCAGCGCATCGACATCTATCTGCGCTTCGGCGAACCGGCGCGCACCGCCCGGCTCGACCACTGGCGGCGCGTCGCGATCTTCCCGCCCGGCGCGCTGTTCTGCCGCATCCGTTGGCACGCCAACGACTACGGCACGATCCGCTGGCAGCTCATGGTGATGCAGGCCTGCACGCCGCTGGACGCGGCGCAGCGCATCCCCGGTGTGCTGCCGGGCGCACGCCTGTTGCTGCACGCTGAGGGCGAGCCAGCCGTGCGCGCCGTGCTGGCACGGATCGACGCCATCGAGGCGCTGGGCATCGCTGCCATCGATGTGTCGCCGGCGTACTGGCGCACGCTAGGCAACCGTCTCGCTGCGCGCCTGGCGCTGCCCGAATACACCGCTGCACGGCACGCCGCCTGGCTAGCCGGGAGGACGTTCCCATGACGACAGTTTCTACGTCCGCCAACACCACGGGAACGGCGCCGCACCCTCGCTCACACTTGCGTGCTCGCCTCGCGCTGGCGGGCCTGTCCGCCTGTGGCCTCGCTGCGCTGGCCTGGGTGTCCTTCCTTCCTGACCACATGCGGCCGCTGCCGCGCCTGATCTACAACCCGTCCGACAGCGTGGCGGTTGGCTGGTATCGCGTCGATCCGGTCCAGCGCTGGGCCGACTCGCTGCAACATCCGTTGTCCGTGGGCAGCATCGTGTTGGCCCAGCTTCCGGCTGACGCTGCCGTGCTGGCAGCGCAGCGCGGCTACCTGCCGGCGCGTGTGCCGCTGCTCAAGCGCGTAGGCGCGGTGGCGCCGCAGCGAGTGTGCATCGTAGGTCGCAGCGTGCTCATCGACGGCGTGCTGGTGGCCGCTGTCTTGCCTGCCGATCGCATGGGCCGATCGCTGCCATTCTGGAAGCAGTGTCGGCAGCTTCATTCCGGCGAATTGTTCCTATTGAGCACGACCAACCCGGCGTCGTTCGACAGCCGGTACTTTGGGCCGATTGCTGCATCCACCGTGATCGGTGTTGCGCATCCGGTCTGGCTGGAAACGTGCCCATGATGGCTACCGATTCGCTGCGCTTCATCGTGCCATTGGGCGTGTCGTCGCTGGCCGTTGCCGTGTCGTTGCGCGGGCCGTGCGCGTGCATTCGCACCGCTCTTCGCTCAGCATCCGGAGCCCTCTTCCCACGCGCAGGCGTCTTGCCTCGAACGCGCCCGGCCGGTCGCCGTGGCCGCGTTCGCCGGCGGGCTGGCTGCAAGCAGCACAGCGCCACCGGGCCGCCGACGCCCAGAGCGAAAGCGAGGGGCAAAGGCGGAAGGCAAGATAAAAGGTTGCGGCACCCGGCCGCTTGAAAACCTTGTCTGCACATGGGGGTGGCGCGGCACGCGCCAAGGGGCAGCGGCGTGCCGCGAGAGTGCGCAATGCCGCACCGGCATTGGCGAAGGCGCGTGCTTCGCTCGCTGGACTGCGCCGATCTTGGATGGAGACACCACATGAGCAATCAAGACGACGATCGTTTCCGGGCGCGGCCTGGTGCGCCGAAACGGCGCGGCGATGCCTTCATCAACAAGGTGCTGCGCCAGACCAGCAAGGCTGGCGCCAAGCTCGGCAAGACGGTCGGCAAAGTCGGCCAGCGGCCGGGTTCCCGGCTGGGGCGCGGCCATGTCGCGGCCCGCTTCGCCGGGGTCTCGCTCACGCCAAACGCCCGTCGCGTGACGATCAAGGCGCGGCTGATCAATCTAGCCAAGGCTGGGCCGCGTTCAACCGCCGCGCACCTGCGCTACATCGAGCGCGAAGGGGTTGATCGCCAGGGCGGGTCGGGCCATGCCTACGGCCCGACAACCGACGCGGTGGACACCGCCGCTTTCGAGGAACGCGGACGCGAGGATCGGCACCAGTTTCGCTTCATCGTATCGCCAGAGGATGCCGAAGAGCTCGACGACCTGCGCACGTATACCCGCCACCTGATGGCGCGCATGGAGGCCGACCTGGGCACACGGCTGAACTGGGTGGCAGTGGATCACTGGAATACCGACAACCCGCATACCCACATCGTCCTGCGCGGCAAGGACGACACCGGAAAAGACCTCATCATTTCCCGCGACTACGTCGCCGAGGGGATGCGCCGCCGGGCCGCTGAACTGGCGACCGATTGGCTGGGGCTGCGCACCGAGTTGGACATCCAGCGCGCCATGCAGCGCGAAGTCGATCAGGAGCGGTGGACGGGACTGGATCGCACCTTGCAGCGCGAGGCCGCAGATGGCCTGGTGCGGACGGAAACGTTGGCCGAACCCCGGCTGCAACGCCAGCGGCAAATGCTGATCGGCCGTCTGCAGCGCTTGCAGCGCATGGGGCTGGCGACCGAGCAGCAACCCGGCGTATGGGCCATCCGTGCCGAGGCCGAGCCTACTCTGCGGGCCATGGGTGAGCGCGGGGACATCATCCGCACCATGCATCGCGCCATGAGCGGCAAGCAGCGCGAGCTGGCCGTGTTCCAGGCCGGCGAGGAAAGCCGTGCCATTGTTGGTCGCGTCGCCGGCAAGGGGCTGGCCAACGAGCTGTACGACAAGGGCTACCTCGTCATCGACGGGACCGATGGTAAGGCGCACTACGTTGCACTGCCGCCGCGATCGGAATTGGAGCAATACCCAACTGGTGCCGTGGTGGAGGTGAAAGGCTCGACCGACGTGCGCGCGGCTGACAAAAACATCGCGGCGTTGGCCGTCGATGGTGTGTACCGCACCGATCATCACTTGGCCATCGTGCAGGGAAAGGCCATGCCGGACCGCGACCCACACGAAGTGGTGGCGGCACATGTACGGCGGCTGGAAGCCCTGCGCCGCATCGGCATCGTGGAGCGCATGGCCGAAGGCGTCTGGCGTGTGCCTGAGAGCCTGCCCGAGCGAGGCCGCCAGTACGATGCTCAGCGCCTCGACGGCGGCGTGGCGGTGGCGCTGAAATCACACCTGCCCATCGAGCGGCAAACCCGCGTGATCGGCGCCACCTGGCTCGACCAGCAGTTGATCGGCGGCGGCAAGAGGCTGGGTGATCTGGGCTTTGGCAGCGAGGTCAAGGACGCACTGCAACAGCGCGCCGATTTCCTGACCGAACAGGGGCTGGCCGAGCGGCGGGGGCAGCGCGTCGTCCTCGCGCGCGACTTGCTGACGACGCTGCGCAACCGCGAGTTAACGAAGGCCACGCAGGACATAGAAGCGGAAACCGGCCTGCAGCACCGGCCGGTTTCCGACGGGCAGCGCGTGAGCGGTATCTACCGGCGCAGCGTCACGCTTGCTAGCGGGCGCTACGCTATGCTTGATGACGGCATGGGATTCAGTCTGATTCCATGGAGGCCGGTGATCGAACAACGCTTGGGGCGCCAACTCGCAGCGACGGTTCGCGGCAGTGGCGTGTCTTGGGACTTTGAGCGGCAACGCGGACCATCACTGATCTGAATTTGCCCGGTTTTAAGAATGTGTCTTCGCCAACCAATCACGAGGTGACATCCCCATCCTAGCCGCAAACGCACGCGATAGCGCCGAAGCATTCGCATAACCGAGCTCTTCCGCTAACAGCTTGATCGGTCGCCCCTCGCGCAGCCGGCTTTGCGCCAGCGCGATACGCCAGTCGGTCAGATAGTCCCCCGGAGGCTGCCCCACTACCTCGCGAAACGTAGTGGCAAACGAAGTGCGCGACATGCTGGCGCATTCGGCCATGCGCTCCAGCGTCCACGGTTCGCCGGGGCTGTCGTGCATCGCTACCAGTGCACGGGCCAGGCGCGGGTCCGACAACCCGGTGATGAGTCCGGGCTGCACACCTGCCTCCTGTGGATTGTCGAGCAACCAGCGCAGCAACTGGAGAACGACTACCTCAAACAGCCGATCGGCCAGCAGTCGCTGGCCGCAGCGCACGCGGTCGGTTTCAGCGAACAACAACTCCAGCGTCGAGTGCAAACCGGATATCCGCGCCAACGGCAAAACGATCAAAGACGGTAGCGCCCGCGCCAGCGGGTTGCGTTCTCCTCCATCGAAGACCAGGCGCGCGCAGGTGAAGTCGGAACCCTCCAACGGAGGGTTGTGGAAGCGATGCGTCATCGGGCGCGGATACAGCAACAGCGTCGGTTCTTTGAGGTGCATCGATTTGGGCACATCGCGCGCACCCGGATGGCTCACTTTTAGCTGACCGCGGCGCAACACGTGCAAGTAACCGTGTCCTTCGCAAGCGTCGAAGTGGTTGAGTCCGCACAGCGCGCCGGAATGATGCAACTGCGCCTGCACGCGGAAGCGTTCGAGGATGCCGGATAGACGATCAACCGGAAGGCTATCTTTCATATGCGCTCATTCGAACTAATTGGTATCTTTATTGTACATATTGTATCCAATAATTCAGATTTTTCGACCAAACTTCAAGCCGTCGATCACAGCGGATCGACGATCCCAACCCAACCTTGGAGAGTCATATGAAGCCACACATACCCACCTTTTTCGCCATCGCATTGGCGTGCGTTTGCTCAGTTAGCCACGCGCAGCAACAACCCGGTACAAGTGCTCCCGGTTACGCCTATGGTCAGCGGACGTTGTCCAAGGCGCCATACACGATGACGGACCTCAAGGCGCTGCAGACGACGTTGCTATTCACTGAAGAGGACATCAAGGCGCTGCGCCAGAGCAAGGCCATCCTAGCCGACCAGACCGACGCCATCCTCGATGTTTGGTACGGCTTCGTCGCCTCGACGCCCGAATTGGTCCATTTTTTCAGTGATGCGAAGACTGGCAGGCCCGACGGTGCATACCTGGAAGCCGTGCGCAAGCGCTTCGCGTTGTGGGTTCTCGACACCGCCGACGCCAACTACGACCAGAAATGGCTGGATTGGCAGTACGAGATCGGCCTGCGCCACAATCGTCTGAAGAAGAACAAGACCGACCGCGTCCCGAGCGTCGCCCAGGTGAACTTCCGCTATATCCCAGCGCTGACCATTCCCGTCACCACCACGCTCAAACCATTCCTTGCCAAAAAGGACGCATCGGCGGCCGATGTCGAGAAGATGCATACAGCATGGGTGAAGGCGGTGCTGATGCAGAGCATCTTGTGGAGTCAACCGTACATCAAGGATGGTGAGTTCTGAGATGCCGGCGATTCTCTACCACGACGGCTGCGCCAATTGTTTGTCCATCGCCGATAGCTTCGCCTCGGCACCCGGACTAAACGTCGAGATCATCAACCTCGGCGCGGACAACCGCCGGGCTGGCGAGGCAGTTGCCGCTGGCGTCGCGCGGCTGCCGTCGCTGGTGATCAACGGCAAGGTCATGCGCCTCGAAGACCACTCCCCGATCGAGCATGTGCTGTGAATGAAAACTCCCGCTCGACTGACACACATTCCCATCAAATAAAGGAAACACCCATGAGCCACGTCAATCTGATCGAATCCACTCAAACCACTCCGGATCGCGCCGCCGTGCTGGCGGAAATCCAGCAGGCATTTGGCACCGTGCCCAACATGTTCCGCGCCGTCGTAAACTCGCCCGCCGCGCTCAAGAGCATGTGGGGTTCCTTCTGCGCGTTGGACAAGGGCACCTTGGGTGCCAAACTTGGTGAACAGATCGCGGTCGCAATCGCCAACCGGAATCGTTGCGAATACTGTCTGGCCGCCCACACCGTGCTCGGCCAAAATGCCGGCTCAACCGCCACCGAGATGGCTGCCGCACAAGCGGGCCAATCCGGCGACGCCAAGACCGCCGCGGCGCTGACCTTCGTGCTGAAGGTGGTCGAACAGCGTGCCCACGTCAACAAAGCCGATGTCACCCGCCTACGCGATGCCGGATTTGGCGATGAGCAAATCGTCGAAATCATGGCCCACGTCGCGCTGAATCTCTTCACCAACTACGTCAATGTCGCGTTTGACGTTCCGGTCGACTTTCCCAAGGTCGCGCTGAAGTAAGACAGGACGAGCTTTACCCGCCAGCGGGTGTGAACCGCCCCGGCCGGGGCGGTTCACAAGTGGTCTATAAGATCGCTTTCGGATTCGATCAGGCGTTCGGCTCGTTAAGGGTGACACCGCAGTTCGCGGCATAAGCCACCATGAGTTTGTCGAGAAAACCAAACAGATTCTGGTTCATGACGTCATAGTCGTTGTCGCGCAAGGCATCTGGCTGCTGCACAAAACGATGGTTAGTCAGCGTTGCCAGTTCACGTTCGGCTGCGGCAATCAGAAGTTCGATAACGTCAAGCGTGAACTCCATGTGGCACTGGAATCCATATGCGAGTTCACCATACTCAATGATCTGGCGAGGGCATCCCTCGCTGTACGCAATGATTTTCGCATTTGCGGTCAGCCCCGGCATGTCGCTGTGCCAATGCCCAACGTCCACGGTGTCGCCGAAGTGGGCGAACTTGACGTGAGCCTTCCCTTCAGTCGTCAATTTGATCGGGAACTTTCCGATTTCCTTTTCCGGGCTGTGCTCATGGCGGGCGCCCAGGGCCTTGCCCATCAACTGCGCTCCCAAGCACACACCAACGACGGCCTTTCGAGCGGCGACGAATTCGGCAATCAAAGCACATTCCGACGCAGCATCGAAATGCGGACATTCCTCTCGGGTCGTTGATGGCGATTGGGGGCCGCCCATGATCACCAGCAGATCGATGTTCTCGATGGACTGCGGCAGCGGTTCATGCGCATAGACGCGAGAATACGTTGCCTCGTATCCACGATCACGGACCCATGCTTCATATGCACCTGGTGCCTCGAACGATTCATGCACCACGAAATGTACTCTCATGATTTCCCTTTCTATTGGATGAATTTGGTTGAATGAGCAGCCACGCGCGAAGCTTTACTACACGATGACATCCCATATCCCTGGCCCAGCACATGGCCGAGCACGCGCGCAAACGCTTCCGCGCCTGCCTCGTCGATGGATGAAACTGTGATGCGCAGCCCGTGCGCCTGCCCCTGTACACCGAAAGATTCACCGCCGCGCACCAGCCAGCCATGACGGGCTAGCTCCAGTACCGCCGCCTGGCTGTTCGCCGGCAACGGCAGCCACAGGTTCAGGCCCTCGGCAGGCGTGGTGACGGAGATGCCTTGCCTGGCCAGGGCCATCGTCAGGCTGTCTCGACGCCGCGCATAGTCCGCGCGAGCTTGGACGATCTGTGCGGAGACTTCCGGCGAAGACAGGCAGGCGCCGACTACATCCTGCAATAGATGACTGACCCAGTTCGTGCCGGGCGCCAGGCGTAGGTGCAGCCGCTGGGAGGTCTGTTCATCGCTGGCAACGAAGGCCAAGCGCAGGTCGGGGCCGAGCATCTTGGACACCGACCGGATCAACGCCCACCGTTGGGCCATGGGTGGAATCACATCGAAGTAGTCGGTTACGGCCAGCAACGAGAAATGGTCGTCGGCGATGACCAGCACGTGCGGATAGTGCGCCAGCACCGCGCGCAGCTTGCGCGCGCGCGCCGCACTCAAGCTGCATCCGGTCGGGTTGTGCGCGCGCGGCGTCACGATAACCGCCTGCGCGCCCTGCGCCAGCGCCTGTTCCAGCACCTCGGCACGCATGCCATGCGCATCGACGGCCACCCCTACGGTTTGCAGCCCGGCAATGCGCAGCGTGTTGATATTGCTGACGAAACATGGGTCTTCTACGGCTACCTTATCACCTGCCACCAGATATGCCCCCAGCAAACGCTCAACAGCATCCACTGCTCCATTCGTCAAGTTGATCTCGAAGCGATCTGGGCAATCGCCAGTCAACCATTGCCTCGCTGAGGCTTCTAGCTCCGGGGCCACCGTGGCCTCGCCATACAGGCGCGGGCGATACGGCTTCCGCACCAGGGCTGCGCCCATGTCGGGCAGCCAGACTGGATTCGGATTGCCGCCGCCTAGGTCGACCAACGGCGAGCCGGGCAGCGAGCCTTCTTGCTCACCGGGGCCGGGCTGCTCACGAATGACCGTGCCTAATCGACCTTGCGTAACCGCGACCCCGGCCGTCACCAAGCGCTTGTAGGCCATCGACACCGTATTGCGGTTGACGCTCAGCGTGGCGGCCAGATCGCGCACCGTGGGCAGTTCCTGGCCCGGCGTCAATGCGCCCGTCTGCGTCAGCGTTCGGATGCTGTCGAAGATCTCGGCCGCAGTCTTTCCGACAATTCCCATAATGATCTAGGACATGTTAAAGTTTGACCTAGGACAATTATACATTAATTCGACGACGCCTGCACCACCTTGAGTGCGATGGGCTTTCCGATAGCGAGGCTTACACGTGAACATTGGCATACCCCTGGAAACATCCACCATGCACGACCAGCATGGACGCTGGCCCCAGGCCGAGTCGGTGGAGGACTTCCGTCGCAACATGGCAGCAGTTCATGCGCGCATTGCGGCGGCGTGCCAGCGGGGCGGCCGCGATCCGGGCGGCGTGCGTCTGCTGCCCGTCAGCAAGACCAAGTCCGAAGCGAGCCTGCGCCTGGCTTACGCTGCGGGCTGCCGCCTGCTCGGCGAGAACAAGCCGCAGGAGGCATACCGAAAATGGGAGGGGATGACTGACCTGACCGATCTGCGTTGGTCGGTGATTGGCCATTTGCAGACCAACAAGGCCAAGTTGGTGGCGCACTTCGCCGCCGAGTTTCAGGCGCTGGATAGCCTGCGCGTGGCCGAGGCGCTGGAGCGGCGCCTGCAAGCCGAAGGCCGCGGGCTGGATGTGTTCGTGCAGGTCAACACATCGGGGGAGGCCAGCAAGTACGGCCTTCCGCCGGACGAGGTGGCCGCTTTCATACGCGAGCTACCGGCATTTTCGGCGCTACGTGTGCGCGGCCTCATGACACTGGCTCTGCTGTCGGTCGAGGCTGCGCGCGTGCGCCGCTGCTTCGTGCTGCTGCGCGAACTGCGCGATCGACTGCGTCAGGAAGCCCCGGATGGAATCGACCTGGATGAACTGTCGATGGGCATGTCCGGCGATTACGAAATCGCTATCGAAGAGGGGGCAACTGTCGTGCGCGTCGGGCAGGCCATCTTCGGTGCACGAGCCACGCCGGATGTTTACTACTGGCCGTCGGCTGGAGAGGGGAAAACGGATTGATGCGACCAATTGAAGCTGCTACCGCCGTTCCCATTGATCCTGTGCCGTCGCTACAACCGCTGCCCATCGATGTGGTTTCCGTCCAGTCGCAGGTCGTCTATGGCCGGGTCGGCAACAACGTGGCCATGCCCACGCTGCAAGCGCAGGGACTGATCGTCGCGGCCGTTCCTACGGTGATTCTCAGCAACACGCCACACTATCCGACAATCCACGGTGGCACCTTGCCCACCGCGTGGTTCGAGGGCTATCTACGCGACCTGACTGCGCGCGGTGCGCTGGGCCGGCTTCGGGCTATCCTCACCGGCTATCTCGGCAGCCCGGAACAGGCGCAGGCGTTGGGTCGCTGGATCGGCCAAGCCATCGAAGCGCAGCCTGGCTTGCAAGTCGTAGTTGATCCCGTGCTGGGCGACCATGACCACGGGGAATACGTCAGTCCGGGCATCGCCGACGCCTACCACCGCCATCTGCTGCCGCTGGCCGACGGGCTGACGCCCAACGGCTTCGAGCTGCAACGGCTGACCGGCCTGGCGGCAACGAACCCCGAAAGTGTCATCGCCGCCGCACGAACCCTGCTGGTCGGTCGAACGCAATGGGTGATCGTCACCAGTGCCGCTCCTGCGGCTTGGCCCGCCAATCAAATGCTGGTGGCGGTCGTGACCCGCAACCGGCAGGAGGTCTTGAATCATCCTCGCATCGACGCTTTGCTCAAAGGCTCGGGCGACTTGTTCAGCGCTGCGCTCACGGGCACCCTGCTGACGGGTGCCTCGGTGTTCAAGGCTGCGTCTTTGGCTTGCGATCAGGTCACGTCAGCATTGCGGCTAACCCGGCAGGCGCAATGCGCCGAGCTGCTGCTGGCTACATCAACCGGATCATCTCTGGAAAGCCGCACATGAATACCTACCGCCTCATCATCCACAACCGCGACCGGCTGCTTGGGCACTTCGAGTCCAGTACGCCATCGTCGCGTGAAGCCATCAAGGAAATCGCCGACTGCTTGAAGCGGAACGGCTACCAGTTGGAATTGCTGGTCGCCTATGACGAAAGGCGTCTGGTCGAAAGCACATCCGACGGCGTGCGGCTCTTGAGCAGCGAGCCGCTGTTCAAGCCTGCGCCCCTTGATATGTAAGCCCACTTCCCTGGAATCTCTAGCTCATGCTCACACCTCACGCCCACCTGATGCACGTCTATGCCCGCCAGCCAGTTTCGTTCGTTCGCGGACAAGGTGCTCGCCTCTGGGACGCCCAAGGCACGGAGTACCTTGATGCCATCGCCGGGGTGGCCGTGACCAACCTCGGACACGCCCATCCCGATGTCGCAGCAGCAATCGCCGAACAGGCCACGCTGCTTTTGCACACGTCCAATATGTTCGGCATCGCTTGGCAAGACCGCCTGGGCGAACGCCTGTCCGCCTTGGCTGGCATGGAGCGCGCCTTCTTCTGCAACTCGGGTGCGGAAGCCAACGAAACCGCACTCAAGCTGGCCTGGCTGCACGCCAACCGCAAGCAGGTAGCGCCGCCGCAAGTGCTGGTAATGCAAAACAGCTTTCACGGCCGCACCTTCGCCACCCTGGCGGCTACGGGCAACTCAGCCGTGCATCGCGGCTTCGAGCCGCTGATGCCCGGCTTCGTGCGGGTGCCCTACAACGACCTATATGCCATCCGACAAGCTGCAGAGCACGTGCCAGGCATCGCGGCAGTGCTACTCGAACCCATCCAGGGCGAAGGTGGCGTACATGTGGCATCGCCCGAGTACCTGCGGGCGGTACGCCATTTGTGTGATGAGCACGACTGGCTGCTGATGGCCGACGAGATTCAGACCGGCATGGGGCGCACTGGCACGTGGTTCTGCTACCAGCAGGCCGGCATCCTGCCAGATGTTGTCACTCTGGCGAAGGGCTTGGGCAACGGTTTCCCGATCGGAGCCTGCCTGGCGCGTGGTCGTGCGGCCGAGTTGTTCTCGCCAGGCACCCACGGCTCCACCTTCGGCGGCAACCCGTTGGCCTGTCGGGTCGGCTGCACCGTCATCGACGCAATCGAGCGGGAGGGTCTGCCCGACCGGGCCGCCGTGCTAGGCCGGCAACTGCTGCTGGGGCTACGCAAGGCGTTGTCCGGCGTCCCCGGAGTCGTTGCCATCCGCGGACAGGGATTGATGGTCGGCATTGAGTTGGACCGGGCCTGCGGTGATCTGGTACGCAAGGCTCTGGAGCAGGAACGGCTGCTCATCACCGTCACCCGCGAGAGGACGATTCGGCTACTACCCCCGCTGATCTGCGATGAAGCTCAGATCGACGAAATCGCCGTCCGTGTCCGGCGTCTTCTGCAGTGAGCTGAAAGGACAAGGGATGCTTTTATGGAGTTGAGGCACTTACGCTGCTTCTTGGCAGTGGCCGAAGAACTCCACTTCGCCCGGGCGGCCGAGCGCTTACATATCGAACAGTCGCCGCTTTCACGCGCCATCAAAGAACTGGAAGAAGACCTGGGTGTTCAGCTATTTGCTCGCACCACCCGCAGTACCCGACTCACGCGCGCGGGCCGGATGTTCTTGGAACACGTACCTCGTGTCTTCGCCTCCTTGCAGCAAGCTCGGGACAGCGTAAAAGCCGCCTCCAACGGCTTCCACGGCCAATTGCGCATCGCTTTGTCTGATGGCATCACGCCGATCTGCTTCTCAGCCCTCTTGGCACTTTGCCGGCAGGAGGAGCCTGAAATCGAGATTCGCCTGACCGAGGTTCCACTGTCCCAGCAGATCAAGGGGCTGCACGACGATCTCTACGACGTAGGGTTTGCTCAGTTGGATGAAGCTGGTGATGGACTTGTTGCTGAACCCATTTGGCACGATCCATTGATGGTGGCGGTTCCGGCACGTCACCCCTTACTCGCCTACAAGCGTGTACCGTTGGACGAGGTGTTGCGCTATCCCTTGGCACTCGGCGATGCGCATACATGCGAAGGACACGCTCGCCAAATTGATCGCGCTTTGCGTCAATCAAGTATGGAGCCCTTGATCGCCGAACGAGTCGCATCCTTCGATCTGATGATGACCCTGGTGTCGGCAGGTTTTGCGCTCGGGCTGGCGGGCGCATCGCAGATTGCCGCCAGCCGTGAACCCAGCGTGGTGGCCCGGCCACTGGCTGGTCGTTCGCACATGCTCACGACTTACCTGTTGCGCGCGGATAGCAAGCCGTCAGATGCCTTGGCTCGTTTCATCGAACGAGTCTTTGCCATTGAGCCTCCAAGAGGAAAGACTTCTGCTGCACTTGAACGAACTGATCCACCCGAGGAAATCGAGCCATGAAGAAGATCATCCCATTTCTGCTTGCTGCAACGCTGGTGGCTTGCGGCAAATCCGAACCGACCGCGACAAGCAACAGCTCTGCGCCAATCGAAACCGTCGAATCGCTCGCCGCCAATCCCGAACGGTTGAAGGCGCTACGCCAGCAGTGCAAGACAGATCGGGCTAAGCTCGGCGACGAACTCTGCAATCGAGTGGCCGAAGCGACGAACCGACGTTTTCTCGGTGATGGAAAGACACCATACACGCTGCCGAAGGAGCAACCTAAGTTCTGATCGTGGGTGACTCGCTGCAAAATCGCATTGCCTTGACCACTGAATCGCATGCGACTTGACCGACTCAAACCTACCCCAATCGGACGAATAGGCCGAGACCCCGAGCACTGAACTACTTGCCTGAATCTCGGCCTATCGTTGTCGGTTATGGCATCAACGAAGTTCTTGCATTTTCTGCCAGCGGATCAGATCGGCAATGGATATGACGGAGAGGTCGTGTAGTTCGGCAAAGTTCTCGATGTCCGCACCTCTTGCCATCGTTCCGTCGGGGTTCATCAACTCGCAGAGTACCGCAGCCGGCCTTAGGCCAGCCAACTTTGCCAAGTCGACGGCGCCTTCGGTATGACCCCGCCGTCCAAGCACCCCCTGAGGGTGTGCCGACAATGGGAAAACATGGCCCGGTCGGACCAAGTCAGCCGGTTGTGCGCCCTCTGCAATAGCGGCACGGATCGTCGTCACTCGATCCTGGGCCGACACGCCGGTGGTCACCCCATGGCGTGCCTCGATAGAGACCGTGAACGCCGTGCTAAACCGGCTTTCGTTGCGGTCGACCATCGGCGGCAGATCGAGCGCCGTCACCATGTCGCGAGTCAAACAGAGGCAGACGATGCCGCTGCATTCGCGGATCAACAAAGCCATGGTCGGTACCGTCAAGACCTCGGCGGCGACGATCAGATCGGCTTCGTTTTCGCGGTCCTCGTCATCGACGAGGATGACCGGGCGCCCGGCGCGCATGGCCGCCAGGGCGGCGGGCATGCGTGCGGCAAGATCGGGCGGCGGACGGGAAGTACTGCTTTGGAACTGCTGTTGTAGAAACATGAAACGCTCCTCGCTAAGGAAAGATTGGCGAAAAAGCGCTCCCGGGCACACGCAGACATCCGCGCGAACGCCAGTCTCCTGGCATATCGCACGGATATCGGCATCTTCTTTCATCCGGACTGTGACCGTCGGCCCTGGCTTTGCACCAGGTCTGCTGACCCTGCGGAACCGCAGGCGCTCGCGGGCTCGCCCAATGCAGCCGGGCATACCGCCGGTGGGGAATTTCACCCCGCCCCGAAGACGCCCGAAAATCATAACATGACGAGCGCACCGCGATGCGCTAGATGCGCCGGCATCAAGATCTACGCATTTCAAGTTGAGACAAAGAATGATCGCGTGTGAGCGCTCAGCTATTCTCCACTCTTGGCCGGTTGCTGCCCACTGGACCCGGCCACGACGACAAGATGTTCTGGTCAGGTGCAATGAGATCGGGTGGTAAAGTAAGTCGAGATTTCGCAACTCGCCACGAAACTGCACTTATTTTCTCGATACGCCGCAATGCGCCATTGCTTGCGGTATTTTTATTGGTTTTTCCCCTACATGAATTGATGCTTTTAAAGGCATCTTTGTCCCGATAACGGTCTTTGACCGGCCTTGTTCTGACCACGATCCTGATGACAACGGCACGTCTTCGTGCCACTTGCCACATGGGAGAAATCGGAGGCCAGAATGCAAGGTCAAGGTGTGCTGTTCGGGCAGATCGTTGCTGTTTTCAGCATCGTGATTGCCGGTGTGTGGAGTGCCACACAATGGACAGCCGCCGCCCTGGGCTACCAACTACGCCTGGGTTCGCCCTGGTTCGATTTCTTCGGTACGCCGGTCTATCACCCCTGGCGGCTGTTCGAGTGGTGGTTCTTCTTTGATGCCTACGCGCCGCATGTCTTCGACATTGGCGGTGCGATCGCAGGCGCCAGCGGTCTGGTCGCCGTGCTGGTTGCCATCGGCATGTCAGTGTGGCGTTCGCGGCAATCGAAACTGGTCACGACCTACGGCTCCGCGCGCTGGGCCGATGCCGCAGACATCCGCAAAGCCGGTCTGAATCAGCCTGCCGGCATTTTTCTCGGGCTGCATGACGGCCAGTACCTCCGACACGAAGGACCGGAACACGTTCTGACCTTTGCGCCGACACGCTCCGGCAAGGGCGTCGGTCTCGTCGTGCCAACGCTTCTTTCCTGGCCCGCGTCTGCCGTCATCCACGATATCAAAGGCGAGAACTGGCAGATCACTGCCGGCTGGCGCTCGCGCTTCTCGCACTGCCTGCTGTTCAATCCCACCGACCCCAAGTCGGCCGCCTACAACCCGCTGCTGGAGGTCCGGCGCGGTGCGCATGAAGTGCGCGACGTGCAGAACATCGCCGACATCCTGGTGGACCCGGAAGGCGCACTGGAGCGCCGCAACCATTGGGAAAAGACTTCGCACGCCTTACTGGTCGGCGCCATCCTGCACGTCCTCTACGCAGGCGAAGACAAGACGTTGCGTGGCGTTGCCAACTTCCTGTCCGACCCGGCGTGCCCGTTCGAGCTGACGCTGCATCGGATGATGACGACGCGGCACCTGGGCGACACACCACATCCTGTCGTCGCCTCGGCCGCACGCGAAGTGCTCAACAAGAGTGACAACGAGCGTTCGGGCGTGCTGTCCACGGCCATGTCCTTCCTCGGCCTATACCGCGATCCCACGGTGGCCGAAGTCACCTCGCGCTGCGACTGGCGCATCGCCGACCTGATTTCGGCAGGGCATCCGGTATCGCTGTACCTGGTTGTGCCACCGTCCGACATCAGCCGCACCAAGCCGCTGGTACGGCTGATCCTCAACCAGATCGGTCGGCGCCTGACCGAATCGCTCGATGGCTCGGACGGCATCGCGCGCCGCCACAAGCTGCTTTTGATGCTCGATGAGTTCCCGGCGCTGGGCCGACTCGATTTCTTCGAGACGGCCTTGGCCTTCATGGCTGGCTACGGCATCCGCAGCTTCCTGATCGCGCAGTCGCTCAACCAGATTGACAAGGCCTACGGCCAGAACCATTCCATCCTCGACAACTGCCATGTCCGGGTGACGTTCGCCACCAACGACGAACGCACCGCCAAACGCATCTCCGAGACGTTGGGCACGGCCACCGAGCTACGCGCGCAGCGCAACTATGCCGGTCACCGGCTCGCACCGTGGCTGGGCCACCTGATGGTGTCGCGCCAGGAAACGGCACGCCCGCTGTTGACGCCCGGCGAGGTGATGCAACTCCCGCCGGACGAGGCCGTCGTGATGGTGTCCAGCCTGGCACCGATCAAGGCGAAGAAGCTGCGCTACTACGCCGACGTGAACTTCAAGCGGCGCGTACTGCCACCGCCCGCACTCGCAGCCAGTCGCTACGCCGACGCACCGCCTCGGCAGCCCGACGACTGGAGCGGTCTGGCGATCCCCGTCGTACCAACCACACCCGCTGCTGCGTCCCTGGCCGACAGCGAAGCCAGCACCGCCGATGACGGTGGACCGCGCCGTCAGCCAGAGCTATCCGAAGTCGCCGAGTACCACCCTGAACAGGAGCCTGCCAGCAACGACCTGGCACTGCTCGATGACGACGACTTGCCGCTGCCGCTTCCCCGCCAGCTCGACCCGGCCATGCAACGCACGGCCCGGCTGGCATCCCTCGACCCTGACGACGGAATCCAGCTATGAGCCAATACCGCCTCAATCTGTTCATTCCACCCGAACATGCCAAGCGCCTGGACGAACTGGCTGCCAAGAAAGGTGTGTCCAAGTCGTCCATCGTTGCGGCAGCACTGGCCTCCTGGCTGTCGCCGGATGCGGGCGATCAGCGCGAGGCGGCCATCGCCAAGCGGCTTGATCGGCTGTCACGCCAGTTCGAGCGACTGGAGCGCGATCAGAACATCGAGATCGAGACGCTGGCGCTGTTCGTTCGCTATTTCCTGACCGTCAGCACGCCGGTTCCCGAGGCGCACCAGGAAGCGGCCCGCGCGCAAGGCAAGGCGCGCTTCGAGCAGTTCGTCGAACAGCTCGGCCGGCATCTGTTGCGTGGGCGCAGTCTGGTGCGCGATGTGGTGGAGGAACTTCAGCCCGACTCTGCGCGGCTTGACGAAGCAGCGACGTTGGCCGAAGCCCAGGAGCATGCCTCATGAGTGCGCAACCTGAGTCCTTCACTGCCACGTCGCTCGATCGGCGCATCCGCATGTTGCGCACGGCCATGGGGCCAGTGATCGCCACCGCGCTGGAAGACCCGGACGTGGTGGAAATCATGCTCAACCCTGACCGGTCACTGTGGGTGGATCGCCTGTCGTCCGGTCGCGCACCGCTGGGCGTAGAACTTTCTGAAGAAGACGGCGAACGCATCATCCGGCTGGTCGCCGCGCACGTCGGCGCGGAAGTCCATCGCGGCCAACCGCTCCTGACCGCCGAGTTGCCCGAGACGGGCGAACGCTTCGAGGGCATTCTGCCGCCCGCTGCGCCGGGGCCAGCCTTCGCGCTGCGCAAGCGGGCCGTGAACATCATCGGCCTGGATCGCTATGTCGCCGACGGCATCCTGTCCGCCCCACAAGCCGACTTCCTGCGCCGTGCCGTGCGCGAGCGGCAAAACATCCTGATCGCCGGCGGCACCAGCACTGGCAAAACGACGTTGGCGAACGCCTTGCTCGCCGAGATCGCCGTCACCGGCGACCGCGTGCTGGTGCTCGAAGACACCATCGAGCTGCAATGCGCCGCCCGCGACCATGTGCCGCTGCGCACGCGCGCGGGCGTCGTTTCGATGACCGAGCTGGTGCGCGCCACGATGCGGCTGCGCCCCGACCGCGTGGTCGTTGGCGAGGTGCGCGGCGGCGAGGCGCTGGACCTTATCAAGGTCTGGGGCACAGGCCATCCCGGTGGCATTGCCACCATACACGCTGGTTCCGCGCTGGGCGCGCTGCTGCGTCTGGAACAGTTGGTTCTCGAAGTCGCCATCAACCCGCCGCGCGCATTGATCGCCGAGGCGGTGAACGTCGTCGTGTTCATCGTCGGCCGTGGCCGCAAGCGCCGCATCGAAACCATCGCCCGCGTCGCCGGCTTCGACGGCGTGGGCTATCGCTTGACGGACGTGCTGGAAACGCCGTTTCCAGAACTGCTACCGCCTTCTTCCATCGTTCCCTCCCTGTCCCTCAACCACTCTGGAGAACTGCCATGATGCACGCCCCTGCTTTCCGCTTTTCCGCAAATCCGGCTTCGATCCTCGCTCGCCTGCGCCGTCTGGCCGCGCCGGTGCATCACGGCCTGCTGCTGGCCGCCGCGATGCTGACGATGGCCGGCACCGCGAAGGCGGCCGGTTCCTCGATGCCCTGGGAAGGGCCGCTGCAATCCATCCTCGACTCCATCCAGGGGCCGGTGGCGCGGATCATCGCGGTCATCATCATCATTTCCACCGGTCTGGCGCTGGCCTTCGGCGACACGTCGGGGGGCTTTCGCAAGCTGATCCAGATCGTGTTCGGCCTGTCCATCGCCTTCGCCGCATCCTCGTTCTTCCTGTCGTTCTTCAGCTTCTCCGGCGGGGCCGTCGTATGAGCACGGTCAACGACTTGCCGGGCTTCGAGATTCCGCTGCATCGCTCGCTGACCGAACCGATTCTGCTGGGTGGCGCACCGCGCACCGTGGCGATTGCCAACGGCACGCTGGCCGCCGCCGTTGGCCTGGGCCTGCAACTGTGGATTCCGGGCTTGGTGCTCTGGATCGTCGGCCACTCGCTGGCGATGTGGGGTGCGCGCGTCGATCCACAGTTCATGCAGGTGTTTGCCACCCACCTGAAACACAAACCGCTGCTGGACGTGTAAGGACCATGCCATGCTGAACCTCGCCGAATACCGCCAGCGCCCGGCCTTGCTGGCCGACTGGCTGCCGTGGGCCGGTCTGGTCGCGCCGGGTGTCGTGCTCAACAAGGATGGCAGTTTCCAGCGCACGGCACGCTTTCGTGGGCCAGACCTGGACAGTGCGACGCAAGGCGAGCTGATCGCCACCACGGCGCGACTGAACAACGCACTGCGTCGGCTCGGCTCTGGCTGGGCGCTGTTCGTCGAAGCCGAACGCCGGCCTGCGGCCGACTATCCGCACTCGGATTTCCCGGAGCCCTTGTCCTGGCTGGTGGACGAGGAGCGGCGCGCGACCTTCAAAGAGTCGGGGAAACACTTCGAGAGCGGTTATCACCTCACGCTGCAATACCTGCCGCCGGAAGAATCGGGCGCCCGTGCAGCCAAGATGCTCTACGAGAACACGCCCATACAAGGCGTGGACTGGCGCGAACGTCTGTCGGCCTTCGTCGCGGAAACCGATCGCATCTACGACCTGCTCGACGGCGTGATGCCGGAGATCGACTGGCTCGACGACAGCCAGACGCTGACCTACCTGCATGCGACCGTTTCGACACACCGCTACCGCGTCGGCGTGCCGGAAGTGCCGTTCCATCTCGATGCACTGCTGGCCGATGCGCCACTGGTTGGCGGCCTCGCGCCCATGCTGGGCGACCAGCACCTGCGCGTGGTCACGGTACGCGGCTTCCCGACCTCGACCTGGCCGGGGATTCTGGACGACCTCAACCGCCTGGGCTTCGCCTACCGCTGGAGCACGCGTTTCCTGTGCATGGACAAGGCCGAGGCCGAGAAGGAACTGGGCCGCCTGCGCCGGCAATGGTTCGCCAAGCGCAAGAACGTCCTCGCGCTGCTGCGCGAAACCATCTTCCAACAGGAAAGCCCGTTGGTCGATACCGATGCCAGCAACAAGTCCGCCGACGCGGACGCGGCCTTGCAGGAGTTGGGCAGCGATCAGGTCGCCTTCGGCTACGTCACCGCGACCGTGACCGTGCTGGATGCCGACGCCAACGCCGCCGACGAAAAGCTGCGCATGGTGGAGCGCGTCATCCAGGGCCGTGGCTTCGTGACCATCCCGGAGACGCTGAATGCCGTGGAGGCCTGGTTGTCGTCGGTGCCGGGCAATGCCTACGCCAATGTGCGTCAGCCCATCGTCTCGACGCTGAATCTCGCGCACCTGATGCCAGTATCGGCGGTGTGGGCCGGGCCGGAGAAGAACGCCCACCTCGACGGTCCGCCGTTGATCGTCACGCGCACCGAGGGTGCGACGCCATTCCGGCTGGTGACGCACGTCGGCGACGTCGGGCATACGCTGGTGGCCGGCCCGACCGGCATGGGCAAGTCGGTTCTGCTTGCCACGCTGGCGATGCAGTTCCGCCGCTATCCCGGCTCACGCATCTTCGCCTTCGACATGGGGCGTTCGATGCGTGCCACCATTCTCGGCCTGGGTGGCGAGCACTACGACCTGGGGACTGACGGTGCAATCGCTTTCCAGCCGCTCGCCCGCATCAACCGGGAAGGCTACCGCACGTGGGCGGCCGAGTGGGTTGAGGGCCGCCTACGGCATGAAGGTATTGCGGTCGGCCCGGACGAGAAGGTGACCATCTGGTCGGCGCTCGGCAGTCTTGCGGGCGCGCCCGTGGAGCAGCGCACGCTCACCGGCCTGTCGGTGCTGCTGCAATCCAACGTGCTGCGCCAGGCGCTAGCGCCTTACGTGCTCGGCGGTGCGCACGGCAAGCTGCTGGATGCCGACAGCGACCGGCTGGGCGTGGGCGACGTGCAGGGCTTCGAGATGGAGGAACTGATGCACAGCAAAGCCGCAGTATTGGCTGTGCTGGGCTATCTGTTCGCACGCTTCGATGAGCGTTTCGACGGCGCGCCAACACTGCTGATCCTCGATGAAGCCTGGCTGTTCCTCGACGACCCGGTGTTCGCGGCGCGCATTCGCCAGTGGCTCAAGACGCTGCGCAAGAAGAACGTCAGCGTCATCTTTGCCACGCAGTCGCTGGCCGACATCAAGGACTCGACCATCGCGCCCGCGATCATCGAGAGCTGCGCCAGCCGCATCTTCCTGCCCACCCCGCAGGCCACCGAGCCGCAGATCCGCACGATCTACGAGGGCTTCGGGCTCAACAGCCGGCAAATCGAAATCGTCGCCACCGCCCAGCCCAAGCGCGACTACTACTACCAGTCGCGTCTGGGCAACCGTCTGTTCGATCTTGACCTCGGGCCGGTCACGCTCGCCTTTGCGGGCGCTTCAACACCCCAGGACCAACGCGCCATCGACAGCGTGCTGCGCGACGCCGGAACACCGGGCTTTGCCGGTGCCTGGCTGCGCCATCGCGGCCTCGATTGGGCAGCCGACCTATTGCCGTCCGCTCCCTCGGCCGCGTCCTTCCTTGCTTCCCAACCTCTGGAGGTTTCGCCATGAAAAAACGTCTTCTTGCCGTTGCTGTTGCCGCCTTGATCGGTGCCATGCCGGTCGCCCAAGCGCAATGGGTCGTCATCGACCCCACGAATCTGGCACAGAACATCCTGACTGCCGCGCACACGCTGGAGCAGATCAACAACCAGATCAGGCAGCTTCAGAACGAAGCGCAGTCCTTGATGAACGAGGCTCGCAACCTTGCGAGCCTGCCGTTCAACGTGGTCAATCGCCTGCGATCCAATCTGGACACGACACGGCAACTGATCGCCCAGGCGCGGGGGCTGGCCTTCGACATCCAGAACATGGACCAGCAGTTCGCACAACTGTACCCGGATCAATACGCCGCCACCGTGAGCGGCAACCAGATGTTCCAGGACGCTCACCAGCGCTGGCAAAACACGCTTCAGGGCTTGCAGACCGCCATGCGCATGCAGGCGCAGGTGTCGCAGAACCTGAACCAGGATGAGGGCGTGTTGGCCGATCTGGTCGACCAGAGCCAATCGGCCACCGGCGCCTTGCAGGCGATGCAGGCCACTAACCAGCTCCTGGCCCTGCAAGCCAAGCAGTCCATCCAGGCCCAGCAGCTCCAGCTCACGCAAGGCCGTGCGGCCTCGTTGGAACTGGCTCGTCAAGCTGCGGCCGTTGAGCGTGGGCGCGAGGTGACGCGCCGCTTCATCGGCAGCGGCACGGCGTACACGCCGCAGTCCGTGAACTTCTACGGCAACTGACGGATGCGGCCATGAACGACGTCTCCGTCATCGACCGTTTCCTCAATGTCTTCTCCACGTACATCGATTCGGGGTTCGGCCTGCTGCACGGTGAAGTCGCTTTCCTGACCGCGACGCTGGTGGCGATCGACATGACCCTGGCCGGCCTCTATTGGGCACTGGGCAATGCCACCGGCCAGGGCGAAGACGTGATGGCCAAGCTCCTGCGCAAGGTGCTCTACGTGGGAGCCTTTGCCTACATCATCGGCAACTTCAACTGGCTGGCGAGCATCGTGTTCCGGTCCTTCGCCGGCCTCGGCCTGACGGCTTCCGGTTCGACGTTGACCATGGCGACCTTCCTGCAGCCGGGGCGCCTCGCCAAAACCGGCATCGACGCCGCTGCGCCCATCTTGCAGCAGATCAGCGAGATGGCCGGGTTCCCCGAGGTGTTCATCAACATCGCGCCCATCGTGGTGATGTTCCTCGCTTGGCTGATCGTCATCATCAGCTTCTTCGTACTGGCAGTGCAGCTCTTCGTCACGCTGATTGAGTTCAAGCTGACCACACTCGCCGGCTTCGTACTGGTGCCGTTCGCGCTCTGGAACAAGACCGCCTTCCTCGCCGAAAAGGTGCTCGGCAACGTGGTGTCGTCGGGCATCAAGGTGTTGGTGCTGGCCGTGATCGTAGGCATCGGAACCGGGCTGTTCGCCGAGTTCCAGGTCACGCCGAATGAACCCTCCGTCGACCACGCGCTGGTGGTGATGCTGGCTTCGCTCGCCATGCTGGCACTCGGCATCTTCGGCCCCGGCATCGCCACCGGCTTGGTGTCTGGTGCGCCGCAGCTTGGCGCGGGTGCAATGGCCGGTGCAGCGATGGGCGCAGCCGGTACGGCCGTCGCGGTCGGCGCTGCCGCGACCGGCGTGGGTAGCGCAGTGGTGGCGGGGGCGCGCATGGCACCGGCTGCCGCCAAGATGGCTGCGAGCGGCGCGCATACTGCTGCCTCGACCGCAGGCAGCGCGCGCTCGGCCTATCAAGCCGGTTCAGCAGCAGCCGGCGGTGGTCTCAAGGGGGCGGCTGCCGGTGTGAGCAACGTTACCAAGACTGGTGCGCAAGCCGTCGGGCAAAAGGCCGCTGCTGGGATGCGCTCGCTCAAGGAGCGTGCGGCATCCGCCTTCCGTTCCGACGAGGCAGGGCCGGCATCCGGAGGCGCCGCCGCGTCAGGCCAATCCACTGCCAGCGAAGCCAATTCCGGCGCTGTCGACCAGCAACAGGCGCAGCCCGCCTGGGCCAAGCGCCTGCACCGCCGCCAGCAAATCAGCCATGCCGCCACGACCGCAGCCCACACGCTGCGCGGGGGCGATGGCGGTGGCTCAAGCAGCGGCCCGAGCTTGCACGATTCCAACTCATAAGGAGAACAAACCATGCGATTCAAGCGACCGCAGGTGCGCTATGCCGATACGCCGCAGCCAGCCACTCCCTACCAATCCGCCGCCCAGGTGTGGGACGAACGCATCGGCTCGGCCCGCGTGCAGGCCAAGAACTGGCGGCTGATGGCTTTCGGTTGTCTGGTGCTTGCATTGTTGATGGCAGGCGGGCTGGTCTGGCGCTCGGCGCAGTCCATCGTCACGCCCTACGTGGTGGAAGTGGATCAGGCCGGCCAGGTTCGGGCGGTCGGCGAAGCCGCCACGCCGTACCGGCCGAACGATGCCCAGATCGCTTACCACCTGGCGCACTTCGTCGTACTGGTTCGTTCGCTGTCCATCGATCCCATCGTCGTGCGGCAGAACTGGCTCGATGCCTACGACTACACCACCGATCGCGGCGCGGGCGTGCTCAACGAGTACGCGCGTACCCATGACCCGTTCGCCCGCGTCGGCAAGGAGTCGGTCACGGTGCAGATCACCAGCGTTGTGCGCGCCAGCGATGCGTCTTTCAACGTGCGCTGGACCGAGCAGCGTTTCGTCAACGGCGCGCCGGCCGGCACCGAGCGCTGGAACGCCGTGATTTCTACCGTCCTGCAAACCCCGCGCTCCGAGCAGCGGTTGCGCAAGAACCCATTGGGCATCTATGTCAACGGACTGTCGTGGAGCCGCGAACTCGATGCCGCCGAAGGAGCCAAGCCATGAACCACACTTTCCGCTTTTACGCTTTGTTGTTGACGCTTGCCGCGTCAGTTCTGTCGCTACAGGGCTGCGCCACGAAGGGCACACCGCCGCCGGCCATCTCGCTCGATGAGCCGGTGCAGGCCCAGCCGCTGCCCGAACTGCCCAAACCGGTCGAAGTCGTGGAGGTGCCGAAGGTGCTGCCGATGCCGGCGCAGATGAAACCTCTGCCCGAGAGCATCGAGGCCAAGGCAGCACCGGAACCCGCCGATGAAAAGCTACGGGTATCGCGTGCCAATGCCGAGGCGCGTATCGCGCCCACGCGCGAGGGCTACGTTAACGCCATCCAGGTCTGGCCCTTCACCGATGGCGCGCTGTATCAGGTCTATGCAGCACCGGGGCGGGTGACGGTCATTTCTCTTCAACCCGGCGAGGAATTGGTGACGGTTGCCGCTGGCGATACGGTGCGCTGGATTGTCGGTGACACCTCCAGCGGTACGGGTGATGCGCTGCGCGTCAGCGTGCTGGTCAAGCCGATCCGCTCGGGCCTCAAGACCAATCTGGTTGTCACCACCAGTCGGCGCACCTACCTGATCGAGCTGACCTCGACCGAACGCGCCTGGATGGCTTCGGTGTCGTGGGAATACCCGAAGGATCGGATGCTGGCCCTGCAACGGCAGGCCCAGGCCGCGCAGGCGACCGCACCGGTCGATACCGGCCTGTCGCTGGAGAAGATTCGCTTCCGCTATGCCATCAGCGGCAGCACGCCGCCGTGGAAGCCGCTGCGCGCCTTCGACGACGGCGAGAAGGTCTATATCCAGTTCCCACCAGGCATCGCCCAGGGGGAACTGCCGCCGCTGTTCGTGATCGGTGCTCAAGGCAATGGGCAACTAGTGAACTACCGTTTCCGCTCGCCGTACTACATCGTCGATCGGCTGTTCGGCGCGGCCGAGCTGCGCCTGGGTGGCGACAAGAGCGAAGTGGTGCGGATTGAGCGCACGGATGGGGTCGTGGGCGCAGAGCGGGGGAATTGACCATGAGCCAGAACGACACCCCTGATACGCCAGTTCCCGACGCCGCCCCAAAGGTCGCGCCAGAGAACGTAGCGCTGCGAGCCCAGCCGCGCCCGGTGACTCGCTTGAACCGGCGCACATTGACGATCCTGGCTGGTGGCCTCGCCGTTGCCGTGCTGGGCGCCACGATGTGGTCGCTGCAACCGCGCAAGCGCAGTGCAAGCGAACAGGCCGAGCTTTACAACGTGGATCGTGTTTCGCGCTCGGAAGGGCTGGACCAGCTTCCGACCGATTACTCCAAGCTACCGAGAGCGTTGCCTCCCCAAGTACCCGAGCTGGGGCCGCCGCTGCCGGGCGACTTGGGGCCCGCCATCGTGAAGTCGCAGCAGCCAGTGACGCCCACTTATACGCCACCCGGCCACGCTCCGGCAAATGCCGAGCACGACGCCCAGCGCAAGGAATCGGAAGCGGCGGCAGGGGCATCGGTGTTCTTCCGTTCCAGCAACCAGCGCGCCGCTGCCGCACCGACGCAGGTGGCCACGGCCAGCCCTGCATCCGGTCTTGCGAGCTTCGATCCGATGGCTGCAGGACCAGCCTCGACAGCAGCGCAGCCGGCCGATCCGACCGCCGTGCAGAACCGGCAGGACCAGAAAGAGGCGTTCCTGAAAGCCGGAACTACGGAAACCCGTAATTCCGGGAATCTGAAAATGCCGACTTCACCGTATCAGGTCATGGCCGGTACGGTAATCGCTGGTGCCCTGGTCACGGGCATCAAGTCCGATCTGCCGGGCGACGTGATCGCCACGGTGACGGAGCCAGTCTATGACACGGCCACGGGTAAGTTTGTACTGATCCCGCAGGGTTCTCGCATCCTCGGCCGCTACAACAGCCAGGTGAGCTACGGGCAAAGCAGGGTACAGGTGGTATGGAACCGGATCATCCTGCCCGACACGTCCTCGCTGACGCTGGACAACTTGGCCGGTGCCGACCCGGCCGGCAACTCCGGATTGGAAGATGGCGTTGATTGGCATTGGGACCGCATCTTCGCCGGTGCTGCGCTGACGACGCTGCTGGGCGTCGGTGCCGAGCTGGCCGCCCCGGAGAACCGCCAGAATGGCGATCGCGTCATCAACGCGGGACGCAACAGCTTGCAGGACAGCGTGAACCAGGTCGGCCAAGAGATGACCCGTCGCAACCTCAACATTCAGCCCACCTTGACCGAGCGGCCGGGCCTGCCGGTGCGCATCATCGTCAACCGGGATCTGGTCCTGCGACCCTATCAGCCGCTGTTTTTCAATCGGGGGACTTCACGATGAGCACTACGCGCAAGCTGCGGCTGGGGCCGCTGCCCAAGACCGAGAGCATCAAGCTGACTTTTGCGTGCCCGGCTGACCTCAAGGCCAAACTTGACCGATACGCCGCTATGCACGCACAGACCTATGGCGAGATGGTCGATGCGATGGCGCTGGTCCCTTACATGCTTGAGGCTTTCATGGCTGGGGATCGGGGATTCAGGAAAGGGGGCCGTGCAAGTAGTCAAGCAACTGGAACCGCCTCACGGTAAACTGTGCATACCAGTCACAAAGAGGAAGCATTGGAGCGAGAAGACCGATAGTTCAATCAGCCTGACGTATCAACAGATTCAGAAGACAGAGCGAACCGTCCGATTGCTGGGTGAGATTCCCACTAACAACAAGCACCGTACCCTTACCAACGCACAACAAACCAAGGAGGTAATTATGAAGAAAACAAACTTCAAACTTAATTTCGTGGCAAGTTGGGCTGTGGCACTGTCGGTCTTCGTTGGCGCTGGAGGTGCACAGTTCATCTGTGCTCGATCCAATGCTTCTTCGAGTTAATGCCGAGGCCGCGTAACAAGGCCTTCGGTTCTGCCAGGAGCGCGCAGCCCACGAGCTGCGCGTTTTCGTTTTTGGGGGGAACTTTGCAGAGATGGTGATCGATGAACGAGGTCTTACCGTGCGCAATCCATTCGCTGCAGCGCTCCTGGGTTTGCTATCGCGATGCTCCTATGTGGCTCCCAGTCCACAAATCAGTAGTGGGCCGAAGTTACTGGAAAATCCCCTAAACTGCTGCTGTCTATAGACTTTTAGCACGATGTCCGCTATCAAGAAATGCTTGACAGCGGACATTTTTTATGGGCACCGGGTTTCAAGCCGGCAATACACGGCCGCCGGCATAACCGATCACAGGCGTTAGCGTGGAAACACCAGCGGAATCACTACTGGGGAGACAAGGACGATGCGTTGCGGTCACTCAAGCGGGTAGCATCGTATGTCTCTTGCTCGGCCTTATGTGAAGCTTCACATAAGGCCGATCATGAGTCGTTCATGTTGATCAACTTGAAGGGAGGTTCCTGGCAGTTTCTGATCCTTAACCGTAGAACCAGTCCCCCACCCCATGTCGCGGCACAAACTCGAAATTGATCCCATCGGCAGCGGAGAATGGTTTTCCCCAACCCATTCCAGGATGCTGTTTGGGCAGGCTTGTAGGCAAGGACCCAAACCTACAAATCGAACTCCATCCCCTCTTCCAGCGCCTGCACGCGACCCGGCGCCAGGGCATCCAGTTCGGCCATGATGCCCTCCTCGCCGCCGGGTTTGAGATGGGTGATCCAGACTGAAGGATCGGGGTGCATCAGGGCGAGATCGGCGGCCAGGGTTTCCGGGCAGTAATGTTTCGAGGCGTGTGCGACATCGGCCTGCGCATTGGGAAAGGAACACTCGACGATGAGGTGTTTCAGGTCCTTGGCCGCGTCGGCCAGTTCCCATAGCACCGCATGGCTGCTGGTATCCCCCGAAAACAGGAGGCTGCCGCTGGAGCCGCGCAACAGATAGCCAACCGCCGGAACCACATGGTTGGCGGGGATGGCGGTGATCTCCCGATTCCCCAACCGCACCGGCATGCCGATTTCCAGCGGCGCGTAGTGCAGGAACGGCGCCTCCACGCTGGGAATGCGCGAAAAATCCGGCCAGATGCGCCAGTTGAACAAGTGGTCCTTGAGAATTTCCAGGACCTCCGGCAAGGCATGCAGCACCAGGGCATGGCCGCGTTCGCCCGCGACACTGTCCAGCAGGAGCGGCAGACAGAGGATGTGGTCGAGGTGGGAATGGGTCAGGAATACGTGGTCCACCTTCGCCAGCGCCGCGCGGGTAAGGCGGGTGACGCCGGTTCCCGCATCCAGCAGAATGTCGTCATCGATTAAAAAAGACGTGGTATGACGACCATCGCCAATACCACCCGAGCAGCCCAGCACATTGATTTTCATGGCTTTTCTCGTCACCTATTTGGTGGTGTAGGTAAAAACGCCATCCCACTCGGCCGGGGGTGGGTTGAAGCGGAAATGGGTGACGCGGTCGAGATAGACCTGATACAGCTTGCGCTGGTTGAGCTTGCCCAATTGCATCAGCTTGATTTCAGCTTCGTCCCAGCGGCGTGCCTGGTAATCGGTGAGGGCCGCCTCGAACAAGGCCGCTTCCTTGAGCCGTTCCTGCGGCAACTCCGCCGTGATGCCGAGGGGTTCGTATATGGCCACCGGCACGTCCTTGCCCTTGACCCGCACTCGATCGACAAGTTGGAAACTCAGATCCGGGCAATCAGCCTTGGTGGTCTCTCCCGCCAGCACACCGACGCCATATTGGCGGGTGAGGGCTTCCAGACGCGAAGCCAGGTTCACCGCGTCGGCCATGACCGTGTAGGCCATGCGGAATTCGGAACCCATGTTGCCGACGCTCATGCGGCCGGTATTGACGCCGACTCCGATCTTCACCGGTGGCCAGCCATGTTCCTGCAGACGCGGATTGAGTTCCAGCAGGCCTTTCTGCATGGCCAGGGCGACCAGGACGGCATCGCGGGCGTGATGCTCATCGCTCATGGGCGCGCCCCAGAAAGCCATGACCGCGTCGCCGATGTACTTGTCGATGGTGCCGCGTCCCTCCTGAACGATACGGGTCATGGCGGAGAGGTACATGTTGAGCATCTCGGCCAGCTGCGCGGCTTCCAGCTTCTCCGAGAAGCTGGTGAAGCTGACGATATCGGAGAACAACACGGTCATCACCTTGGATTCGCCGCGCAGGCTGTAACGCGCCGGGTCCTTGGCCATTTCGTCGACCAACTCGGGGGGGATGTATTGCCCGAACAGCTTGGTGATCTGCGCCTTGGAACGCGCCTCGACGAAAAAGCCGTAACTCATGTTGAGCACGAACAGCCCCAATACCGCGAGCAGCGATGCCGCCAGGGGAAGCTGGGTATGCCAGGCGGACCAGGCATAGAAATCTCCTCCGATCAGCAGCAGGCTCAGGCCCAGGGTCGCCAGGGCGGCCCAGAGTGGTGAAACGATCGGCAGCAGAGCGGCCAGCAACAGGCCGGCGATGGCGATGCTGGCCAGTTCCATGCCGCGCACTCCGGCCGGTGCCCATTTCACCGTGCCGTCGAGAATGCCGGAAATCAGGCTGGCGTGAATTTCCACACCCGGCAGCACTTTGGAGACCGGGGTGACGCGCAGGTCCATGATGCCCGGCGCGGTGGAACCGATCAGCACGATGCGGCCTTCCAGGCTGGCCGACGGCACCCTTGTGTGGATCACATCGCTGGCGGAAACATAGGCGAAGGCATTGGCGGCGCGGTAGGGCACCAGGGCCAGCGCCTGAGCGTCCAGGGGCACCAGCAGACCATCCATGTCCAGCATGGTGGGGCGATACCCCTGGGCCGGAACAATCTTCGGGGTCTCCGACCCCATGCCGGCGCGGGTCGTCATGAAGGCCAGCGAGCCATAACACTGACCGTTGTATTCCATGAGCACCGGCATACGCCGCGCCACACCGTCGAAATCCGCTTCCATGTTGTAGAAGGCGGCACTGTCGGCGTGCTCTTGCAGGACATTCAGGTTGGCGTTGTAGCCGACCGCGTGCTGCGGCGTGACGCCGTATTTCGCCAGCTCGGCGCAAGAGAACAGCGGCGCCGGCAACTGCCCGTTGATCTCCACGGGTGGCGCGAAATTGAAGTAGTAACCCAAGACGGAAGGGCCTCCGCCTAGCGCTTCGGCCAGTTTGCCGTCGTAATCCAGTTGCGGGCGGAGGCGAGCCAGGTTGGCCGCGAAGCCGGCGTCTCCCGCCAGCGGACCGCGCGCCATGCGCTCCAGCACCGGCAGCCCGGAGCTTTGATCCGGCTCGGAGAACACCACGTCGAAGCCGATGGCGGCAACGCCGTATTGCTCGAACAGGCTGCGGGTGAGCTTGGCGACCTCCTCGCGCGGCCAAGGCCAGCGGCCGATTTCCTTGAGGCTCTTATCGTCGATATCGACGATGACCACCCGCTCATCCACGGTTTGCGGCCGGAAGATACGCAGCTTCAGGTCGTACAGCGCGGCATCCAGTTTCGCCACGAAGAACAGGTTGTAGACCTGCCCCACGTGACCGGCCAGCATCAGCAGGAACAGTAGGGAAAGTCCGAATTGCCCGAGAAAACGGCGGCTGCGCTGGTTGAGGGTCATAGCTGCAAGCGCTGAGAGGGTCGTTGCATGTCAATTCATCCGAAAAAGGGGCGTGATCCGAGTCTGGCTCATCGGCAGGGCGGCCAGGCATTCTTCCATGGTTTTCGCCAGACGCTCCAGGCGGGCATCCGCGCGCGGTTGCGTGCGCGACAGCAAGGCCTGGCGCGGGTCGTTCTCAGGCACGCCTCCCAGGCTTTGCAGGAAAGCGGCCAAGGCATAGGGGTCGTAACCGGCACGCGCGGTCAACAATACCGCGGCACGATCAGCCTCGAATTCGCTTTCGACGGAATAGGGGCGGCTCAGCATATCCAGCCCGTTGCCCAGCAACTGGCGCAGAAAATCCGTCTCGTCGCGTGGGCGACCGGTGTTGGGCGCGTATTGCCGCAGATCACGCAGCAGACGCTTGTCGGCCAGGTGAACGACCTCGCGCGCCAGCAGTGCCGCCAACTCTCCCTCATCGCGCAGGAGACGATAGAGGCCGCGCGTGATGAAGACATGGCCGCCGGGCGTGGAGTAGGCATAAATCTCCTCGCTGTCGAGCACGGCAAACAACCAGGGCAGATCACTCTGCCGGCCCATGGCGGCGACCATCCGGTTCCCGACCTGATTGAGGTAACGCTGCAGGTCGGGATCATCGACGGGGGGCAGGATGGTCAGCAAGCGGGCTGCGAGCGCACGTCCGATCTTGGCTTCATCCTCGACGCTCATCCGGTTCAACAGCCAGGCCGACATCAGGGACAGGCGCGCGCCACTCGGTGCCGATGCTTTGGCCACTTCCGGAAAAGACAGTGGAGCGCAAGCCGAAGCAAACTGGCGCCCCGCATCGACGCTGAGCGAAGCACCCGGCAGCCGGTAGCTGTCAAGCATCTCCAACGCCTTGCGGCCGGCCGCTTCGATCCGCTCTTCGTCCTCGCCGCCACGGAAGCCCGCCACGGCGACCAGACGCGATTCGATAGGCTGCGACCCGGGCATCAATTCGGCCTTCAACTCGGCAAGGGGCGCGCCTTGCGCCGCCACATCACCGCGCACCGACAGCAGGCGCACCCAGCCTTCGCCTTGTGGCGCGCTGATCCGTAGCCAGCCGCCTCGGCGTTCCAATATTTCCACCGGATTGTTCCGCGAAAGCAGCGCCAGCACCCGCGCATCTCGACCCGCTTCCTGACGCAGGTTTTCGTCACGCAGCAACCTGCCCGGCGCGGCCTGTGCCGTCAGGGAAAACGTAACAACAATTAGCGCCAGAATCATTCCCCGCATGTTCATTCTCCCTGGCCGGCCAAGTAGAAACCCGCCCAGTAAAAAGGCGCCGGGCGACTCCGGGCCACCTCGGCCTGCGCCTGCCGCAGCGCTTCCGCCTTGCCCAGGCGATCCAGGTTTGCGTAGAAGGACTGCATGAGTTCCGAGGTCGCCGCGTCGTCCACGCTCCAGTAACTGGCGAGCAGAGAACGCGCGCCGGAATAAAAGAAACCACGCACGAAACCGACCAGATCATCACCCGGGCTGCCTTGACCAAGACCGGTGTCACAGGCGCTCAGCGCCACCAGATCGGCATTGAGACGCAGCCCATAGATTTCGTCGACGCTGAGCACGCCGTCGTTCGCGGCATCGGGCGCCAGCAGGAGGAAGGACTTGAGCGGTTCCGCCGCGCGGAATTTACCGTGGCTGGCGAGGTGAATATAGGTGGCGTTACCGGCCTGTTCACGCAACGCGGTTTCAGAGGCCGCGCGGCGACTGAGCACCCGCGCGTTCGGCAGCAAGCCGGCGATGGCGCGAGCCTCCACATCAGCATGTTGCAAGTCGTTGGCCGCCACTCCGGTATCGGGATTGGCCAGAATCAGCGAGGATGCGGCGCCCCGCCCCGGCCGGGTTTGCAGCATGGTATCGACATTGGCGCTGGGCAGAACGCGCAGGCTGTATTTCCGCATCAGCCAGTCGTTGCCGTCATGGAGGGCGGCGAAGGAGAGGTAGTGCAACGGCCCATGTGGCACCAGGGTAAGCCGCGGCTTGAGTCTGTTTTCTACCGGCCGCAGCAGACGGTCATACAGGCGTCGCGCCAGCGATTGCACCTCCGGCGACCGCGCCGCCACCGCGCGACGATAGTCGTTCACCAGATCGGCGAGGCCGGCACCATCGAGTTTCGCGGCCTGCACGCTCTCCCTGTCCACGGTCAAAACGTAGAGATTGCCACCCCAGGCAAAGTATTCCAGCAAGGTCTCGTCACCCCGCAAGCGCTGGCGGATATGTTCCGCTTCGACACCATAAACGGCGATCAGGCTGGCGAACATGGGATCGGCCTGGAACAGGGCCTGGCGTGCCTGTTTCACCTCACCGCTCGGATCTTTCGCCAGCGCATTGCGCGACTGCATCTGTCGGCGCGATTGTTCTTCCAGGCGGCTGATTCGGCTGAACTGTTCAGCGGCCGTCTTTTCCAGCTTTTCCGGCGGTGCCGCGCGCCATTTGCGCGCCAGCAGATCGACCAGGGCGCGCGCCTTGGCCCGCTCGACGTATTCCAACATTTCCGGATAACGGCCGAGACGGAACAAGGCATCCACCAGATCCGCGTAGACCACCTGGCGGTCGGCGGCGAAACCGATCTTGTTGGCTTCGGTGTCGATGTGCTGGCGATGCTGTTCGATCACCTCGACGGCGCGCTGGAAATAATCCACCGCCTTGGCCAGATCACCCGCGCGCTTGCTCAGGCGGCCCAGGTCGTAGAGCAATTGCCAGTAGATTTCGCCGTTCTGGCGAATATTCGGTGAAGCGGCCAGCGCGTTTAGGCGCCGACTGGCCTCTTCCACGCGACCGCTTTCCAGCAAGGCCTTGCCCAACATGTACTGGCGCGGCAGATCCTGCCAGAGCCAGAGATTTTCGCCGGTCAGGACGGCGCCACTGAACAGGCGATCGAGCAACGCGCTCGCCTCGAACAAAAAATCGCTGCTCAATGCCTTGTAAGCCTGCTCGTAAGCGCCCAGGGCCAGATAGCTACGCGCCAGGGCCAGTGATTTCGCGGTCTTGAAATCGTTGCTGAACCAGCCGCCGGTGGAGACCTTTTCCAGCCGCTTGACGTATTCCCGCGCCGCGTCCTGGTCGCCCACCCGGCTCAGCGCCAGCACTAGTGCCGCCAGCGAGTCGATCTCCACCTGCGTGCCTTCGCGCTCCCGGTCATACCAGTCCAGCGCCCGCCCCGCCTCGCTGATGGCAAGCATGTAGTCGCCCAGTTCATTGGCGGATTCGGAACGCAGGATGGCGGCATAGGGGGTCAGGTCATCGGCCCCGAACAGACGGCCTTCCTTGTCGCCCTGCTGGATACGTTGTTCAAGGCGATCCAGACATTGCCCCAGGCGCTCGTAGTTCTTGATCTTGTGGTAGGCGTAACACAGGCCATGTAGGTCGGCCGCGCTGGCCTTGGGCGCTTGCAGCAGGCTTTCGTACTGATTGGCCAGTTCCTCGTAGCGCCCCTCGCCGATCAGACCGATCTGCTTCTCGCCGTCGGGAGCGGCCAGGGCCGCGTTGATGGCAAGCAGCAGGATCAGGACGACGCGGGCAAGTAAGGGCATGGTCAGAACCAGTAACCCAACTCCAGATTGAAGCCGGTATCACTCTTCATATGGCGCAGCGCCAGCCCCGCCCGGAACACGCTGGCGGCTTTGGCGCTGCGTGAGGTGCCCAGACTGAAACGCACTTCCTGGTAGTTGTCGGCGTATAGCTTGCTCCCGAAGAAACGGGTATCCACCAGCGAGGTCTCGAAATGCAGCTTGCGCCCGGAGAGGATCGTCGGCACCGACCACATCACGCCGTTGCGCAACACCGTATTGCTGATGTTGGGGTCGTAGTTGTAGCCACCGTAGGAGAACGGCATGGTGGTGACATAGCCGAGCATGTTGCCGATGCCCACGTCATAACCCGGCTTGCGCCAGTAATAGGTACTGGTAAGGCCGGCGGTGGCCATCTGCGCGGTCGAACCCAGATCCTTCGCGGCGGTGAACGCATAGTTGATGCTGGGCACCAGAGTCCAGTACTGCGACATGGGAAAACGGTAGGAAGCGCCGAAACCGACGTGATAGGCCTTGGCGCCTTCCACGTCGACGATGCTGACCGGCATGCGCAACAGCAGTTGCCGGCGCGGGTCGAGATCGTTGCGGATGGAATAGGACAAGGGAATGGTCACGTTGCTCACCTGGCTGCCGCCCTGTTTCATCTGACCATATTCCAGGCCGATACCCACCCGGGTCAGTTTGTCGGCAGAGGTTCCCGTCGCGATGGCGGTTTCAGGACCGCCGATGTTGCTGAAGTCGGCGGTGAACGATTGCTCGAAATCGGCGGCCACCATGGTCGACATCAGGCTGTTGGGGTTGCCGGCGATGGGATCGGTGGGGGAGGACTGGGCCAGGGACTGGGATAACCGAGTCAGGAAAGTGCCGCTCTTGAGATAGTCGTAGAGCTGTTGGGCGCTTGCATCGCGGCTTCCCCCATTGAACAGTTGGGTTATCCCGAGGGAGTCGATGGTGAGCTGAAGCTCGCTGGTAAAAGGTTGGGTAAAGTCAAAATTCATGTTGACCCCGCGGTAATTGCCGGCGCTGGTAACGAGCCCATCTCCCGTGTAACCCGTATTTACCGTCAGCAAGGAACTGGCAAACATGGTCTGAAACAAGGCGTCGGAGGTGGAATAGTTCACCGGGTAGATCGGCGGACCACCAGCGAAAGTTACATTTGTGGAGAACGGACTTCCCGCGTTTGCGGGGAGAGTTGCCAGCAGTGCGATCAGCGGAACAACAACAAGCGAAAAATTGGGGGATTTCATGAGTAGGCCTCGAACCTGAAAATTACAACGACTCAACGAAGACGATAGAACCTCCCCACCCCGCTCTGCCCTTCCGCCAGCCCATCCAGTCGTTCGCCCACGGCCTCGGACAACTGACCCAGGCGGTCCTCCGGCAACGGGTGGGTCTTGAACAGCAGCGACACACTCTTGTCGTTCTTCGCGACATGGCCGATTTCGGCAAGCACCGCCGGCAGGGCGTAAGCGTCGTAGCCGGCGCGCGCGCCCAGCACCAGGCCGATGCGGTCGGCCTCGAATTCAGCGTCCTTGTCGAGGCCGCGCGCGACGATCTCGGCGCCGTTGCCGATCAGGTTCTGCACGATCTCGTTTTCATTCTTGAGCTTGCTGCCGAAGAAGGAACCCAGCGCCGCGATGGCCTGCGATTTCTGCAACAGCTTGAGATGGTGCTTGCGGATCACATGGCCGATCTCGTGCCCCAGCACGCCGGCCAGTTCCGCCTCGTTCCGCAATTTCCGGTACAGCCCCTTGGTCAGGAAAACGTAACCACCGGGCGCCGCGAAGGCATTGATGTCGTCGCTTTCTATCACGCCGAAATGCCAGGGCAGATCGGGCCGTTCGCTTTGCAGGGCGACCCAGCGGCCGACCCGGTTGACATAGCGCTGCAGGCCGTCGTCACGCACCAGGGGCGCGGCGCCGAGCAGGTTGCCGGAGATCTGCTGGCCGATACGAATCTCTTCCTCCTGCGAGGTATTGCCGGAGAGCAGCGCCTTGAGCAACTGGTCGGCGGGCTTTTGCTGCGCCGTCGCGGGCGCCGCCGGCGCGGTGGGCGCCACTGGCTGCGCCGGGGCGGCGGGCTGTGTGGGCGCGGCCGGCTGCATCTTCTGCTTGATCAGGCCGCGCAGAATGTTGTCGAAATCGCCCGCCTGGGCGAGGCCGATGCCGCAAAACGCGACGATGATCCAGGGAAGATGACGTTTCATGGTTGCTTACTCATCGTGGAAGGTGATGCTTGATTTTCAGGACTGGGCAGATACGGCACGTCCCGGTGCGTCAGGCTGGCAAGTTGCGCGAATTGTTCGGCTTCGGCGCGGCTGGCGACATAGGTATCAAGAAGAATCAGTTCATCCGGATTGAAACGAGCGGCCTTCAGTTCCACCTCATCCAGACCGCGTGCTCCAGCCACGGCGACCACTTTGCCAGGGTCATATGGGCGGTTTCCCGCCTCGACCAGTCCACCCAGATTGGGCGTGGCGGAGATATCCGATTTCACGGAAAGAATGCGTACCCAGCCGGTCTTGCCGGCGGCATAAACCTGGGTCCAGCCGCCATCATTGGTGAGAACCCGCACCTTGTCACCCCGGCCCAGCTTCGCCACGGCATCGGCCGCCGTGCTGGGGGATGCTTTCAAGGCTTCGTCGCGCAGCATGACGCCAGGATTACCCGGCGCGGTAGTGACCGGCTTCTGTGCCGGGGTGCCCATTGCCAGCGCCAGGGACGGCAACAACAGAAGAAAAAGCCACAACTTCATAGCAACCCTCCTTCACCCCAGGGATTGCTCTGGCCTTTGTCTTTCTCTCGTTGCGGCGCGGGGAGATAACCCAGATCCTGATGTCGCAATCCAACCGCGCGGGCGTATTGCTCGGCGTCGGCGCGATCGACCTGATAGCGATCCAGCTTCATGAGTTCGTTGGCGTCGAAGCGCGCGGACTTGAGTTCTTCCTCGTTGAGGCCGCGCAAGCCGGCCACCGCCACCACCCGGCTGGAATCGCCGCGCCGGGTTCCGGCCTGAATCAGACCGGAGAGATCGGCCGACCCGGCGCTCGCGTCGGCGCGCACCGAGAGGATGCGCACCCAACCCTTGCGGCCGCCTTCGGCCACCTGGGTCCAGCCACCCTGGCGCCCCAGCACTTCCACCGTCGCTCCCTTGTCGAGGCGGCCGACACTGGCGGAGGAGGAACTGGCGGAAGCTCTCAGGTCTTCGTTCTTGAGCATGACCCCGGAGGCGGCCAGGGCCGGAACAGCTATGAAGCAGGCAAGAAACAGTAAGGTTTTCATGACAGTCCAGTGTTGCGCGTTAGGTAAATGATACAACTGCCTAAGTCAGCCTCCGAAGGTAATATCCACCCATGCCGGCCATCATCAACTTCCTCACCCGTCGTGGCGCCGCCCTGTTGGCGACCTGGCGCATCTGGCGCGCCACGTTCGGGCTGGCCGGCAAAGTGGTGGTGGCCGCGCTGTCGCCGGCGGTATACAACAGCGCCACGCGCACCGTGGTGATGAAGCAGATCTACTTCACCGCCGTGCAGATCCTGGTTCCCTTCACGCTGTTCGCCGCCCTCCTCTCCTTCGTGCTGATCCAGATCGTGGTCGGCACCGCCGCCGAATACGGCCTCTCCGATTACGCCCTGGAAATGTCGGTGCGCCTGCTGGTGCTGGAAGTGCTGCCGCTGGTCACCGCCCTTTTCGTGGCGCTGCGCTCAGGCTCCGCGATCAATACCGAAGTGGCTCTGATGCGCATCAACAATGAGCTTGAGGCGCTGGAAGACAGCGGCGTCGATACCCTGCGCCTGGAATTTATGCCGCGTGTCATCGGCGGCATGCTCTCGGTGCTGTCGCTGACCGCCATCACCAGTGTGCTCGCCCTGGTGCTCGCCTATCTGGCGGTTTACGGCGCGCAACCCTGGAGCCTGCCGGGCTTCGCGCGCGTCATGGGCAAGGTGTTCGACGGCGCCATCCTCACCGGCATCTGGCTCAAATCGCTGGCCTTCGGCCTGGCGGTGACGGTGATCCCGGTGGCGGAAGGCCTGGCCACGCCGAAGATGTTGTTCATGGCGCCGATCTCCGTGCTGCGCGGCATGGTGCGGCTGTTCTTCGTGCTGATGTTCATAGAGGTGGCGTCATTAGCCTTCAAATACATCTGAAGTGGCTGGCCGACGATGCCGAGCGGCGCGCCCTGCTCGCCGCGCGGATGGGCGCGCCGCTGGTTTCGGTGGACATGCCGCTGCGCGCCAACCTGTCGCTGCTGGACAACATCGCCCTGATTCCGCAATACCGCCATAACCTGGATTACGAGACAGCCTCCGCTCAGGCCTGGAACCTTCTGCTCCTGACCGGCCAGGAAAGCGCCGCCCTGAAGCGCGACCCACAACTCAATGCAGTCGAGCGCTGTGTCGCCAAGCTGCTGCGAGCCGCCATCGAGCGGCCGCCTATAATTCTGATCGACCGCCCCGCCCTGCTCCTGCCGGACACGCATTACCCGCCCTTCCTCCGCGACCTGCTGGAACGCCTGGCCGACCACCTCAACGACTGCTGGATACTGGACTACCGATGGAACGAGCCCCTGTACCCCCCGCGCCTCCCGTCCCCCGCGCCCCGCTGATCAAGAACCTGGAGTTCAAGATCGGCCTGCTGCTGACCTTGACCGTACTCCTGGGCGCGGCTTTCATTGCCTACGCCCTCTATACGCGCGGCGCCTTTCAGGTGAGCCACAAACTCATTCTGACCGCCGAGGATGTGGAAGGCGTCAGTGTCGGCATGCCCATCTCCTTCTCCGGCTTCCCCATCGGCAAGGTCAGCCGGCTGCATTTGATGGATGACGGCAAGGTCCGCATCGAACTCGCCATCCCCAAAGAGGATGCCCGCTGGCTGCGCAAGAGCAGCGTCTTCACCCTGGAAAAGGCGTTGGTCGGCGGCGCCAAGATCAAGGCCCACACCACCAATCTGCAAGATCCGCCGTTGGAAGACGGCGAGGCGCGGCCGCTTATTACCGGCGACGCGGCCAAAGACATCCCGGTGTTGATCGAAAAGGTGAAAAGCATCCTCGCCAATGTGGAGACCATGACCGCGGCCGGCGCGCCGATCAACCAGACTCTCGGCCATGTGGAAATCATGACGGGCCGCATGGCTGGCGAAAACGGCATGATCGGTGGCCTCATGGGCAGCCCGGAAAACGCCCGCAAGATAGTCCGGAGCATCGACCGCGCCAACACCCTGCTCAGCACCCTCAACGGCGTTTCGCTCAAGGTGGACGGTGTGCTGACCAAGACGGATAGCCGCCTGTTCGGCCAGGACGGCGTCATGGACCAGGCTCAGCAATCGGTGGCCAAGGTCAACGCCATCCTCGGCGACGTGCGGGAAAGCCTGAAAAAAGCCGACACCATCCTCGCCAACGCCCAGACCGCCAGCAAGGACGTCACCAAAATTACCGGCAACGTCGCCGAAGCCACCACCGACATGGCCCGCCTGCGTTTGGAAATCGACGACAGCGTGCGCAAGGTCAACCACCTCATCAACGAGATCAACAAGAAATGGCCGTTCGCCCGCGACGTGGAGATCAAGACGCCATGAAATCGACCATCGCGCTCGCCCTTGCCCTGCTCCTGGCCGCTTGTTCCAGCGCCCCGCCGCCGGCGGACTGGAAAATGAATGCCGTCAGCCTGATCGAACACTTTCAGACCCGCTGGCTGGAAGGCGACAGCAAGACCGCCGACCTCGCCCTGGACAAGGCACGCGGCGAAATCGCCAAGACCGGCCGCCTCGACCTGCTGGCGCGCGCGGAACTGGCGGCCTGCGGCACGCGCGCCGCCGGCCTCGATTTCACCGCCTGCGACGGCTACGACAAACTCGCCAGTGAAGCCGCCGCCAACGACATCGCCTATGCCCGTTTTCTCGCTGGCGACTGGCGAGGGCTGGACGCGAAATTGCTGCCCAAGCACTACGCCGATCTGGTCGGCGCCAAGGACGATGCCGCCGCAAACCGCGCCGTGGACGAGATCAAAGACCCGCTGCCGCGCCTGATCGCCGCCGCCCTGCTGTTCAAAAGCAGTCGCGCCGAACCCACCACGCTGGCCGGCGCGGTCGAGACCGCCTCGGAACGCGGCTGGCGCCGGCCCCTGCTGGCCTGGCTGAACGTGGAAGTGAAACGCGCCCAGGCCGCGAACGACAGCGGCGCCGTGGCCCATTTGCAACGCCGCATCGACCTGATCACCGGCGCAAAACAGCCGTAGGTCAGGTTGCGGCTTTATCCCAAAGTATCCGTTAGCCGAGGCTTTAGAGGTGGCCCCACATGTAGCGCTGGCGTCTCGCACGCTTCGTTCTTCTAATCAGGCCCGCGAAGCCGGCGAGACGCCAGCGCAACATGGCTACCGCAGCTAATGGACAATCTGGCTATATCGCTACCTGACATGCCGAAGCGCAGGCCCGACCTTTCGATTGAGTTTCCCCGGTAAACCACATGAAAATCTGGAATACGCCGGCCTGGCGTGCCGGCGACTGGCGCGGCTGGCTGGACGATCACGGCTCGCTCACCCGCCGCCTGCAAGCCGTCTGCCCGCACTTGCGGGTCCAACGCGTCAGCCAGCACATCGCGCCGCCGCTACGTGACGAATACCGCGCCCTCGGCCTGCGACGCGGCCAGCGCGCCCTGATCCGCGATGTCCTGCTGATCTGCGGCGACACCCCCCTGGTCTACGCCCACAGCGTCATTCCCCTGCCCGGCCTTCATGGCCCCTGGGTCGCCCTTTCGCGCCTGGGCAACCGCCCGCTCGGCGCCGCCCTGTTCGCCGACCCCAAGGTGCGCCGCTTTCCCCTTGAATACCGGCAGCTCGACGCCCGCCATCCGCTCTACCGCCCCGCCGTCGCCCATCTCGGCGAAGCGCCGCGTTGTCTCTGGATGCGCCGTTCGCAATTCGCGCTGGCCGGGCATCCGTTGCTGGTTACCGAAGTCTTCCTGCCCGCGGTAAGCCAATACCCGGCGCCGGATTCACGCATCCTGAGATAGCGCCGGCACAAGCGCCTTTGTGGTCATAAAAAAACCGGGGCGCTCGGCCCCGGCTCCGTTCACCGCCTAATTGTCCGCTGTCAGGCGGGTACCGTTTGCGGTGGCGCCCAACCACTTAGGTCGGGGATTGCATGATGGACTCGATCTCCGCCACCGTCTTCGGCGCCGCTTCGCTCAGCACATGGCAGCCGTCTTGTGTCACCACCACATCATCCTCGATGCGGACACCGATATTCCATAACACTTCCGGGACATTTTCGGCGCGGCGGATATAGAGGCCGGGTTCGACTGTCAGCGCCATGTCGGGTTGCAGTTCGCGCCAGGCGCCCTTGATTTTATAGTCGCCGGCGTCGTGCACATCGAGGCCGAGCCAGTGGCTGGTCTTGTGCATGTACCAGGGCTTGTAGGCTTCGCTTTCGACCAGGGCGTCCACTTCGCCGGAGAGGAGCTTCAGGTCGACCAGGCCCCGGGTGAGGACGCGCAGGGCTGCTTCGTGTGGGGCATTGAAGGTGTTGCCGGGGCGGACCGCGTCGATGGCGGCAAGTTGGGCGGCGAGAACGATTTCGTAGACGTCTTTCTGCGCGCCGCTGAAGCGGCCATTGACCGGGAAGGTGCGGGTGATGTCGGCGGCATAGCCGTTGTATTCGCCGGCGGCGTCGATCAATAACAGGTCGCCATCCTTGAGCGACTGGTCGTTGCCGACGTAGTGCAGCACGCAGGCGTTGGCGCCTCCCGCGACGATGGGCGTGTAGGCCGGCGCCTGGCAGCCGCCGGCGCGGAACACGCGCTGCAATTCCGCTTCGATTTCCCATTCGCCCATGCCGGGTTTGCATAGGCGCAGCACCGAGCGATGGGCTTCGGCGGAGAGGTTGGCGGCGCGCTGCATGAGGTCGATTTCGTGGCTGTCCTTGAACAGGCGCATGGCGTCGATCAGGGCGTGGGCATCACTCAGTGTCCCTGGTGCGGTGACACCGCCACGGACCTTGCCGCGCACGGCGTTGATCCAGCCCATGACCCGGGCATCCCAGGCAGGTTCGGCGCCAAAGGCGTAGGCGACGCGTGGCTGGTTTTCAAGGAGCTTGGGCAGGCGCTTGTCGATTTCCGAGGAGGGATACGCCGCGTCGAAGCCAAACACTTCTTTTGCCGCCTTCGGGCCGTGGCGGAAGCCGTCCCAGATTTCCCGTTCCTCGTTCTTTTCGCGGCAGAACAGTATCTGTTTCGGTTTTCTGCCGGCGATCAGGACCAGCACCGCTTCCGGCTCCGGAAAGGCCGTCAGGTAATAGAAATGGCTGCCGAAGCGGTAGGGATAGTGGGCGTCGTGGTTGCGGATGGCTTCCGGCGCGGTGGCGAGGATGAGGACGCCATCGCCCAGGGTTTGCAGAAGGTGGGCGCGACGGGCGCGGTGGGTGGCGATGTCAGGCGGCATGCTGCAACTCCATGTCGAGATCGGCGAGCCGTTGCGGGGTACCGACATCTTCCCAGCGGCCGCCGAAGTGTTCACCGGTCACCTGGCCCTTGTTCATCGCCGCGCGCAGCAAGGGCGCGAGCTTGGCCTTGTTCATGGGGACGATTCCGGAAAACAGTTCCGCGCGGTAACAGCCGATGCCGGAGAATGTGTAATGCCCTACGGCATGGCTGGGCGGTTCAATGACCTTACCTTCCGCCAGGGCGAAATCCCCTTCCGGGTGGTGCGGCGGGTTGTCCACCAGCACGAGATGCGCGAGGTGGTTGGGATTGCCGACCATTTCTTGCAGCACCGGCAACAGGCGAGCGTAGTCGAATTCGGTGTAGACATCGCCGTTGCTCACCAGAAAAGGCGCGTCGCCCAGCAGGAGCAGGGCGGTGGCGATGCCGCCGGCGGTTTCCAGGGGTTCCGGTTCGCGCGACCAGGCGATGCTCACGCCCAGGTCGGCGCCGTCGCCCAGGGCGTCTTCAAGCTTCTGACCGAGGTGGGCGTGGTTGATCACCAGATCGTGAATACCGGCGCGTTTCAAACGTTCTATCTGCCATTTAATCAACGATTTACCACCTACTTCCAACAGAGGCTTGGGGGTGTGGTCGGTGAGCGGGCGCATCCGTTCGCCCAGACCGGCGGCAAGGATCATGGCCTTGAAAGGCTGTGCCGGCATGGCTTCCCGCCGGGCCGCCCCGAGAAAGGGCCGTTCCCCCTCGGGGGGACGCGAACGAAGTGAGCCTGGGGCTGGTTTCATCTCAGAAGGTGTAGCCGACATCCGCCGCCTTGCCTTCGACTTGATCGAGCAGGCGCATGAAATCGCCGAGGCCGTTGTAGCGGCCGCAGGCTTTGCGCAGATAAGCCATGACCAGGGGCATATCTTTCAGGTAGCCATCCTTGCCGTCGCGGTGATAAAGGCGGGCGAAGATACCCAATACCTTGATGTGGCGCTGCATGCCCATCCATTCAAAGTCGCGATAAAAATCACCGAAATCGTCCGACAGCGGCAAACCGGCCCTGCGGGCGGCTTCCCAGTAGCGGATCGTCCAGTCGAGCACGCGCGCTTCATCCCAGTGGATGTAGGCGTCCTTGTAGATGGAGGCGAGGTCGTAGGTGATGGGGCCGTAGACCGCGTCCTGAAAATCCAGCACGCCGGGGTTGGACTCGGAGTGGGCTTCGATGAGCATCAGGTTGCGCGAGTGCCAGTCGCGGTGCACATAGACCTTGGGTTGCGCCAGGTTGTTGGCGAGGATGGCGGCGAAGGCGGTTTCCATCACCGCTCGCTGTTCATCGTTGAGATCGATGTTGAGATGACGGGCCAGGTACCAGTCGGGAAACAGACGCATCTCGCGCATCAGCAACTCGGCGTCGTATTCGGGCAATTCGCCCGGCCGGCTGGCGAGCTGAATCCGAATCAGCGCACTATTGGCATCACGGTAGAGACGGTCGGCGCTGGTCTCGTTCAACGCCATCAGATAAGTGGTGTTACCGAAATCGGAGAGCAGCAGGAAACCTTCCGCCAGATTTTCCGCGAGGATTTCCGGGGTATTGGCGCCCGCTTCACGGAACAGGCGCGCGACATGCAGAAACGGGCGGCAATCCTCGTGGCTGGGCGGGGCATCCATCACCACGAAGCTGCCGGATTCAGTCACCGCGCGGAAGTAGCGGCGGAAACTGGCATCGGCGGAAGCGGGAGAGAGGGAAATCAGGGGGCCTGGCAGGACACTCCGGGTCCAGGCGGTCAAACGTTCGAGGCGTTCCAAAGCTATAATCCGCGCGGTCAAAAAAACGTCGAAATTCTAACACCGCCCGTGATGCCGCCCGCCGTACCTCCCTTCCCGCGTTTGCTGCTATCCCTATGCCTCGCGGCGGCTTGCCTGGAGGCATTTGCCGCCAGCGACACGATGCCGCTGAAATCATCGCACTCTCTTAGCCATGCCGCGCAAAAGGGAAAGCAGACCGAAGGCCCGACCCATGTCGATGCCGATCAATTGCATGGCCGCCAGGATGAGTATTTCGAGGCCGAGGGCAAGGTCATCATGCGCAACTTGCGCGAACAGATCGAGGCCGACTGGGTTCATTACGATCAACCTGGCGATGAAGTGGACGCGCGCGGCCATGTAGTCCTTATCCAGGACCGGGATCGCCTGGAGGGAACGACCCTCAAACTCAAGCTGACCGATAACATCGGCGAGATCAAGGAAGCCCGCTACAACGTCTACAACACTGCCGGCCAGCTCATGCGCGGGCAGGCGAGCGTCATTAATCTTCTGGGGCCGGATCGCTACGCGATGACGGACGCCACCTACACCACCTGTCCCGCCGGCAATGACGACTGGGTGATGAAGATGGACGACCTGCAACTGGATTACATCTCCAGCGTGGGCAGCGCGCGCCAGGTTCGGGTGGAGTACATGAACACTCCCATCCTGTATACGCCCTGGCTGGATTTTTCCCTTGATAACAAACGCAAGTCGGGCTTCCTGGCGCCCACCTATGGCGCCACCAACGAACGTGGCCTGGAAGTGATCGTTCCCTGGTACTGGAACATTGCCCCCAACCGCGACGCCACCATCACGCCGCGTGTGATGAGCAAGCGTGGTCTCCAGGTAGGTGGCGAATTCCGCTACCTGGAACCGAACTACAGCGGCGAAGCGACCCTGGAACTGCTGCCCAACGACCAGGTCAGCAACAGCACCCGCTACCTGGGCAAAATCGCGCACCGACAACGATTCGATTCCCGGTGGTCCGGTAACCTGTCTTTTGAAAAAGTCTCGGACAACAACTATTTCACCGATCTTTCCAGCCTGGTCAATCAGACCTCACGGGTCAACCTGCTGCAGGAAGGCAGCCTGTCCTATAGCGCTGGCTGGTGGCAGGCCACGGGACGTCTGCAGGCCTACCAGACGCTCCAGGACCCCGCCGCGCCGATCGTGGCGCCCTATCAGCGCATGCCGCAACTCACACTCAACGCAAACCGGAGCAACGTCACGAACGCCGGGCTGAACATGGAATTCAGCAGCGAATTCGTGAATTTCAACCAGACATCCGGAAATCGCGTGCAGGGGAGTCGCCTCTACGCCCACCCCAGCATCAGCCTGCCGATCGACACGCCTTACTCCACATTCACACCACGCCTGGGTTGGCACATCACCCACTATGCCCTGGACAATTCCACACGCAACATGATGGACAGCCTGGCCGCGGCACCGGCGGGTGGATTCACCGATGTCACCCGTAGCCTGCCCACCTTCAGCATGGATACCGGTTTGTTTCTCGAACGCGATATGACCTATCGCGACAACACCTACACCCAGACGCTGGAACCCCGCGCTTATTACGTCTACATCCCATACAAGCAGCAGACCAGCATCCCGGTCTTCGACAGCGGCGTCAGCGATCTTTCGCTCGATCAGATGTTCCGGGAGAACCAGTATATCGGCGTCGACCGCATCAACGATGCCAACCAGATGACCCTGGCAGTCACCTCCCGTTTTCTGGAACAAGGCAGCGGCACAGAACGCCTCCAGGTCACCTTGGGGCAGCGCTATTACTTCGCCGACCAGAAAGTCACCTTTCCCGGTGTCGCGCCTCGCAGCCGCAACACCACCGACCTGATCGGCCAGATATCCAGCCAGATCAACCCCAAGCTACGCCTGACCAGTGGTGTGCAGTACAACACCGACACCAGCAGTCTGGTCAAGGCCAACGCGGGCGGCACCTGGCGTGAAGGCCCCGGCCGTCTATTCAATGCGGATTACCGCTACACCCAGGGTAGTCTCAACCAGATCGACCTATCCGCCCAATGGCCTCTCGCCCCCAAGTGGCACGGCCTTGCCCGCCTCAACTACTCGATCCAGGAATCACGCCTGGTGGAAGGCCTGGCTGGTTTTGAATACAACGCCGGCTGCTGGTCCCTGCGCGGCATTGTGCAAAGGCTGGCCACCAGCCAGACCACGGCTTCCAGCGCCTTCTTCCTGCAACTGGAACTGAATGGGCTGACAAAACTCGGACCCAACCCCCTGGAAGTTCTCAAACGGAGCATCACCGGCTATGTCCCAAGCAGCGAACTCGCCACACCCAACACAGAACTTGCGCGCTAGGCTTTCCCGCCCAATCTCGACTGTCCTGCTCGCGGCCAGTCTGCTTGGCGCGACCACCGCAAACGCGGCCCCACAGGATATCGACCGTATCGTGGCGGTGGTCAACAACACGGTGATCACCGAATACGAGTTAAAAAGACGAGTCGATCAAGTAATCCACCAGCTCACCAGTCAGAAAACACAGTCGCCGCCGCGCCGCACACTGGAAAAACAATTGCTCGAGCGCATGATCAGCGAGCGCGCGCTCATGCAGATCGCGGAAGACACCAACATCCGCTTCGACGGCACCGCCCTGGACCGTGCCGTGGCGCGTATAGCGCAGCAGAACAACCTCTCGCCAGATGAGTTCCGCAAGGCACTGGAAGCCGAGGGCACTGATTTCGCCGCCTTCCGCGAACAGATTCGCTCGGAGATGACCATCGCCCGACTGAAAGAGCGCGAGGTCGACAACAAGATCGTGGTCACCGATGCCGAGATCGACAACTTCCTCGCCAATCCCGCGCTGGATGCCAATCAGCAGGACGAATACAACCTCGCCCACATCCTGATCCTGGCCCCGGAAGGCGCCAGCCCGGAAAAGCTGGCGGAGTTGCGCGCCAAGGCGGAAAAGGCCCAGGCGGAACTTCAGGCCGGCACCCATTTCAGCCAGGTTTCCGCGGCCTACTCCGACGCCCAGAACGCGCTGCAAGGCGGCAGCCTGGGCTGGCGCTCGGAGGGACAACTGCCCAGCCTGTTCGCCAAGGTGGTAAGAACCCTGAAACCGGGTGAGAGCTCGGCCGTGATTCAAAGCCCGAACGGCTTTCATATCGTCAAACTGGTGGACAAGCGTGGCAAGAATGTCCAGTTGGTCGTGAAGCAGACACACGCGCGCCACATTCTGGTGAAGACCAACGAAGTGGTCAGTGATGACGATGCCCGCAACCGCCTGCGCCTGCTCAAGGAACGTATAGAAAACGGCGCCGATTTCGCGGAACTGGCCAAACTGCATTCCGATGATCTCTCCGCCAATCGCGGCGGTGATCTGAACTGGCTCAATCCTGGCGATACCGTGCCCGAATTCGAGCGCGCGATGGATGCCCTGAAACCCGGCCAGGTCTCCGATCCGGTGCGCTCCCCCTTCGGCTGGCACTTGATTCAGGTACTGGAACGGCGTGACCAGGATGTCACCCAGGAACGCAAGCGCCTGGAAGCACGCCGCGCCCTACGCGATCGCAAGGCGGAAGAAGCCTTCGAGGATTGGGTACGGCAGGCGCGTGATCGCGCTTATGTGGAATACCGGCTGGAGGAATAAACGCTACGGCGCGATTTTCGGCCGCGGGCCGATAGCCGCGCCAACAACCTTGTCGCGCCGGCGAGGCGCCGGCGTTACAGAGTCAAAGCGCGTCCAGACCGCGCGCCAGATCGTTGCGCAAATCCACCACCGCCTCCAGGCCCACCGCGACGCGGATGAGGCCGTCACCGATGCCGGCGGTGGCGCGCTGTTCCGGGGTCATACGACTGTGGGTGGTGCTCGACGGGTGGGTGATGGTGGTGCGGGTGTCGCCCAGGTTGGCGGTAATGGACATGAGCTGGGTGGCGTCGATCACTTTCCAGGCTGCTTGCGTACCGCCAGCCAGTTCGAAGGCGACGATGCCGCCACCGGTTTTCTGCTGGTTCATGGCGAGTTGATGTTGCGGGTGTGAGGGCAGGCCGGGGTAGAACACGCGCGCGACCTTGGGATGTGCCTCCAGCCAGATCGCCAGCGCCAGCGCATTCTCGGAATGTGCCCGCATTCTCAGGCCCAGCGTTTCCAGGCCCTTGTGCAGCACCCAGGCATTGAACGCGGACAGCGTCGGGCCGGCGGTGCGCAGGAAGGTATAGACGCCTTCCATCAAGTCTTTTTTTCCCAACACGGCGCCGCCCAGCACTCTGCCCTGCCCGTCCAGATATTTGGTGGCGGAGTGGATGACGATATCGGCACCCAGGTCCAGTGGGCGTTGCAGGATCGGGGTGCAGAAGCAGTTGTCCACGGCCAGCCAGGCTCCGGCGGCGTGGGCGATGTCCGCCAGGGCACGGATGTCGCTGACTTCGGTGAGTGGATTGGAGGGTGATTCAAGGAAGAACAATCGGGTATTGGGCTTGACGGCTGCGCGCCATTCTTCCGGGTCGGTGGGCGACACGAAGGTGGTCTCGACGCCAAAGCGTCCAAGGATGTTGCTGAACAATTGCACCGTAGAGCCGAAGATGGAACGCGAGGCGACCACATGCTCGCCAGCTTTCATCAGGCCCATCACCGTGGCCAGGATGGCCGCCATGCCGGAGGCGAATGCGACACAACGCTCGGCGCCTTCGAGGGCGGCGAGGCGTTCCTCGAACATGGAAACGCTGGGGTTGGTGAAGCGCGCATAGATCGGCCCGGCCTCGGCGCCGGAAAAACGCGCGGCGGCCTCGGCGGCGCTGTCGAACACGAAGCTGGAGGTGAGGTACATCGCCTCGGAATGCTCGTTGAACTGGCTGCGCACAGTGCCGGAGCGGACGGCCAGGGTTTCCGGCTGGAGGGGCTGTTCCATGATGTGTATCCGTATGACGTAGGGTGTGGTGAGCGCAGCGAACCGCATCTTGCAAGACCGGTTGGATCGGTGCGGTTCGCAGCGCTCACCACATCCTACGAGTTATTCGCTTTCCGCCAGATTCAGGTCCATCTGCCGGGTGGAGGGCGTCGGGGTGGTGGGAATGTCACCGTTTCTCTGGCCTTCCAGGCGGACGAGGTATTCCTCGCTGACGTCACCCGTGATGTAGCAACCGTCGAAACAGGAGGAGTCGAAGCGCGTCAACTTGGGATTGACCTTTCTCACGGCACTGATGAGGTCGGCCAGATCCTGGTAGATCACGGCATCGGCACCCAGTTCGCGGGCGATTTCCTCGTCGTTGCGTCCGTTGGCCAACAATTCCGCGCGTGTCGGCATGTCGATACCGTAAACGTTGGGGTAACGCACCGGCGGCGAAGCGGAGGCGAAGAACACCGATTTGGCACCCGCCTCGCGTGCCATCTGGATGATTTCCCGGCTGGTGGTGCCACGCACGATGGAGTCGTCCACCAGCAGCACATTCTTGCCCTTGAACTCCACGCACATGGCATTGAGCTTCTGGCGCACCGATTTCTTGCGCGAAGCCTGGCCGGGCATGATGAACGTGCGGCCGATATAACGGTTCTTGATGAAGCCTTCCCGGTACGGCAGATTGAGCTTGTAGGCCAGTTGCAGGGCGGAGGGTCGGCTGGTGTCGGGAATCGGGACGACCACGTCGATGGGTAGATGGCTGAAATCACGTTTGATCTTCTCGGCCAGGAATTCGCCCATGCGCAAGCGCGTCTCGTAGATGGAGGCGCCATCCATGATGGAGTCGGGGCGGGCGAAATAGACATATTCGAAAATGCAGGGGGTGAATTCACTGGGCGCAACGCATTGCCGGCTGTGGAATTCGCTATTGCAAGTGATCACAACCGCTTCGCCCGGCGCCACATCGCGCACCACATGGAATCCGGTCGGTTCCACCGCCACGCTCTCGGAGGACACGATCCAGTCGGTACCGTCATCGGTTTCCTGGCGCCCGACCAGGAGGGGACGGATGCCGTTGGGATCACGGAAGGCCAGCAGGCCGAAGCCGGCGATCAGCGCCACCACCGCATAGGCGCCCTTGCAGCGGCGATGCACCCCGGCAACGGCGTTGAACACGTCGTCAACCGTGAGGCGATGCCCATGCACCGCTTCCTGCAACTCGTGCGCGAGAACGTTGAGCAGCACTTCCGAATCAGAACCGGTGTTCACATGACGCAAATCGTCCATGAACAGTTCACGTTGCAAGGTCTCGGTATTGGTGAGGTTGCCGTTGTGCGCGAGAACAATGCCGAACGGCGAATTCACATAGAACGGCTGTGCCTCGGCCGGGCTGGAGGCGCTGCCGGCGGTGGGATAACGCACATGGGCAATACCCGTGTTGCCGATCAGATTGCGCATGTCGCGGGTACGGAACACGTCGCGCACCATGCCCAGGTTCTTGTGCATGTGGAACATGCTGCCGTCCATGGTGACAATGCCGGCGGCATCCTGGCCGCGGTGTTGCAGCAATTGCAACGCGTCATAGAGCGGTTGGTTGACGGGTTGGCTGGAGACGATGCCGACGATGCCGCACATGGAAAAACCTCAGTGGTATTGAATCAGGGCTGCCATATCGGCCGGCAACCAGGGTTTGAGTTTGTTGGCCGCCTGTTCCAGGTGGCCATGCAGAAGAGAAGCCTGCCAGGTATGCGTTTTGGGCAAAGCGGTTAGCCCGGCCAGCAAGGTGAGCATGATCAGAATGAGACCGCCGCGCGTCGCCCCGAACAGTCCGCCCAGCAGGCTGTCGTAAGGCCCCATGCCAGCCACCTTGACCAGGCCACCGACCGCGGCGGACAACAAACTGGCCGCGATCAACACGGCAACGAAGATCACCACCAAGGACGCCGCGTGGCTGAGCGCGGGCGCATCCAGGCCGGGTATCCAGGGTGCCAGCGCCGGCGCGAACGACTTGGCGGCATAGAAGGCCACAAACCAGGACAGCAGGGAAAGCACCTCGCGGGTCAAACCGCGCATCAGGCCTAGGACGGCGGAAAACGCGAAGATTCCGAGCGCGATCAGATCCAGCGAACTCATGGCAATGTCATGGTCCCAGCATGACCGACGTGAAACCCTTGGCCTTGAGCTTGGCCTGCATTTCCAGCGCGCGATCTTTTTCCGGAATCGGCCCCACTCTCACCCGATACTGTCCGTTGGAGTCGGCCATGGCCACTTTGAAGCCGGCGGCGGCGACCTTCTCCCGCAATTGCAGGGCATTGCTTTCGCTGGTGAAAGCGCCCAGTTGCAGATAGAAGCCGTGGCTGGCGAATGCGCCGGTTGGCTTGGGCAAGGGTGGTGGTGGCTTCACGGCAGCCTTGTCGAGTAATTTCTCCTCGTCTTTCTCGGTCTTGGCTTCGACTGGCGCCGCGGTGGGGACCGCCTTTGCAGCGGGAGTCGGCAAGGTAGGTTCGGCCGCCTGTGTCGGCGGTTCGTCCACATCCACAGCGGCTGGCAGAGCGGGCGCGGTCTCGGGGGCCGTTTCGAATGCCGAGCTCGGCGCGGGGATGCGGATATCCACATCCGGCCCCAGCGGCCTCGGTTCCGGATCGAACAGCATGGGCAGGATCAGGACGGCAGACAGCGCAATCGCGATGGCACCCACCAGACGGCGCCGGGCACGACGACGCAATGCCATCTGCTCCTGCGTCAAAGTATTCTGGGTCGCGGAAATATCAGCCATGCGGGTTCGGGGAATGTTCGAGAGACACCATCACTTCAGCCACGGTATGGAAGGAACCGAAGACGGCGATTGTATCAGCCGGCCCCGCCAGTCGACACGCGGCTTGCCATGCGCCGGCGACATCGGCATGCACCTGATACTTGAGCGAACGTGCCGCCAGGTGCTCGCCCAGAGTCGCGCCGGGTAGCCCGCGCGGTCCGGACAGCCCGGCCACATGCCAGCAGGCAATGTGGGGCGCGAGCGGATCGATCACCCCGTCCACATCCTTGTCCGCCAGCATGGCGAATACGGCGTGGATCTGTCCGTTTGGAGGCAAATTGGCAAGATTCGCGGCCAGCGCGCGCGCCGCATGCGGGTTATGCGCCACATCGAGGACACGCAGGGGTGCCTGCCCGACCACCTGAAAACGCCCGGGTTGACGCGCGCCCGCGATGCCGCCGCGGATCGCCCGCATGGGCACGGGCATTCGCTCGCGCAAGGTGTATAGGGCGGCGATGGCGCATGCGGCGTTGCCAAGCTGATGCAGGCCCGGCATGGCCGGACGAGGCAATGCGGGAAATACCGCCTCGCGCACCCGGCAGGTCCAGCCGCTTTCCTCCACTTCCACGCGAATGTCCGGCCCCAGGCGCAGGAGATCGGCACCGATGGCGGCGGCATGGTCGAGCAGGCTGGCCGGCGGATTCGCATCGCCGCAGATGGCGGGGCGGCCACCCCGGTAGATGCCGGCCTTCTCGAAACCGATCAGCTCGCGGGTGTCGCCGAGGAAAGCCTGGTGGTCGATATCCACACTGCTGACCACGGCGCAATCGGCATCCCACAGGTTTACCGCATCGAGACGGCCGCCCAGTCCCACTTCCATGATGGCGACATCGATGCCGGCTTCCTGGAACAACCACAGCGCGGCCAACGTGCCTTGCTCGAAGTAGGTCAGGGGCGTAGCGCCGCGCGCGGCTTCGACCGCCGCCAGGGCACGGCACAGGTCGGCATCACTGGCCTCATTGCCCGCGATTCGAACCCGCTCGTTGTAGCGCAACAGATGCGGCGAGGTATAGCAGCCGACGCAATAGCCGGCCGCGTCCAGCATGGCTTCCAGAAAAGCGCAGACTGAGCCCTTGCCGTTGGTGCCACCCACCGTGACGAGGGGAAAGTCCTGATGCAACGCGAGTCTCTCGGCCACCTCACGGACACGGTCCAGTCCAAGAACGATGGCGGTGACATTGCGCGCTTCGAGATAAGCCAGCCAGCCGGCGAGGGTGGTTGGCTGGCCCACGTCAGTTCGGTGTCGGCTTGCGCATGAACTGAGCGCACATACGCGCCAGCGCACGCTTCATCTCGCGACGGTCGATGATGCGATCGACGGCGCCGTGTTCGACCAGGAATTCGGCGCGCTGAAAACCTTCCGGCAGGGTCTCGCGCACGGTCTGTTCGATCACGCGCGGGCCAGCGAAACCGATCAGGGCCTTGGGTTCCGCCACGATCACATCGCCCAGCATGGCGAAGCTGGCGGAGACCCCGCCCATGGTCGGATCGGTCAGTACCGAGATGAACGGCAGGCGATTGGCGGAAAGCTGGGTCAGCGCGGCCGAAGTCTTGGCCATCTGCATGAGCGAGGTCAAGCCCTCCTGCATGCGCGCGCCACCACTGGCGGAAACACAGATGAATGGCTTCTTGTCGCGGATCGAGGCCTCGACACCGCGCACGAAACGCTCGCCCACCACCGAACCCATCGAACCGCCCATGAAGCGGAACTCGAACGCCGCCACAGTCACCGGCACCCCCAGCATGGAACCTTCCATGACCACCAGGGCATCTTTTTCATCGGTCTCCCGAGTGGCATCGGTGATGCGGTCACTGTAACGCTTGCTGTCCTTGAACTTGAGCGAGTCCAGGGGCAAGACATTGGCGCCGATCTCGTTGCGGCCTTCCTCGTCCAGCAGCAAGTCCAACCGCTTGCGCGCGCCGATCCGGAGATGGTGGCCGCACTGCGGGCAAACATGCTGGCTTTGCCCCAGATCCGCCGCGTAGAGCACGGCTTCACAGGACGGGCACTTGTTCCAGATGCCCTCGGGCACCACTTTCTTGCTCGCTTCGACACGCCGCTTGATCTTCGGGGGAATGAGTTTCTGGAACCAGCTCATGACATTTCCTTTAGTTATCCAGGGCGGCGCGCACGCCAGCCACGAAATTCTTCACATTATCGAGCATCGCCTCGGGCGCGGATTGCTCGATCTCCTGCACGATGCGTGAGCCGATCACCACCGCGTCCGCCACCGCGCCTACCTGCCGCGCCGTTTCCGCGTCGCGGATGCCGAAGCCCACGCCCACCGGCAAGCCGGTCGCGGCATGGATGGCGGGCAAGCGCGCGGCGACTTCGCTCATGTCGATGCTCGCCGCCCCGGTCACACCTTTCAGCGAGACGTAATAGATGAAGCCGCGCGCCAATTTGGCTACCGCCGCGACCCGCGCGACCGGTGTGGTCGGCGCCAGCAGATAGATGTTATCCAGTCCGGCGGCGGCGCATTTCGCGGCGAACTCGTCGGACTCCTCGGGCGGGTAATCCACGGTCAGCACGCCATCCACCCCGGCGGCGGCGGCGGCGCTGCAGAAGCCGTCCCAGCCCATCGCCTCGATCGGATTGGCATAGCCCATCAGCACCACCGGCGTGCTGGCATTGACCTTGCGGAACTCCGCCACCATGCCCAGCACGTCGCGCAGGCCGACGCCGTGTTTCAATGCCCGCTCACTGGCTCGCTGGATGGTCGGCCCATCCGCCATCGGATCGGAGAAAGGCACTCCCAATTCCAGGATGTCGGCGCCGCCTTGCACCAGGGCGTGCATCAACGGCACGGTATTGCCTGGCGCCGGATCGCCGGCGGTGATGAAGGGAATCAGCGCCTTGCGGCCCTGGGCTTTGAGTTGAGTGAAAGTTAGGGTGATACGGCTCATGGGTCAGTCTTCTGCAAAATAATCGGAATCGATACGTTTGATTTCGTAGGTGTTCACGGGAGAAACACCCAAACCGAAATCAATCATGAGTTCAGTCAAAGTAGGCCCGTCGATGAGGACAATCTTGCTATCCACCTTGGCGGATGTTTCACGAGCATTCTTGTTAAATCCTGATGTCGTGATGAACACGCCTTTCTTGGCCTTATGCACGGACAGCGCGCCAATGAAATTGCGTATCTCCGAGCTACCTATATCGCCTTCCCATCGCTTGGCCTGGATATAGATCACGTCCAGCCCCAAACGATCTTCCTTGATAATGCCGTCAATACCGCCATCGCCGCTTTTGCCGACAACCTGCCCGGCATCCTCGCGGGTACCTCCGTAGCCCATACGCAGCAGGAGTTCGACGACCATGTGCTCGAAGAATGAAGGAGAGGCTGATTTGACTTGCGCCAGTAGATCAGCCGCCAATGCGGTACGAATTTGAAGGTAACCGGATTCAAGCAATTCCTCTGGGGTAGATTGCTGAATCACCTCCCCGCGCTCCTTTTCCGGGAGATTTCCGCTCCGCTGGAGGGATCGAAAGGCTTGATACTCCGGATATCGCTCCAGGAATTTCATGTCGATGCGGACAGGATTTCCCGCAAGAGCCGATTTGCCTCGCTCGGTAATCCGGAACACACCCCGAGTCGTGGTTTCCAATAGCGCAGCCTGTTTGAGATAACTTTTTGCCCATGCCAACCGGTTGACAAACTTGCCTTGCTTTCCAGAGGGCAGCAACTCTGATAACTCAGCCGCAGACAAAGCGAACTCCTTGGCTAGTACGGGCAGAGCATCGTGCCGATTATGCTCGGCACCATCCGCACAGAAACGTAGCAGTGGGAGCATTAACGTCTGAAAATCAGGAATCGGCATGTTCACTCATGGGAATAAAGCCGCTCACTCTTCGGCTCTGAGATCGGATCGCCAAATTCCCTAGCCGTTTCCAGCCACAATTGCATGGCCTCTTTGATATTGGCTAGTGCGTTTTCACAGGAATCACCATGCGCCATGCACCCTGGCAATTTCGGCGCCTCCGCGACAAAGACCTCGTCTACTGAACTCCAGTAAAGAATGATTTCGTCGCGGTGCATCACCCTACCAACCTGGAGCTGACATATCGATTGAGGCTGACGCCTTCTTCCGCAGCCCGTGTGGCAAGCGAACGGTGTAACTCCGGAGGCACACGAACCATGAATTTTCCGCTGAAGCGGCGCTCGGCCAGAGGTTCCGGGACGGGTTCGCCATTCGCGGCAAGGTCGGCCACTACATCGCGCACCAGCGCGGAAACACCTTCCAACGCTTCGCCGCGCGTCGCTGCAAGATGGGAAAGGCTCGGGAATTCGGCGCACAAACCGACATATTCACCGTCCTCCTCGGACCAGGTGACACGGTAGGTGTAGTGGTCGGAATTAATCATCTTGCACGCCCTTCAACTTGGTAATTGCCAGCAATACCTGCCTGACCTGATAGGCCTTGGCCTTTTCGCCCTCGCCCATCTGAACATTCACTCTCGGATCGCCCGGCCAAGGAGTCCGATAAACCCGATGGCTGGTGCCAAGCTGGCGAGCTTCGCCAAAGAAATGGTCGCAAACCTTGGTCAAGTCCGAGAATCGAACACCCTGCGGGTTCTTCCGCATCCCGGCCAGGATGTCGTCGATTTTAGCCATTAAGTATCAATATTGATATTACTTACAACTCAATACCCGCCAGCTTCGCCACCGTATTGATGTCCTTGTCCCCCCGCCCGGACAGGTTCACCAGCAGGATCTGGTCCTTGTCCATGGTCGGCGCGATCTTGGCGGCATGGGCGAGGGCGTGGCTGGATTCCAGGGCGGGGATGATGCCCTCGAAACGGCACAGGTTGTGGAACGCGGCGAGGGCTTCATCGTCGTTGATGGCGACATATTCGGCGCGGCCGATGTCCTTGAGGTAGCTGTGTTCCGGGCCGACTCCGGGATAGTCGAGGCCGGCGGAGACCGAGTGGGTTTCGATGACCTGGCCGTTGGCGTCCTGCATCAGGTAGGAACGGAAACCGTGCAGCACACCGGGCGTGCCGGCGTTCAACGGGGCCGCGTGTTGGCCGCTACTGATGCCGTGGCCGCCGGCCTCGACGCCGATCAGGCGCACGCCCTCGACCGAAATGTAGGGATGGAAGATGCCGATGGCGTTGGAGCCGCCGCCGACGCAGGCGATGACGGCATCCGGCTGGCGGCCGAGCATTTCGGCCATTTGCACCTTGGATTCCTCGCCGATCACGCACTGGAAGTCGCGCACCAGCATCGGGTACGGGTGCGGGCCGGCGGCGGTGCCGAGGATGTAGAAGGTGGATTCGACGTTGGTGACCCAGTCGCGCATGGCTTCGTTGAGCGCGTCCTTCAGCGTCCTGGAGCCGGATTCGACCGCCACCACCTTGGCGCCGAGCAGCTTCATGCGGAACACGTTGGGCGACTGGCGGATGACATCCTCGGCGCCCATATAGACCACGCATTCCATGCCGTAGCGGGCGGCGACGGTGGCGGAGGCGACGCCATGCTGGCCGGCGCCGGTTTCCGCGATCACCCGTTTCTTGCCCATGCGCCGGGCCAACAAGGCCTGGCCGATGGTGTTGTTGATCTTGTGCGCGCCAGTGTGGTTGAGGTCTTCGCGCTTGAGGTAGATCTGCGCGCCGCCGAGGATTTCCGACCAGCGTTTGGCATGATAGATGGGACTGGGGCGGCCGACGTAATGGCGCAGTTCGTGATGGAATTCAGCCAGGAAATCGGGGTCGTGGCGGGCGGCCTCGTATTCCTGCTTGAGTTCGTCCAGCGCGGCCATCAGGGTCTCGGCGACGAAGACGCCACCATAGGGGCCGAAGTGGCCACGGGTATCGGGCTGCTTATATTCCAACTGCGACATGTGCATTTCTGATTTCCTTGATGAAGGCGGCGATTTTCGCCGCGTCCTTGATTCCCTTGCTCGATTCCACGCCACTGCTGACATCCACCGCCCAGGGGCGAACCATGTAAACGGCCGCGGCCACGTTGTCGGGGGTCAGACCACCGGCCAGCAGCATCGGCCTGGGCAAATCACGGGGAATCAGATCCCAGTCGAAACGTTCGCCGGTGCCGCCATGCGCCGCCTCGCTCCAGGCATCCAGCAACCAGCCCTGAGCGTCGGCATAGGAGGCGGCGGATTGTAGCAAATCGGCTCCCGGCCTTACCCGGAAGGCCTTGAGATAAGGCACGCCGAAAGCGCGGCAGAAATCCGCCGTTTCCTCGCCGTGAAATTGCAGGACATCCGGGCGCACGGTTTTCAATACGGCTTCCACTTCAGCGGCCGTTGGATTGACGAACAGGGCGACGGTGGAAACGAAGGGCGGCAACGCGCGGGCGATCTCGCGCGCCTGATGCGGCGTGACATGGCGCGGGCTTTTGCCGACGAAAACCAGGCCGATGGCATCGGCTCCGGCCTGGGCGGCATGGAGACCATCTTCGACGCGGGTGATGCCGCAGATTTTTACTCGGGTCATATGGTTACGGCGTGAGAAGTATGGGTCAGGTTGCCGAAGGCTACCCGGCGCTTGGGATCGTCAGGTAGCGATAAAGCCGCAACCTGACCTACGGCCAGGGAGAAGCGGGCTCAGGCAATTCGTAACACGGATCGTAGCGCACGCCCGCCAGGTAAAGGCCGTCCGGCGCGAAGGTGGCGGCGGCGCGGGTGCGATCACGGCCTTCGAGCACTTCCGCCAGCCATTCCGGCGGGCGCCTCCCCAGTCCGACGCGGAGCAGGCCACCGACCATGTTGCGCACCTGGTGGTGGAGAAAGGCATTGGCGCGGAACTGGAAGGTCAACATCTCGCCTTCGCGCGTGACGCTGGCCTCGCGCAGTTCACGGATGGGGCTGTTCGCTTGGCATTCGGCGGCGCGGAAAGCGGAGAAATCGTGGGTACCGATCAGGTAAGCGGCGGCGACATTCATCGCTGCTTCGTCGATCTCCCCGTGCATCCAGCCCACCCGCCCGGCCAGCAGGGCGGGACGCACCGGGCGGTTGAGCAGGAAATAACGATAGAGCCGCTCCCGCGCGGAAAAACGGGCGCTGAAATCCTCCGTCACCACGCGCGCCCACAAGACCGAAACGCTGTCCGGCAGATGCGCGTTGACGCCGCGTACCCAGGCTTGCAGCGGTCGAGAATTGTGGGCATCGAAATGCGCGACTTGAGCGCTGGCATGGACGCCGGCGTCGGTACGCCCCGCCGTCACTGTGCGCACCGGGGCGCCATGGATCACGGTAAGCGCGCGCTCCAGGTGGTCCTGCACGGTGTTGCCATCAGGCTGGGTCTGCCAGCCATGGAAGGCGCGGCCGTCGTATTCCAGACCCAAAGCTATGCGCTGAACCATAGCAACAGGGCCGCAATGAAAGTGGGCAACGCCAGGTCGCGTAGGCGCATGGGCTGGACATCGAGATGCACCGTGGTCGGCAAATCGGCGCCCAATTCCTCGCCGAACAAACGGCGCAGATTGCCACGCCCGCGTTCCAGACCTTCGATGGCGCGCAGGGTCAGCCCAAGCCGCAGGGCGGCGCGTTCCACCTCCAGGCCGAGCGAAACGAAGGGCCGCAAAAGCGTGTAGACACCGGCCATCAGTGCCGCGGTAGGCAGACTCAGCACCAGCACATCCAGCCAGAGCAGGAGCACCAGCAGACGCAAAGTCTGCAGGCCGCCGCGCACGAGGCCTTCCTGAGTCGGCGAAACTGTGCCCAGCCAGGCCAAGGCAGGTTCACCCGGCAGGCTGTAGGCATATCCCAGGAACAACACCAGCAACAGCCAGCGTGTGCGCCAGACCAGGCGCCAGGGCTGGCGCGGGGAATCGACGAGCAGGACCAACAAAAGCAATGGTGGCAGCAGAAAAAAAGGCAGCCCCGGGATTGCCAGGGCTGCCAGGAGGTAGATCAGAATGCGACTTGCCGGATGCGTGGGTTTGCCAACGAACACCCCTTATGCCGCCTCGGCCAACAACTTGTCGGCATCGGCCTTCTGCGGCGCATCACCCTCGCCCAGCACTTCCTGGAGGATTTCACGAGCACCTTCCTTGTCGCCCATTTCCAGGTAGGCACGCGCCAAATCAAGCTTGGTGTTCACCTCTTCCCACAACTCGGGATCGGCAGGTTCTTCGGCCAGTGGCGTGGCGGCCACGGGTGGCATTTCTGGTTCCGGCTCGACCGCGGGGGCGGGTGAGGGCTCAGCCATGGGGGTGGGCTCGGAGTCGGCTACGGAGGCAAACTCCTCGACCACATCGGCAGCAAAGTCATCCACGGGCGCGAACGCGGCGACCTCCGCTTCGGCTTCCTCAGGCTCGACGGGAGCCGGTATCTCGAACGTTGGTTCCATTTCAGTGGAGGTGGGAGCGTCGGGTTCGGTCTCCAGTTCAAGATCGATCCCGGAAAGATCGAGCACCGGAGGAGACTCGATCTCCTCGATCGGCTCGGAAGCCTCATCGAAAACCGGTGAGGCTTCGAACTCCATATCTGCTTCTTGCCAGGCTGGAGGTTCGCTTGCCACTTGGGCTTCAAACTCGGACTCCGTCTCCATCTCCGGCTCGGGCTCCTGTCCGGGGGTCGGGGTTGACGGTATATCCCAGCCCAAATCCTCTTCAGCAAACGACATGGGCTCCGCCGCGGCGGGGGGGGCCGGAGCGGCTACGGTAGACTCGAACTCCAGCGCAAAATCATCTTTCGCGACGGCTGCGGTGAAGGACTCCTGCTTGGGAGCTTGCCGCACAGGAGCGAACCCTTCAGGGGCAGGGGCCGGAATATCGAAATCATCATCACTCCCCATGGAAGGTGCCGGGGTATTCCAGTCATCCACCTCACCCGGATCCTGCGGGAAATCGTCATGAGGCGCCACGGCTGTGGCGAGCACAGGAGCAACTGGCCGATCATTTGATTTACGCGCGAATGGGGGTGTCGCTGGCACATCAGAAACGGTTGCCCGATATAGCGGATTGGACGGATCGATGCTGCGCCCCATCTCGGCGGCGCGTTGCCAGACCGGCGTTCCCTGCCCACCCATGCCGGCGTATAGCTCGCTCGCAATCGTTTCGAAGGCCAGGGTGTCCTTGCGCGCGGCGTAGATTTCCAGCAGCTTGAGAGCGATTTCGTGGCGGTTGGGATCTTTGTTCAGCGCTTCCTTGAGTATCTCCTCGGCTTGGGCATCGCGCCCATAAGCCATGTAGACCTCTGCTTCGGCGATGGGGTCTACCTCATGGGTATCGATCGCACCCAGCCCAAGGCGGCTGAAATCGGTCAGCAACATGCTGCCTTCGGTATTGGCGCCGGCACCGGCATTGGACAAGCCGGAGGAAGCTGAATTGAACACGGCGTTGTTCTTGAATTCCCCGCCGGTCATGATGCTGTCTTCAAACTTGTTGAGTCCCTGGCGGCGGCGACTGCCCACCATCATCATCCACAGCAGTACGGACAGCAGCACAGCCGCGACAATGCCACCAATGTAGAGTGGATTGCGGATGAATGTGGAAATCCAGCTGGAACTCGACTGCTGCACCGGTTCCGGCAATACCACGGGCGCGGGAGCGGGTTTCGCCGCCACTACGGGCGGCGGTGCGGCGGGTACCGGTGCCGCCTCGCGCACTTCCGCCACAGGCGCTGGAACCGGTGCGGCGGGCGCCGCGGCGGGTGCTGCTTTGGCGGCTTCCTGTGCCTTGAGTTCGAGCAACTTCTGCATATCGCGCACGGTGCGCTCGAGTTGCCCGACCCGGTCTTGCGCTTCCTGCAGGGCGCGCCCTCTGGAGGCCAGTTCTTCTTCCAGCGCGTGCAGCTTTTCCTGAACCTTGCCGTCCGGTCGCCCGGCGACACCGGGCTCACCCTTGGAAAGCTTGAGCATGTCCCTGGGCGCGGCGGCCGCGGGTGGAGCCTTCTCCTCGGTTTTGGCCACAAGTTTGCCGGCGGCGGCTTCCGGCGCCTTGGCAACCGGCGCTTCCTCCGCCATTTCCGCGATTTTCCTGCGGTAGGCATGCCAGTCGGCGGCATGGCTTTGCAGGGTGCGGGCGGCCTGAGCGGGCGAAATCTGGAGTTGAACCGTTTCCGCGTCCGGCACATTGAGTACCTGGCCGCGCTTGAGACGGTTCACGTTGTCCGCGAAAAATGCATCCCGGTTGGCCTGATAGAGGCCGACCATCATCTGTTCGAGGGTCACGCCGTCCTGCTTCACCTTGCCCGCGATGCCACGCAACGTCTCGCCGCTCTGGACCGGGCCATAGCGCTTGGGCTTACGGGGGGGGGGCGCTTCCGGCACCCTGGGTCGGGCGGGTTCCGTGACAGCCTTGCGTTCCGGCGCGGGCGCGGGCGCGGTGGCTGACTGCGCCGGGCGCGCCGCCTCGGGAGCGGTGACGGTCTGGATCGGGGCCGGCGCTCTGGCTTCGACCGGCGGATCCAGCAGGACGGTGTATTCACGCAAGAGGCGACCGGAATTCCAGTTGACCTCGATCAGCATATCCAGAAACGGATCTGCGATAGGCACGCTGGAACTGACACGAATGACCGGCTGCCCATTCGCGCGCTGATCCACGCTGAAGCGCAAGGTGGCGAGCGCCTCGGTTCGATCGATGCGCGCCTGCCTGAAGGCGTCCGCTCCCGCGAGACGAGCGCTGATTCCGGGGAGTTCATCCTTGTTGACTGAGAGCAGTTCGATCTCGGCCTTGAGCGGCTGGCCCAGCGCGGACTGGACGCTGAGTTTGCCCAGTCCGGCGGCTTCCGCGCCACCCACCGCAAACAGCAATGCCCACAACAACCCGCTGATTTTCATGGTTTTACGCATCTCTCCGCCCTTATGTCCTCTGACCCTTATGCTGCAATGGCATGCGCCAACAACCTGATTCCACGCGATTTATTGAAGTCTCTCATGGGGTTATGCGCACTATTTGAAGGAAGACTCACGTTAGCATCGAATTTGTCGGCTTATCAATCCAATTTTCCACGACCCCCACGATCTGCGCGGCCTCCAGGCGCAGTGGGTCGAAGACCAGCCAGAATTTGAGATGGTTTTCCGTGATCTGGATGCGACCGATGAACACGTCATCGCTATCCGCCGCGTCGGTGGCCGGTGTCGGTATGCCGGCGGGCAAATCGCTTTCCATCAGGGTAATGCCTTCGGCACGGGTCAACGCCAGACGCAGCACTTCCAGGTCCACTGTCTGTGCGGCACGAACATGCAGCATGACGGCGGCGCCGAAGAACATCGGCGCTTGAATGCTGCTGTAGCCGATCTCGATCGACTTTCCCAGCAAACGGCCGGTGGCCTCGGCCAATTTTGCGTCATACACCTGGTCCGGCAGCGGCATCAGATTGAAGGCTATCTGCAGCGGAAATATCTCGGGGTCCGGGCTATCCAGATTGAACAAGCCGCGTGTCTGGTTGGACAACTCATCAACACCGACCTTGCCGGCTATCGCCACGGACAGGGTGACGAAGGCTTCCGCGCCATGCACGCCGGCCAAGGCATCGATCACCCTGAGCACGCGCGCCACAACGACGGCGGGGGCTGGATCGACCCCCGCCACATCGATCACCGGCATGGCCGGCCGCACGGTGAGCGCCTCGGCGGCCAGTTGCCGGGCGGCAGAGGCGCGGGTCGCGACGACCAGCGCCTGCGCCAGGTTGAAGTCGAATTCCTGCTCCGTCAGGCAAGGCCAGTCCTGGCCGGCGAAGGCGACTGTGGTATCGACGTCATTCAGCGTCAGCGGATACAACTTTCCGACCGCAACCTCGCGCTCTTCCAGCAAGCGCAGGACAGCTTCTCCCAAGGGGTCATCCGCGCCCAGAACCGCAAGATCGAACTGGGAAACCACGTTATCCCTCACCTCATGCCTCCAGCAGGATGCGCAGCATCCGGCGCAGCGGCTCGGCCGCGCCCCAAAGGAGCTGGTCGCCAACGGTGAACGCGGTCAGATATTCCGGCCCCATGTTGAGCTTGCGCATGCGCCCCACCGGCACGGTGAGGGTGCCGGTGACGGCGGCGGGGGTCAGTTCGCGCATGGTGATTTCGCGGTCGTTGGGGACCACTTTCACCCAGTCGTTATGCGCGGCGATGATGCCGTGGATTTCGTCCAGCGGCACATCGCGGGTCATCTTGATGGTGAGCGCCTGGGAGTGGCAGCGCATGGCGCCGACGCGAACGCAGAGACCGTCGATGGGAATTTGATTATCGGAACGGCCGAGGATCTTGTTGGCTTCCACCTGCGCCTTCCACTCTTCCTTGGACTGGCCGGAAGCCAGGGCCACGTCGATCCAGGGGATCAGGTTGCCGGCCAGGGGCACCGGCCAGGCTTCCAGCGGATAGCGGTCGGAACGGATGTAATCGGCCACCTTCCGGTCGATTTCCAGGATAGCGGAAGCGGGGTCGGCCACCAGATCGGCCACTTCGCCGTGGACCGCGCCCATCTGCTTGATCAACTCGCGCATGTTGCGCGCGCCGGCGCCCGAGGCGGCCTGGTAGGTCATGGGAGAAATCCACTCGATCAGGCCGGCGTCGAACAGGCCGCCGATGGCCATGAGCATCAGCGACACCGTGCAGTTGCCGCCGACATAAGTCTTCACGCCACCAGAGATGCCGTTCTTGATCACGTCCTTGTTGACCGGGTCGAGAATGATGATGGCCTCATCCTTCATGCGCAGGGCGGAAGCGGCGTCGATCCAGTAGCCGTTCCAGCCGGCCGCGCGCAGCTTCGGGTACACCTCCTTGGTGTAATCGCCGCCCTGGGCGGTGATGATGATGTCCATCGCCTTCAGTTCGTCGACGGACATCGCATCCTTCAGGGGCGGGACGTCCTTGCCAATTGACAGTCCCTTGCCGCCGACATTGGAGGTAGTGAAGAACACCGGATCGACAAGATCGAAATCCCGTTCTTCCATCATCCGGCCCATGAGCACCGAGCCCACCATGCCGCGCCAACCGATCAGACCTACTCGCTTCATTTCAATAACCTCGATTCAGGAATTCATTACATCGCGGCGACGACGGCATCGCCCATCGCCGAACAGGATACTTTGTTGCCGCCTTCGGTCCAGATATCGCCGGTGCGATAGCCCTGGGCGATGACCTTCTTCACCGCGTTTTCGATGCGGTCGGCCGTGGCCATGTCGGCGAAGGTGTAGCGGTACATCATCGCCACGGAAAGGATCGTCGCCAGCGGATTGGCGATGTCTTTTCCGGCGATGTCCGGGGCGGAGCCGTGGATCGGTTCGTACATGCCCTTGTTGTTCTCATCCAGAGAAGCCGAGGGCAGCATGCCGATGGAGCCGGACAACATGGAAGCCTGGTCGGACAGGATGTCGCCGAAGATGTTGCCGGTGACGATCACGTCGAACTGTTTCGGATTCTTCACCAGTTGCATGGCTGCGTTGTCCACGTACATGGTGGACAACTCGACCTCGGGGTAATCCTTCGCCACCTCGGCCACCACTTCCTTCCACAACTCGGAACACTCCAGCACGTTGGCCTTTTCCACCGAGCACAGCTTTTTGCCGCGCTTCATGGCGATGCCAAAGGCGACCTGGGCGACGCGACGCACTTCGGATTCCGAATAGATCATGGTGTTGAAGCCGACCCGCTCACCGTTCCTGATTTCGATGCCGCGCGGCTGGCCGAAGTACACGTCGCCGGTGAGTTCCCGCACGATCATGATGTCCAGGCCCGCCACCACTTCCGGCTTCAGCGAAGAGGCGCCGGCCAACTCCGGATAGAGCAGCGCCGGACGCAAATTGGCGAACAGGTTCAATTCCTTGCGGATGCGCAACAGACCGCGCTCCGGGCGCAACGGCCGATCCAGGATGTCGTATTGCGGGCCGCCGACGGCGCCGAGCAGCACCGCGTCCGCCGCCTTCGACAGTTTCAAGGTCGACTCCGGCAGCGGATCGCCCTCGGCGTCGTAACCGGCGCCGCCGATATTGCCGTACTCCATCTCGATCCTGGCGCCGTCGCCCTTGAGCACATCGAGCACCTTGACCGCTTGCGCCACTATTTCCTTGCCTATGCCGTCACCCGGCAGAACCGCGAGTTTCATTTGATGTGCTTTCCACTGTTGATCGGATAAGCCGTTGCCACAAAGCGTTTCAGGCTATCCAGGGTTTGAAACAAATAATCGGAATTCTGGAGAAGGCGATGAAAGTGGAGCGACTTGTCCGCCTCCGTGGCCGAATAGTCATGCGCGGCCGCATTACGCAAGTCGCGTATGGCCAGCCACTCATCCATGTCATCGAGTATGCCCAGTTGGGCCATGTAATTGAGTACATAGGTGAAGCGGGTGGTGTCCTCCCCCTCGATCAGGGCAATCAGCTTCATGGCGGAAGCCAGATGATCCTGCAACTCGGCGAACCGCCCCTTCAGCGCCGCCAGGGACTCCGACTTGTCGTCCGACCAGCCATCGAAAGGCATATCCACCCGCCACCATTGACTGACCTTGTTGCATGAGTACGTCAGATTGTTTTTCATCTTTTCCAGGAGTCCAAGCTTGTCGCGCAAGTCCGCGATCAGTTCAAGGCTCATAGCCGTATTCCTTCATGTCTTGCGATGCGGTAAATGGGCAATTCCCTTGTGCCATCGTCCACCACAAGGTCGACAGGATAGGGCAGGCCCTCGACCAAATCGCCAAGGCAGCGAATACGCCGATCAAAACAATTCCTAATATCTTCAGGCTGCACATAGAGGTCGACATCACCGCCACGCCTGGCTTCATTCACACGCGAACCGAACAGCCACACCCGCGCGTCCTCGCCGAAATGGCGGGCGATGGTGGACTTGATGAAATGGGTCTGCTCGGGTTTCAAGCGCATGGATTCACTTCACGCGAACAGCCACGCCGCATCCCGCCGGCGGCGCGACTCGTATTCCCTGATCTTCTCCGTGTATTGCAGCGTCAGCGCGATGTCATCGAGGCCGTGCAACAGGCGATGCTTGCGCTCGCCATCGACTTCGAAGGAAATCACCTCATGGGCGGGGGTGGTGACGGCCTGCGCGGCGAGGTCGATGGTGAGGCGGTAGCCTTCGCTCGCCTCGGCTTCCTTGAACAGGCGGTCCACCACCTCGGCGGGAAGGACAATGGGCAGGATGCCGTTCTTGAAGCAGTTGTTGAAGAAGATGTCCGCGAAAGACGGCGCGATGATGGCGCGAAAACCGTAGTCCTCCAGCGCCCAGGGAGCGTGTTCACGGCTGGAGCCGCAGCCGAAGTTTTCCCGCGCGAGCAGCACGGAAGCGCCCTGGTAGCGCGCCTGATTGAGCACGAAATCCGGGTTGAGCGGACGATTGGCGCAATCCACGCCGGGTTCGCCACGATCGAGGTAACGCCATTCGTCGAAGGCGTTGGGGCCGAAGCCGGAACGCTTGATCGACTTCAGGAACTGTTTGGGGATGATGGCGTCGGTATCGACGTTGGCGCGGTCGAGCGGGGCGACCAGGCCGTGCAAGGTATTGAACGGGTTCATTTGTTGCCTGCCCTCTGGATGGCCTCACCGGCCTTTTCGATGTCCTGGCCGACACCGCGCACGGTGTTGCAGCCATACATGCTGTAGACGACGCCGAAGGCGATGACCAGCAAGGTCAGCTTCACCGCGCCGATGATGATGAGTTTCTTCGGGGTCATTGCAGCACCTCACGTATATCCACGAAATGTCCAAACACGGCGGCGGCCGCCGCCATCGCCGGCGACACCAGATGGGTGCGCCCCCCCTGGCCCTGGCGGCCCTCGAAATTCCGATTGGATGTCGAGGCGCAACGTTCGCCCGGCTCCAGGCGGTCGGCGTTCATCGCCAGGCACATGGAACAGCCCGGATCGCGCCACTCGAAACCGGCGGCGATGAAATCCTGGTCCAGCCCTTCGGCTTCGGCCTGCGCCTTCACCAGGCCGGAACCCGGCACCACCATCGCCAGCTTCACATTCGCGGCCACGCGGCGCCCTTGGGAAACGGCCCAGCGCGCCACGCCGGCGGCTTCGCGCAAGTCTTCGATGCGTGAATTGGTGCAGGAACCGATGAAGGCCTTGTCGATGGCGATTTCATTGATCGGCGTGCCGGCGGTCAGACCCATGTAGGCCAGCGCCCGTTCCCAATCGGCCCGCTTGACCGCGTTGGGCGCGTCGGCCGGGTTCGGCACTTTGTCTTCCACCGACGACACCATCTCCGGCGAAGTGCCCCAGGTGACCTGCGGCTTGATCTCGGCGGCGTCCAGTTCGACCACGGCGGCGAAGGCGGCGCCCTCGTCGCTATGCAAGGTGCGCCAATAGGCCACGGCCTGTTCCCAGTCCGCGCCCTTCGGCGCCCGCGGGCGGCCTTCGACGTAAGCGATCGTTTTCTCGTCGGCCGCCACCATGCCGGCGCGCGCGCCCGCCTCGATGGCCATGTTGCACAGGGTCATGCGGCCTTCCATCGACAGGGCGCGGATGGCCTCGCCGCCGAACTCCACCGCGTAGCCGGTGCCGCCCGCCGTGCCGATCTTGCCGATGATGGCGAGCGCCACATCCTTGGCGGTCACGCCCGCCGGCAGGTCGCCGTCCACTTTCACCAGCATGGCCTTCGACTTCGATTGCCACAGGCATTGCGTCGCCAGCACATGCTCGACCTCGGAGGTGCCGATGCCGAAAGCCAGCGCGGCGAAAGCGCCGTGCGTGCTGGTATGCGAATCGCCGCACACCAGGGTGGTGCCCGGCAGGGTGAAGCCCTGTTCCGGGCCGATGACATGGACGATGCCCTGGCGCGGGTCGCTCATGCGGAATTCATTGAGGCCCAGTTCGGCGCAATTGGCGTCCAGGGTCTCCACCTGGGTGCGCGAGACCGGATCGACGATGCCGGCGGCGCGGGCGGTGGTCGGCACGTTATGGTCGGGGGTCGCGAGGATCGTATTCGCCCGCCACAACTTGCGGCCGGACAGCTTCAAACCCTCGAACGCCTGCGGGCTGGTCACTTCATGCACCAGATGGCGGTCGATATAGAGCAACGCGGTGCCGTTGGCTTCCTGATGGACGACGTGGTCGTCCCAGAGTTTGTCGTAAAGGGTGCGCGGGGCGGTCATGGTGTGGGCTGCTGAAGAAAGAGGCGGATTATTTCATGTCAGAGGAGGCAAGGCGATGGCGACGAATGGAGGCACCCTGTAGCGCCCAGCCGGTTCGTGCTTCATATCAGTCCTACAAAGCCGGCGAGACGCCAGCGCTACATGCTCAGCCGCACCAGGGCGTATTCCATGCTGTCTGATAGCGCACGCCAGCTGGCGTCGATGATGTTGGCGTTGGCGCCGACCGTGGTCCAGGTTTCGCCGCCGCTCTGGAAGTCGATCAGCACGCGAGTATTGGCGGCGGTGCCGGCGCTGCCGGCGAGGATGCGCACCTTGTAATCGGTCAGATGCACCGTGCGCAGCACCGGGTAGGCCTCCACCAGGGCATCCTGCAATGCGGTGGCCAGCGCATTGACCGGGCCGTTGCCTTCGGCGGCGGTGAACTTCACCACCTCGCCGACCTTGACCTTCACTGTCGCCTCGGCGAGCAGGCCGCGGCCGTGGCGACGCTCGGTGATGACGAAGTAATCGAGCAGTTCGAAGGGGCGCACATAATCCGCGTCGAGGCGGTGGAACATCAGTTCGACGCTGGCCTCGGCCGCCTCGAAGGTGAAGCCCTCGTGTTCCAGATGCTTGATCTGCCCGAGGACGTGCTGCGCCGCCTCGTTGTCGAGATCCAGCCCCATGCGCCGCGCCTGCAACTGGAGATTGCCGCGACCGGACAGTTCCGAAGTGACAGAACGCATCTCGTTGCCGACCTGTTCCGGGTCGATGTGCTGGTAGGTGTCGGGCGCTTTCAGGATCGCCGCGACGTGGATGCCGCCCTTGTGGGCGAAGGCGGAATGGCCGGTGTAAGGCTGGTGGTCGTCGTGTTTCAGGTTGACCACTTCGGCGACGAAGCGCGACAGGCCGGTCAGCTCATGCAATTTTTCCTCGGGCAATACCGCATGTCCCATCTTCAATTGCAGATTGGGCAGCAGGGTCACCAGATCGGCATTGCCCACCCGCTCGCCATAACCGTTGATGGTGCCCTGAACCAGGGTCGCCCCGGAGCGCACCGCCGCCAGCGAATTGGCCACCGCGCAGCCGCTGTCGTTGTGGCAATGCACGCCCAATTTCGCGCCAGGCAGATGCGCCGCCACCGCGCGGGTGATGGCTTCCATCTCCCAGGGCAGCTTGCCGCCATTGGTCTCGCACAGCACCAACCAGTCGGCGCCCGCCTCCGCCGCCGCGCGCAGGGTCGCCAGGGCGTAATCCGGATTGGCGAGGAAGCCGTCGTAGAAATGCTCGGCATCGAATATCACTTCCCTGCCCCGTCCCTTCATCCAGGCGACGCTATCGCGAATCATCGCCAGGTTCTCGCCCACCGTGGTGGAGAGGACATGGCTGACGTGGTAGTCCCAGGACTTGCCGACCAGGGTCACCGCCGGCGTGCCGGAATCGAGCAGCGCGCGCAGGTTGGCGTCGTCCTCGCAACGGCTGTTGGCGTGCCGGGTACGGCCGAAGGCGGCCAGCCGCGCCGGCAGGTTCATGCGGTTGGCGCGGGTGAAGAAATCGGCATCCTTGGGGTTGGAACCCGGCCAGCCGCATTCGATGTAATGCATGCCGAACGCCGCCAGACGATGCGCGATGGTCAGCTTGTCTTCGACGGAAAGGGAGATGTCTTCGCGCTGCGCGCCGTCGCGTAGCGTGGTGTCGTAAAGAAAGATCGAGGTCATGGAGAAAACCGGAGGTGGGCCGGCGGGATGCCGACAGCGAGCCTACCGCAATGCAACATGACTAGGCCAGCCTACGTGATTGCCACACGAACACCACTGCCGCCAGCAGCGCGCAACCGGAGGCGATACTGTAGGTCATGCCCGCGCCCAGCGCATCCCAGGCGGCGCCGGAATAGAGGCTGCCGATGGTGCCGCCGACGCCGAAGGCGATGCTGTTGTACAGGGCCTGGCCGCGCGCCTGGTTCTTGCCGGTGAAATGGCGGTGCACCAGGGCCAGGGCGGAGGCGTGATAGGCGCCGAAAGTGAGCGCGTGCAGCAATTGCGCGAACAGCAGCACCGGCAGATTGCCGGCCTGCCAGCCGATCAGCAGGAAACGCACGGCGGCGGCGAGCAGCGTGGTCAGCAACACGGTTTCCGGGCGAATCTTGCGGAACACGCGCGGCATCACCAGGAAGATGCCGATTTCGCACACCACGCCCAGCGCCCAGAGCCAGCCCGCCACCGATTTACTGTAGCCGGTCTGCACCAGATGGATGGTGAAGAAGGTGTAGTACGGCCCGTGCGCGGCGGCCATCAGCAGGGCGGCCGCGAACAGGGCGACCACTTCGGGCCGGCGCAGCACCGCGCGCATGGGAATGTGGATGATCTCCTGGCGGGCGATTTCCGCTTCCGGTATGACCCGGGAAGTCAGCACGATGCCCACCAGCAAGCCCATCACCACCCAGGGCACCAGACTGATCGGAGCATGGTCGAGCAGCGCGCCCAGCCCCACCACCACCAGGATGAAGCCCACCGATCCCCACAGGCGGATGCGGCCATAGCGATCGGTGCGGTCGCCCAGATGCGACAGCGTGGTGGCTTCCACCAGCGGCAGCGAGGCGCTCCAGAAGAAGCTGATCAGCGACATCACCGCGAACAGCCACCAGAACGTCTTGGCGAAGAACACGCCGATGAAGGCGATCAGGCAGACCAGGGCGGCGAGCTGGACGATGGCGACGCGTTTCCCGGTGTGGTCGGCGATGTGGCCCCAGATGTTGGGCGCGAAGATGCGCATCACCTGCAAGAGCGACATCAGCACGCCGATCTGGAAGGCGTTGAATTCCAGGGAATGCAGATACAGCCCCCAGAACGGGGCCATCGCGCCGACGAAGGCGAAGTAGAAGAAATAGAAGCCGGACAGGCGCCAGTATGGGATGCCGGTCATGAGAGGAGGAAGACCCGCTGGAGCATTACTGTAGCGCGGGCATCCTTGAAAACAGCCCGCTGGAAGCCGGCGCTACATGGACTCAAAATCGACGTCTTCGTAGATCTGTTCGATCGGAATGGCCAGTTCCAGGCTGGGGAGCGACACGATTTCCCCGGCGCCGTAAGGATGCACGATCCACTCCACCCCCTCGCCCCGACGGAAGACCAGCACCCGCGCGCCATCCTGGGCGACCAGCACGTATTCGCGCAGCGAGGGCAGTTGCCGGTAAGCCTCGAATTTCGTGCCCTGATCGTAGCCGGCGGTGGATTCGGATAGCACTTCAACCACCACCGTGGGTTCGGACTGCACCCGCGGTTGCTGTCTGTCGCTCGCGGAACAGGTGACCATCAGGTCCGGATAGAAATAGCAGTTGGCGGTTTCCACCCGCAGCTTCACGTCCGCCATGTAGATCCGACAGGGCTTGCCACGCAGGCCGTTTCTCAGCGCGACAAGAAAGTTGCCGCCGATCACGTTGTGTATCGTGGTCGTCCCGGTCATCAGGAACACCTCGCCATTCACATACTCATGGCGCTCGCTTTGCTCCGACTCCCAGGCCAGATAGGCCTCGGGCGTGAATTCAGCGGTTTTCTCCAGCGCATTGCCCATGATCAGCCCTCCACATGGCCCGGTATGGCCCGTGTCGCGCACACCACATCGGCGTTCTGCGCCCGTTGCCGCAAGGCGTGGTCCATCAGCACGATGGCCAGCATGGCTTCGGCGATGGGGGTGGCGCGGATACCGACACAGGGGTCGTGGCGGCCCTGGGTCACCACTTCGATCGGTTCGCCTTTCACATCGATGGAGCGCCCGGGAAGGCGCAGCGAGGAAGTGGGTTTGATGGCGATGGACGCGGTGATGTCCTGGCCGCTGCTGATGCCGCCGAGCACGCCGCCGGCATGGTTGGAGAGAAAGCCTTGCGGAGTCAGTTCGTCACGGTGTTGCGTGCCGAGTTGCGACACCACCGCGAAGCCGTCGCCGATTTCCACGCCTTTCACCGCGTTGATGCTCATCAGGGCATGAGCGAGATCGGCGTCGAGGCGGTCGTATACCGGCTCGCCCAGGCCCACCGGCACGTTTTCCGCGACCACGTTGACGCGCGCGCCGACCGAATCGCCGGATTTGCGCAACTCGTCCATGTACGCCTCCAGGCCCGCCACGGCCTCCGGGTCGGGCGCGAAGAAGGGATTCTCGCGCACGCTGTCCCAGGTTCTGAACGGCACGGCGATGGGGCCGAGTTGCGCCAGGTAGCCGCGTATCACGGTGCCGTACTTCTCGAACAACCATTTCTTGGCGATGGCCCCCGCCGCCACCCGCACGGCGGTTTCCCGCGCCGAGGAACGGCCGCCACCGCGATAGTCGCGAAAACCATATTTCTGGTTGTAGGTGTAATCGGCGTGGCCGGGCCGGAAGGTCTCGGCGATGTTGCCGTAATCCTTGCTGCGCTGGTCCTCGTTGCGGATCAGCAGGGCGATGGGGGTGCCGGTGGTCCTGCCCTCGAATACGCCGGAGAGGATTTCCACCGTATCCGATTCGCGCCGTTGCGTGACATGGCGCGAAGTCCCGGGTTTGCGCCGGTCCAGATCGAGCTGAATGTCGGCTTCGGTCAGGCGCAGGCCGGGCGGGCAACCATCCACCACGCAGCCGATGCCGGGGCCGTGCGATTCACCGAAGGAAGTGACGGAAAAAACAAGACCTATCGAGTTGCCGGACATGGTGGGGTGAGGGAAAAATGAATCGGGCCGGGATTTTACCGCATGCATGCCGATAGCCAGTCGCTTGCCACGGGCGGATACCTACTTGCGCGCTTGGCGTGATGCAGTCTTCAAACAGGCCTGTGCCGGCATGGTCAACCATGCAGCAAGATGCCGGCCTCAGCGCACCAATCCAGTGCCCGCAATTCCGCATCGTGTACCGTTACAGGCATAAACATCCTCGGCACACGAACGTCGTATCCTCAGCCGCCAACCGCAAACACGCCCCGCCCGCCACAGTGCGGCCGGTAAAGGCAAGCAGGCGTGAATCTTGCTGCATTCCTTTTGCAGCTTCTCGCCAGCCCCCACATTGGACAAACATCCCATGAGCATCCGCGTCGCGATTCGCCACAAGACCCATTACCAATACGACCGCCCCGTCAGCATGGCGCCGCACATTCTGCGTCTGCGTCCGGCGCCGCATAGCCGCACGCCGATCCTGGGCTATTCGCTGCGGATTCGGCCGGAAAAGCATTTCATCAACTGGCAGCAGGACCCGTTCGGCAACTACCTGGCGCGCCTGGTGTTTCCGGAAAAGACCACGCACTTCGACTTCGAGGTCGAAGTCATCGCCGACATGACGGTGATCAATCCCTTCGACTTCTTCCTTGAGGAGTACGCCAAGGACTACCCGTTCGAATACGACGAACAGTTGACCAAGGAACTGGTGCCTTATTGCGAGCGGGTCGAATCCGGCCCCCTGCTGACGGCTTGGCTAAAAAAAGTGGATCACACGCCACGCTCCACCCAGGACTTCCTGGTGGACATCAACCAGCAAGTCTGGAAGGCCCTGCAATACAACATCCGCATGGAACCCGGCGTGCAGACCTGCGAGGAAACCCTGGCCCTGGGCCGCGGCTCCTGCCGCGACAGCGCCTGGCTGCTGGCGCAGATCCTGCGCCACCTCGGCTTTGCCGCCCGCTTCGTCTCCGGTTACCTGGTGCAACTCACCGCCGACCTGAAATCGCTCGACGGCCCCTCCGGCCCGGAAGCCGATTTCACCGACCTGCACGCCTGGGCCGAGGTCTATGTGCCGGGCGCCGGCTGGCTCGGCCTTGACCCCACCTCCGGCCTGTTCGCCGGGGAAAACCACATCCCGCTGGCGTGCACGCCGGACCCGGTCAGCGCGGCGCCGGTGACTGGCGCCACGGACAAATGCGAGGTCACCTTCAGCTTCGACAACAGTGTCGTGCGCATCCACGAAGACCCGCGTGTTACCAAGCCTTACCGCGACGACCAGTGGCTCGCCATCGACGCCCTCGGCCGCGCGGTGGACGCGAAACTGAGCGAAAACGACGTGCGCCTGACCATGGGCGGCGAACCCACCTTCGTTTCCATCGACGACATGGAATCTGCGCAGTGGAACACCGCCGCGCTCGGCCCCCACAAACTGGAACGCGCGCGGGATCTGTGGCAGCGCCTGAGCAAGCACTTCGCGCCGAACGGCCTGAAATTCTCCGGCCAGGGCAAGTGGTATCCCGGCGAACCCCTGCCGCGCTGGGCGCTGGGAATCTTCTGGCGCGGTGACGGCGTGCCATTGTGGAAGAACCCCGAACTGCTGGCGGATGAAGGCAAGTCATACGGCCACACCAGCGCCACGGCCGCCGCTTTCATGGAAGCGCTGTGCGGCCGGCTCGGCCTGCCCGCCGCGTATAGCCAGGCCGGCTACGAGGACGCGCTGCATTACCTGTTGAAAGAAGCGGAACACCCGGCCAACCTGGATCTGGCCAAAATCAACCTTAAAGACCCGATAGAACGTCGCGGCCTGGCCGACAAGCTCTCGCGCGGACTCGACGAGCCGGTCGGTTACGTCCTGCCCATCGCCTGGGATGACAGCGGGAACGGCTGGAAAAGTGGCACCTGGAGCTTCCGCCGTGGCCGCCTCTACCTGATCCCCGGTGATTCGCCGTTAGGGCTGCGCCTGCCGCTGGACAGCCTGCCCTGGGTCGCCGAAGCGGAACGCGAAACCCCCTGGCCGCTGGACCTGTTCGCGCCACGTGGTGAACTTCCGGATAACCATGGTGAAGTGGCCAGACGCTATTCCGAGTTTCAGCCAGAAGAAGAAGCGCATCCGGAGATTCAGGAACAACAACTGGCCGACTCCCCCTTTTCCCAAAGGGGGGCGGAGGGGTACCGAAGGGTAGGGGCTTCATCAGATTTTTCCGACGCCGGCACCGCGGCAACAACAAATCCTCCCTGCCCCCCTTTGAAAAAGGGGGGAACACCCGTCATCCACACCGCGCTGTGCGTGGAAGCGCGCGGCGGCGTGGTGCGCGTCTTCATGCCGCCGCTGTCGACACTGGAGCAGTACCTCGAACTGACCGCCGCCATCGAACAGGTCGCCGCGCGGTCCGATACTCCGGTCATCCTGGAAGGCTATGAACCGCCGCGCGACTGGCGTTTGCAACGCCTGATGGTCACGCCCGATCCCGGCGTCATCGAGGTCAACATCCACCCGGCGAGTTCCTGGGACGACTTCATCGGCAACACCCGCGTGCTCTATGAGGAAGCCCGCCTGGCGCGGCTGACCACGGAAAAATTCATGCTCGACGGCCGCCACACCGGCACCGGCGGCGGCAACCACGTCACCCTGGGCGGCGCCACTCCGGCCGATAGCCCGATGTTGCGGCGGCCCGACCTGGTGATGAGCCTGGTCACCTACTGGCAACACCACCCCGGCCTTTCCTACCTGTTCTCCGGCATGTTCATCGGCCCCACCAGCCAGGCGCCACGCGTCGACGAGGGGCGTGACGAGAAGCTCTATGAACTGGAAATCGCCTTCCAGCAGATGCCGGAAGTACAACCCGGCGGGGAAACCAGCCAGCTCTGGCTGGTGGACCGTCTGTTGCGCAACCTGCTGGTCGATCTGACCGGCAACACGCATCGCTCCGAGTTCTCCATCGACAAGCTCTACTCGCCGGACAGCCCGACCGGACGCCTGGGCCTGGTGGAGTTTCGCGGCTTCGAAATGCCGCCGCACTGGCAGATGAGCGCCACGCAGGCACTGCTGCTGCGTATCCTGGTCGCGCGCTTCTGGGATAAGCCGTACCGCCACAAACTGGTGCGCTGGGGCACCGAACTGCACGACCGCTTCATGCTGCCGCATTACGTGCGCGCCGACCTGCTCGACGTGGTGCGCGACATCCAGGAATCCGGCACCCCGTTCCAGGCCGACTGGCTCGATCCCTTCCTCGAATTCCGCTTCCCGCGCATCGGCACGGTCAATATCGACGACATCGAAATCGAACTGCGCGGCGCAATCGAACCCTGGCATGTCCTGGGCGAGGAACTCAGCAACCTCGGCACCGCCCGCTTCGTCGACTCCTCGGTGGAACGCGTCCAGTTGCTGGTAACCGGCCTTTCCGGCAACCGCTACGTGGTCGCCTGCAACGGTCGCCGGGTGCCGCTCAAATCCACCGGCCGCCACGGCGAATATGTCGCCGGCATCCGCTACCGCGCCTGGCAGCCGCCTTCCGCGCTGCACCCCACCATCGGTGTGCATAGTCCTTTGGTGATCGACCTCATCGACACCTGGACCGGCAAGGCCATCGGCGGCTGCGCCTATCATGTCAGCCATCCCGGCGGGCGCAGCTACGACACGTTCCCGATCAACGCCAATGAGGCCGAGTCGCGTCGCGTCAACCGCTACCAGGACTGGAACCACACCCCCGGCCCGGTCCAGGTTCCGCCCGATCTCGCCAGCCTGGCCAGGTTCATCCCCGAAGGCGGCGGCCTGCGCCCGATGGCGCCGCCCCCGGAAGAACCCACGCTGGAATATCCCTACACGCTGGATCTGCGGCGAAAACCAGAGTGATGCCGGTGTAGCGTCAGCATCCTTCTCGGCGTTTTTGGCCTGCCGGACAAGCCGGCCGGCGCTACTTGGACGCGTTGCTTCGGTAGTATTCAGCCATGTCTCAGCTTTCCCTGCTCACCCCGTCATCCGACTACCACCCCCTCCCTTACGCCTGGGACGAGATGTGGGATACGCAAACCGGCGTGCGCCCACACTGGGCGCACCTGGTCGATGGCATGGCCCGACTGGGCGCGCGCGAGTGGGCTGCGCGCGGACAGCGCATTACCCGGCTGCTGCGTGAGAACGGGGTCACCTATCACGTCTACGGCGATCCACGCGGCGGTAGCCGCACCTGGGAACTCGACCCGATCCCGCTGGTGCTGGACGGCAACGAGTGGCTGTCGATCGCCGCCGGACTGGATCAACGCGCGCGTTTACTCGACCTGCTGCTGCGCGATCTCTACGGCCCGCAGACCGTGCTCAAGCGTGGCCTGTTGCCGCCGGAACTGGTTTACGGCCATGCGGGCTATCTGCGCCCGATGCTCGGCGCGTTGCCCGCATCACCGGCCGCTGAGCGGCGGCAACTGGTGCTTTACGCGGCGGACCTCGCGCGCGGGCCGGATGGTCAGATCTGGGTGGTGGCGGATCGCACGCAAGCGCCTTCCGGCGCCGGATATGCCCTGGAAAACCGCGCGGTGATGGCGCGCACCTTCCCGGAACTCCTGGAAGGCGCCGGTGTGGCCAAGCTCACCCACTGGCTGAAAGCGGTGCAGGCGGCGCTGCTCAAACTGTCGCCGCGCGAACAACCGCATGTGGCGCTGCTCAGCCCCGGCCCCGCCAACGAGACCTACTTCGAGCATGCCTACCTGGCCGCCCGCCTGGGCTACACCCTGGCCCAGGGCGACGACCTCACCGTGCGCGACGGGCGGGTCTGGCTGAAGGCGGTATCCGGCCTCAAGCCGGTGGATGTGATCCTGCGCCGCCTGGACGAGGACTGGTGCGACCCGCTGGAATTGCGGCAAGACTCGCGCCTGGGCACCGCCGGGCTGATCGAGGCGCTGCGTCGCGGCACGGTGGCAATGGCCAATCCGCCCGGCTCCGGCCTTCTGGAAAACCCCGCCCTCCTGCCCTTCCTGCCTGGACTGGCGCGGGCATTGCTGGGCGAGGACCTGACCCTCCCCACCGCCGCCACCTGGTGGTGCGGGCAGGAGAAGGAATGCGAATACGTGCTGGCCAACCTGCCACATCTGGTGCTCAAGCCGATCGCCCGTGGCCAGGCCAGCGAAACCATGCTGGGCGCGGCCCTGGACCGCCGGCAACTGGCCACCTGGCGCGCGCGCATCCGGGCGCGGCCGCATCTCTATGTCGGGCAGCAGCCGATGGCGCTGTCCAGTGTGCCGGCGCTGCGCGACCATCGTCTGACGCCGCAACACATGAGCTTGCGCGCCTTCCTGGTCAGTCAGGGCGAAGGCTATGTCGCCATGCCAGGCGGCCTCACCCGCTGCGGCGACGGTGCCCTGCTGTCCGGCCAGAGCGGCGCCCTGTCGAAAGACACCTGGGTTACCCCGGCGCCGCCCAAGGCGATTCCCTCCAGCGTGCAACTTTGGACCGCGCACCCGGCGGAAATGGAAGTCCTCACCAGCCGCGCGGCGGACAACCTGTTTTGGGCGGGCCGCTATCTGGAACGCGCGGAGGGGGTGGCGCGCTTGCTGCGCGCGCTGCTCGACGGCCTCTGGGAAGAAGAAACCACGCCCGGCCAGGTGCCGGTATTGACCGCGCTGATGCGTATGATCGACTACCGGCCCGAAAACCGTGGCCTGGTCGAACAAGCCGACTTTCCCGCGACACTGGCGGCCGAGGTGCGCGACCTGATCACCTACAAGGATCATCCCGGCAACCTCGCCCATACCGTGCGAGCCCTGCTCGGCTGTACCTACGGCACGCGCGAATACTGGTCGGTGGCGATCTGGCGTCTGCTCGACCGCATCGAACGCGACTGGAGCAAACGCCGTCACAACCGTGGCCATGAAGGCGGCGACCTCTGGCTGGGGCATTTGATCGACACCCTGGCAGGTCTCGCCGGTCTCGCCTCGGAAACCCTGCCGCGCGCGGATGCCTTTCGTTTTTTCGACCTGGGCCGCCGCATCGAACGCGGCCTTACCGCCAGCAATGTGCTCTCCCGCATCCTGGAGTCGCGGCTCACCGAGGAAGCCCAGCGCGAAAGCCTGTCCCTGGTACTGCAAAGTACGGACAGCCTGGTCACTTTCCGTCGCCGTTACCGTGGCGAACCATTCCTGGCAGGGGTGCTGGAACTGCTGTTGTGGGACACGGACAGCCCGCGCGCCCTGATCTATCAACTCAACACCGCGCACCAGCACCTCGGAAAAATCGCCTGCCCACCACAACGCCGCGAAGCGGAGCACCTGCTGATCGACGCGGAACAACGCCTGCTCGCCAGCGCCTCCGGCATGACTGACCCGGATGTGGGTAAAGAGCAACGCACACGGCTGCTCCACACCCTGAGCGAGGTCACCAGCACGCTCGGCGCAACCTCCAGCGCCATCACACAGACCTGGTTCACCCATGTGCAGGAGCTGCATTCACTGAACGCGGGGGAGGTGCGGGCATGAATGAGCATCTGGTTGACCTGCCTTTCTCCCCCCTTTGGAAAAGGGGGAGGCCACCCGCCCAGGCACTTTCACGCATATCAACAGGTAATGCGAAAAGTGCCTTGATACAGGGGAGAACCCTGCCATGACCCGATTCCACATAGAACACCTAACCCGCTATCGCTACGCCCAGAGTGTCGATCTCAACTACGGCGAGGCGCGCATGCTGCCGCGCGACACACCCGGTCAGCGCGTGCTGGAAAGCCACCTGGAATTGCATCCGAACCTCGACGACCGTCAGGAGCGCCGCGACGCCTGGGGTAACCGGGTTGTCTGGTTCATGTCGCGGCAACCCCACCATGTTCTGAGCGTGACCGGCCACAGCGTGGTCGAACGCGCGTCTGTGCTCCCGGCGTCAGCCTCGTTCCCCTGGGAAGCCGTAGCCAAGCGCCAGCACTCCCTCTCCGTCGAGGCTCTCGCCGCGCGCGAGTTCTGTCTGGAATCGCCCATGATCGCGCGGCACGCGGAAGCCACTGAATATGCCCGCGCCAGCTTCCCGCCCGGCCGCTCCCTGCTCGATGGCGTGGCCGACCTCAGTGCGCGCATCCACGCCGACTTCCAGTACCGGCCCAGTGCCACCGAGATCGACACGCCCCTGGATGAAGTGTTCAAGGAACGCCACGGCGTCTGCCAGGATTTCGCCCATCTCGCCCTGGCGGGCCTGCGCGGGCTGGGTCTGGCCGCGCGCTACGTCAGCGGCTACCTGGAAACCACACCGCCAGTGGGCATGCCACGCCAGCTGGGCGCCGACGCCACCCACGCCTGGATCAGCGTCTGGTTGCCTGATCAGGGCTGGTTCGATTTCGACCCCACCAACGGCATAGCCGCCGGCGAGGGCCATTTAACCCTTGCCTGGGGCCGCGACTTCGGCGACGTCACCCCGCTCAAGGGGGTCATCCACGGCGGCGGCACGCATACCCTGGAAGTTGCGGTCACCGTGACCCGACTCGACGACAAGCCATGACGACTCGCAAACTCTTCCTTCTCAAAGCCGGCAGCACCTTCCCCGATGTAGCCGCCCGTTTGGGCGATTTCGACGCCTGGCTCCTGCCCGGCTTGAATCTGCCCAGCGACCGGATCGAAGTGGTGGAAATCTGGCGCGACGCTCCGCTGCCTGAACCAGAAGCCTGTGCCGCGGTCATCATGACCGGCGCCCACGCGATGCTCACCGACCGTCTGCCCTGGATGCGCCGCGCTCTCGCCTGGTTGCCGCGTCTGGTGTCCGCCAAGGTACCTTTTCTGGGCATCTGCTTCGGCCATCAAATGCTTGCCGAGGCCATGGGTGGCCGGGTGGACTTCCACCCGAAGGGCCGAGAAATCGGCTGCGTCGACCTCAACCTCTACCCCGCCTGCCGAGACGACCGCTTGTTTCACGATCTGCCCGCGAAATTTCTTGGGCTGGCCGTGCACGCCCAGAGTGTGAGCATCCTGCCGCCGGACGCCATCCTGCTGGCCGGCAACGAGTTCGAGCCACATCATGCCTTCCGCATCGGCGGCCAGGCCTGGGGCATCCAGTTCCACCCGGAATTCAACCAGGAGCGCATGAACGCCTACGTGCATCACCTCGCGCAGCAGTTGTGCTCGGCTGGCCAGGATTGCGAGCAGATACGCGCCCGACTGTGCGACACCCCCATCGCCGCCAGCCTGTTGCCGCGTTTCTCCGCAATGGCACAGGCGCGCTTCACATGATCCACGTCAAGAAATAAGTCTTTTCCCTTAGTGGTGGTTGCGAACATAGGCATAATCGCGACCCTTGACGTCACTGGTAATTACCTACCAGCAATATTGCCGTCATATCCCCGCGATAAGCTGCCAGCCCTGGCTCGCAGCCCGTGTGGCCAACTACAAGATGGATGAGACGAACATGCGATTACAAAACCAGACGGCAGCCAAGCCGCCGCGAACGGAGCGTCGCCGCAATTCGGCACTTCGCGAGCATTTCGATACCGCCCAGGCCCTGCTCAAGCCCCTCCTGGGCAGTCCCGAAAGCCACAACGGCGCGGCCTTCTACAGGGCCATGACCCAATTGCAGGCCACTTTCCCGGACATGTCCGGGAACGAAATCGAGGCCCTGGTCGCCGCCGTCGTGCGCAGCATGCAAACCCGCCCAGCCGGTCGTTGATACGCTTTCGTAACGCCGGCGTCTCGCCGGCAGGCCCGCTGAAGGCGGGCTTATAGCGTGCGCCACGAATAAGTCGCGGGCCGGTTGCCGCGCCCGCCGCATTGCCATCCCCCGTCTCGCCCCCATATGCGCCAGACCCCTAGCAGCCTGTCGGACTTTGGAATCGTCGGCTGCAAATCGACCGCGACGGCCCATTTTCCGTCAGCTTCTTGCCCCATAGTTCGACTATGCGGCTGCGAATCCGACAAAAACTGAGCTCGTCGGGGCCGATTTTCGCTATCGACAAGCAAAGGTAGAGTCGAGAAGTGGCGCGGTAACGGTAGGCCTAGCTTGTCTGTTTCC
>CAZIUC010000015.1:0-90637 GCA_964542455.1 uncultured Thiobacillus sp. | reverse complement strand
CCGTTACCGCGCCACTTCTCGACTCTACCTTTGGAATCGTCGGCTGCAAATCGACAGCGGCGGCACATCTGCCGCTCCCCCCTCACTCCCACTCGATCGTTCCAGGCGGCTTGCCGGTGATGTCGTAAGCCACCCGGTTTATGCCGCGAATTTCATTGATGATACGGTTGGAAACCTTGGCCAGCAGGGCGTAGGGCAGTTCCGCCCAGTGCGCGGTCATGAAGTCCTGGGTCTGCACGGCGCGCAGGGCAACCACGTAGTCGTAGGTGCGGCCGTCGCCCATCACGCCCACCGCTTTCACAGGCAGGAACACGGCAAACGCCTGCGAGGTTTTCTCGTACCAGCCGGAAGCGCGCAGTTCCTCGATGAAGATGTGGTCGGCGCGGCGCAGCAGGTCGGCATATTCCTTCTTCACTTCGCCGAGGATGCGCACGCCGAGGCCGGGGCCGGGGAAGGGGTGGCGGTAGACCATGTCGTGCGGCAGGCCAAGGGCCACACCCAGTTCGCGGACTTCGTCCTTGAATAGCTCGCGCAGCGGTTCCAGCAGCTTCAGGTGCATGTCGTCGGGCAGGCCGCCGACGTTGTGGTGGCTCTTGATGGCATGCGCTTTCTTGGTCTTGGCGCCGGCGGATTCGATCACGTCCGGGTAGATGGTGCCCTGGGCCAGCCATTTGGCGTTTTCCAGCTTGGCGGATTCGCTCTGGAACACGGCGACGAATTCGCCGCCGATGATCTTGCGCTTACGTTCCGGGTCGGCGACGCCGGCCAACTTGCCCATGAACTGCTCGGTGGCATCGACATGGATGACCTTGACGCCGAGGTTGTTCGCGAAGGTTTCCATCACCTGCTCCGCCTCGTTCAGGCGCAACAGACCGGTATCGACGAACACGCAGGTGAGCTTGTCGCCGATGGCTTTATGGATCAGCGCCGCCGCCACGGAGGAATCGACGCCACCGGACAGGCCCAGGATGACTTCGTCGCTACCGACCGTTGCCTGTATCTTGGCCACGGCTTCGGAGATATAGTCCGGCATGTTCCAGTCCTGGCCGCAGCCACACAGTTCATGCACGAAGCGGCCGAGGATGGCCTTGCCTTGCAGGGTGTGGGTAACTTCCGGGTGGAACTGCACGCCGTAGAAGCGACGCTCGTCGTCGGCCATGCCGGCCACCGGGGTGGAGGCGTTGTCGCAGATCACCTTGAAGCCGGGCGGTAGATCGACCACACGGTCGCCGTGGCTCATCCAGACATCCATCCAGGCTTTGCCATCGGGGTCGACCCGATCCTGTACGTCCGCCAACAGCCGGGAATGCCCGCGCGCGCGCAATTCCGCATAACCGTATTCGTGATGGCTGGCGTTTTCCACCTTGCCGCCCAGTTGCGCGGCCATGGTCTGCATGCCGTAGCAGATGCCCAGCACCGGCACGCCCAGCTCGAATACCACCTGCGGCGCGCGTGGCGTGTCGTCCTCGGTCACCGACGACGGCCCGCCGGAGAGGATCACCCCGGCCGGCGCGAAATCGCGGATGAACCGCTCGGAAACATCGTAGGGATGCAGCTCGCAGTAGACGTTGTGCTCACGCACGCGGCGGGCGATGAGCTGGGTGTACTGGGAACCGAAGTCGAGGATAAGAATTTTGGAATGCATGACGACGCTCTAAATACAAAAAGGAGGGCGAGGGTACGAAACCCACCCTCCTTTCCGGTGAAGTAGATCAAACGTGGTAATTCGGCGCTTCTTTGGTGATCTGCACGTCGTGAACGTGGGATTCCTTGATGCCGGCATTGGTGATTTCCACGAACTGCGCAACTTCATGGAAACGCTGAATGCTGTCGGCGCCCATGTAACCCATCGAGGAACGCAGGCCACCCATCAATTGATGTAACACGCTGAGCACACTGCCCTTGTAGGGAACGCGGCCTTCAATGCCTTCCGGTACCAGTTTGTCGGCGTTGGCTTCGTTGTCCTGGAAGTAGCGGTCCTTGGAGCCTTTCTGCATCGCGCCCAGCGAACCCATGCCACGATAGGACTTGTAGGAGCGCCCCTGGAATAATTCGATCTCGCCCGGCGCTTCCTCGGTACCGGCGAACAGACCGCCCAGCATCACACAATGGCCACCGGCGGCGATGGCTTTGGCGATGTCACCGGAATAACGAATGCCGCCATCGGCTATCAACGGCACGCCATGCTTGGCAAGGGCGTCGGCGATGTTGGCGACGGCGGTAATCTGCGGCACACCGACGCCGGCAACGATGCGGGTGGTGCAGATGGAGCCGGGGCCGATGCCGACCTTGACGCAATCGGCGCCGTGATCGACCAGCGCCAGCGCGGCATCGGCGGTGGCGATGTTGCCGCCGATGACCTGGATATTCGGGTAATGCACCTTCACCCACTTAACACGCTCGAGCACGCCCTGAGAATGTCCGTGCGCGGTATCCACCACCAGTACGTCAACACCCGCCTCGGCCAGCGCGGCGATGCGCTCGTCGTTCTCGGGACCGACGCCCACCGCCGCGCCCACCAGCAAACGACCCTGGCCGTCCTTGTTGGCGAGGGGATGTTCGCTGGACTTGCTGATGTCCTTGACGGTGATGAGGCCCTTCAATTCAAAGTCGTCATTGATCACCACCAGGCGTTCCAAGCGATGCTTGTGCAGCAAAGCCACGATTTCTTCCTTGCTGGCTCCTTCCTTCACGGTCACCAATTTCTTGCGCGGGGTCATGATGTCGCGCACCAGATGTTCGAAATTGGTTTCGAAACGCAAATCACGGTTGGTGACGATGCCCAGCACCTTGCCCGACTTGTCCACCACCGGCAGGCCGGAGATACGGTAGCGGCGGGTGATCTCCAGCACGTCACTCACGCGCATGCCCGGGCTGATGGTGATGGGATCTTTCACAACCCCGGATTCATAGCGTTTGACCTTGGCGACTTCGGAGGCCTGTTGTTCAGCCGTGAAATTCTTGTGGATGATGCCGATGCCACCTTCCTGCGCCATCGCGATGGCCATGGGCGCCTCGGTGACGGTATCCATGGCCGCGGAGACAACCGGGAGATTCAGGGCGATTTCCCGCGTGAGCCGGGTTTTCAGGCTGACATCGCGCGGCAGGACGGAAGAGTAAGCGGGGACGAGCAGAACGTCGTCGAAGGTGAGCGCTTTCTGGAGAATACGCATTTTATTAAAAGCCTCTACGCGCAAAACCGCATTATACAGACGCCGATGCCGCGCTAGAAGCCGAAAATCTGGATGCATATATCTGCTTGACCACCGGGAATGGCCTGCTAGGCTGAAATCGTTGTACCGCGCCTCAATGGCTACAACGTAATCTTCAGAAAGAAGGTTGGCAGTTTTTCCCCAGGTAGTCTGACTTACACAAGAGGATAGAGATGTCCATCACGTGGATCATGGTCGCCAACGCCAGCCAAGCCAAACTGTTCGCCAATCACGGCCCGAAGAAGGGACTCCAGTTCATCAAGGAACTGGTGCACCCGGAAAGCCGCGAAAAAACGTCCAATCTGGTCAGCGACCGCTCTGGCTCCCACACCGGGACAGGGCATGGCGCCTTTGTGCAAGCTACTGATCCAAAGCACCACGAAGCGGAGCGTTTCGCCCAGGAAATCACTCGGGAACTGGACGATGGCCGTATCAATAAAGCATACGACCGCCTTATCCTCGTGGCCTCAGCCCCCTTTGTGGGCTTGGTGAACAGCCGGTTGCCCGAACTGGTAAGGAGCAAGCTATCGGAGATCATCGACAAGGATTACACCCGTCTTCCGGTCAAGGATCTGGCGGGTCACCTCGAAAATTATGTGTACCTATAGCAGGGGCCAACAGCCCAACTGCTCATAAAGCGCTCCCCCGGAGCGCAAGCTGGAACTAACCAGCACGAAATCCCGCGCGGGCCAGCGTATCGGCTCCAGCGCGGGATTTGCCGTTTTTGGGTTGCAATCGGCCTTGCGCAGCAGGGTGATGTGTGGGACGTAGGGACGTCGGTCGAACGGAATGTCGCTGGCGGCCAGTCGAGATTCGAGTTGTGTCACCAGTTCCAGCAATACCGGTGGCGTCCGGCTAGCGCCCAGATGGGCAATCTGGTTATGTCGCCAGCAATCCGTTCGGTCGAACAGTACTTCAAACCTTGGCACCACGATATCCTCGGCGGCATCGAGCAGTTCCGGCAACCGATTCGCGTCAATCTCACCGATGAAAACCAGAGTGAGATGCAGGGTGTCCGGGCGCGTGCGACGGCCATCGCGAAGTTCGTGCAATTTCCCGGCGGCGGCATCGAGGGCGGCTCTGACTGGCGCATCAGGCCAGAGCGCGAAAAACACCCGCATACGCTCCATATTCATCCGCGAGCGATCAGGCAAACCGCCTCCGCCGCGATCCCTTCGCCGCGACCGGTAAAGCCCAACGTCTCGGTGGTCGTGGCCTTCACGTTCACCTGATCCAGGTTTACGTTCAAATCCTCGGCGATATGCTCGCGCATGGCCGGGATATGGAGCGCCATGCGCGGCGCCTGGGCGATGATTGTGGCGTCGATGTTGCCGGCATGCCAGCCATGTTGCTTCAACAACTCGCCCACATGACGCAATAGCTTGCGGCTGTCTATGCCCTTGTATTGCGGGTCGCTGTCGGGGAAGTGCTTGCCGATGTCGCCCAGGCCGGCCGCGCCCAGCAGGGCGTCGCAGATGGCATGCAGCAGCACGTCAGCGTCCGAGTGGCCGAGCAGGCCGCGTTCATGGGGAATATCGACGCCGCCGAGGATCAGGCGGCGCCCGGCGGCGAATGCGTGCACGTCGAAACCGTGGCCGATGCGAATATTCATCAGTAGTCCTTGAAAGTGAAAGTCATGGCGAGGTGCGGAATACCCGCGTCCTGAAAAACCTCGCCCTCAGGCTGGAAGCCGTAGCGTGCGTAGAACGGAAGAGCATGGGTTTGCGCGGACAGACGCACGCCGCTGTAGCCTTGCCGGCGCGCCGTATCCAGAGCCGAGGCGAGCAGCGCCGCGCCCATTCCCTGGCGACGCCAGGATGCCAACACCGCCATGCGGCCGATACGGGCATCCGGCGTCAGACGAACAATGCCGACAATTTCCCCATCCGGGCCACAAGCGACGAACCAGGCACAATCCGGGTCCAGTGCCTCCCACTCCCGTCCTTCCGGCACGGCTTGTTCTTCGATGAATACCAGCCGACGCACGCGGGCAATGCCCACTTCATCTGTACGCCAGTGGGCGGGGCGAACCATGTAGTGAGGAGTCTCGGGCATCGGCGGAGGCGGGTAGAATGGCGCGTCTTTTTTTCAGCGAGTTTGCCATGAAACTTTACGGCATCCCCAATTGCAGCACCGTCAGACGCGCCCGCACCTGGATGGAAGCGCGCGACATTCCTTATGAATTCCACGATTTCAAGAAACAGGGCGTGCCCGAAGCGCTGATGCGCGAACTGTGCGAACTGCTGGGCTGGGAATCCCTGGTCAATCGCAGCGGCCAAACCTGGCGCAAGTTTCCGGAAGAACGCCGCGCGAAGGTCAATGATGCCGCCTCCGCCGTGGCGCTGATGCTGGAAAACGCCAGCGTCATCAAGCGGCCGATCCTCGATCGTGACGGCCAGTATCAAGTCGGTTTCAGCGAAGAGAACTACGGCGCGTTCTTTGGCGAATGAGCGGAACATGAACTTGAGCAAGTTTCTCCTGGCGGCCGCCCTGTTCGCCCTCTCCTTTGCGGCTCTCGCGGGCAACCCGGCCGTCTACGAGGAATCCGCCAGACTGCCTCTGGCGAAGGCCGTCAAGCTGGTCAGCCAGAAACTGGACGACGCCGGCTACGCCGTGGTGGATGAACTGGCCATATCGGAAAACCTCCAGCGCATGGCGAAGAAATGGGGCCAGGACTACAACCGCAATCAACTGGAAGGCATCACCTCACTGGTGTTCTGTAGCGGTTGGTATGTGAACCAGGTCAGCAATCTGGACCCGACCCTGCTTGGCCTCTGCCCTCTGCATGTCACCCTCACCCACAAAGCCGGCGTCACCACCGTCCTGTTCAACCGCCCCACCGCCATCGCCGCCGGCAGCCCCGCCGAGAAGGTGTTGCGCGAAGTGGAAGGCGAAGTCACCCAGGCCATCGAGGCTGCGCTGAATGCCCAGTAAGGTTCTAGATCATGCGCGCGAACTGATTGCGCGCCGCTCCATCACGCCCGACGATGCCGGCTGCCAGGCATGGCTGATGGCCCACCTGGAAGCGCTCGGCTTCACTGTGGAAACCGTGAATCAGGGCGGCGTAAACAATTTCTGGGCACGCCGTGGCACTAACGCGCCCCTGATCTGCTTCGCCGGCCACACCGATGTGGTGCCCACCGGGCCGCTGGAGCAATGGAGCAGCGATCCCTTCGTGCCGCTGGAGCGCGACGGCCAGCTCTATGGCCGAGGCGCCGCCGACATGAAAGGCTCCATCGCCGCCTGGCTGGCCGCCGTCGAGGATTTTCTCGCGGACCATCCCGAGCACCCCGGCTCCATCGCCTGGCTGATCACCTCGGACGAGGAAGGCCCGGCCATCGACGGCACGGTGCGCGTTGTGGAAATGCTCGCCGCGCGCAATGAACGCATCGACGCCTGCATCGTCGGCGAGCCTACCTGCGTCTCCCTTTTCGGCGACATGATGAAGAATGGCCGCCGCGGCTCCCTGCACGGCCGCCTGCAAGTAAAGGGCATCCAGGCGCACATCGCCTACCCGCACCTGGGCAGGAATCCGGTGCATCTGGCCGCGCCCGCCATCACCGAACTCGCCGCCACGGTGTGGGACGAAGGCAATGAATATTTCCCGCCCACCACCTGGCAGATTTCCAACATGCACAGCGGCACCGGCGCGGCCAACGTCATTCCGGGCCACGCCGACATCGCCTTCAACTTCCGCTTCGGCACCGCCAGTTCCATCGACAGCCTGCAAGCGCGCGTCACCGCCCTGCTCGACCGACACGGTCTCGAATATGACCTGGAATGGGAAATCGGCGCGCGCCCCTTCCTCACCCCGCGCGGCTCGCTGGTGGAGGCGCTCTCCGCGGCCACTCGGGAAATCGCCGGCATCGTGCCCGAGCTTTCCACCACCGGCGGCACCTCGGATGGCCGCTTCATCGCCGACATCGCCGATCAGGTCGTGGAATTCGGCCCGATCAACGCCAGCATCCACAAAATCGACGAAAACGTAGGCGTGGATGAACTGGAGAAACTCGCGCGCATCTACCGCCGCGTCCTGGAGAAATTGCTGCATGTTTGAGCACGCCCAATCCGAACTTGTAACACTGCGCGACTGGCTGCGCTTCGCCGTCTCCCGCTTCCAGGAAGCCGGCCTGTTCTTCGGCCACGGCAGCGCGGAAGCGTATGACGAAGCCGCCTATCTCTGCCTGCACAGCCTGCACCTGCCGCCCGAGCGCCTCGATCCGTTTCTGGACGCTCGCCTGCTGCCGGCGGAACGGGAAAAGCTGGCCCACTTCCTCTCGCGGCGCATCCGCGAGCGCATTCCCGCGCCCTATCTGACCCACGAAGCCTGGTTGCAGGGCTACCGTTTCTACGTCGATCAACGCGTGATCGTGCCGCGCTCCTTCCTGGCGCCGTTGATTCTGGAACACCTGCAACCCTGGCTGGCCGAACCTGAAGGCGTGCTGCGCGCGCTGGATCTATGCACCGGTTCCGGCTGTCTGGCCATACTCCTGGCCGAAGCCTTCCCGGATGCCGAGGTGGATGCTGTCGACCTGTCGCCCGATGCGCTGGATGTCGCGCTCCGCAACGTCACGGAATACCACCATGGCGACCGCCTGCGCCTGTACGAAGGCGATCTGTTCACGCCGCTGGGCGACGCGACTTATGACCTGATCGTTTCCAACCCGCCTTATGTGAATGCCGAATCGGTCGCCGCCCTGCCCCCGGAATACCGGCACGAGCCGACGCTGGCGCTCGGCTCCGGCGAGGATGGCCTGGATGCCACCCGCGTCATCCTGCGCGATGCCGCGCGGCATCTGAACCCCGGCGGCGTGCTGGCGGTCGAAATCGGCCACAACCGCGAAGCACTGGAAATCGCCTTCCCGCATCTGGATTTCACATGGCCGCAGATCGAAGGCGGCGAAGACACGGTCTTCATCCTCAGCCGTGAACAATTAGTTCAATAACCAGCACCTATACTTTTCCAGGATCCAACAACATGGAGCACGCCATGCAAGAACTCGACATCATCGTCGCCTCACTCACCTCGTTCTGGACGGAACTGGCGAGCTTCGTTCCACAGTTGCTGGGTGCTATCGTCGCTCTGATTCTCGGTTGGATGCTGGCCAAGCTGGCGCGCACCGGCGTAATGCGCCTGCTCGTCCTGCTCAAATTCGACAAGGCCACGGAGAAATCCGGCCTGGAAGCGTTCATGAAGCATGCCGAGCTGGAAGTCTCGGTCGGCGCCGTGATCGGCAACCTCGTCTACTGGCTGATCATCCTGGTGATGATCGTCACCGTCGCCAACTCGCTCGGTCTGTCCATGGTGGCGGACCTGTTCAACAAGGTGGTGCTGTACATCCCCAATGTGATCGTCGCCATCCTGGTACTGGTGTTCGGCACCATCCTGGCGCGCTTCATCAACCGCCTGGTGTTCGCCTGGCTGAACAACATGGAGTTCGACGGCGCGCTGACCGTCTCCACCTTCTCCGAGTACGCCATGCTGGTGTTCGTGTTCTTCATGGCGATGGAGCAATTGCAGATCGCCAACGAACTGCTGACAGCCGCTTTCATCATCAGTTTCGGCGCCATCGGCCTGGCCTTCGCCATCGCCTTCGGCCTGGGCGCCAAGGACTGGGCCAGCCGGGTGATTGAAAAACTCGTGGAGCACAAGCGGAACTCGTGATTACCCGGAATCACCACGCATAGATCAAGCCGCCGCTTTGTTTGAAGGGTATGCGTGGCGCGCCCTGCAGTTCAGATCTGCCGTTCGCCCTTGTTGAGCAAACGCCGACGATAGGGGTGGCCGATCTTGGGGCCTTCGCCACGCGGTGGGCGCTCATCGTGGCTTCCCCGCGCGCTTTCCGGCTCATGGTCGTCCTCGGTATTGCGGTCGCCGCCGCGTTCATTGCCTTTCAGCAAGCCGCACCACTTCATCAGTTCCTGTACTTCGTTTTCCGGCATTTCTTCCTGCATGCCGCGTTTCAGGCGTGAAGGCATCGCGATCGGGCCGAAACGCACGCGAATCAGGCGGCTGACGGTCAGGCCCATGTGCTCCATGATGCGGCGCACCTCGCGGTTACGTCCTTCCCTGATGACCAGGCGATACCACTGGTTCACGCCTTCGCCACCGGCGGGGACGATGCTGTCCAACTGGGCCACGCCATCATCCAGTTCCACGCCGTCGAGCAATTGCTTCATCTGTTCGCCGGTCAACGCGCCCAGCAGGCGCACGGCATATTCGCGCTCCACTTCATAGCGCGGGTGGCTCAGTCGGTTGGCCAAATCGCCATTGGTGGTGAAGACCAACAGGCCTTCGGTGTTGAAGTCCAGACGTCCCACCGTGATCCAGCGGCCGCCGCGTATCGAAGGCAGGCGGTCGAACACCGAGGGCCGCCCTTCCGGGTCGTCGCGCGAGACGATTTCGCCTTCCGGCTTGTGATAAATCAGCACGCGCGGGACTTGGTGCTTCCATGACAGGCGCACCAGACGCCCATTCACCTTGACCAGATCGTTGGGCTTTACGCGGTCGCCAACCTTGGCCGGCATGCCGTTGATACTGACGTGACCATCGGCGATAAGTTGTTCCATTTCGCGACGCGAACCCATGCCGGCCGTCGCCAGCGCTTTCTGCAGCTTTTCACTGTGGTCCTCAAGCTCGTCGGGCGATGCTTTGAGGGGCCTGCCCTTGTAGGAATAGCGTGGCATTGTTTTTGAAGGTTTGTTGGTTCTGTTGTTCATATCGGGTCACAGTGGAAAAACTTAAGGCAGACCGGAAAATAATTCGGCCAATACGGCATTAAAGCGACAAATGATAAATACGGCAGTCATTCCTCGGCGCCATCGGGAGCCTCCTCCAAAGACTCGACAGGGATCAGGTCGCGCGCCAGTTCCGGCAGAGGCGGCAATTCGGACAAGGCGCGAAGACTCAGGTCGGAGAGGAATTGTTTGGTGGTGGCAAACAGGGCGGGGCGGCCGGGCACCTCCTTGTGCCCCACCACCTCGATCCAGCCGCGCTCTTCCAGAGCCCTCACGATCTGACTATTGACCGCCACGCCGCGAATATCCTCCACATCGCCGCGCGTCACCGGCTGACGGTAGGCGATCACCGCCAACGTCTCCAGCACGGCGCGCGAGTAACGTGGCGGTTTCTCGGGGTTGAGGCGATCGAGATAGGGCTGCGCCTCCGGGCGGGTCTGGAAGCGCCAGCCTTCCGCCACCTGCGTCAGTTCGACCGCCCTGTCCCGCCAGTCGGATTTGAGTCCTTCCAGCGCGCGACGAAGAAAATCATTGCCCAGTTCCACCTCGAACACTCGCTTGAGTTCCGCCAGTGTCAGGGCACCGCTACTGGAAAGCAGAACAGCCTCCAGAACACGTTTGACTTCATCGAGATTGAGCGTGTTCTGCATGTTCGGAGGCAAATACGAGTTGGGCGTGAATGGGCGCGAAGGGTTCATTCTGGACGATATCGACCAGCCGCTCACGCACCAGTTCCAGCAGGGCGAGGAAAGAAACCACCAGGGAAGAACGGCCCTGAGCCGGATCGAACAGGTCGGAAAACTGGCTGCGTCCGGCTTCGCGCAGGTGCTTCAGGATACGGCTCATGTGTTCACGCACCGATAATTCCTGGCGGCCGATGCGGTGGTGTTTGGTCATCGAAGCACGCTTCAGAAGCGCGCCCCATGCAGCCAGTAGATCGTCGGGCGCCACCCGCGGCAAGCGCTTGGCGGCCAGTTGCGGAATATGAATGCTCAGGGTCAGGAAATCACGCCCGGCCTGCGGCAACTCGCCCAAGCCACGCGCGGCCAGCTTCATCTGTTCATACTCAAGCAGACGCCGCACCAGCTCCGCGCGCGGGTCGAGCCCATCGTCTTCCTCCACCTTCTCCGGACGCGGCAGCAGCATGCGCGATTTGATCTCGATCAGCATCGCCGCCATCACCAGGTACTCCGCCGCCAGTTCCAGTCGCTTCTGCCGCATGGCCTCGACGTACTCGATGTACTGGCGAGTCAGCGCGCTCATGTTGATGTCGAGGATGTTCAGGCTGTTGCGACGGATCAACCAGAGCAACAGGTCGAGCGGGCCTTCGAAGGCTTCGAGTATGACCTCCAGCGCATCCGGCGGGATGTAGAGATCATTCGGCAGTTCGCTCCACAGCTCGCCCTGGACCCGCGCCAGGTGGCGGATCTCCACTTCGGCGGCTTCGGCGCTGTCCAGCACCTCGCTCATGAGCCCGCCTTTACCCACAGGAGGGCTGACGCGGCGGCATCGCCATGAATGTTCGGGAAGGCTGAAACGGTCATGCGGAACTCAATCAGGAAGGGGAAGCGATGCTAGCAGAGCTCCGGCGGCAACAGGATTCAGGAGCAAGGCGCGCTGCAGAATCAATGGCTTGCAATGAGTTTCCGCGGAGCCAACCACTACAGGCCCCGGAAATACTCCAACGCCTCGGCCAGACTGGCCACGCCCTTCACTTCCATCCCCGCGATCTTGCCCTTGGGCAGGTTGGCTTTCGGACACAACGCCTGGGTAAAGCCGAGCTTGGCGGCTTCTTTCAGGCGCTCCTGACCGCGTTGCACCGGACGAATTTCACCGGCCAGGCCGATTTCGCCGAACACCGCGAGCTTGTGGGGAATCGGTTTGTTGCGCAGCGAGGAGACCACGGCCAGCGCCACCGCCAGGTCCACCGCCGGCTCCGTGATCTTGACTCCGCCCACGGCATTCACGAATACATCCTGGTCGTAGCAGGGAATACCACCGTGGCGGTGCAACACCGCCAGCAACATGGCCAGGCGGTTGCCGTCCAGGCCCACCGTCAGCCGGCGCGGGCTGGGGCTATGCGATGAATCCAGCAAGGCCTGAATTTCCACCAGCAGGGGGCGGGTGCCTTCCTGCGCCACCACCACGCAGGAGCCGGGCGCCTCGCGCTCGTCACGGTTGAGAAACAGGGCGGAGGGGTTGTTCACGCCCTTCAGGCCCTTGTCGGTCATGGCGAACACGCCCAGTTCGTTGACCGCGCCGTAGCGGTTCTTGAACGCGCGGATGAGACGAAAACTGGAGCCGGTATCACCCTCGAAATACAGCACCGTATCGACGATGTGTTCCAGCACGCGCGGGCCGGCCAGGGTGCCTTCCTTGGTGACATGGCCGACCAGCAGGATGGTGATGCCGGCCTGCTTGGCGTAGCGGGTGAGTTCCTGCGCGCATTCGCGCACCTGGGCCACGCTCCCCGGCGCGGATTGCAGTTGTTCGGTGTAGACGGTCTGGATCGAGTCGATCACCGCGATCCGCGGCTGCTCGGCCTTCAGGGTGGCGAAAATGGATTCCAGACGAATTTCGGTGAGCAGCGGAATGTCCGCGCTCAACCCTAAGCGGCGGCCGCGCATGGCGATCTGGGCGGCGGATTCCTCGCCGCTGACATACAAGGTTTTCTCGCGTGGGCTGATGGCCGCCAGCGCCTGCAGCAGCAAGGTGGATTTGCCGATCCCGGGGTCGCCGCCGATCAGCACCACGCCGCCGCCGACCAGGCCACCGCCGAGGACGCGATCGAATTCCGGAAGGCCGGTCGCCATGCGCGGTGTTTCCACCGCCTGCACAGCGGACAGGCGCACCACCTGGCCGCTGCCGGCGAGCGACTGGAAACGGCTGGCATTTTTACCGGATGCTTCCTGAATGGATTCGGCGAGCGTGTTCCAGGCCAGGCAATGTGGGCACTGCCCCTGCCATTTGTTGGCCTGCCCGCCGCACTGGGAACAGACGTAGGTGGTGTTGGTTTTTGCCATGATGCCTTATAGCGGCCTCACAGCGTTGCGGCAACGTCCTTGCCCAAGGTCAAGGAGACCATACCGGTACAGCGCCAGCATTGGGGCGTTCACTTTCCTAGACCAAAGCCATGACCTCCCTTTCTCAATTTCTCTCCACTGACCATAGCCACTGTGACGACCTGTTCGCCGAAGCGGAAAATGCCACGTCGACAAACGACTGGACGCGTGCACAGACGGAATTCCAGCGTTTTCTGGACGAGATGAAGCATCACTTCGCCATGGAAGAAGATGTCCTGTTTCCAGCCTTCGAGGCCCACACTGGCATGAGCGGTGGCCCCACCTCAGTCATGCGCGCGGAACATGCGCAGATGAACGAAGTTTTCGCCGCCATGCGGGATGCCCTGGCGCGCCAGGATGGCAACGGCTATCTTGGTCTATCGGAGACCCTGCTCATGCTCATGCGCCAGCACAATCTGAAAGAGGAGAACATCCTCTACCCGATGGCGGATCAGGCGCTGGCTGGACAAGCGGAGGCTCTGCTGGCGCGCATGGGAGAGATACCCCACTGACCTGGGTGCACGGCGGCTTTTGTAGGTCAGGTTGCGGCATTATCGCTACCTGACGCCGCGGCTGACTTACATTGGCGCCTGATTTTCCGACTGCCGGAGGCTCATGAAACAGGAAGTGCTGATCGATGGTCGCTGGCTGATGCCGCCGGAGCCGATGGAGCAAGTGCTGATGGCGCTGGATCAACTGCGGCCGGGCCAACACATCCGCTTCCTGCTGCACCGCGAGCCTTATCCCCTCTATGGCATATTGGTAAACATGGGCTACACACACCGCACCCATCTGCTCGCGGATGGCAGTTATGAAATTCTGATCGAAGCACGATCGGATACCTGTTGATGATCGGCCCCGGACTTTCGCTGGAGCAGGCACCACCCTTCTCCGTGCCGCTACGTTTTTTCCTCAGCGCGCCCCCGTTTCTCATCGCCGCGGGCCTGGGCGCGGCGCTTCTGCCGGAATGGACCGCTGCGCCCCAGGCGACATCAACCCTGGCGCTCACCCACCTCATCACCCTGGGCTTTCTCGGCATGGTCATGCTGGGTGCCATGAGCCAGATGCTGCCGGTGGTATCCGGCGCACCGCTGCCGAACGCTCGCCTGATTGCCTGGGTGAGCCACCTCGGTCTGTTGCTCGGCACCCCATGCCTGGCGCTGGGCCTGTATGGTGGCGAAGCAGCCTTGCTCATGGCGGGCTCCAGCCTGATCGGCCTGAGCCTGCTGGTGTTTCTCGGCGCGGTCGGCCTGGCCCTGATGCGCGCCCAGGTCAGCGACACCACCCAGGCCATGCGTCTGGCGGCCTTCACCCTGGGGGTAACGCTGTTCCTGGGATTGGGCATGGCGAGCTGGCTGATTGGCCAGTGGGCGCCGGAGACCCCACTCGACTGGCTGGCCAGCCATGTGTTGTGGGGCCTCGGCGGCTGGGTTGGGGTGCTGGTGATGGGCTCAGCCTGGCAGGTGGTGCCCATGCTGCAACTCACGCCCCCCTACCCGCCCCGCCTGACTCGCTGGCTATGGCGGGCCATGCTGGCCGGGCTACCGCTGGCCACCCTGACGCCCTCACCTTGGGGAGAAGTCGGCCAGGCGATGGTGGCCCTGGTGCTGATCACCTTTGCCGTGACCACGCTGCGTCTGCAAAGCCAGAGGAAACGCAAGGTGGAAGACGTGACCCTGGATTTCTGGCGTGTCGGCATGGCCTGCCTGATCGCCGCCGCACTCCTGGCCATGGCGCAGATCAGGGGTACCCTGCCGGAGGTCTGGACCCTGTTCGCGGGCCTGCTGTTCCTGATCGGTTTCGCCACTTCCGTGGTCACCGGCATGCTCTACAAGATCGTGCCCTTCATGGCCTGGTTTCATCTCCAGGCACGGATGGGATTCAAGCGTGGCCAGCCCAACATGCGCGATTACCTGCCGGAAGCGCGCGCGCGCGGCCAATACCGCGCGCACCTGGCCGCCCTCCTCTGCCTGCTGGTTGCTCCCTTCCAACCCTTGCTCGCCATCCCTGGCGGCCTGCTGCTGGCGGCCTCCGCCACCTGGTTGGGATGGAACCTTCTGCAAGCGCGGCGCCTCTACCAACGAGCGGGCGCGGCTGGCTGCTAGGGGCTGCAGGGCTTATCATGGCGAGCCACCGCGAGGTGGCCACCTCACAACTTTCAATAATTTGCACATGACAACCATGAAATGCGTGGATGACTTCCGCCTTCGTCTCGGCAACAAGGAACTGGTGCCGATCATGATCGGCGGCATGGGCGTGGACATCTCCACAGTCGAACTGGCCCTGGAAGCCGCGCGCCTGGGTGGCATCGGCCATATCTCGGATGCGATGGTGCCCACGGTCATCGACCGCCATCTCAAGACTCGCTACACCAAGGACAAGCTCAAGCTGTACAAGGCCAACGTCACCAACCTGGCCGACAAGTCCGAGGTCAAATTCCATCTCGGCGAACTGGAAGAAGCCACCCGGCTGCACGCGCGCCGGGCGATGGACGCCAAGCAGGGCGATGGCATGGTATTCATCAACTGCATGGAAAAGCTCACCATGAACGCCCCGCGCGAGACCCTCAAGGTGAGGCTCACCTCCGCGCTGGATGCCGGTATCGACGGCATCACCCTGGCCGCCGGCCTGCATCTGGGCTCCTTCGGCATGATCGAAGACCACCCGCGCTTCCGTGACGCCAAACTGGGCATCATCGTTTCCAGCTTGCGCGCCTTGCAGTTGTTCCTGCGCAAGAGCGCCCGCAGCAACCGCCTGCCCGACTATGTGGTGGTGGAAGGCCCCCTGGCCGGTGGCCACCTCGGTTTCGGCATGGATTGGGCGCAATACGATCTGGCCACCATCGTCGCTGAAATCCAGGCCTGGCTGAAGGCCGAGCAGCTCGACATCCCCCTGATCCCGGCCGGCGGCATCTTCACCGGCTCCGACGCCACCGCCTTCCTGGAAGCCGGCGCCGCCGCCGTGCAGGTCGCCACCCGTTTCACCGTGAGCGAGGAATGCGGCCTGCCCGACCCGATCAAGCAGGAGTATTACAAGGCTGACGAGGACGACATCGAGGTCAACGGCATCTCGCCCACCGGCTACCCGATGCGCATGATCAAGAGCAGCCCGGCCATCGGCGCCGGCACCCACCCCAACTGCGAATCGTTCGGCTACATCCTCGACGCCAACGGCCGCTGCTCCTATATCGACGCCTACAACCGAGAAGTGGCGGCCGCGGCCGCCAACCCCGCCGGCGGGAAAAAGATCAAGGTGTACGACAAAACCTGTTTGTGCACCCACATGCGCGACTTCGACCTGTGGACCTGCGGCCACTACACCTACCGGCTCAAGGACACCTCGGTGAAACGGGAAGACGGCAGCTATGCCCTTCTCTCCGCCGAACACATATTTCACGACTACCAGTACAGCCGCGACGGCAAGATCGCGTTGCCGGGCTGATCGCTTATTCCGGCCGACGAAATACCCAGGTTCCGCGCCACAGGAAGTGGTTGGCCGTTTTGTAGCGCCGGCACCCTTGCCGGCGGGGGTTGCAAGACGCCGGCACGGATGCCGGCGCTACAAGGAGCCGCACCATGCCCTCATCGCGTACCTTGACCATCGACGGCAACGAAGCCGCCGCCCGTAACGCCTACCTCTGCAACGAAGTCATCGCCATCTACCCCATCACCCCCTCGTCCAACATGGGCGAATGGGCGGATGAATGGGCTTCTCGGGGTCAGCCCAACCTGTGGGGCGCGGTTCCCAAGGTCATCGAAATGCAGTCCGAGGGTGGCGCCGCCGGCGCCCTGCACGGCGCGCTCACCGGCGGCGCCCTGGCGACCAGCTTCACCGCCAGCCAGGGCCTGCTGTTGATGATTCCCAACATGTACAAGATCGCCGGGGAATTGACGCCCTTCGTCCTGCATGTGGCGGCGCGCGCGGTAGCCACCCATGCCCTGTCGATCTTCGGCGACCATTCCGACGTGATGGCCACTCGTGGCACCGGGTTTGCGCTGCTCGCCGCCGGCAGTGTCCAGGAAGCGCATGACTTCGCGTTGATCGCGCAGGCCGCCAGCCTGGCCGGACGCATTCCGATGCTGCATTTCTTCGACGGCTTCCGCACCTCGCACGAAGTGGCCAAGATCGTCGAAGTCGAACGCGACACGGTGCGCGCGATGATCAACGACGAGCAAGTGGCCGCTCACCGCGCCCGCGCACTGTCGCCGGAACACCCGGTCCTGCGTGGCACCTCGCAGAACCCGGATGTTTTTTTCCAGTCGCGCGAACGCGTCAATCCCTACTACGATGCCTTCCCCGGCATCGTCCAGGAAGCATTCGACCGTTTCGCCGGCCTCACCGGGCGCCAGTACAAGCTGTTTGAATATGTCGGCGCGCCCGACGCCGAACGGGTGATCGTGCTCATGGGTTCCGGCGCGGAAACCGTGCATGAAACCGTCGAACACCTGACCGCGCGCGGCGAGAAAGTCGGCGTCCTCAAGGTGCGCCTGTACCGTCCGTTCGCCCCCGCCGCCCTGACCGCGGCGATCCCGGAGTCCGCCGGCGCCATCGCCGTGCTGGACCGCTGCAAGGAACCGGGCGCCGATGGCGAACCGCTGTACAAGGATGTGCTGGGCGCTTTCGCCAACGCGGCGTCAGACGGCGCGCGCGCCATGCCGCGCATCATCGGCGGCCGCTACGGCCTGGGCTCCAAGGAGTTCACGCCGGGCATGGTGAAGGCGGTGTTCGATGAACTTCTCCCCTCCTCCGCCGGGGGGGATGGCGCAAAACGTCGCCAATTCACCCTCGGCATTCACGACGACCTCACCCATCTATCCCTGCCCTGGGAAGCGGCCTTTCGCAGCGATGCCTCGCAAGCCCTGCGCCATGCCGTGTTCTGGGGCCTCGGCGCGGACGGCACGGTATCGGCCAACAAGAACTCGATCAAGATCATCGGCGAAGACACCGACCTCGACGCCCAGGGCTATTTCGTCTACGACTCGAAGAAATCCGGCGCGGTCACCGTCTCGCATCTGAGATTCGGCGAAGCGCCGATCCGCTCCGCCTATCTGGTGGACGAAAACGACGCCGGCTTCGTCGCCTGCCACCAGACCGTGTTCACCGAACGCTACGACGTGCTGAAACAGGCGAAGCCGGGCGGGGTTTTCCTGCTCAACACCGCCGCCCCGCCGGAAGCCGCGCTGGACAGCCTGCCGGAGAACCTGCGCCGCGAGGTCGTCGACAAGAAACTCGCGTTCTGGGTGATCGACGCCTACAAGGTCGCGGCCGACGCCGAAATGGGGCGGCGCATCAACACCATCATGCAGACCTGTTTCTTCGCCATCTCCGGCATCCTGCCGCGCGAGCACGCCATCGCCGCGATCAAGCAGGCGGTGGAGAAGACCTACGGCAAGAAAAGCAAACGCCTGGTGGAACTGAACCACCGCGCCATCGACATGACGCTGGCGCATCTGCATCAAGTCGATGTAGCGCAGGCGTCCTCGCCTGCACTTGACGCTGAATGCAGGCGAGACGCCTGCGCTACAGACCCCGCCCTTGTAGCGCAGGCGTCCCGCCTGCCCTCTCCTCCCGACTTCGTCCGCGACGTCACCCTGCCCATTTACGCCGGCCTGGGCGACCGCCTGCCGGTGTCGGCGATGCCGGCGGACGGTACCTGGCCGGTGGGCACGGCGAAATACGAGAAGCGCAACATCGCGCTGGAAATTCCGGTCCTGGACGCCGCGCTGTGCACCCAGTGCGGCAAATGCGTGTTCGTCTGCCCGCATTCCGCCATCCGCGCCCGCATTTTCCCGGCGGAAGCGGCGATAGGCGCGCCGGCAACCTTCAAGCATGTCCCGGTGAAGAGCAAGGATTACCCGGCCGGCACCCACATCAGCTACCAGGTGGCGGCGGAAGACTGCACCGGCTGCGGCGATTGCGTGCAAGCCTGCCCGATCCACGACAAATCCAACGTCTCGCACAAGGCGCTGAACATGGTGGAACTCGTTTCCAGCAACAGCCCGCTGCGCGAGCAGGAGCGCGAGAACCTGGAGTTCTTCCTCAACCTGCCCGAATTCGACCGCGACGCCATCAAGCACACCACCATTCCAGGATCGATGCTGCTCGATCCCCTGTTCGAATTCTCCGGCGCCTGCGCCGGCTGCGGCGAGACGCCCTACATCCGCCTCGCCACGCAGTTGTTCGGCGACCGCATGCTGATCGCCAACGCCACCGGCTGCTCCTCCATCTACGGCGGCAACCTGCCCACCACGCCGTACACGGTGAACCATGACGGGCGCGGCCCGGCCTGGTCCAACTCGCTGTTTGAGGACAACGCCGAATTCGGCCTCGGCATGCGCCTGGCGGCCGACCAGTTGATGACCCACGCGCAAGGCCTGGCAAAGGAAATGGCCGCCGAACTCGGCGGCGACCTCGCCACGGCGCTGATCGACGCGGAACAGCGCGAGGAAGCCGGCATCCGCGCGCAGCGGCAACGGGTCGCGACGCTGCTGGAGAAACTGAAAACCTCCACCCACCCGCGCGCCCGTGAACTCGCAGTGCTCGCCGAATGGCTGATTCGCCGCTCGGTGTGGATCATCGGCGGCGACGGCTGGGCCTACGACATCGGCTACGGCGGCCTCGACCATGTGCTGGCCCTGCCCTACGACGTCAACATTCTGGTGCTGGATACCGAGGTGTATTCCAACACCGGCGGCCAGACCTCCAAGGCCACACCCATAGGCGCGGTCGCCAAGTTCTCGGCCGGCGGCAAGGCCACGGCGAAAAAAGACCTCGCCAAGCTCGCCTCGGATTACGGCCACGTCTATGTTTCCACCGTCGCCTACGGCGCCAAGGACACCCAGACCCTGCGCGTATTCCACGAAGCGGAAAGTTTCGCCGGTCCTTCCTTGATCGTCGCCTACAGCCCCTGCATCGCGCATGGCGTGGACATGCTCTACAACCTGCGCCAGCAGGACGCGGCGGTGAAAAGCGGGCACTGGCCGCTGTTCCGCTTCGACCCGCGCCGCCTGGAGGCGGGCGACAACCCGTTCAAGCTGGATTCCGCCGCGCCCAGCCGGCCGATCCGTGAATTCATGGAGAGCGAAACCCGCTTCGCCATGCTCACCCGCAGCCACCCGGAAGCCGCCGAACGCTTGATGGCGGAAGCCCAGAAAGAGGCCGACCGCCGTTACCAGGGTTATCTGGCGCTGGCGCAGAGCGTTGAAAACAAACCCGGTGGCCCCTCGTAGGTCAGGCTGCGGCCTCATCGCTGCCTGACGATTCAACCATCAAATTTGATGGCACGATTGTTGGGTAGCGATAAGGCCGCAACCCAACCTACGACGATAGTTACGACAAGCAAACAGGAGTCCGACCATGCCCGATCTCTCCACCACCTACCTGGGCCTGAAGCTCAAGAACCCGCTGGTTCCCTCCTCCTCGCCCCTGTTGAAACAACTGGATACGGCGCTGAAACTGGAAGACGCCGGGGCGGCGGCGCTGGTCATGCACTCGCTGTTCGAGGAAGAACTGCGCGCCGAAGCGCAAATGGCCGACCGCTTTCTCCTGCACGGCGACATCGGCCACGGCGAATCGGATGGCTTTTTGCCCGACCACGGCGGCTACCAGAGCCACCTCGACCACTATCTGGAACATCTCGCCCGCCTGAAAACCCGCCTCTCCATCCCGGTCATCGCCAGCCTCAACGGCGTCTCCCTGTCCACCTGGGTCGATCTCGGCCGTGAAATCCAGCAGGCCGGCGCCGATGCGCTGGAACTCAACGTCTATCACGTCGCCGCCGACCCCCATTTCTCCGGCGAGGCGGTGGAAGCACGCTACGTCAGCCTGCTCACCGAGTTGCGCGGCGCGGTGAATCTGCCCATCAGCATGAAGCTGTCGCCGTTTTTCTCCTCGCTGCCGCATCTGGTCAAGCAACTGGAACTGGCCGGCGCGCGCGGCGTGTCGCTGTTCAACCGCTTTTACCAACCGGACATCGACCTCGACAAACTGAAGCTGGTGGACAGCCTGCACCTGTCCACCCCGGAAGAAGCCCTGCTACGGATTCGCTGGATCGCCATCCTGCGCGGCCAGACCGCGCTCACCCTGGCGGCCACCGGCGGCGTGCATGGTTACGAGGAAGCGATGAAACTCCTGCTGGCCGGCGCGGATGTGGTGCATCTGGCCTCCGCCCTGCTGCAACACGGCCCGGATAAGCTGACGCAAATCCTCGCCGACATGCGGCACTGGATGAGCGAGCGCGAATACACCTCGGTCGCCCAACTCAAAGGCAGCATGAGCCAGAGGAACCTACCCGACCCCAGCGCCATCGAACGCGCCAGTTATCTTCGCGTGCTGGACAGCTACACCCCCGAGCGCGGCGTCATCGGCTGAGCCGTTTTCCAACCCGACCAGTTTGACCGAACCGTTTTTTCAACCCAAAGCACGACCCAAAAAATGACCAACTACACAGCACACTTCAACAAAGCCATTGCGCTATTCGACGCCGCCAACGCCGAAGACCCCAACCAGGACGAAGGCCAGCCGAAAGAGCTGCTATATGCCCAGCGCATGACGGAAATGATCAACCGCTACGCCCCGGACGCCTCGGAAGTGGCGCAACTGGCTGTGCGCGCGCAACACATCAAGCGCTGGACGGTGCCGCGCAATACCTATCCGATGACCAAGGAGGGCTATTTCGCCTGGCGCACCGGTCTCTACAAGTACCACGCCGACACCGCCGGCGAGCTGATGCGCCAGGCTGGATACGACGACGCCATGATTGACCAGGTCAAGAAAGCCGTCGGCAAGCGCGCGCTCAAGGTCAACCCGGACACGCAACTCATGGAAGACGTGGCCGACCTCGTGTTCATCGAGTACTACATGCTTCCCTTCGCCGGCGCCAATCCCGACTACGACGAGGAAAAATGGCTGGACATCATCCGCAAGACCTGGAAAAAAATGTCCGACCGCGCCCACACCTTCGCCCTCTCCGGCCAGATCAAGCTGCCGGAAGCGCTGGTGCCGTTGATCACCAAAGCCATCAGCGCTTGAAAATGTAGCGCAGGCTTCCAGCCTGCGTCTTGAAACAGCCGGCTTACCGAAGGGCAGAGGCTTTATCAGGAAGCCGGCGCTACATTTCACCGGCAAGCAGCCTGTCAGCATTCCCCCACCTTTACGCTCAGGAACCGCCATGACCAGCCAACTGGAACAACTCAAGGGCATGACCACCATCGTTGCCGATACCGGCGACATCGAGGCCATACGCCACCATTTGCCGCAAGACGCCACCACCAATCCCTCGCTTCTGCTCAAGGCGGCGATGCTGCCGGAATACGCCCCCCTGATCGCCGAATCCGTGGCCTGGACGAAAACGCAAAGTGACGAGTCCGAGCGGCAACTCCATGATGCGATGGACAGGCTGGCTGTCGATGTCGGTATGGAGATTTTGAAGATCGTACCGGGTCGCGTCTCCACCGAAGTGGATGCGCGCCTTTCCTTCGATACCCAGGCCACCCTGGCCAAGGCGCGCAAGTTGATCGCTCTCTATAACGAAGCGGGGATCGCCAGTGACCGGGTGCTGATCAAGATCGCCTCCACCTGGGAAGGCATACGCGCCGCGGAAATCCTCGAACACGAGGGCATCCATTGCAATTTGACCCTGATGTTCGGTTTTGCCCAGGCGCGCGCCAGCGCCGAAGCCGGTGTAACGCTGATTTCACCCTTCGTCGGACGCATCCTCGATTGGCACAAGGCGCACAGCGGAAGAACCGAATTTGCGGCGGAAGAAGATCCCGGTGTGCTGTCAGTGCGCGAGATCTACAGCTACTACAAGGCCCACGGCTACCCCACCATCGTCATGGGTGCTTCTTTCCGCAACAGCGGAGAGATCCGCGCCCTGGCCGGATGCGACCGCCTCACCATCAGCCCGGCCTTGCTCGATGAACTCGGCCAGGCCAGCGACCCGCTGCCGCGCCAGCTCAGTGACAGTGGCAAACGTGTGGCACGCCCGGCGCCGCTCACGGAAGCCGAATTCCGTTGGCTCATGAACGAAGACGCGATGGCCACCGAAAAACTCGCCGAAGGCATACGTGGCTTCACTGTGGATCAGATCAAACTGGAAAAGCAGTTGGCGACGCGATTCTGAGGGCGTTGTACCGCGTTGGCTGCGGGAACGGTCGCGGTACGCAAGGAGTAAATCCCCCCCTTTATCAAAGGGGGGCCAGGGGGGATTTCTGAGACGGCGGCCTTGGCAAATGTCGCTACCCCCCCTCCTTCCCCCTTTGGCAAAGGGGGAGGCCACTCCCTCGGGCGCGTTCCATCGCGTCACCAGCCAACGCGAAAAGCGCTTTTTCGCCAAGCCCCGCTTTACTTCCCCTCGATGTAACGCTTGTCGTCGAAGGTGGCGACCCACTCGGGTTTGTAGACCACCATCAGCGTCACGATCATGCCGGTGAGGAAGGCCTCGCTCCAAGCCATGAGCAGGTAATAGGGCAGATATTCCCGCAACAGATATTCCAGCGGGTAGACGCCCGAGAGCGCGACGAAACCGGTGGAAACGAAGCCGACAGCGGAGATCGCCACAGCGGCGCCGAAGAAGGCATTGAGGAATACATAGACGAAAAAGTGGTTGGGCAAACGACGGTCGACAAAACGGTAGATCGTCCAACTCACCGCTACCGGAACCACGGCCATGATCAGCAGATTGGACGCAAAGGCGGTGTATTCGCCGTGCCAGAGGGTGATGGCGGCAATCACCAGAGCCAGACCGAACAGGGCAAACAGGGGGCGAAACATCAGGGTCAGCGCGGTGGCGCCCAATAAATGGAAATTCAGGCCCGGTTTGATCCCGGCCTTGATCAACCACAACGCCAGCACGGCGACGGTCGCGCCCAGAAAGATGTTGAGATTGCGCTGGTCCAGCATCATGTTCCAGCGCGCGCGCCAGGCAATCAGTCCACCGATCAGCCCACAGGAAAGCCAGAGCAGCCATTGCCAGTGGGTGGGGACATTCATGGATACCAGGTTCATTGAAATCACTCCGCTATACTTGCCGGCCATTTTATTAGAAAACGCTTATCGACCATGCGCCTCGCCCTCTTCGACCTCGACAATACCCTGCTGGCCGGTGATTCCGATTTTGAATGGGCGCAGTTCCTGATAGACCAGGGCGTGCTCGACCGCGAGCTTTACGAAGCGCGAAACCAACAGTTTTATGACCAGTACAAGGCTGGCACCCTGGACATCCACGAGTTCCTCGATTTCCAGTTGAAACCGCTGGCGCGCCACCCGCGCGCGCAACTGGATGCCTGGCACCGCGACTATATGGCGAGCAAAGTCATTCCCATGATCGCCCCCGGCACGGCGGAACTGTTGCAACGCCACGCCGCGGATATATGCATGATCGTCACCGCCACGAATAGTTTCGTCACCGCCCCCATCGCCCGCCATCTCGGCGTGCCACACCTGATCGCCACTGAACCGGAACAGGTGAACGGCGACTTCACCGGCCGTGTCGCCGGCACACCCTCGTTCCGTGAAGGCAAGGTCGCGCGCCTGGAGCAATGGCTCAATGAGCAGGGCAAGACCTGGGCGGATGTAACGGAAAGCTGGTTCTACAGCGACTCACTCAACGATCTGCCGTTGCTGGCGCGAGTGCGTCAACCGGTGGCGGTGGACCCCGATGCCACCCTGCGCCGACACGCCGAGGCGCTGGGTTGGCCGGTCATCAGTTTGCGTGGATAAGCACCGCCATAGCTCAGGCGAATAGTCGGCGCTCTATCTGCCTTCACCCGCCTGTGGCAGACTCCGCCCCCCATGCTGCCCTACGAACTCACCATCGGCCTGCGCTATACCCGCGCCAAGCGCCGCAACCACTTCATCTCCTTCATTTCCATGACCTCGATGGCGGGCATCGCCCTTGGGGTAATGGCGCTGATCGTGGTGCTTTCCGTCATGAATGGTTTCCAGGAGGAATTGCGCGACCGCATCCTCGGGGTCGCCGCGCACATGGAAATCAGCGGCCCGAGCGGGCAACTGGCGGACTGGCCGGCGCTGGCGCGGCAAGTGGAAAAACACCCGGAAGTGCGCGGCACGGCGCCCTATATCAGCGGCCAGGCGCTGCTGGCGATGGGCAGTGAAACCAAGGGCGCACTGGTGCGTGGCCTGCTACCGGCGGAAGAGAGCAAGGTGGCTGAGTTTGCTCAGAAAATGGTCAGCGGCACGCTTGCCGATCTCAAGCCGGGTGAATTCGGCATCGTCCTGGGCGCCGATCTGGCGCGTTCCCTGGGCGCTTTCCTGGGCGACAAGGTCGCGCTCATCGCGCCGCAGGGCGTGGTGACGCCGGCCGGCATGTTGCCGCGCATCAAGCAGTTCAAGGTGGTAGGCATTTTCCGCATGGGCATGTTCGAGTACGACTCGGGCCTCGCGCTGATCCACCTGCAAGACGCGCAAAAACTCTATCGCCTGGGCGACAGCGTCAGCGGCCTGCGCGTGAAGCTGGCGGACATGGATCGCGCGCCCTGGGTGCTGCGCGAACTCGCGAAAACCCTGCGCGGCGACTATTACCTCTCGGACTGGACCATGAGCCACACCAGCTTCTTTCAGGCGGTGCAGATCGAGAAACGCATGATGTTCATCATCCTCACCCTGATCGTCGCGGTGGCCGCGTTCAACATCGTCTCCACCCTGGTCATGGCGGTCACCGACAAGCAGGCCGACATCGCCATTCTGCGCACACTGGGCGCCAGCCCGTCCAGCATCATGGCCATTTTCATGGTTCAGGGTAGCCTGATCGGCGTGATCGGCACCTTGCTCGGCATGGCGTCCGGTATCTTGCTCGCGCTCAACGTGGAAACCGTGGTGCCCTGGATCGAACGCCTGGTGGGCATGGATCTGTTTCCGGCCGACGTCTATTACATCTCGAAGCTGCCCTCCAAGCTGATCTGGGGCGACGTGGCGACCATCGGCCTGGTCGCGCTGGTGCTGGCGTTCCTGGCGACGCTGTACCCCAGTTGGCGCGCGGCCCGGGTGCAACCGGCGGAGGCATTGCGCTATGAGTGAGACATGTAGCGCAGGCTTCCAGCCTGCGTATGGAAAGGTGCAGGCTGGAAGCCTGCGCTACAGAGGTAACGAATGAACTCCGATGCCGTCCTGGCCTGTTCCGGGCTACGCAAGAGCTATTGGCAGGGACCGCTGGAAGTGCAGGTACTGGCCGACATCGACCTGGCGGTGATGGCGGGCGAGCACATCGCGGTGATGGGCGCATCCGGCGCCGGCAAGAGCACTTTGCTGCATGTGCTGGGTGGGCTGGACAAACCCGATGTCGGCGAAGTCCGGGTGGCGGGCGAGGCGATCTGGTCGCTCTCGGAACTGGCGCGCGGACGCCTGCGTAATCGGTCGCTGGGCTTCGTCTACCAATTTCACCATCTGCTGCAGGAATTCACCGCCCAGGAAAACGTCGCCATGCCGCTGTTGATCCGGCGTCAGGAACGCGAAAGCGCGCTGGCCGAGGCGGCGAAATGGCTGGAGGAAGTGGGCCTGGGCCATCGCATGACGCATCGTCCCGGCGAACTCTCCGGCGGCGAACGGCAACGCGCCGCCATCGCCCGCGCCCTGGTCACGCAACCGGCCTGCGTGCTGATGGACGAGCCCACCGGCAACCTGGATCGGCATAGCGCCGGACGCATCCAGGACCTGCTCATGGACATCTCGAAACAACATGGCACCGCCTTCCTGGTCGTCACCCACGACCCCGACCTGGCCGCGCGTCTGGGCCGCGTGCTGCGCTTGACCGATGGGGTTTTGGCACCCGCTTGATGGCTGGTATCCTGAAAGCCGATTGGTACAAAAGTACGACCGCGAAGGGTGGCCGCCGCCGCCGCAAATTTGGAGAGTGCCATGCGTTTATTACTAGCCGGGTTGGCCTTGTTGCTCGCAACCCCAGTGTGGTGTGCCGAGATACCGAGTGACGCCGCGGTGAGCGACGGCAAGACCATGTCGCCGCAAATCATCGTCAACAGCGGCCACCTGGAATGGGCGCCTTACAAGCACGATTTCACGCGCTGGCTGACCCTCAGCTACCAGGATCGGCGCGCCACGCCGGAACCGACCCGCGTCACGATGAAACTGCCGCTGGCCGGCGACAAGGCGCGCGGCAAGGCGCTGGCCTGGGAGTGGTGCATCGCCTGCCACACCCTGCCGGGCGACGAATGGCCGGGCAACGTGGGCAGCCCGATGGTGCATTACAAGCAGTACAAACACGCCGACCCCCTGATATTCCAGCAAATATTCGATCCCCGTATCTTCAACCCCAATACCGTGATGCCGGCCTTCGGCACTTTCGGGCTACTGGCCGAACAGGACATCCGCGATCTCGTGGCCTACCTGCAAAGCATCGAGTGAGGTGGCTGACGTGAAAACACCATTCTTTCTTCTCGCCACTTTTCTGACGGCTTCAACCCTCGCACAGGACATTCCCTATCGTGAATACGAGCCGTTCGAACGTTACGAACCCCTCGTCTCCGGCGATCTCATGCTCTCCGGCACGTATCAGTACTGGAAAGACCCGGCCAACCTGGATTACCGCTTGGCCGGCAATCCGGACGAAAACTGGAAACTCAACTGGAAGTTCATGGACCCGCCCTTCAACCAGGCGGTGCATGGCGGCCATTTCGCGGTGGATCGCGGCGAGCGCCTGTTCAAGCAACTCGACGTGTACGGCACCTTTGCCATTTGCCTGAGTGATCGGACTGGCTCGCTGCAGAATCTGCGCGCCGGCTATCCACGCTGGCGCGCCGATCTGGGCCACGTGGCCGGACTGGAGGAAGTGATCGAACATTGCGGCGCCAAGCAGGGGCGCGTGCTGCAAAACGGCAGTTATGACAACAGCGCGATTTCCCTCTACCTCGCCAGCCTGGGCAACGGCCAGCCCATCAATATCGATGTTTCCGAGGGGCCGCTGAAGGAAGCCTACGAGCGCGGCCGCCGCCTGTTCCACGCCAAGGCGGGCGCCTTCAACTTCGCCTGTGCCTCCTGCCACACCCACAATATCGGCAAACGCCTGCGCGGCAACGTCATCACCACCATCTACGGCGACGCCGCCCACTACCCGGTCTATCGCACGCAATACATGCTGCAATCGCTGCAATTGCGTTTCGCCGAATGCAACCTGGACACTCGCACCCAGCCGCTGCGGCCGGGCAGCCAGCCGTATACCGACCTGGAGGTATTCGTCACCGCGCTGACCAACGGCTACCCGATCAGCGTGCCGGCCGAACGGGACTGGTAATCAGCGCGGGCGCCGCCGCCTGCGGCGCAGATAGGCCAGGATATGCAGCCGCCAGGCGAGTTGCACGGCGGCATAGCCCAACACCGCGAGCACACAGGCCAGGATCAGATCACCGATCAGGAAGGTTTCACCCAGGCCCAGCAGCCAGTGGCCGAAGACCGGCGGGAACTCGCTCCAGGGCTGCTTGTGCCAGTCGAACACGAACTCCTGGTAGCCGATGCCATTGCCGCCGGTCACCCAACTGCCGATTTTGTATGCGGCAAAGATCAGCGGCGGCCAGGTGAACGGGTTGGTATAGAGCGTGGTGATGACCGCCACTGGCAGATTCACCCGGAACACGATCGCCAGAATCGCCGCGATGCCCATCTGCACCGGCCCCGGCGCCAGCCCGCCGAACAACCCCGCCGCCAGTCCGCCCGCCACGGAATGGCGGTTCAGATGCCAGAGGTTGGGGTGCTTGAGTAGCGCCTGGAATGGACGCAGAAAACGGTGCTCGCGCACCGTGGCGTGATCCGGGAGATATTTGCGGAAATATTTGCGCGGCATGGGGGGATTCTATGGGGAAGCGTGAGGGAACGTCTGTTCGCGGATTTAAGCGGGTGTGGCGTCGTCAGACTGTGCGCGCTGGTGGAGGTCGCCGGCCCTCCCCATTGCGAATTCGGCGTAGGTCAGGTTGGCGCGCAGCGACTACCTGACGCTCGTTGCGTCCATTTGGATATTTGAGGGAGGATCGTCAGGTAGCCTCCGGCAACCTGACCTACGCTCACCCATCGCACCATACCAATAACGCACCACCCGTGATCCGTCTTTTCATCCTCGCCTTCGTCCTCGGTGCCGCCGCGCTGCAAACCCGACCCGTGTTGCCGCCGCTGCTCTGGGCCTGGACGTTGCCGCTGGCTTTTCTGCTGGCTATTTGGGCACCGAGGTGGGCGCGCCAGGCCGGCCTGTTGCTGGTCGCGTTGGCCGCCGGTTTCTTCTATGCCGCCTGGCGCGCCGATCTCCGTCTCTCCGAACAACTGCCGACGCTCTGGGAAGGGCGCGACATCAGCCTGAGCGGGCGCGTGCTTGATCTGCCGGAAACCACGCCGAATGGTATTCGCTTCGTGCTGGCGGTCGGGACGGTACGCACACCCGGCGCCACGTTGCCGGCGCGCGTGCAACTCGGCTGGCATGGGCGGCCGGGCGAAGCCGTGCCCAAGGTGCGCGGCGGCGACTGCATCCAGGTGCTGGCGCGGCTGTATCGACCCCATGGCAACGTCAATCCCGAGGGTTTCGACTACGAAGCCTGGCTGCTGCAACGCGACATCCGCGCCACTGGCGGCGTGGTCGGCCTGCCCGCAAGCGACACGGCTTGCGGCGGCGACTGGCGCGCGCGCCTCGATCGCACCCGCGAAGCCATCCGCGGCCACCTGCGCAAGGCGCTGGGCGAACGCCCCTATAGCGGCGTGGTGCGCGCCCTGGCGGTGGGCGAGCAGGACGCCATTCCCGCCGCGCAATGGACGCTGTTCCGGCAAACCGGTGTCACCCACCTCATGAGCATTTCCGGTTTGCACATCACGTTGTTCTCCGCGCTGGTCTATGCCTTGGCACAGGCGCTGTGGCGGCGGGTGCCGGGGCTGGCATTGCGTCTGCCGGCGCGCAAGGCGGGCGCCTTGCTGGGCTTCGCCGCCGCCGCCGCTTACACCGCGCTGGCCGGATTCGGCATCCCCGCGCAACGCACGCTCTACATGCTGGCCGGCGCCGCCCTGGTGGCCCTGCTCGACCGCAACGGCAGTCCTTCGCGCCTGCTCGCGGCGGCGCTGGCCGTGGTGGTGCTGTTCGACCCCTGGGCGGCGTTCGCGCCCGGTTTCTGGTTGTCCTTCGGCGCGGTGGCGGCGCTGCTCTGGGCCGACGGCGGCCGATTGCGCCCGCTGCCGGCCTGGCGTACCTGGATCGCCGCGCAATGGGCGGTGACCCTGGCGCTCACCCCGCTGCTGCTGGCCCTGTTCCATGAGGTGTCACTGGTCTCGCCACTGGCCAACGCCTTCGCCATCCCCTTGATCAGCCTGGTCGCGGTGCCGGCCAGCCTGTTGGCGGCGGTGCTGCCGTGGGATCTGCTCGCCGTGCTGGCGCATACCGTCATCGCGGTCGTCATGGTCGGGCTGGAGTGGCTGGCGCGCCTGCCGCGGCCGGTGTTCCACGCCGCCACGCCCGGTCTGCCGGCCTTGCTCCTGGCCCTGCTCGGCGCGGCCGTCCTGCTCTTGCCGCGCGGCGTGCCGGCGCGCTGGCTGGGCGTGTTCCTGTTCCTGCCCTTGCTGTTTCCCCGGCTACCCGCGCCGGCACCGGGCGAGGCCTGGTTGACGGTGCTGGATGTCGGCCAGGGCGAGGCGCTGTTGCTGCGCACCGCCAAACACAGCCTGCTGGTGGACGCCGGCCCGCGCTTTTTTTCCGGCGAGGAGGCCGGCAGCCGCATCGTCGCGCCCTATTTATGGAGTTTGGGGATCAACCGCCTCGACGGCCTGATCCTGACCCACGACGACCTCGACCATAGCGGCGGTGTCGCGGCCCTGCTGGCCAGCCATCGGCCCGACTGGTTCCTCACTTCGCTGGCCGGCGTGCCGCGCGTCAGCCTGGGCGAAGCCGGCCAGGCCATCATGGCGGCGCGGCCCGACGCGCGCCCGTGTATCGCCGGGCAGACCTGGACCTGGGACGGCGTCGTCTTCCGCGTGCTGCATCCACCCGCGCACCACTACGCCCAGCCCGGCTATTCCGACAACGAACGCGGCTGCGTGCTGCGGGTGGACGCGGCGGGCCACAGCGCCTTGCTGACGGCGGACATCGAGCGCCTCTCGGAAATGAATCTGCGCGAACGCCGGCAACCCCTGGCCGCCGATATCCTGGTCGCGCCGCATCACGGCAGCCTGACTTCCTCCAGTCCCGAATTCCTGCAAGCCGTGGCGGCGAAAACCATCGTCATCCCGGTCGGCCACCGCAATCGTTATGGGCACCCGCATCCGGAAGTCCTGGCGCGTTATCGAGCGTTGGATGTACCAGTGTGGCGCACGGATCGTACTGGCGCGGTGACGCTCAGGCTGGGTCGCAACGGGGTGGCGGTTGCGGGGGCTCGCGCGGTGGACAAGCGCTATTGGCGGGAGTAATGCGCATTTTGACTAAAGTATTCAACCGACCTGCCGATAAGCCGACGTGACCTTGCAATACGGCGCCCCGCTCTTGCCTGCCCGTGTCAAAAAAAACTGTAATTCGCGCGTCGCGCGCGCAAGAAACACGCTGTCGTCCAAACAACGCTGAACAGAATCGAGACTGTTTAATGGCCGCAAAAAAGTCCGCCCAAGAAAATCCTGTCAGTGTGGTCAAGCCGAAAACCACCCGTCGCCCCGCCACAACCAAGGCAAGCAAGCCATCCGTGCAAGCGGAAAAATCCAGCAGGGAGGCGGTCATGCCGTTACGCCCTTACCTGGTCGGAATCGGCGCCTCGGCTGGTGGCCTGGAGGCGCTCTCGACCCTGATCGCGGCGCTGCCCACCGATCTCGGCATTTCCTACATCGTGCTCCAGCATCTTTCCCCCACGCACCGCAGCATGATGGTGCAATTGCTGGGGCGCGAGACGGCGATGGCGGTGCTGGAGGCCGAACACGGCGCTCAGCCCGAGCCGGACACCATCTATGTCGTCCCGGCCAGCCGCAACATGATTCTCAAGGACGGCTGTTTCGTGCTCATCCCCGGCCCGCGCGAGATCATGCCGCGGCCGTCGGTCAACGTTTTCTTCACCTCCCTGGCGTCGGAGAAGATCGAGGACGCCATCGGCGTGGTGCTCTCCGGCACCGGTAGCGACGGCGCCGCCGGCCTGCGCGACATCAAGGCGGCGGGCGGCTATACCTTCGCCCAGGACCCGCAGAGCGCCAAATACGCCGGCATGCCGCAATCGGCGATCGATACCGGCTGCGTCGACTGGGTGCTGCCGCCCGAGGGCATCGCCGCCGAAATCGCCATCATCGCCCGTTCCCACGGCACCGTGACCGTCGCCACCAAACCGCCGGTGGCGGCCACGGCGTTGAAAAAGCTGTTGATGAAGGTCAAACAGCAAACCCGTATCGATTTCTCCGGCTACAAGGAAGGCACGCTGTGGCGCCGCATCGAACGGCGCATGGCGGCCAATCATGTCACCGGGCTCAGCGACTACATGACCTTGGTCGAGTCGAAGCCGGAAGAATTGGAACATCTCGGCAAGGACATTCTGATTTCGGTCACCGCCTTCTTCCGTGACCCGGAGTCGTTCGGCGCGCTGCACACCCTGGTGCGCGGCATGCTGCAAGGCAAGCAACCCGGTGACGAAATCCGCATCTGGGTGCCGGGCTGCGCGACCGGCGAGGAGGCGTATACCCTCGCCATCCTCATCGCCGAAACACTGGGCCACAACTTGGCGCAGTACCGCATCCAGATTTTCGCCACCGACATCGATCTCAACGCGCTGGCCGTCGCCCGCAAGGGCTCTTATGCCGAAAGCGCGTTGGCCGACCTCGATCCGGGGCTGGTGGTGCGTTATTTCCAGAAGATCGGCAACCGCCTCGAAGTCGCGCGCCATCTGCGCGACATGGTCGTGGTGGCGCGCCAGGACATCATCCAGGACCCGCCCTTCCTGCGCCTCGACCTGGTGAGCTGCCGCAACCTGCTGATCTACCTGCAGAACGACTGGCAGGCCAAGGTACTCGCCACTTTTCATTACGGCCTCAATGAGGGCGGCATTCTCTTCCTGGGCAAGTCGGAAGGCATCTTCCAGCAGGAAGGTCTCTATGAAGTCGTCGATAAGGGCGCGCGCATCTATCGCCGCGGCGTCGGCGTATCGCGCCTGACCGCGCCTTCCTTCCGTTTGCCCGACAGCGCGGATCGCAACGTAACAGTCAAGGCCACGGTGTCGGATGACGAGCGCCGTCTGCTGGATGCGGCGGTGCGGCGCTACGTGCCGGCCTCCGTGCTCATCACCGGCGGTTTCGAAATCCTGCAAATGCATGGCGATGTCAGCCCGTATCTGACGATCTCGCCGGGCAAGCCGAATTTCAACCTGCAATATCTGCTGCGACGCGAGATGCGGGCCGATCTGCAACTCCTGCAGCATCAGGCGGGGCACAAGCAGGAGTCCGCCATCGGCCGACGCCACAGCATCAAGACCGTGGAAGGCGAGGTCGATGTCCGCCTGGCGGTGCACCCGCTCGAACGCGGGGTCTCCAGCCAGCTCTTCCTGGTCTGTTTCGAGCCGCTGCCGCCCATCGAGTCGGTCGAGGTCGAGGGCGAAGGTGACACACCGAACCCCGGCGCCACGGGACGCAACGTCCGCGAACTCGAAGACGAACTCATGTCCACGCGCGAACGTCTGCAAACCGTCATCGAGGAACTGGAAACCTCCAATGAGGAAATGCAGGCGCTCAACGAGGAAGTGGTCGCGGCCAACGAGGAACTGCAATCCTCGAACGAGGAACTGGAAGCCGCCAACGAGGAATTGCAGGCCACCAACGAGGAGCTGACCACCGTCAACGAGGAGTTGCAGGTTCGCACCGGTGAACTCGCCGATACCCTCATCGACCTGGAGAACATCCAGAACGGGACCGGCTTTCCCATCCTGGTATGTAACGAGAATCTCGACTTATTGCGCTTCAACAGCCCGGCCGCGGCCCTTTTTTCCCTTTCCAGCGCTTCGCTCAAAGACTCGCTGGCCCGGTTGCGCCTGCCGCCGGGTATGCAGGACTTCTCCCCGAGCATCCGCCAGGCCATTGAAACCAACCGGGTGGTCGAGGCGCCCGTGTTCAGCAGCGAGCGCCACTACCTGCTGCATGTCGCGCCCTACGACACCAAGCTGCGCGGCAATCACGGCGCCATCGTGGTAATGCTCGACCACACCGAACGCCTGGCGGCGGAGCGCGAAGTGCGCAAGAACCGCGAGATGCTGCTGGCGATCATGAACAACTCGACGTCCATCATCACGCTCAAGGATCTGTCCGGGCGCTACGAATTCGTCAACCACCAGTTCGAAACCTTCTTCGATGTCGATGCCGACAAGGTGATCGGCATGACCGACGCCAAGGTGATGACGCGGAAAATGGCCGACGACTTCCGCGCCAAGGAGCTAGACGTGGCGCGCCAACGCAAGCCGCTGGAGTTCGAGGACCACCTGGTCTTTCCATCTCAGGGCGACCGTTTCCTGCAATCGATGCGTTTCCCGCTGCTGACCGAAGACGGCGTGGTCTACAGCATCTGCACCCAGTCCGTCGACATTACCGAACACAAACACGCCGAGGACCAGTTGCGACTCGCCGCACGGGTATTCGACCGGGCGGGAGAAGGCATCGTCGTCACCGACGCGAAACAGGTCATCCTGACCGTCAACGAAGCCTTTACCAACGTCACCGGCTATTCCGCCGAGGAAGTCATCGGCAAGACGCCAGGGGTGCTGGCGTCCGGCAAGCACAATGAAGAGTTCTACCTCGACATGTGGACGCGCCTGAAAAGCCAGGGCTGGTGGCAGGGCGAAGTCTGGAACCGGCGCAAGAACGGCGAAATCTATCCCGAATGGTTGACCGTCAACTCGGTCAAGGACACGGAGGGAAGAACCGTCAACTATGTCGGCATCTTCAGCGACATCACCATCGTCAAGGAATCGCAGCGCCGGGTCGAATTCCTCGCCACCCACGACGAACTGACCAGCCTGCCCAACCGCGCGCTGTTCCACGACCGGGTGCGCCAGGCGATCGCGCGCAGCGAGCGAACCGAGGCCACGTTCGCCGTGCTGTTCATCGATCTCGACAATTTCAAGGTGGTCAACGATTCGATGGGGCACGCCGCCGGCGACGATCTCCTGATGGAAATCGCGCGGCGCATGCGCGAGTGCGTGCGCGGATCGGACACGGTCGCCCGTTTCGGCGGCGACGAATTCGCCATGTTGCTGGAAGGCGCTTCGGTCGCGGACGCCGAATTGACAGCGCGACGCATTGCCGAGGCCATGGAGCGGCCGCATCTGATTGGCCGCCAGAGTCTCTATCCCAGCGCCAGCATCGGCATCTGCCTTTACCCGAACGACGGCCGCGATGTTGAAACCTTGCTGAAGAACGCTGACAGCGCCATGTATCAGGCCAAGGACGGCGGCAAGAACACCCATCACTTCTTCACCGACGCGCTCAAACTGGCCGCCGACGAACGCCTCAAGATCGAATCCGGCCTGCGCGACGCAGTCGAGAAAAAACAACTGCTCCTGCTCTACCAGCCGCAGATCGACATCGTTAGCGGCCGACTGATCGGGGTGGAGGCGCTGGTTCGCTGGCAACACCCCGAAGAGGGCTTGATCCCACCGCTGCGCTTCATCCCGCTGGCGGAGAAAAACGGCCAGATCGACCTGATTGGCGAATGGGTGGCATCCACGGCCTGCCATCAGATGGCATCGTGGGTCACGCAGGGATATAACGTGCCGCGCGTATCGATCAACGTATCCGCCGAACAATTACGCCGCACCAACATGCCGGCGCTGATGCGGCGCCTGCTCAGCCACTACCACCTCGACGCGACCCGCGTGGTGCTGGAACTGACCGAAAGCGCGCTGGCGGAAAACGCCGAGCGGGTGCAATTGATGCTGCGGGAACTGAAATTGTTGGGTATCCAGCTCAGCATCGACGACTTCGGCACCGGCTATTCCTCGCTCGCCTACCTGCGCCGCTTCCCGCTCGATGAACTCAAGATCGATAAATCCTTCGTCACCGACATCGGCCAGAACCTCGACGACCGCGCCATCGCCCAGACCATCGTGGTCATGGCGCAGACACTGGGCTTCAAGGTCGTGGCCGAAGGGATAGAGACCGAGGAGCAACTCCATGTGCTGCGCGATATCGGCTGCCACGTCGGCCAGGGTTATCTGTTCGCCACGCCGCTGACGGCCGACGAACTGATCGAACGTTACTGTACGCGCTCGTCGACCGCTGAGCCTGCCTGATCCCCGGCCAGAGGGCGCATCCCGATCCGACCGGGACAGGGGGGTGACGAAGAAGCGCCATTGTTGGAAGTCGTGCAAAGCGCGGGCACAAGAATTCCCACAACTTGCCGATAAAACCGGTCTTCCTGGAGGAAACTTGAAATGACCACCCACGATACCCTGCGCCACGATCTCATCGGCATGGTGGAAGAACTGCGCACCACGTTGCGGGACATCGGCGAACAGAATCTTCCTCAGACCAATGTAGTGAGCAACGCGCGCGACCGCCTGCGCTACATCGCCGCGCTGACCGAGCAATCCGCCGGCCAGACCCTGAACGCGGCGGAAGCGATCGCCGACCGATTGCGCGCCCAGAAGACGCGGGCTTTGGTACTGGCGGGCAAAACCCGCTCGCCCGAAATACGCGCCTTTCTGGCGGATTTGCAAGTGGAGCATGCCCTGAGCAGCGCGGATACCAGCGAAATCATCCAGGCGCAGGCATTTCAGGATCTGGTAGGCCAGGTGATCAACAAACTCATGGTGCTGGTACAGAAAATGGAAGACAGCCTGGTGCACCTGCTGGTCGACGACGAACCTGACCCGGGCCTGCTGGCCGGCCCGGCGATCAAGCTGGCCGCCGCCGTATCTCAGGACGAGGTGGACGATTTGTTCGGGTGAGGACCGCCACCCAACAATTTGATTATGTTGGGCTTTTCGTGCACGGCATCGAAAGCAAATCGGCGCGGTTTTCGGCGGCGGGCCGATTACTACGCCAACCCGACACGCTGAAACGAGAGTATGCGAGCCTCGCGCGGGCATGCTCTCTCTCCCCCGGACAACACTGTCTGTTGGCGCGCGCCGACAGTCGAGCAATGCGAACGCGGCGAACGACGGCGCATGCTGAAACTGGCCCATGTTTCCCGTCTCGCCAGCATGGGGGAAATGGCCACCGAGATCGCCCATGACACTGAAATTGGCCAACCCCGAGTTCTCATTCATATCGCCGGAGACAACACCTCATGCTTTATCCAGCACCACGTTTGCAGTGGCTAGTCGGCATGGTTATCACCATGATGCCGCTCGTTACAAATGCCCATACAGAACAGATTTCAGGACAGATCGCCTGCCCAACCTTGCTAACGGAGCAAGAATGCCGCGATTACCAAACGGAGATGCGCCAGGCTCGATCGGACGTGGATAGGGTTTCGTTTGAAGACAAGTACACAACCCTGTTGAACGAGCGTTCACGTTTGTGCCCGTTGAACAGCCTCGACCTTGCCGACAAGGTTGAACCTGGCCCTCACACGAATCGGCTTCGGTTCTTGATGGGACGATGATGGGGCGGCATCCCCAGCGACAGCGATCTGGTCGATAAGCAACCCGAATCGCCGGACTGATCCAGCGCCGCCGGACCGAGATGGGCCATCTGGCCAGCGCGCTCAGCACCTGGAACCACCCTCTAGCAGCCTGTCGGACTTTGGAATCGTCGGCTGCAAAATGACCGCGTCGGTCCATTTTTCACCGGCTTCTTGCACCATAGCTGGGCTATGCGGCGGCGAATCCGATAAAAACTGGCCTCGCCGGGGTCGTTTTTCGCTATCGACGACCAAAGTCCGACAGGCTGCTAGTGGTTAGCCCCGGAAATCAATCCGCGCGCCCTGCGGGTGGAACAATACAGATGCGCAATATCCTGTTCCGACCAGGCGAGATGCCCCGCTTTATCCGCGATATCCTGAGCCGGGCTTGCGGCGCCACATGGCTGCCTCGGCTAACGGACAATCTGAAATAAAGCCACCGGCGTCGAGGCCAACTGAGCGCGATCCGCTTCCTTGCCCCCGCTTGATGTCCATCAATGCCGCCACCGCCTTGCGCGCCGACACTCCACCACTTTCCCTTCCTGTCCCGTCGCCATGTCTCGTCTCTGGTCCAACTACACCGCCGCGTCGCATCGTGTGATGTTCCTTCCCGGCGCCCTGCTGACCGTCCTGGCCATGCTCTGGTGGTTGCTCGATATGGAAAGCCGGCGCGGGGGCGGCGCAGGATTGGGCGATCTACCGGGGCCGGCGCTGCATGTCTGGTGGATGCTGTATGGCTTTTTTCCCTTCTTCATCTTCGGCTTTCTCTTCACGGCGGCGCCCAACTGGCTGAACGGGCCGGCCATTCCCAAGCGCGCCTATGTGGCGAGTGGCGTGCTCATGGCGCTGGGGGCGGTACTGGTTCTCGTCGGTCTGGTGGTGCCGGGACTGGCGTTGCATCTGGCCGGCTGGAGCGTGGCCGTATGGGCGCTGTTTCGCACCCTCACCGGCGCGCCGCCGCAGGACAAAATTCATCCCGGCATCGTCACGGCGGCGGCGGCTCTGGGCGGTGTCGGCGATGCCGTGTTCCTGGTCTGGGCCGGGGCGGATTTCCCCGATGCCTTGCGCATGGCCGAAGCCATCGGCCTCTGGGGTTTTCTGGTGCCCACCTTCCTGGCGGTATGCCACCGCATGATTCCCTGGTTCACCAGCCGCATCGTTCCCAACTATGTGATGGTTCGGCCCTATGGCCCGCTCTGGGGAGTGTTGGCGGGCTGCCTGGCGCATGGGACGCTGGAAGTCATGGAACGGCGTGAACTGCTCTGGCTGGTGGATTTGCCGATGGCGGTCACCGTGTTCTGGTTTGCCACCCGTTGGGGCGTGGCGCGTGGCGCGCGGCAGGTGCGCCTGCTGTCCATGCTGCACATCGGCTTCCTGTGGCTGGGGCTATCGCTTCTGCTCTACAGCCTCGACAGCCTGGCGCGCCAGGGCGGGCTGACCTGGAATGCCGGCCATGCACCGTTGCATGCCCTGGGTATCGGCTTCTTCTCCAGCATGTTGATCGGCATGGCCTCGCGCGTCAGCCTCGGCCATTCCGGGCGCAAGCTGGAAGCCGACGCCACGATCTGGGGCCTGTTCTGGCTGGTGCAGGGTGTGGCGCCGCTGCGCCTGCTGCCGGATCTGCTACCGGGGTTGCCGGCGCTCCTGATTCCCCTGGCCGGCGGCCTGTGGCTGCTCGCCTTCGGCGTGTGGGCCGTGAAATTCGCGCCGATGTACTGGCGTCCGCGAGTGGACGGCAAACCGGGGTAACAGCCTGCTCCAAGCCGTGGGCATTTGTAGGATGCGGCACGCTGGTGTCCTCGCGTTTCAACATGACCGACTTTTGCGCGCGCATCCTCGCGGCGGCATGCCGCTCGGGGCGCGGTCTAACGCTGTTTCCGGGATAATGGCTTCGCCAGGAGGAACCCTGGCCGCGCGCACCGGACTGAATCAACCAAATTTCCCATTAGCCCTGACTACGGAAGCGGCGTTTCCTGTTGGCCCGGCGGCATGCTTCTGACCAGGCCCACGAAGCCGGCGAGACACCGGCGCTACAAGCCCACCTCGGTTAATGGACAGCACGGAATAAACCAAGAGATCACCAACCATGTACGAACAAGCATCACACTCGCTGCTGAACGAAATCATGATCGAGCTGGCCCCCGAGCTCGGCAACCAGGAGTTGCGGCATTTCTATACCCGTCTAGGGGCGAACTTTTACTCCATTCATTCCCTGTTCCATCTGCTCTATGGAGAGCGCGTCGATTTCAAGGAGCAGATGGTCTACCTGGTCGAAACCCTGGCGCGGCGCTATTTGGAACGAGCGCCCGCCTTGCGGGAATCCGATTTGGCGCGGGAGAAGGACTACAACTGGTTTCTCAGCCAGAAGTGGGTCGGCATGGCGCTCTACTGCGACCGGTTCGCCGACGACCTGCAAGGACTGCGCACGAACCTGCCCTACCTGCAGGATCTCGGTGTCAACCTGTTACACGTCATGCCCATGCTCGACTGCCCCCCGGACAACAGCGACGGCGGCTACGCGGTGCGCGACTTCAAGCGGATCGACCCGCGTTTCGGTAGTACCGAGGAGGTCGCGCGACTGGCCACCACATTGCGGCTGCGGCAAATGCTGCTGGTCCTCGACGTGGTGGTGAACCACACCTCGGATGAGCACGAATGGGCGCGGCGGGCGCGCAAGGGCGAGAAGAAATACCAGGATTACTACTACATCTTCCCCGACCGCGAGATGCCCGACCTCTACGAGGAAACCATGCCGGAAATCTTTCCGGCCACCGCGCCCGGCAACTTCACCTGGGACGCGGAAATGGGCAAGTGGGTGATGACGGTGTTCAACAACTACCAATGGGATTTGAACTACCGCAACCCGTCGGTGCTGATCGAGATGATCGACATCATCCTGTTCTGGGCCAATCAGGGCGCTGACATCCTGCGCATGGACGCGGTGGCGTTCCTCTGGAAGAAGGTGGGCAGCGTCTGCCAGAACGAGCGCGAGGCGCACCTCCTGTTGCAGTTGATGAAAGACTGCTGCCAGGTGACCGCGCCGGGCGTGCTGTTCATCGCCGAGGCCATCGTCGCCCCCGGTGAAATCTCCAAGTATTTCGGCGAGGACGCGATCAACGCCAAGGAATGCGAAATCGCCTACAACGCCACCCTCATGGCCCTGCTCTGGGACGCGGTCGCCACCAAGAACGCGGCGGTGCTCAGCCTGGGGATCAAGAACCTGCCCAACAAGCTGGAACGCGCGACCTGGCTCAACTACGTGCGCTGCCACGACGACATCGGCCTGGGTTTCGACGACAACGACATCCGCCTCGCCGGCTATGAGCCGGGACCGCATCGACGCTTCATCCTCGATTACTTCACCGGCCGCTTTGCCGGGTCGATCGCCCGCGGCCTGCCGTTCGGCGAGAACCCCAAAACGGGTGATGCCCGCATCTCCGGCTCGCTTGCCTCCCTGGTCGGGCTGGAGGCGGCGCAGGAAAACCAGGATGAAGCCGCCATCGACGCGGCGATCAAGACCATCGTCCTGCTCCACTCCGTGATTCTTTCCTTCGGCGGCATCCCGCTGCTCTACTACGGCGACGCGATCGGCACGCTCAACAGCCTGGAATATCTCGCCGACCCCGCCAAGGCCGCGGACAACCGCTGGATGAACCGCTCGAACTTCAACTGGAGCAAGGCGGAACAACGCCATCAGCTCGGCACGGTGGAGAATCGTATTTTCTATGCGTTGAAGAAAATGATTACGCTGCGCAAGGAGATCACGGCGTTCGCGGATTTCGACAACCGCCAGATGCTGAACGTGGACAACCCCAATCTGCTGGTCTATTCCCGCACCGATCCGCAAAACAGCCGCAACCGGGTGCTGGTGGTCGGCAACTTCAACGACGCGGCGCAGCCGCTACCCATCGCGGCGTTAAGGCCGCTCGGCTTCTTCCAGCAAGAGGGTATGAAAGACCTCTGCTCGGGAGAACGACTCGCGATCGAGAACGATGCGGTCGTCCTGCCCGCGCTGTCCTGTTATTGGCTTACGGACTGAGCGGCTGTAAACAATGGCCAGCGCCCAGCATGACCGTCATTGCCGCCAGTTTCAGTTAGCCGAAGCAGGCCTGTAGCGCAGGCGTCTCGCCTGCTTCCTTCTGCTGATCAGACCCACGAAGCAGGCGAGACGCCTGCGCTACAAGTGGGCCTCCCACGGCGGCGACCTACCGCCCCCCCACCGAAAACGACAGCGCCGCGCCGCCCGCCACGGCTGGCCCGGCCTGCAAGGTCATGAGCTGCGCCAAAAGCGAAAAAGTGGTCTTGCTCTGCAAGTCCTCGTCGCGGATGTAGAACCAGCCACCCCGGTAGGGAACCGATACCGCCGCGTTTTCAGGCTGAGTGGGGGCGGATTCGATATGCAGCACGTCTTCCAGCATGCTGCCCCAGTCGAAGTAGTCACCGGATGCGGTCAGCGTGCGTGTCACCCGGCCCATCTCCTCGTCGGCTTTGGGAGCGCGCACGCCCTGCGAGAGGTAATACAACACCCCGGTCATGGCGCGCGTCGTCACCGCGATGCTCTGGCGGTCCGGCGCGCCATAGCCGACGAACACGCGATAGCGGGTCAGCGCGGGGTCCAGGTTCAGCAGATCGCGAAAGCGGATGGCATCCGCGTCGTTGCCGGCGTCGCTGGCGATGCGCAACTCATAGTCGCCGCGCTCCTTGGCATCACGCCCAAAACTGACCAGCCCTCTTCTCTGCAATGAGCGCAGGGCGCGCACGGCCTCGCGAAACTCGCGAAACTCCGGCTCGTAGTCCGGGGTTGGACCGGACGCGGAAGGCGCGTTCTTGAGGTGGTTCATGGTTTGCACCGTCTGCAACAGGACGCGCTCACTGGACCAGCCGGAACGCGTAAGCAACAGAATGGTTTCCAGACTGATGGGTGTCAGCATCTGGCGGACGAATTTGTCGCCTTCCAGCGGGGTGTAGAAAATGGATGGCTTCTCGTTGTAGGCCGCCGCGATCGGTCCGAGCGAAACAGTGGGGTCGGCCCCTGGCGGATACGTCGCGCCGACCCCGACACTACGGTTGAACTCCAACGCCGAAACCACGCGCTCGACGTTCATGAAATAGAGCCGATCCCGGTATTTCAGGCGCACCAGGTTCAGCAGCAATTCCTGGTCGTTGGTCTGCTGGATGGCCATGTTGTAGTCCAGTCGATTGCCTTTGATGCTGCCGGGTCCGAGATGGGCGCAACCACCCAAAGCGAGCAATAGCGCAAGCAATATCGGTGTTCTTGTCATGCGATGAATCCTTCCGGTTTAGATGTTCGGCCAGGCCGAATCAGCGTGATGGCGGCAACGCCCGGGTCGTCAATTGCCTGGCGCTGTTTAGCGGGAAGTTGCTGTCGGCCGCAATGCTGGAGATGGGTGCCCCCCTTTCCCAAGGGGAACTCAATTCTTGCGTCCCGCATGCTACTCAACAGCCTGGGCGCAAAAAAGCGCACATATTATCACGTCATATATTATTGCGACAAAGTGATATACGCCCCCCTTTCCAATGCCACGCATTCTCTCAATCAATCACTTAACGAAATGATCCATGCACTCATGAATATCGTCGGCAATAATCAGGCCGCATCCGGCACCCCCAACGTGACACATGGCAAGGACATAGACATGAGCACCCCACTGGCCAGGGAAACCCTGAAACAGTTCCGTATCATCCTTGGCGCAGTGCGCCACCACTTTCGCGCCCTGGAGACCGCTTGCGGCATTTCCGGCGCCCAGGTCTGGATACTGGCCGCGCTCGCGGAAAGCCCGGGCATCACCGTCTCCCGCCTGAGCGAAGCCCTGTCGATACACATTTCAACCGCCAGCAACATGCTGGACAAATTGGCCAAGGCCGGCATGGCGGAGCGTCGCCGTGGCGAGGAAGACCGCCGCGTGGTGAATCTGTATCTCACGGAAAAAGGCCAGGCAACACTGGGTCGCGCGCCGCAACCCCTCACCGGCCTGGTGCCCAATGCGTTGGGAAAACTGCCGGAATCCGCGCTGGCCCGATTGCACGAGGATCTGGCTCTACTTATTCAGCAAATGAACTATGTAGACCTGGAAGCAGCCAACAAACCGTTGTCCACCCTGGTTCGCTGACCTGGGTTTCCTAACTAACCGTGAAACAGCCGGCATCGAAGCCCTGCGTAGGATGTGGTTACCGAAGGGTAGGGGCTTCATCAGAGCGCGGCGAACCGCATCAAGCTGGCATGTACGGCATGATGCGGTTCTACAGCAGTTGTTTCATAGGACGGGGCGGCTCATAAAGAGCCATGACGAGTTACAACAGGAGAAAGACATGAACACGAATGAAGAAATCGCGGAAGAAGTCAGCACGGAAACCGCGCCGGCCAAGGGCATGGACAGCAATCACAAGATCATGCTGATTCTGGTCGGCATCCTGCTATTCGTGGCCGCGGCCATGTATGGCTGGCGAGTGGTCGCCGTGACCTCCCTGGAAAACAAACTGGCCGCCGCTGAATCGAAGCAGCTCCAGGCCCACGACCAACTGATCGAACAGGCCCGGCAACTGGATTCCCGCCATGGCGAAGAAGCCCTGCGCCGTTTCAGCGTGCCCGTCGCCTGGGTCATCCGCCGCGAGCTGATGGCCGCCAACCTGGACCAGGTGGACCAATATTTCACCGATCTGGTGCAGAGGCAGGGTTTCCAGGCCGCGCTGTTGGCCAACCCGGACGGCAAGGTGCTGGTCGCCAGCGACCGCAAGAAACTCGCCGAGCCCTTCGCCAACCTCTACTCCGCGCAATATCTGCAAGCCGGCGAGATCAAGGTCGAACGCGGCGCGAATGGCAACCTGCTCGCCATCATCCCCATCCTGGGCCTGAATCAGCAGTTGGGCACTGTGGTGCTGGAATACGCGCCGCCCGCTTATTCCCTGCAATAAGCACAGCCGCCACAAAGCCATGCCCATCCTGAAACTCTGGCAAAAACTCCTCATCACCCTGATCGCCATGCTCATCGCCAGCTTTGTGGCGGGACGCCTCTGGCTGCTGGCCTTCAACGTCGTCATTCCCAGCTATCTGGCCGGCGTGAGCGGCGGCCTGGCAGCCATTCCGGTATGGGAACTGTTGCGCTGGATCGGCAAGAAAACCTGATGCCGCGCCGTGCCAGCCTGGCCGCCATGGCCTGGGCCTGTTGCCTCGCTTTCACCTCCCCGGCCCAGGCCGCCGACGCGGCGGCGCTGAGCTACGCCCTCGACCTGCAAGCGCCACAAGCGCAGCACAAGTTGCTGGAAAACCACCTGGACCTCTACCGCTGGCGTGACGGCGAGCGCATGGACGAAACCCAGTTGCGCCGTCTGGTGGATCAGGCACCGCGACAAATCCGCGCCTTGCTGGCCAGCGAGGGGTTTTATTCGCCCCAGGTTCACGCCGAACTGGAGCAAAGCGGAGGCACCTGGACGGTTCGGCTGGAAGTACAACCTGGCGTAGCAGCGCGGGTCAGCCAGGTAGACCTGCAAGTCGTCGGGCCCTTCGATGACGCCAGCGCAGACAACCGCGCGCGACTGCTCAAGTTGCGCGCCGGCTGGTCCTTGCCCAGCGGCGCGGTGTTTCGCCATGAGGACTGGGAAAGCGCCAAGCGCGCCAGCCTGCGCGCCCTGCTTTTGGACCGCTACCCCGCCGCCGCCATCCGCGACAGCCAGGCCACGGTCGACCCGAAGTCCAACATCGTCGGCCTTGCCCTGACCCTGGACAGCGGCCCGGCCTTCACCTTCGGGGCGCTGCAAATCGAGGGCCTGCGCCGCTATCCCGCCAGCGTCGTCGAGCGGCTCAACCCGATCCGGCCGGGGGAACCCTACGCCCAGGCCAAGTTGCTGGAACTGCAAGCACGCCTCCAGGACAGCCCCTATTTCGCCAGCGCCGAGGTCCACGCCGAGATCGACCCAAACCAGCCGTTGAACGTGCCGATCAAGGTCGGCATCGAGGAAAACCGCGCCCGCACCCTGGGTCTGGGTGTCGGCATGAGCACGGATACCGGCCCGCGCGCCCAGATGGACTACCGCGACCTCAATCTGTTCGGCCAGGCCTGGCGCCTCGCCGGCAGCTTCAAGCTGGCGAACAAGGAACAGTCTCTCGGCGGCGAACTGCAATTCCCCCTGACCCGCCTGGGCTACCGCGACAGCCTCACCGCCCAATGGACACGCTTGGACGTGGAAGGTGAAGTCACCCGCACGCTGACCCTGGGCGCCAGGCGCAATCACCCCCAGGGCAAGAACGAAACCGCCTACGGCCTGCGCTACTACCGCGAACAACAGGAACTGGACGGGGCGATCGGCGAACAACGTTCCGCCCTCGTCCCGTCCTGGTCCTGGACCCGGCGTGACGTGGACAACCTGCTGTTCCCCACACGCGGTTACCTGCTCAACGTGGAGTTGGACGCCGCCGCCCATGCGCTGCTGTCGGATCAGAGTTTCCTGCGCGGCTACGGCAAGGCCACCTGGTTCCACCGCCTCGGCAACAAGGGGCAATTGATCCTGCGCGGTGAGTTGGGCGCGGTGGCGGCGGCCAGCCGCGACGGCATCCCCGCCGATTTCCTGTTCCGCAGCGGCGGCGACCAGACGGTACGCGGTTATGCCTATCAAAGCCTCGGGGTACGCGACGGCAACGCCATCTCCGGTGGCCGCTGGCTGGGCGTGGCCAGCGCGGAATATGTGCGCTGGCTGACGCCGCAATGGGGCGCGGCCTTGTTCGTCGACGCCGGCGACGCGGCCGACACACTGGACGCGCTGCATCCCGTCGTCGGTTATGGCTTGGGCGCGCGCTGGAAGAGCCCGGTCGGCCCGCTCAACCTGGACCTGGCCTACGGCCGCGAGACGAAAGAGACGCGGCTGCATTTCTCGGTGGGGTTCAGCTTCTGAGCCGCGCCCGGCGCCTTTCACTCTGGCTGCTGGCCGCCCTGCCGCTGCTGTTGCCGCTTTTGCTTGTGGCCCTGGCCTGGCTGGCGGGCAGCGAGCCCGGCCTGCGTTTCATCGCGCAACAAGCCGTGAACCTGAGCGGTGACAAGCTGGAAATCCAGGGGGTGCGGGGCTCCCTTTATGGGCCTTTGCGCATTGCATCGCTGCGCCTGTCGAGCGAGGAAAAACGCTTCGACGCCGCCGATATTCGCCTCGACTGGTCGCCGCGCGCCCTCTGGCGGCGCCACCTGCAAGTCAGCCAGTTGCGCGTGGCGGAACTGCGCGTCACGGAACTCAAGCCCAGCGCCGAGCCGCCCAAACTCCCCGAAACCTTACGCCTGCCCTTCAGCCTGAACGTCCCGCTGGCGAGCCTCGACCGCCTGGTCATCAAGACCGGCGCGGGCGAGCTAGTCTTCAACGACATTCGACTGAGCCTGGATAAACCCGAGCACAGCTACCGGCTGAATCTGCGCAACCTCACCACGCCCTGGGGCAAGGCTCAGGCCCAGGCCAGCCTGAACGACGCGCCACCCTTCGCCCTCACCGGACAAGCGCGTTTCAACCACGCCTCCGGCGGCGCGACGGCCCAGGCCGGCGGCACCCTCGCCCGGATCGACCTCAAGGCCGGCGCCGCGCTGGCGGGTGGCCAGGCCGACGCGGACCTCCTTCTCACCTTGTTCGCGGCGCGCCCCCTGGCCGAGGCTCGCATCGACGCGCGCGGCATCGACCCCGCCGTCTGGGACAAAAAACTGCCCCGCGCCGATCTCAGCCTCAAGGCCCGCCTGCGCAGCCAGGGGAAAGATGCTTACGCCGGTGCCATCATGGTGCGCAACGGTCAGCCCGGCACCTGGGATCAGAAGCGCCTGCCGCTACGGGAATTGAGCGCACGTTTCAGCGGCACGGCGGACAGTGTGGACCTGGCGGATCTGCGCCTGGATCTGGGCAAGGGAGGAACATTCAGCGGCAGTGGGCGGGCCGATCCCGGCCACCTGGCCCTGGACCTGAATACCCGTGACTTCGACCCGCGCGGTCTGCACGGCAAGCTGCGTTCAATGCGCCTGGCCGGCGCCATCCAGGTAACAGCGGACGGCGAACGGCAAAGCCTGAGCGCCGATCTTGCCTACCAGGGTTACCACCTGAATCTCGACGCCGAACTACAAAACCAAGTGCTGCGCATCAATCAGGCCGTGCTCGCCTCCAGCGGCGAACGCCTGAATCTGTTCGGCACGCTGGGGCTGAACGCCGGCCATCCCTTCGACCTGGCTGGCGCGCTGGAGCGCTTCGACCCCGCCGCCTTCGGCGACTACCCGAAGGCCCGGATCAATGCCTCTTTCAACGCCCGTGGCCGTCTGCAACCCGCGCCCGAGGCGGCCCTGGCCTTCGCCATCGCCGACAGCCAATTTCGCCGCCAGCCCCTGTCCGGCCAGGGCAATCTGCGCGTGTCGGCCAAACGACTGTGGAACAGCGATGCCGAACTACGCCTGGCCGGCAATCGGCTGCATGTTCAGGGCGCGTTCGGCGCCCCCGGCGACCAACTTGCCCTGCAACTGCGCGCGGAGCAACTCGGCATCGTCGACCCGACGCTCTCGGGCCGGGTCACGGCCAGCGGCAAGCTGAGCGGCAGCCTGGCGGCGCCGTCCGGCGAGTTCGACCTCCTGGCGGACAACCTGGCCTGGGGCCAGGATTACCGCCTCGGCAGCCTGCGCGCCGACGCCCGCCTGGAACAGGGATTGAATGGCCTCCTGGCGCTGAACGCGCGCCTCGCGAACCTGAAACTGCCGCGACTGAAGCTGGACCAGGTCGGCGTGCTCGCCCAGGGCCGGCGCGACCAACACACGATCAGCCTCACGGCCGGCAATGCGGATTTCAATCTGAGTAGCGAGCTGGCCGGCGCCTGGCGGGAAGCCAAGGGCAAGGCGAGCTGGACCGGGAAAATTCTGCGCCTCGCCAATCAGGGCAGCCACCCGCTGACCTTGCAGGCCCCGGCGGCTCTGGAATTCACTGCGGACAGCGCGCGCCTGGCGGATGCCCGCATCGCCACCCTCGGCACGGTTTTCAATAGCCAGGAACTTCGCTACCAGGCGGGCAAAATCAGCAGCCGGGGCGAGTTCAAGGGGCTCTCCATCACTCCGCTGATGCGCTTGCCGGCCTGGCCGGAAAACATCGGCGGCGACCTGGTGCTGGGCGGCACTTGGCGCATCGACGCGGGTGAGCAAGTGGATGGCCGCATCACCCTGGAACGCGAACGCGGCGACCTGATGCTGGCAACGGCCCAGGGCAAACCGGCCGCCCTCGGCCTGCAACGCCTGAGTCTGCTGGCCGAAGCCGGCGACAGCCGTTTGCGCGCCAGCCTGATTGCCGACGGCAGCACCCTGGGACGCTTGCGCGCCAGCGGCGAGACCCGGCTGACGCGGCGCGACGCGGTCTGGGGCATCGCCGCCGATACGCCCTTCCAGGCCAGCGCCGACCTGGCCCTGCAATCCCTGGCCTGGGCCGCGCCCTATCTCGACCAGACCGGCGCCACCGATTTCGATGGCAGCTTGACCGCCAAGATACAAGGCAACGGCACCCTGGCCGAGCCACGGCTCAGCGGCACGATCAGCGGCGAGCGCTTCCGCCTGGCGCAACCCGAACAAGGGCTGGATCTCAAGGAGGGTCGTTTCCAGGCCGAACTGAGCCAGGACACCCTGGTGCTGAAATCCCTCAGCCTGCGCGGCGGCGACGGTCTCCTTGGCGGCCAGGGCAAACTCGGCCTGCGCGGCGGCCAACCGGATCTGCAACTAACCCTCAAGGCGGACAAGCTCCGGGTCATTTCGCGCCCGGACCGCCTGCTCATCCTCAGCGGCGACGGCGGCGTCGCCATGCGGGCCAGGAAGCTCCAGTTGCGCGGCAAACTCAAAGCGGACCGCGGCCTGGTGGAACTGGCCAAGGGAGACGCCCCCAGCCTCAGTGATGACGTGGTGGTGCTGGGACGCGAGCCTGAACACGACCACTCGGCCAAAGGGCTGCCCTATGCGGTCGAACTCGATCTCGATCTGGACCTGGGTGAGCGCTTCTTCCTCAAAGGGCGCGGCATCGACGCGCAACTGGGCGGCGCGCTGAAACTCACCGGCCGCCAAGGTCTCCCCCTGCGCGCCAACGGCGGCATCCGGGTGGTGAAAGGCGCTTATGCCGCCTACGGCCAGCGCCTGGAGATCGAGCGCGGCCTCCTCAACTTCCAGGGGCCGCTGGACAACCCCGGCCTCAACATCGTCGCCATGCGCAAAAACCAGACGGTCGAGGCCGGCGTCGCCATCACCGGCGGCGCCCAGGCTCCCGTGGTCAAACTGGTCTCCAACCCCAGCGTGCCCGACAGCGAAAAGCTTTCCTGGCTGGTGCTGGGACACGGCATCGCCGACGCCGGCGGCAAGGAATTCGACGCCCTGCAACTGGCCGCCGGCGCCCTCCTGGGCGCCGGCGAATCCGTCACCCTGCAACAGCGCATCGCGCACGCGGCGGGACTGGAAGAAGTGAGCCTGAAAGGCGCGGGCACACTGGAAAGCACCGTCCTCACTCTGGGCAAACGCCTCTCCTCGCGCGCCTACCTGAGCTACGAGCAAGGCCTCACCGGCACGGCCGCCCTGGTGAAGATCAACTACACCCTCTCCCGCCGCCTCTCCCTACGCACCCAGGCCGGCACCACCCCGGCCGTGGACTTGTTCTATACGTTCAGCTTCGATTAGCGGGAGACTGGTTCGCGCCATCGGCACGTATCACTTATCAAGGTATGGCTTCAGGAAAAATCGCCATAGCCACTCACTAGCCAGCCTGTATGTCGGTCTCGGAACAACCTGGAAGCGACCCTCAGGTGATCGCCACGAATGACTCGTTCTCGGCCTTATGTTGAGTTCCACAAGACCGAACAAGAGACACCCACACACGGGCCTTGCGACCTGCCTCCCGCCACTCCAGGAGGCGGCTGCCGCCAAGGTAAGCTACCCGGAACACGCCTACGGTAGAAGCCAGCCAGGAGGAGACGCCCGGCCTTGGGTGTAATTCATCTCCTGAATGACCGATTGGCGCAAAGAATCAGCCACTCAGGCAGCGACCTTGTCTGATCAGTTCAGGAAGCGCGGCGGTTCATGTCTCCTCCTCATTCACCGACAGGCCCAGCTTCTTCATCTTCTCCCACAGATTCTTGCGGCTGATGCCCAAGGCTTCGGCGGTACGGCCGAGGTGGCCCGCGCATTCGCCCAGGGTCTTGGCGATGTAACGCCGCTCGCTTTGCGACACGAAATCGGCCAGGGAGGCGGGCGCGGTTTCTTCACCGACCTCTTCATCGCCGAACAGGGCGGCCACCCCCAGCGTGGAGCCCATCGCGAAAATGGCGCCGCGTTCCACCGCGTGTTTGAGCTCTCGCGCATTTCCCGGCCAGTCGTGGGTGAGCAGAGCCTGTTCCGCCTCCTCGGAAAAATGCTTCTCCGGCGCGGCCTCGGAGAGAAAGCGGCGGGCGAGCCAGAGGATGTCCTCGCGCCGCTGCCGTAGCGGCGGGATGTGAATCTGGATGACATTGAGTCGGTAGTACAGATCTTCCCGGAACAGGTTTTGAGTGACTCGTTTCTTCAGATCCTGGTGGGTGGCTGAAATCAGGCGCAAATCCACCGCGATGGATTTCTCGCCGCCGACCCGCGTGACCCGCCGTTCCTGGATCACACGCAGCAGCTTTACCTGCATGGGGTAAGGCATGTCGCCTATTTCATCGAGGAACAGCGTGCCGCCATGGGCCTGCTCGAACACGCCTTTGCGGGTGCGCACCGCGCCGGTGAAGGCGCCACGCTCGTGGCCGAACAGTTCCGCTTCCAGCAGCCCTTCCGGGAAGGCGCCGCAGTTCACCGCGACAAAGGGCGCGCCCTCGCCCTCCGGGGCCAGGCTATGGAAGGCGCGCGCCACCATCTCCTTGCCCACCCCGGATTCGCCGGTGACCAGCACAGTGCGCGCCTTGGCGGCCAGTTGCTGCAGTTGCGCCTCGATACGGCGCAGGGCCGGGGAGATACCCAGCCCGGCGTCCGGCACGGCGGGCGCGGGTGGCGTGGCCAGGGCGTAGAGCTTGAGTTTGTCGACCAGGGCATCGAGGTCGAAGGGCTTGGTCAGGTAGTCGGCCGCGCCCAGCTTGAGCAGGGCCACCGCCTGGTCCACGGCGCCATAGCCGGTGATGAACAGCCAGGGCGGCAGCACCGGGTAGCTCGCCACCGCCTCGTGGAACAGCGCATCGCCACCCATGTCGGGCAGGCGCAGATCGGACAGCACCACGCCGAAACCGCCGCGCGCCAGCCAGCGCTGGCCTTCCGCGCCGGTGTGCGCCCAGCGGGCGTGAAAGCCTTCCATCTCGAAACGTTCCATGAGTGACTCGCCCATGATGGGGTCGTCCTCGATCAGCAGGATGGAAAGGTCAGTTTTCATTCGTGATTTCCAGAGGCAGGCTGACGCGGAAGCGGGTGTGTCCGGGCACGCTCTCCACCGTGATATCCCCGTGGAGTTGGTTGACCAGTTGATAGGTCACCCAAAGCCCCAGGCCGTGCACTTCAGTCTCGCCGAAATAGGGTTCGAACAAGTGTTGCCGGCGCCGTTCGGGAATCGCCGCGCCGGCGTTGGCCACCACCAGGATCAGGCGCCCTTCGCTGACGCTCATGGAACAGCTTACCGTGGCATCCTCCGGACTGGCCTGTACCGCGTTGAGCAGCAGATTGAGCAGAATCTGGCGAATCTGAGCGGAAGGCAGCGGCAGCGCTTCCCCCACTTCGTTATGCCAATCCAGAAGCAAATGCTGTGAGTCGGCGGCGATAAGGGTACGCACATCTTCCAGGTCGTCAGGACTGAGCGCGCGTGATTCCAGCTTGGCCTCCACCAGCAAGGCGGAAACCGTGTCGCGGATCTGGATCAGGCCCCGCTCGATCAGAGCCAGGGTCTTCTCGGCCTGGGGGTCCGTACCGCCGCGGCGGCGGTAATTGCTGATGGCGTTCAACATGCCGCCCAGCGGGTTGTTGATCTCGTGGGCGATGCCGGCGGACAGGCGCCCCACGGCGGCGAGGCGGTCACTTTGCGCAAGGTGCTTCTCCAGCGCCTGCTTGCTGCGCAGTTCTTCCACCATGCCCTGGAAACGCTCGGCCAATTGACCGATCTCGTCCTGGCCGTGGGGAAATTCGCAGTGGATCGCATCCGGCAGTTCCCGTCCTACCCGTCCCAGGCACTCCGCCAGATGCGACAGGGGTTCGGCCAGACGCTTTCCCGCCAGCCAGCCCAACGGCAGCAGCAGGGCCAGCGCGGCCAGCGCGGCATAGAACGTGCCGGCGGCCACGTCAAAAAATCGGGGAGCGAGCAGCACCTGATCGTAACGCTGCACCAACCGGCCCAGCACGGTGCCGTCCTCGGCCAGAACCGGGGTGAGTAGATACAGATAACGTCCGTGTTCCCCTTCCAGCACGGCTTGAGCCCGGCCCTGAACCATGACCGCGATGATGGCCGGATCGCCGACGACCTGGGAAAAGTCGTCCAGCACCGCGAACTGCCGGGGTTCGGATGCGGCGAATATCTGGCCGCGCGCATCCAGCAGGATCAATACCCGGCCGGCATCACCCGAGCGCTCCAGCGGCGTGAGCAGGATTTCATAGGCCTGCCAGACATCGTCATGCAGCAAGGCCGGGCGTAGCGTGCGCGCCAGCGTCTTGCCGAGAACCTGGGTGTGCTGGACAAAGCTGGCGCGTGCCTGACGATAGCCCTGCCAGGTGAGAGCCCCCGCCACCACCGCCGCCGCGACCACAATCACCAGGCTCATGGCCAGCGGCGTCTTGTGGCGGTAACTCAGGTTGGCGAGCATCACCTTCCCAGATAACGCCAATTGGCTTTAATGCCGTCAAACAGCCCCGCCTCTCCCGGCACAAAACCATCCAGGTTCAGGCGCGCCAGCAAGGCCTGCCCCGGCGGCGTGTGCGCCATTTCGATCAGGGCATGGCGCAGCGCGGCGCCGCCCTCCGCCCCCCGGCGAGCGACGATGGGCGGAAAGCCGTATGTGGGAGAACGCCAGGCCACGCGGGTGGCGCCGGTCAGATCCGGATTCAGGCGGGACAGACTATCCCAGATATAGCCATCCACCGCGCCACCCTGAGCCAACCCCGCCGCCACCGCCTCGATCACCTTGCGGTGGCTCCAGGTGTAGAAACTCTTTTTGAAAAAACGACTGGCGTCCTCGCCGGCCCGCTTCAGTTCCACCTGGGGCACCAGCCAACCGGAGTTGGAATCCGGATCGGAAAACGCGAATACCTTGCCGCGCAGATCCAGGATGGAACGGGTCGCGCGGTCTTCCGACGGGACCACGAGATAGGAGCGATACAGCGGCTGCCCCGCATACACCGGCACCGCCACCAGATCGAGGCGATCCTGCATGCGCACATAGGGGTAACCGCACAGCCACGCGTAATCCAGTTTGCCTCCCGCCAACATCACCAGAATCTCGCGGTAACTCCCGCGCTGCGCAAAGCGCAGCGGATGCCGCAGCATGGTCTCCAGGTACACCCGCCAGCGTTCCAGAAACTCCGCCTGCTCATCCAGAATCACCGGCGTGGTGCCAAATAATAGCGGCGCCTGCTCGTGTGCCCACGCCGGCAAGGCAGCCGCGCCCAGACTGGCGGCGGCGGCTTTGAGCAGGATGCGGCGGGTGGGATTCAAGCGATGCTCCATTCGGGAATGGGGGAGTCATGTTACCGGCCGGTAATGGGGCAGGGTCAAGGAAAATGGAAAGCGTTACCGGATGGTAATAATTGATGCACGGCCAGACTGTCTTGATGGGTTGGATCGCATCGGGGCGGCATGATCATTGCTGGCGCCACGCCCGCCGAATTGGGCATTGGCCCCAACGCCATCGGTGATGGACAATCCGCGACCAAGCACGGGCCGGAAACAAGTAGCGATATTTCCAGGTTCAACATCCATACGAACAGCCTGAACAGGGAGATCCCGGCATGACACCGGAGGCGAAGGCCCGGCAACAGATCGACCAGAAGCTGGCCCAGGCCGGTTGGCTCGTTCAGGACATGAAACAACTCAACCTCGGCGCGACGCTCGGTGTCGCGGTGCGTGAATACCCCACCGACACCGGCCCGGCCGACTACGTGCTGTTCGTCAACCGCGAACCGGTTGGTGTCATCGAAGCCAAGCCCGATAACACCATCCTGACCTTCGTCGAATCGCAGACCGAGCGTTACGCCGGCAGCACCCTGAAATGGCGGCTCAAGGCCACGCCGCTACCGTTTCTGTTCGAGAGCACCGGCCAGATCATCCGCTTCACCGATGGCCGCGACCCGGCGCCGCGCTCGCGCGAGCTGTTCCATTTCCTCAAGCCGGGAACGCTGGCCGAATGGCTCAGCCAGCCGGAAAGCCTGCGCCGCCGCCTGGCCGAACACCTTCCCGCCCTACCCACGCGCAACCTGCGCGATTGCCAGATCAGCGCCGTCACCGGCCTGGAACAATCACTCGCCCTCAACAAGCCCCGCGCCCTGGTGCAGATGGCCACCGGCTCCGGCAAGACCTTCACCGCCATCACCGCCGTTTACCGCCTGCTCAAGTTCGGTGGTGCCAAGCGCATCCTGTTTCTGGTCGATACCCGCAACCTGGGCAAGCAGGCGCATCAGGAATTCATGGCCTACACGCCGCCCGACGACGGCCGCAAGTTCACCGAGCTGTACAACGTCCAGCGCCTGGCCTCGCCCAGCATCGACCCGCATGCCCAGGTGTGCATTTCCACCATCCAGCGCATGTATTCCATCCTCTCCGGCGAGCCCATCGACGACTCCGCCGAGGATGTCTCGCTCAACGAGGTGCGGCAGACCGAGCGGCAGGCCAAGCTGGTGCGCTACAACCCCGCCGTCCCGGTGGAGACCTTCGATTTCATCGTCATCGACGAGTGCCACCGCTCCATCTACAACCTGTGGAAGCAGGTGCTGGACTACTTCGACGCCTTCCTCATCGGCCTCACCGCCACCCCGGATAAGCGCACCTTCGGTTTCTTCAATGAAAACGTCGTCGCCGAATACAGCTACGAGCAATCCGTCGCCGACGGCGTCAACGTCGGCTACGACGTCTACGAGATCGAAACCGAGATCACCAAAAAAGGGGCAGAACTCAAGGCGCGTGTATGGGTGGATCACCGCGACCGCCTCACCCGCAAGAAACGTTGGAGCCAGGTGGACGAAGACACCGCCTATACCGGCCGCGAACTCGATCGTTCCGTGGTCAACGTGAGCCAGATCCGCAAGGTCATCCAGGCCATGAAGACGGCGGTGGAAACGGAAATCTTCCCCAACCGCAAGGAAGTCCCGAAAACCCTCATCTTCGCCAAGACCGACAGCCACGCCGACGACATCATCCAGATCGTTCGCGAGGTCTACGGCCAGGGCAACGCCTTCTGCAAGAAGGTTACCTACAGCGCGGAAAACCCGGACGGCACGCTCAGCGACTTCCGCAACGAGCACTACCCGCGCATCGCCGTCACCGTAGACATGATCGCCACCGGCACCGACGTCAAGCCCCTGGAAATCCTGCTCTTCATGCGCGACGTGCGCAGCCGCAACTACTACGAGCAGATGAAGGGCCGGGGCGTGCGCAGCCTCGGTTTCGACGACCTCAAGCGGGTCAGCAACAGCGCCGACAGCGCCAAGGCCCGCTTCGTCCTGATCGACGCCGTCGGCGTGGAAAAGTCTCTCAAGACCGAATCCCGCCCCCTGGAACGCAAACCCGGCCTGTCCCTGAAAGACCTGCTGCAAGGTGTAGCCATCGGCCACCGTGACGACGACACCGTGCTTAGCCTGGCCAACCGGCTGGTGCGCCTGGGCAAGCAGCTCGATGACAAGGCCCTCGCCCGCATCGAAAAAGCCGGCGACGGTACGCCGCTCAACCAGCTCGGCAAGAACCTCCTCGCCGCCCTCGACCCCGACCGCATCGTCGTCACCGCCCTGGCCACGGCAAGCGAGCAGGGCATCAGCCGGGGCGAAGACACCCTCTCCGACGCCGAACTCGCCGCCGCCAAGGCGAAGTGCATCGCCACCGCCTGCGCCCCCTTCGACCGCCCGGAACTGCGCGACGCCATCGAAACCGCGCGCAGCGAGCGCGAACAGCTCATCGACAGTGTCAACCTCGATACGCTCACCTTCGCCGGCTACAGCGCCCAGGCCGAAGAACAGGCGAAGAAAACCATCCAGGCCTTCAGCGACTTCCTGGCCGCCCACAAGGACGAAATCGCCGCTCTCGGCTTTTTCTACCAGCAGCCCTACCAACGCCGCCAGCTCACCTTCGACATGATCGAGGAACTGCACGACGCCTTGAGCCGCCCGCCCCTCATGCTCACCCCCTCACGCCTGTGGAACGCCTACGCCCGCATTCAGCAAAACCAGGTCAAGGGCGCCGACCTGAAACGCCAGCTCACCGACCTCATCGCCCTGGTCCGCTACGCCCTCGGCCTGGACAGCGAACTCAAGCCCTTCGCCGAACAGGTCAACCTGCGTTTCCAGGAATGGATATTCCGCCACAACGCCCGGCGCGGCAGCGCCTTCACCCCCGAACAAACCGACTGGCTGCGCCTGATCAAGGACCACATCGCCAGCAGTTGCGGCATCAGCCGCGACGACTTCGACTACGCCGAGTTCGCCGACAAGGGCGGGCTGCAGAAGGCCTGGACGGTGTTCGGCGAGGAACTGGATGGGTTGATGCGGGAGATGAATGAGGAGTTGGTGGCATAAACTGCCCCGGCTTTTATCCAATTCCGGATAAAAGTGGATAATCGTTATGAATCAGTTTGTTACGTTTATTTATCATGCCGTGAAGCGCGCATCGCGCGGTAACTGAGGAGCCGATCATGCTGACCACCCTGGAAGCCGTACTGCTGCCCGGAGGCGAACTGCAATTCGCCGAGCCCGTCCACCTCGACACACCACAACAGGTGTTGGTGACCTTCACCCGCCCCCTGGACGATGCGCAGTGCGGCGCCCTGCTCAGCGAAATGGCGCTGGCGGCGGATTGGCAGCGGCAAGAGGAGGACGCCGCATGGGCGCATTTGCAACCCGGCAAGTAATCCTGCTGCCTTTCCCCTTCTCCGACCTTTCCGCGCAGAAGCTTCGCCCGGCCTTGGTACTGGCCGATGCCGGCCGGGGCGATTGGCTGATGGCCCAGATCACCAGCAACCCTTACTCGGATGCCACCGCGTTGAATTGCGGGAAAGCGCGTTTGCCGCCGGCAGCCTGAAAAGAGTGAGCTACGCCCGTCCCAACAAGCTATTCACCGCCCATGAAACCCTGTTTCGCGGGGTTGCCGGAAGCCTGGGGGATGAAGCGCATCGGCAAGTAGTGGAAGCGGTGGTGAAACTGGTGCGGGCAGGTTGATGCGGGTGATTGATGAGGGGTTAGTGGCGTGAGCGCATTGTCTTTACCTCGCGGATGGGATCAATCTGCACTCGGCGACCTACTGACCGCCGTATCTACGCTTGATCCTTCGCGCACCCCATCCACCGAGTTCACATACTTCGACATCAGCTCCATTGACAATGAAGCCGGTATCGCTATAGCGCCGAAAATCGTATTGGGAGTCGATGCCCCCTCCCGCGCAAGACAAGCAGTTCAGGAGGGAGATGTTCTGTTCTCGACGGTTCGCCCAAACCTACGGGCCATTGCCCAAGTACCTAAAGCTGACAATGCGGTTGCTTCTACCGGCTTTTGTGTACTTCGTCCGGCGTTGGGAGTTGATGCCAAGTACCTATATTTGTTGGCCCGAAGCGACTGGTTCATCCAAATGGTTTTGCCTTTGCAACGTGGCGTCAGTTATCCCGCTGTGCGCGACGTGGACGTTCTTTCCCAGGGTGTTCCTGTAGCACCTGCACGGGAACAAACCCGCATCGTCGAAAAACTCGAAGAACTCCTCTCCGACCTCGATGCCGGCGTGGCCGAACTCAAGGCCGCGCAAAAGAAATTGGCCCAGTACCGGCAAGCCCTGCTGAAAGCGGCGGTGGAAGGCGCGCTCACCGCCGAGTGGCGCGCCGCGCGAACGGGCGAACAGGAAACCGGCGCCCAACTCCTCGCTCGCATCCTTGTCGAACGCCGCCGCCGCTGGGAAGAAAAGCAGCTCGCCAAGTTCAAGCAACAAGGCAAAACCCCGCCCAAGGGCTGGCGGGACAAATACCCCGAACCGGTCCAACCCGACACCACCGACCTGCCGGCATTGCCAGAGGGGTGGGTGTGGGCGGGATTGGATCAGCTTGTCGGTATGTCGTCTTATGGAACCTCCATGAAGTGCACTTACGAGTGTGATGGCGTTCCGGTATTGCGCATACCCAACATTGTTGAACGGCGGCTTGACATGCGGAACTTGAAGTTCGCGACGCAACCTCTTGGTCTTGAACAAGCCGACTACCTTGCTAGTGGGGATATTCTTGTCGTGCGAACCAACGGGAGTATCAGTCTTGTTGGCCGCGCAGCCGAAGTAGTAGAACCGTTACCTGGCAATTTCTATTTTGCTTCCTATTTGTTGCGGCTGAGGTGTGTTGAATCAGAGACCTTTCCAAGTTGGATTTCAGCCTTTCTCGCGTCAAGTACAGGTCGAAATTGGATAGAGAGTCGGGCCGCATCTTCTGCTGGGCAGCACAACATTAGCCTCTCCACACTATTGTCGATGCCCATTCCGGTTGCACCGTCTAGCGAGCAAAGCGAGTCTCTGGGGATGCTTGATGCTCAGCTCTTGAATGTGGCGGAACAAGAGAAGGCGACGGTGATGTCTATCAAACAATCCTTCGCTCAACGCCAAAACCTCCTCAAAGCCGCCTTCTCCGGCCAGCTTGTCCCCCAAGACCCCGACGACGAACCCGCCAGCGCACTGCTGAAACGCATCCGCGTCGAACGTGCGACGGCGGCAAAACAGACCGGCAGCCGGAAAACCCGCAACGCCAGGCAGGCTCAATGAGCGCCAGCTTCGTCGCTTACATCGACGAGTCGGGCGACGAGGGTTTCACCTTTCGCGCCGATGGCAGCGGCAGCTCCCGCTGGTTGGTGTTGTCAGCCCTGGTGATGCGCAAGGAGAACGACGGCCTGGTTGTGCAAACCGCCCGGCAGGCGCGTGAGTTGTTGCGCAAACCACCCAAGCACGCACTGCATTTCCGCGATCTTAAACACGAGCAGCGCGTGGCCCTGGCGCGGTTGATCGGACAGATGCCGTCACGCTCGGTGAGTGTGCTGATCCACAAGCCATCGATCCCCGAGCCGGAGAATTTTCAGCAGGAGGCGTATGCGCTTTATCGCTACGCCAGCCGCATGTTGTTGGAGCGGGTTTCCTGGCTGTGTCGCGACCACCGTAAAAAGGGCATGGGCGATGGCCGGGTGGAGTTGATCTATTCCAATCGCTCGGCCATGTCCTACGAGGATTTACGGACTTACCTGCTGCAACTCCGGCAGGACACGGAGCGCAAGGACATCCGCATCGACTGGAATGTGATCGACCCCGTTCATGTGAAGGCGGTAAACCACGATCAGCTTGCGGGCTTGCAGTTGGCGGATGCGGTGGCGACAAGCGCGTACTACGCGGTGACGCCGAATCTGTATGGCGATATCGAGGACCGCTATTTCCGCCTGATCGCGTCGACCATTTATCGTCACGAGCAGCGCGTGGAGGGGTATGGCTTGAAGTTCTGGTGCGATGAGCGGGCGACCATCGAGCGGGTGCTTGCCGCGCTCAAGCCAATATGATGAAGGACAATCAGAAAAAACCAAGCCCGCACAGGGCGGGCTTAGAGAAAAACTTGCAGGCCCTGAGTTCGAGGATCCCACCCGTTCGGGCTGTCGCCGTTACCAGCAACCTCTACAAACCTCACGCTTGCCTGCCGTCGCAGTGTAGCTTTGAAGGAAGTTCCTTGCCCAAGTTTTTACTTGATGGTCATTGTTGGAATAGCCTATTCAAATCAATTGATTGCGATCTATCGGTACGGGTTGTGAAGCGGCCGGATATGTTCGGTTTCCGCAATCCGGGGCTGATGCGGGTTCCACCCTCGCTTGCGGTGCTGGGAGGCAACAGCGATTGCCGTAACCGCCGCTTGCAAACCATGTTCCAACTGGTGGGCTATGGGGATCATGCCGGCTCGGGGATTCCTAAGATTTACCGCAACTGGGAAGGGCAACACTGGCGGCGTCCGCTGCTGTACGAGCAGGCCGAGCCCGAACAGACCCTGATGGAGTTGCGCATGACCAGCCACGTCCCGGCGGAGGCGCTGGCGGAGCTGGAGAGTCATCTTGGGCGACGTTTCAAGGCCTTGCCGGTATTGGAACGCCTTGCTCTTGTCACGGTAGCCGCGGAGGGGGTGGTCCACCATGCCCGCCTGCGGGAGATTTCGACCGAGCACCCGGCGGATATCACCAAGATGTTGGCGCATCTAGTCAAAGACGGATTGCTGGCGCCGGATGGGATTGGGCGTGGCATGGTGTATTTCCTGCCCTGGCAGGCTCGTGGCGATGTGGCCATTTTTGCCACTGAGCGCTCGGATCGAACCGACCTTGAGAGCGGACAAGGCAAACCGTTAACACAGGAGCTTGGCGTGTTAACACAGGAGCGCGGTTCGTTACCTCGGGAGTTCGAATCGCCCCTGCTGGTGGAGGTGGCGGATGTGCCACCTGATGAGATGCGCCTGTTGGAGTCGCTGGCCCAGCCAGCGCGCAGTCACAAACGGGTAAGTCCAGACGTGATGCGAGGCGTGGTCCTGCAACTTTGTATGGGGCGCTATCTAGGGATACGCGTACTGGCCCATTTGCTACGCCGGGATTCAAGCGATCTGGCGCGCCGCATATTGACGCCCCTGGTTGGGAAGGGCGAGTTGCTCAGGGCGTATCCGCGCCCCAACGACCCGCGCCAAGCCTATATCAGCAACCCACAGGCTTCGACCGGGCCGTCGGAAGATCAAGAATGAACCGAGACGGCTTGGACAAAAACAATCTGCGCCTTGGCGCGCTTCCCGACTATGGCTTTGTCTCGACGCGGTCGAGACAATTTGACCGCGAAAGAGCCCTCTGAATGAACGCTTCCACCCTGGTCCAGAAGCTCTGGAATTTCTGCCATACCCTGCGCGACGACGGCGTCGGTTACGGCGACTACCTGGAGCAGCTTACTTATCTGCTGTTCCTCAAACTGGCTCACGAGTATTCGCAGCCGCCCTATAACCGCAACACCCACATTCCACGCAGTTGCGACTGGGCCAGTCTGCGCAGCCGCACCGGCGAGCCGCTGGAGGCGCATTACCTGATCACCTTGCACAAGCTGGGCCAGGAGCCGGGGATGCTGGGGGCGATTTTCTTCAAGGCGCAGAACAAGATTCAGGACCCGGCCAAGCTGTCGCGCCTGGTGCAGATGATCGATGCGGAGGAATGGATTTCCCTGGGTTCGGACATCAAGGGCGATCTCTATGAAGGCCTGCTGAAGAAGAACGCGGAAGACACCAAGAGTGGCGCCGGCCAGTACTTCACGCCGCGCGTTTTGATCGAGGCGATGGTGGAATGCGTGCGCCCGGCGCCGATGAAAACCATCGCCGACCCGGCTTGCGGCACGGGGGGCTTTTTCCTCGGCGCCTACAACTGGCTGACCCGGTCCGGCAACACGCTGGACAAACGGCAGAAGACCTTCCTGCGCGACAAGACTTTCCACGGCAACGAGATCGTGCCGAGCACCCGCCGCATGTGCCTGATGAACCTGTTTCTGCACAACATCGGTGAACTGGACGGGGAGCCCGCCGTGGATCGGGCCGACGCGCTGATCGCCGATCCCGGCCAGCGTTTCGACTACGTGCTGGCCAATCCGCCCTTCGGCAAGAAGAGCAGCATGACCATCACCAACGAGGAGGGCGAGGAGGATCGCGACGCCCTCACCTACGAGCGGCAAGACTTCTGGGAAACCACGTCGAACAAGCAGCTCAACTTCCTGCAGCACATCGTCACGATTCTGAAGGACAGCGGCCAGGCCGCCGTGGTGTTGCCCGACAACGTGCTGTTCGAGGGCGGAGCGGGCGAGAAAATACGCCGCAAGCTGTTGGAGACCTGCGACGTGCATACCTTGCTGCGCCTGCCTACCGGCATCTTTTACGCTCAGGGGGTGAAGGCGAATGTGCTGTTCTTCGATGCCCGGCCGAAGGACGGCAAGGTCCACACAAAAGGGGTGTGGATCTACGACCTGCGCACCAACAAGCATTTCACGCTGAAGACCCGGCAGTTGAAGGAAGACGATCTGCGCGACTTCATCACCTGCTATCACCCGGAGAACCGCCATGCGCGGCGCGGGACGGAGCGCTTCAAGTACTTCAATTACGAAGAACTGGTTGCCCGCGACAAGGCCAGCCTGGATATCTTCTGGTTGAAGGACGACAGCCTGGACAACCTGGACGACCTGCCGCCACCGGAAGTGTTGCAGCAGGAAATCATCGACCATCTGGAAGCGGCATTGGCCGCGTTTCGCGATGTGGCGGCGGGTTTGGCGGGGCCGTACGGCATTACCAATCGGTAATCTCCCCGCACCGCGAACCAGACTGTTTGTTACCAATCGGTAATACAAGGTTCACTCAACCCCTTGATCTGACTACATAAGCCGTCTGGCACGGCGTATGCGATAGCTCCTCAGCGCATTCGCGCATAACGAACACTGAGGAGACATCAACATGAGTGAAACCCCGAGCCAACCCGTTTCGACCCAGCCCGCCTCTCCCTCCCGCCGTGACTTCTTCAAGATGGGTGGTGGCCTGGCCGCCGGTGCCGGCGTGGCCGTCGCGGGCCTGGCTCCCGCCACAGCCGAGGCGGCCGTCAATACCGCCGCCACGCTGCCTTACAAGCTGAAAACCGTGGCGCGGGTGAAGACCATGAAGGTCAACCAGCCGGTGCCGTTCAATTACCCGGATGCGGCCAGCCCCTGCTCGGCGGTGAAGATGGGCGCGCCGGTGCCTGGCGGCGTCGGCCCGGACGGCGACATCGTCGCCTACAGCATCATGTGTACCCACCAGGGTTGCCCCACGGTCTATGACAGCAACGACCGCTGCTTCAAGTGCCCCTGCCACTACTCGATATTCGACGCGGAAAAGGGCGGCCAGATGGTGTGCGGCCAAGCCCCGACCAAGCTGCCGCAGATCGTGCTGGAGTACGACGCGAAGACCGACATGATCGCCGCAGTGGCCGTTAACGGCCTCATCTTCGGCCGCCAGGCCAACGTCCTTTAAGGAGGCGACACAACATGGCCAACGATCGCATCGTTCTCCCCCCGGTCAACGCACAGAAGACCAACATGACCTGCCACTTCTGCATCGTCGGATGTGGCTACCACGTCTACAAATGGCCGGAAGCCCAGGAAGGCGGCAAAGCCGCGCACCAGAACGCGCTGGGCCTGGATTTCCGCAGGCAGTTGCCGCCCTTCTCCACCATCCTGTCTCCCACCCAGCAGAACGTGGTGACCGACAAGGACGGCCGCCGCAGCAACATCCTCGTCGTCCCCGACAAGGAATGCGTGGTGAACCAGGGCGGCGGCTCGGTGCGCGGCCTGCACATGGCCAGCTACATGTACGCAGACGGCAGCCAGACCGGCGAGCGCATGAAGCACCCGCGCCTGCACACCGGCGACCAGTGGCTGGAAACCGATTGGGAACAGGCCCTGGCGATCTACGCCGGGGTGACCAAGAAGGTGCTGGATGCCAAGGGCCCACGCGAACTGGCCTTCGACTCCGCCGACCACGGCGGCGCCGGTGGCGGCTTCGAGAACACCTGGGGCGCGGGCAAGCTGATGTTCACCGCGCTGCAAACCCCACTGGTGCGGATTCACAACCGCCCGTCCTACAACTCCGAATGCCACGCCACCCGCGAGATGGGCATCATGGAGCTGAACAATTCGTATGAAGACGCGGAAGTGGCGGACTGCATCGTCGCCATCGGCTGCAACCCGTATGAGACCCAGACCAACTACTTCCTGGTGCACTGGCTGCCCAACATCCAGGGCATCACCGTGGACAAGAAGAAGGAATGGTTCCACGGTGAGGAAGTGGGTGACGGCAAGGTGATTTTCGTCGACCCGCGCAAGACCGCGTCCATCGCCATCGCCGAGGCCACCGCGCCGGACCGCGTCATTCACCTGGACCTCCTGCCCGGCACCGACGTGGCGCTGTTCAACGGCCTGTTCACCTATGTCATCGAGCAGGGCTGGATCGACAAGGACTTCATCGCCCGCCGCACCAAGGGCTTCGACGAAGCGGCCAAGGCCAACACCTTGAGCCTGGACGAGTGTTCCAAGATCACCGGCATCGCGGTGGCCAAGCTGAAGCAGGCGGCGGAATGGGCCTACAAGCCCAAGGCCGGCGGCAAGCTGAAGCGCACCATGCACGGCTACGAGAAGGGCATCATCTGGGGCAACGACAATTACCTGATCCAGTCCGCCCTGCTCGATCTGGTCATCGCCACCCACAACGTCGGCGGCCGTCGCGGCACCGGTTGCGTGCGCATGGGCGGCCACCAGGAAGGCTATGCGCGGCCGCCGCACCCGACCGGCGAGAAGTTGTACAACGACCAGGAAATCATCGCCGGCAAGGGCATGATGTATACCGCCTGGGCGGTCAACCCGTTCCAGACCACCCTCAACGCCGAGAACTTCCGCGATGCGGTGATGCGCCGTTCCGAGATCGTCAAGGAAGCCCTGCGCAAGGCGCGAGGGGCCAGCACGGCGGAAATGGTGGACGTGATCTTCGACGCCATTTCCACCAAGGGCGGCCTGTTCGTCACCCACATCAACCTTTACCCCACCATGATGGCCGAGGCCGCCCATCTTATGATGCCCGCCGTGCATCCGGGCGAGATGAACCTGACCTCGATGAGCGGCGAGCGGCGAATGCGTTTGAGCGAGCGCTTCATGGACCCGCCCGGCTCCGCCAAACCCGACTGCCTGATCTCGGCCGATATCGCCAATACCTTGAAAGCCATGTATCACGCCGAAGGCAACGCCAAGATGGCCGACCGTTTCAAGGGCTTCGACTGGAAGACCGAGGAAGACGCCTTCAACGACGGCTTCCGCCTCCAGGGCGCCAAGGACGTGGGCGGAGAGATTCACAGCCAAGGCGGCGAGACTGGGAACCTCGCCACCTACGCACTCCTTAAAGCGGCGGGCAACAACGGCGTGCAACTACCGATCAAGGAAGTGAAGAACGGCAAGCTGATCGGCACCGAGATGCTCTATACGGAGAAATTCGGCACCGACGACGGCCTCGCCCACTTCAAGCCCTCGCCCTGGAACGGCTTCTTCAAGGCGGTGCAGACGCAGAAGGACAAGTACCGCTTCTGGGTCAACAACGGCCGCGTCAACGAGATCTGGCAGACCGGCTACCACGAGCAGTTCGCGGCCGACGCCAAGCAACGTTGGCCGATGGCGCCGCTGGAGATCAACCCGGACGACGCCAAGGAGTTGGGCATCGCCAGTGGCGACATCGTCGAGTTGTTCAACGACTACGGCGCCACCTACGCCATGGCCTACCTGGTGCCGGAAGCCAAGCGCAACCACGTGTTCATGCAGTTCGGCCACTACAACGGCGTGGTCGGCGACGTGACCACCGATGCGGTGGACCGCAACGTCCTGCCCGACTACAAGCACACCTGGGCCAACATCCGCAAAGTCACCAGCGGTGAATACAAGTCCACGGTGAGCTTCAAGTCGCGCCAGTACAAGGCCTGAACCCCGATCTGCCTAGGCGCCAGGACGGGCCGGTCGCGAGACCGGCCTTTTCCCCTTCCTGCCGACCGGGCCAAAGCCCGAGTAGGCCGAGGAAGCATGATGATGTGTTACCAGTAGGTAATATTTTTCCCTGCTCATCCAGGCATATTGTTACCTTGAGGTAATAACAAAAAGGCCGGCGTGGGAGCTTCCTTACAAGAATGGCGAGGTTCTGCCACTTGCCCCGCGGGCCGCGCCGGATTTGGCTCCAGGCAAAATTTCCGCGCCGATTACCCACTCTGAAAGACGTCCCGGCTTCGCTCTGGCATGGCTGTTGCTGTTGACAGGGCAACCTTCAGGAGCCGAAGCATGAACATCCGCATCCAGCCCCATGCCCAGATCGTTGAAACGATGGGCCGACTATCCTGTTTCAAGGGGGTGTCCGCCGCGAGCCTGAACCGATTGGCGCGGGAGACGCGGCAAGTGGCTCTGCAACGGCAAGAAATCCTGTTTGCCAAGGGTGATACAGCGGATTTCCTGCATATTCTTGTCGGCGGCCAGATCAAACTGTTTCTTTCCCTGTCCACCGGCGCGGACAAGTCGCTGGATCGGGTCGGCCCGGGTATGCCAGTGTGCGTGGCCCCGATCTGGCTAAGGGAGCGTTATCCCGTGGGGGCAAGGGCGGAAGCGGATTGCCACTTGATCGCACTGGATCGCGAGGCCGTCCTGGACGAAGCGCGGCAGGACACGGCGCTGGTCGGCCATCTCCTGGCCGCCACTTCCCGCCAGATACAGGGCCTGATACACGACATAGAAAATTGCACGCAGCGCTCCAGTCTGCAACGGGTGAGCTGCTTCCTGCTGCAACAGCGTCCCGATCCCGAAACGCGCGCTTATGACATCGTGCTGCCCAGCAGCAAGCGAGACATCGCCACCCGCTTGAGCCTGGCTCAGGAAACGCTGTCGCGGGTGTTCCAGCAACTGGGCCAGGAGGGCGCCATCGAGGTCAAAGGCCGTTACATCCGCATTCTGGACAGCCACAAATTGGTCGCCTTCAACCTGGCCAACAGCGCCCCTCAGCAGTAGTGGCCATGCAGGCAATACCTGATTGAACAAGTCGGGTTATTTGATCGGGATCAGGCTTTTTTCGCGTTCTGTTATGGCTTTCGTCCCTTTCTGAGTAGTTTGGCTTTCAGCCGGTACAACCCTACCAGCCGAATGTGATTCGCATCCCCAGGAGACAAAACCATGAAGCGTCGTTCGCTCGTTTTGTTTACCGGCATTTTGCCGACGGAGATACCCAAGGCACAGCCGCGGCGCGAATTTGAGGCCGGATACGCCTTGAACCTAGAAACGGCAGTTGACCGCTCCTCAGCCCTTGTGATGGCCGCGTATGTGCGGGTGTCAGCGTCTCCGATTGCGCTCACCCACTGGGTGACGCCGCTACGCGCCCGATTGCACGGTTTGCGCGCCGTCTGGCTGCGTTGCTCCTCCTTGCGGGCCCCGGCCCGCTGCGTCGTCGCGCCTTGCCAGGCGATGCGCAAACCGCACACTCGGGCGCGTTCAACTGCCGTTTCTAGGTTGAATTGGCCGAACAACATGGCGGACACCGCCGCCTGATTCCCTTTTTACCGTCCGCCATGTTCTCCAGGCTGGTGCTCGGTTTTTGTCCCTGACGTCATGAGGAGATAGAAGATGAACGTTACGCGCAGGAGTTTCATCAAGGGTGTGGGAGCGGTGGCCGGCGCGAGTAGCGTCGTACCCTCCCTGTTCGGATGCAGCTTGTCCACCATCGCCCAAGCCGCTGACAAGGCGGAAGCATCCGCGGTCGCGAATTCGGCGCTTGGCGATCAGGTGATCAAGTCCACCTGTGTCCATTGCGTCAATTTCTGCGGCATCGAAGCCCGCGTGTCCGATGGCGTGATCCGTGCCATCTATCCCGACAAGGCACGCGCGGCCTATTACAACTGGGGCATCTGTCCGAAGGGCGTCTCGGGGGTGTTCAACACCTATAACCCCTATCGGCTGAAGAAGCCGTTGAAACGCACCAATCCCAACAAGGGCATGCACGAAGATCCCAAGTGGGTGGAAATCTCCTGGGATGAAGCGTTCCAGACCCTTACCGACAAGCTGGCCAAGATCAAGGCGGACAACCCGGCCAAGCTGATCTGGCACCACGGCCACGGCAAATACACCATCGGCGACCAGTTCCCCAAGGCGTTCGTCGCCGCCTTCGGCACCCCCAACCTGGTGCACCGCACCACCACCTGCGAAGCCGCCCGCCACGTGGCGGATGAAAACACCTGGGGCGGACATGGCCACCTCCCGGACCTGGAATACACCCAGCTTTACCTCAACTTCGGCAGCAATCCATTCGAGGGCGAGCAGTGGTCGCGCTGGCTGGACCACGCCATCATCGAAGGCAAGGAGCGTGGCATGAAGATGATCGTCATCGAGCCGCGCTTCTCGCATGCCGCCGCCAAGGCCGACGAGTGGATACCGATGCGCCCCGGCAAGGACGCCGTGTTCATTCTGGCCCTGTGCAAACAGCTCATCGACAACAACACCATCGACACCGACTTCCTGGCCACCTACACCAACGCCACCCAACTGGTGGGGGAGGATGGCCGGCTGCTCAAGGGGGCGGACGGCAAGCCGCGGGTCTGGGACGAGACCAGCAAGTCCGCCAAGACCTATGACGATGCTGCCGCCAAGGCCGCGCTCGCGGGCAGCTACACGGTCGATGGCAAGCCCTGTCGCACCGCCTTCCAGGTGCTGGTGGAGAGCATGAAGGACATCACCCCGGAATACGCCGAGGAGGTTTCCGGCGTGCCCGCCGCGCGCACCAGGAGCCTGGCCAAGGAGATCGGCGAGGCCGCCCGAATCGGCTCGACCCTGGTCATCGAAGGCCACCCCATCCGCTATCGCCCGGTCGCGTCCTACACCTTCCGGGGCCTGTCGGCCAAGGAGTTCGGGGTTCAGAACTCCCGTGCGTCGCTGATTTTGAACATGCTGATCGGCAGTCTCGACGCGGCGGGCGGGCTGTTGCTCGAACACGCCATGGGTCATCCGGAATACCTGGAACCCTCCAAGTGCGAGTACCCCCCCAAGCGCGCGGACCTGGCCAAGAGCGTGTATTACCCGCACGCCACCCATGAGGTCTGCCAGCAGGTGCAATACACGGTGGACGATCCCAAGGCCTTCGGTTTGGGTTACCAGCCGGAGATGCAGATCTTCTTCGCCACCAACCGGCCCTTCTCCACGTCCGATGCCATCAAGCAACAGGACGGCCTGAAGAAGACCTTCAACGTGGTGATCGACATCGTCAACACCGAGACGGCCCAGTTCGCCGACATCGTGCTGCCGGACCTGACCTATCTCGAATCCTGGCATTTCTCGCCCACTCGCGGCACGCCGGGCACCAAGCACTCCGCCATCCGCCAGCAGATCACCAACGTCTACAACATCCCCTACGACGCCACGACCATCCTGTGGGAACTGGCCAAGCGTCTGGGATTGCGCGATGCCTATGTAGACGCCTTGAACAGCAAGTGGGGCTTGAAAAAGACACTCTTCCAGAAAGGCCGTGACTACACCTCACGAGAAATGGTCGAGGTGCTGTGGGTGGACAAGGTCGGCAAGCCCTTCGAATACGCCCTGGAGCATGCCTTCGTCGGCAAGACCATATCGACCCACGACCGTTACCTCCACAGCGTCGAGGCGGGCTGCAAGGGCCCCGGCAAGCCGCGCATCAAGCTCTACGCCGATCACCTGGTGGACAGCTACGCCAACGTCGAGAAAACGGTGAAAGCCAACAACATCACCAACATCGACCTGGCGCAGTTCAAGGTGGCCTACTCGCCCATCCCGCTGAAGGACCATGCTTTTCCGACGCCGCACCGCGAGGCCAAGGATTACCCGCTCTATCTGATCACCCATAAGCGCATGTATCGCAACCAGGCCGGCAACACCGCGCAAAACCCCATCCTCAATTTCGCCATCGGCGCCGACGCGGCGGAGAACACCATCGCCGTCAATACCGCCACCGGCAGGGTGTTGGGGATCAAGGACGGTGACATGGTGGTGGTGGAAAGCCGGGTGGGCAAGGCCAAGGGCAAGGTCAAGCTGACCCAGGGCATCCGCCCCGACACCATCGCCGTGTCCTATCACTATGGCCAGTGGAGTCTGGGCTTCCCCGAATATGCAAAGAAAGGGACCTGGATCAACAACGTGTTGGAACTGCATCCGGACCGGATCGCCGGCATGAATTCCTTCAACGACACCAAAGTCAAGCTCTACAAAGCCTAAGGAGAAGACACCATGGCAAAGTTTGTTCGCGTCATCGACACTGAACGCTGCTTCGGCTGCCGCTCCTGCGTGGCCGCCTGCGCGGTGGAGAACCACTTCACGCCGGAATCCCCCTGGAACGTGATGATCGAGTACGAAACCGGCAACTACCCCAATGTGGCCCGCAACTTCGTCACCATGAACTGCATGCATTGCGAACACCCGTCCTGCAAGGCGGCCTGCGACGCGGCCGGCTTCAAGGCGATCAGCAAGAACGAGTTCGGCGTGGTGCTGGTGGATTACGACAAGTGCACCGGCTGCGGCTATTGCGCCACCACCTGCCCCTACGGCGTGCCGCAACTCAATGGGGCCAAGGTGGAACAACTCTACCCAGGTGCCGAGAAGACCCCTTACGAGCAGATGGGCAATCTTTCACCGCTGCACCGCAAGAAGGCCAAGACGGTGGAGAAGTGCACCTTCTGCTGGCACAAGCTGGAAAAGGCGGTTTCCAGCGGCAAGATGGACCAGATCGGCAAGGTGCCCGAGTTCACGCCCACTTGTGACCTGGTCTGCCCGACGCGGGCGCGAGTGTTCGGCGACATCGACGATCCCAACAGCGCCGTCTCCGTCTACATCGCCAAGAAGAAGGCGACGCAGTTGAAGAAGGCGTTCGGCACCGAGCCGCAGGTCTATTACGTCCTCAACGGGGGAGATTACTGAGATGAAAACGACGACTTTTCGGAGTTTCGGCGTAGCCAAAAATCTTATTCTCATGGCCATCCTGGCTACCCTCTCCGCCGGGGTCATGGCGGAAGACAAGCCGATGAACCTGCGCAAGACCTCCGAGGCGATCCGCGCCGGCACGGTGAACGTGGGCAAGGAGTATTCCCTGCGCGAGGAAGGGCGCTTCCACCAGATCCATGTGGAAACCCTGGGCATCAAATGCGGCGGCTGCCACAGCAACGAAGCTTATCCGGACAACTACCTCTATCTGCGCAAGAGCGAGTTTCCGAGACAAGTGGCCGGTGAAAAGGAAAAAGTGAAGGCGGTTGAGCGCGCCAAGTGCATCGGCTGCCACTCCGACGGCAATGTCGCCACGGTGTTCTACAACCTGAAGAAATGAGCGGTCATGCCCCGCCCACGGGGTGGGGTAAGCTCGCAAGGACTTGTTCAACCAACGGAAGCTTATGAATCAGAGCAATCTCACGGCTTCGGCGGAAGACCGAAGCCGTTTTTTTTGGTGGCTGGCCGAGTGGTTTCTGAGCCCGCCGAACCAGGACAAACTGGCCAGCCTGCTGACGACAACGGAGCCTGAACCACCGACGGATGCCATGGATAGCGCCTGGCTGGCCTTGGCCTGCGCGGCCCCCGATCTGGAAAATATCTCCCTGGATGAGATCGGCGGCGAGTTCACCCGTTTGATGAGCGGAATTCAGGAAGGCGTGGGGCCGCCGCCGCCATTCGAATCGGTCTGGCGCGAGGATCGCCTGATCGGCGAGAGTACGGTGGCCGTCATCGAAAGCTATGCCCAAGCCGGCTTCGCCGACATCGACCCGGAGGCCGGGCCCCAGGACCACCTCGCCGTGGAACTCAAGTTCATGGCCCTGCTCGCCCTGCGCGAGGCGGAAGCCTGGCAGGCGGGTGACGCGGCAAGCGCTCAACTACGGCTGGCCCAGCAATACGATTTCCTCCACCAGCACCTCGCCGCCTGGGCGTCGCGCTGGGCCGACGCCATCATCCAGCATGCGCGCGAGCCCCTGTTCGCCGCCCTCGCCGGATTGCTCAAGGCCGGACTGGATCAGGCGGCCGCGGAGTTGCGGGAATCAGCCAGTTTCCTTCAGATGTAAACCTACAAGATTGGGCACAACGGCCTCCCCATGCAAACCACTCAAGTTCACTACACCCCCGGCGATTGCGCCCTCCTTATCGGCCCATCCGAAATCCTGCTCAAACGCCTGGAACTGTTGCGAGTAGCGGGATTGCGCCCGGCCCTGCTGTGTACCGACCAGCCCGATGCCGACGCATTACCGCGCGGCTTGCGTGCCTTGCCTGGGCAACTGGCCGATTTATCCGGCTGGATGGGCCAGTTCACCGCCCGTATGAAAACGCATCACAACCCAGCCGAGCTGGCGCCACTTTCCTTCCACGAAAACGGCCATTTCGATTGGGTGCTGGATTTCTCCGAAACTCCGCAGGTTCAAACCACGCTTCCCCCTCTGGGGTATTACGCCCTGGCGGCGGATGATTTTCCGGCGCTCAAACGCGCCTTGCTGGAAATTGCCGGCCGGGTGCGCGCGGGCTTCGAGAAGCCCCGCTATTTCAGCTTTGACACCAGCTTGTGCGCCCACAACCGGCAAGGGGTGACTGGCTGTAACGCTTGCCTGTCAGCCTGTGCGGCAGGCGCCATCACCAGTGAGAAGGAATCGGTTCGGATCGAACCCAACCTGTGCCAGGGCTGTGGAAGCTGCGCCCTGGTCTGTCCCTCCGGCGCGGTGCGCTACGCCCACCCCACCCCAGGCTTCAGCCTGACCCGTCTGCAATCGATGCTCGCGGCCTGGCATATGGAAGATGGCGGCCCCGCGGGTCTGTGGATTGTCCCTGAGACCGCGGAGGCAGAAACCCCACCCGGCTGGTTCGCTTACCCCGTCAAGGAGCCCGCCAGTCTTGGCCTGGAGTTCTGGCTTGCCGCCCTGGTCTCCGGCTGTAATCGAGTGGCCATCGCAACGGGCGGCATTCCTGTTGAAACGCGCCGCGCCCTGGATGAGCAACTGGCCCTTGGACGGAACATCCTTTCGGCTTTGGCTTTCCCGGCCTGTCTTGGGCTGGTGGAAAACTCCGCCGAACTGGACGCCTTGCCGGCCATGCCGCCGCCGCACCCGGCTGAATTAGCCGGCGGCGACGACAAGCGTACCCTGCTGTACGCCGCACTCGACGCTTTGATCAAGCTAGCCCTGACACCGCCGGTCAGCATTCCCCTGGCCACCGCGCCGATGGGCGAGGTACTGATCGCCGGCGAAAAATGCACCCTGTGCACTACCTGTGTGCGTATCTGCCCCACCGAAGCATTGAGCCTGCCCGGCACCACCCTGCAACTGGCCTTCACCGAGGAACGCTGCCTGCAATGCGCCCTGTGCGCCAACGTATGCCCGGAAAAGGCGGTAACGCTGGTGCCGCGCCTGCTCACATCCAGGGCAGCGCGTCGAGCACCGCGAGTGGTAGCGGAAGCCGAGCCGTTCGCCTGCACCGGATGCGGCAAGCAGTTTGCCACCCGAGCCATGATCGAACGCAGTCGCGCCATGATGGCCAACCAACCCATGTTCCAGGGCGAGCAGGCTCGCCTCATGACGCTGTGTCCGGATTGCCGGCAAAAGACCATGGCCGGTGTACCCACTTCAGACCTGCAATAACACAGTGCCATCACCCGGCTCCAGTTACCCGAAGAGGAGTGATCTCGCCTGCTTCTTCCTGTGGGTCCGACCCGCCACCATGTCTGTAGGCAGACTGCCGGGCTATCATGGCGCGATCCACCTACGGGAATCCGCGCCATGAATCTGGAAAAGGTCGTTTTCGGCTTCTTCATCATCCTCGCCATGACCCTCAATTTCGGCTTCGTCATCGGCGAACTGGATAACGTGGCCCATCATCATGTCTACGAGTTGTTCGCGGTGGTGGTGGTGAACCTGATCGCCACGGTGCTGAAATTCGGCGAGCGCACCCAGATCGGCGCCATCCACCTGGCCACGAGTTTTGTCGCCGATCTGCAACTGATCGCCGCCGCTTGCGTCTGGGCGGTTGCGGTGCACATCACGGATACGGGCCTGACCCCCTCGATCATGGCCAGCATCGTCTCTCTGGCCGCCGGCGCGCTCATGGCCAATGTGCTCTCGGTGATCATCCTGGTCATCGAGACCGTGCTGTTCCACCGTTGAGCGGCGCACTCCTCCAACACTCGGCGCCATAGATGAACAGCGTGCTGTTCCTGGTTCTGCGGCGGATGCGCATGCCGCTGATCCTGCTCGTCGCCAGCTATGCCGTTTCCATCCTGGGCATGAGCCTGATGCCCGGGGTCGATGCCGCCGGCAACCCGGCGCCGGGCATGAGCCTGTTCCACGCCTTCTATTTCGTCAGCTACACCGCCACCACCATCGGCTTCGGCGAAATCCCGGTTGCTTTCAGCGAGGCGCAGCGCACCTGGGCGCTGGTTACCATCTACATGACCGTGCTGGTCTGGCTGTACAGCATCGGCACCATCCTGGCCCTGCTGCAAGACCCGGCCTTCCAGCGGGTGATCAAGGCCAATGCCTTTGAACATCGGGTACGGCGCCTGCGCCAGCCCTTCTACATCATCTGCGGCTGCGGCGAGACGGGAACCCTGCTGATGAAAGCGCTGGACAGCCGCAACCAGCAGGCGGTGGTGCTGGACATCGACGCCGACCGCATCAGCGAACTGGAGCTCGGGCAATACCATCTGGAAATCCCCGCCCTGACCGGGGACGCGCGCCTGCCGGAGAACCTGGAAGCGTCAGGCCTGAATCACCCTTCGTGTGCCGGCGTGATCGCCCTGACCAACGATGACCAGGCGAATCTGGCAGTGGCGGTGACCGCGAAACTGCTGCGCCCGGAACTGCCGGTACTGTGCCGCGCCGACAGCATGGAAACCGCCGGCAACATGGTTTCGTTCGGTACGGAGGAGGTCGTCAACGCCTTCGCGGCCTTCGGTGAGCACCTCGCCATGGCCCTGCATAGCCCGGGTCAACACCTCTTGTACGACTGGCTGACCGACATTCCCGGCATGCCGTTGAGCGAACCCCTGCGGCCACCGCACGGCAAGTGGATCATTTGCGGCTACGGGCGCTTCGGCAAGGCCGTGGTGCGCAACCTGCGCCGGGAAAAAGTCGAACTGGTCATCGTCGAGGCCGATCCCGCCAGAACCGGCTGCGAGAAATGCATCAAAGGCAGCGGCACCGAGGCGAATACCTTGCTGGAGGCGGGCATCAAGGGTGCTGTGGGCATCGTCGCCGGGACCGACAACGACGTGAACAATCTCTCCATCGTCATGACCGCCAGGGAACTCAATCCGGACCTGTTCATGGTGGTCCGCCAGAACCGGCATGCCAACGCGCCCCTGTTCAAGCGCTTCGGCGCCAATGTCACCATGCAGCCGGCGGATATCGTCGGCCATGAATTCCTTTCCCTGCTCACCACCCCCCTTCTCTCCCGCTTCTTCGCCCGCTGCAAGGAACAATCCAACGATTGGGCCAATGAACTACTGTCCCGCATCGCCGCCGTGGTGGGCGACACCGTGCCCGAAATCTGGGACGTGGAACTCAACGTGGAAAACGCCGTGGCCATCCGCCAGGCCATGGACCTGAAAATGGAACTGACTCTGCGTGACCTGATCCGGAACCCCTCCGACCGCGACGCCGATCTGCCCTGTATCCCCCTGCTGCTCGGCAACTCCGAAGCCCTCCTGCCCGACCTGGACACCCCGCTGTTTCCGGGCGACCGCATCCTGTTCTGCGGCGGCCACGGCGCGAGGGGACGACAGGTGCTCGCGCTACGCAACCTGAGAGTCCTGAACTATCTACTCACCGGGACGGACAGCCCGGGTGGATGGTTCTGGCAATGGCTGCGGCGGAAACAAGGCCGCGCCACCCGCGCTCAGAAGTAGCCTGGAAGAACAAACGCTCCGCGCGTTTCACCGTTGAACCGCTTGCGGCAGGCGGGAGCCAAGTCTCCCCCTTTGCCAAAGGGGGGTTAGGGGGGATTTCTCCAAGGGTGGCGCCAGCTCAACCGTCGCCCCCCCCCTCACTCCCCCTTTTAAAAAGGGGGAAGGCGCCCCAGTCAGCGCGCCAAGTACTTTCAACGACGAACGCGCTCAGAACGAAAAAATGGCGCCGGCATTTCCGCGCGGCGCCATTTTGTCGGCCTGGAAACTACAGCGGGATTACTCGCCCAGATAGCTCGCCAAAGCGGCAATCTGCGCATCCGTAAGCTGCTTGGCCATCGCCGCCATGATGGGAGTCTTGGGCCCGCGCGTCTTGCCGTCGTGATAATCGGTCAGACGCGACTGGATGTCCGCCTTGCTCAAGCCAGCCAGCTTGGGGTTGCCCGCCAGGCCTTCGCCCGAACCACCATGACAACTGATGCACTTGGCGGCATAAAGATCATGGCCGCTTTCACCGGCACCGGCATCGGCAACGGCATCCACATGACCCGCCACACCCTGGCTCGGGTCCATGGGCATCGGCGGGCCGGCGGTGGTAGCCGTGTCGGCGGGCGCCACAGCCGCCGTGTCGGCGGGCTTGTCCTTGCCGCATGCGGCCAGGGTCAAAGAAAGAACGAGCGCGAGAAAGAGAGGTGTCGATTTCATATTCCTGATTCCCTATGGTTACTTGAGAAACCCCCAATTGGGCTGATCAAGACCCTGCGTACAGCGATGTCTGCGTACAGCGTCCTTATTCAAAATAACAGAATATGCTGACAAACGCAGTGAGCGGGCAGGTCAAGCATGCGGTAGGGGGCGGGATCGCTCGCGATAACACCGGTAACCACTCGGATCACACTGGCTACCGCGGGCAAGTCCGCTCCTACAGGGTTTACACCGCTTCCGCCTCGATTACATGCTCGAACACAATCCGCCCATCCACCGCGTCAACCCGGATGACATCCTTGGGCGCGAAGTGGCCGGACAGAATTTCTTTCGCCAGCGGGTTTTCGATCTGCTGCTGGATGGCGCGTTTGAGCGGGCGGGCGCCGTAGAGCGGGTCGAAGCCTTCGCGGGCCAGCTCCATGAGTGCGGCGTTGGAGACTTCCAGTTTCATGTCCATCTGGGCGACGCGCTGCTCCAGATACTGCAACTGGATGCGGGCGATGTTGGCGATGTGTTCTTCGGCCAGGGCGTGGAACACCACGACTTCGTCGATGCGGTTGATGAACTCGGGGCGGAAGTAGCTTTTCACCTCGGCCATCACGGCCAGTTTGATCACCTGGTAGTCGTCGCCGGCCATGCTCTGGATCATCTGGCTGCCGAGGTTGCTGGTCATGACGATGACGGTGTTCTTGAAGTCCACGGTACGCCCCTGGCCGTCGGTCATGCGGCCGTCGTCAAGCACTTGCAGGAGGACGTTGAACACGTCCGGATGCGCCTTCTCGACTTCATCCAACAGGATCACCGAATAGGGTTTGCGGCGCACGGCTTCAGTCAGGTAGCCGCCTTCTTCGTAGCCGACATAGCCGGGAGGCGCGCCGATCAGGCGGGCGACGGAGTGTTTCTCCATGAACTCGCTCATGTCGATGCGGATCAGGTGGTCCTGGGAGTCGAACAGGAAATCGGCCAGGGCCTTGCACAACTCGGTCTTGCCCACCCCCGTCGGGCCTAGGAACAGGAAGCTGCCGTAGGGGCGATTGGGGTCGCTCAAGCCGGCGCGCGAGCGGCGGATGGCGTCGGACACCAGGCGCACGGCCTCGTCTTGGCCGACCACGCGCTGGTGGATGCGGCCTTCCATGGCCAGCAGCTTGTCGCGTTCGCCCTGGACCAGTTTGGAGACGGGAATGCCGGTGGCGCGACTGACCACTTCGGCGATTTCCTCGGCGCCGACCTCGGTGCGCAGTAGCTTGAACTCGTGTTTGCCCTCCCCCGCTTCCGCTTGTTTCTGGCGCGCCTCCAGGGCGGGTAGCTTGCCATATTGAATCTCGGCGACCTTGTCGAATTGGCCCTTGCGTTGCAAGTCGGCCATTTCCGCGCGCAGATGGTCGATTTCCTCTTTCACGGCGGCGCCGCCCTGGACCACGGCCATGTCCAGCACCAAGACGTGCTTGCCTTTCAGTGTTTCCGGCACCTCGCCGTTGACGATGCGCTGCGCCAGCCCTTCGACGATGGCAGTTTTGCCGACACCTGGTTCGCCGATCAGCACCGGAAAACACAAATTGTCCAAATCCCATTTTGGGACTAGCATCACGCCATGCGCATCGTCGCCATTAAAATCCTCCGCGATTTCTGGGTTCGACACCCAGCAGCCAAGCCACATCTGGAGGCGTGGATAGATGATGCTCGGAAAGCAGAATGGCGGCAGCCTTCGGATATCAAAGCGGCCTTCCGCAACGCCAGCATTCTGAAAAATCGCCGCGTGGTATTCAACATCAAGGGCAATGACTACCGGCTAATCATCGCTGTGGCCTACCGTTTCGGCGCCGTCTACATCAAATTCATCGGTACCCACGCGGAATATGACGCCATCAGTGCCGACACCATCGAAATGGAGTTATGAACATGGACATCCGCCCCATTCACAGCGAAGACGATTACCGCGCGGCCATGCGCGAGATTTCTGAATACTTCGACAACGAACCGGAACCGGGCACGCCTGATGGCGACCGCTTCGATATTCTGCTCACCCTGTCAGAGGCCTACGAGGCCAGGCACTTTCCTGTGGATCTGCCCGACCCGGTTGAAGCCATAAAATTTCGCATGGAACAGGGTGGCCTCACCCCCAAAGACCTGGAACCCATGATCGGGCGGATGAACCGGGTCTATGAAATCCTCAACCGCAAACGGCCGCTGACGCTGGCGATGATCCGCAAGTTGCACGAGGGGCTGGGGATACCGGCGGAGAGCCTACTAAAACCATCCCGTGAAGTACGATTGACTTGAGAACGGTGGCGTATAAGCCACCGAACACCCGACTGGATGAAGGCGGGCGCCAGAACCTGCCCTATATGGAGGAATCATCTTGGCTGCTCAGCAATTCACACCTTTCCACAACTGGAAACGGGATTTACTCCATCACCGGGGACTGACCCGGCCGGATGGGCGCCCGCTCTATCGCTACCGGCTATCCGAGGCAGAATTCAGCAATTTAGAAGGCCAATTACGCGACTGGCTGGCTAGAGTCTCTGGAAGGCACGACCTCGATGTCGTTGCCGCCCGTCTGAGCGGCTTTCCGGCGCTATTCGTCCTATTTGCGGCGGAATGGTGGCGACGGCGTTACGAAGGCTCGCATTGGTCCTGGGACCCCATCCTAGATGCCATCGGCGCCAATCCTGACGAATGGAGCCAGGCCCAGCGTAGTGCCTGTGTCGAGCGGGGGCTTCAGGATTGGGGCCTGAAACCACGGGAAGGCGGCGGGCTGCGGTTTCTCGGCAGCATCGCGGTCCAGGGTGGTTTACCCCTAGCAATGTTGGCGCAGGCTCGGCGCGGTATCGGCCAGGTCTTGGGTAGGGTGTTGCAACTCGCCAGCAACGCCACCCCGGCGGATTTGCTGGGCTGGGTGGAAAGCCTGCAAGACATGTTGCCGAGGAGCTACCGCCAGGCCGCCATTTTCAGCCTGCTGGCCGATGTCGCGTGGACAGTGCTGTGTTTGAAAGGGGAGGCCGGTCTCACTTCGAGTAAGGGTGCCGTCGCCCAACTGGATCGGCAACTTGGCACCCACTGGCGGGATCGTTTTCCCCTGCCCGTGGATGACCTTCATGCGCAAAGTTTGATTGAGCAGCTCATTCGCGACGCTATTCCCATCGACAAGCCACTAACGGCCTGCCTGTCTCTGGAGCGCCAGCTAGTAACCGATGGCAATGGCGGTTGGACGTTGAAATCCAGCCTGGCCCTCCCCGATACGATCCAGGTATCCCAACTCGCCAGTCTCTTCGGCCTCCAGGTGGTTGACCTGCCGCACTCTGCGGAACTTGCCCTGTCCGCGGGCGATAGGCGCCAGAGCACGGCCTTACGCCACCTAGCCGGACACGAGGCCTATCGAGTGGAACGCAAGCCCTGGGGTTTCTCGGGTGAATATGCCGCCCATGAGCATCTGCTCCATCTCAATGCCCCCGATGGCCGTTCATGGTCGGCTACCGCCGCCAAGGGTGGTGCCCTGGATGCAGAACTGCCCTGGGTCTTTGCAACAGAGGAAGGAAGCTATCTACGCCAGGGCAGCGGTGGTGTAGCTGCCAGCGAGATATGGTTGGCTTTACCAACGAGCTGGCGCGCCTTACCGCCTGAAGCCGTCTCGGTGCTTGGCCATCTGGAATCCCCCGGCCGCAAGCTATTCCGCACTTGCGATGACATTCAGGTAGTCGATGGTGAAGGTACTGCGTACCGGATACGCACGGGACAGGCCGGAGCCGACGAAGCGCATTACGAATGGCATGGCCACCGTTACTGGCTGGACTTCCGGCAACCAGCGATGGCATTCAAGGGTCAACCCGCGCTTTACCGAGCCAATCCGCAAGGCGCCTCGTCCCCGGTGAACGGGCAACCTGGTTGGAACCCTAATGGCGCGGTCGCGGCCATCGGCCCGGTTACCGTCCGGTATCCGGCAAATGGGGAGATCAAGCATCGCGCCCGCATGGTCATACTGCCGAAAGATGCCGAACTGGCCCTGGATTGCCGGGATGCCCGATCTGGCGCCATACGCCTGGAAAACTGGGGGGCTGCCAACGCGCAGGTGTTGACACCCGGTATCCGACAAACTTCGAGAAGCGAAGGTGGCACCCTGGTTCTGGACTTGTCGCTACCCGCAGACGTGCATACCCCGGAGCGGGTGGAAATCGAGGTTTTCTGGCGCCAGACATCGACCAGGCTGGCACTACCATTTCCGGCCCAGGGCGCACGGGCATTCGATGGCACAGGAAAGGAACTGGATTCAGGCTCGATGCTGGCCGCACATCACCTGGTGGGGGTGCGCATCCAGATACTTGGTGGCCGGCAAAATCCACGCATGGCACTGGAACTCGGCATGGCCGGCGCGAAGCGGACATATCCCCTGCACGGCTTGCTGGGTTCGCTGGGACTGGAAATGCGCTTGCAGGACTATGCCGCCGACATACAACACTTGCTCTCCACCGAGGACAGCCCCGATGCCGTGGTCACCGCCATCATCCGCATCGGTGGGGTAGAACAGTTCAGGATTAATCTGGCCCGTTACGCCGCAAAGCTGGAAAAAAGCGGCGGCGAGATCGGCCTCGACAATCTGGATGGAATCCCGCCGGAAACCCTCGCGGCCTTGCCGGTACTGGCCCTGCGCCTGGAGCGTCCGGGAGATGAAGCCATCGCCCTGCCCTGCCGTGACTCTGAAGGTGTAGCCAGCGGCATGTGGGATTTCTTACCGGCCACCCGCGAGCCTGGCGCCTGGCTGATCTATCCCGGCGCGGATGCCACCTTGCCCTTCCGCCCCACGCTCTGGACGGTGGCGGGTGAAGTGGACACCGACAGCCCGCTGGCCCAGGCCATCGGCATTGTCGATCCGGGTGCTCGGGAAACCGCCCTTGACAAGGTTGTTGCCGCGATGGCAGCCGATTTTCTGGAATCCTGCTGGCTGGAACTGGAGCGTTTGGCGGGGCAGATCGGCCATTTACCCCTCACCACCCTCGATTTGTGGCGCCGACTGGCGCGCAGCCCACAAGGCATGGCAGCTCTGGCCTTGCGTTTCGGCAGTCTGCCGCAAGGTTTTCTCGACCGTTTCGAGCAGGAGTTGCCTTTTTCCTGGGAAACCATTTCCTTCGTCACCTGGCGGCGGGCGATGGAATGCCTGCTTAGGCAGTGCAAGGGGAGCATTGGGGTGGAGGCGGGCATGACTGTGTTCCCTCTTCATCTGAGTACACGAATCCAAGACTTGTCGGCAAATCATGGCGCCCTGGCCTACCTCCTTGGGATCGCCAGCGCCGATTTCCTGCCAGATGCGAAGCAAAAAACCCAACTCCTCGTTTATGCAGGCCGGTTGTCCGCACAACAACTATTCGATGGTGCTGAAAGTCTCTCGATGAAGCTGCGCCAGCGGCATGCCGACGACCAGTGGCCCAGCGGGTTCAACCCGATCCTCGCCCCAGCGCGCAGCCAAAGCGGTGTGGCCGGGATGCTCCATCCTCAGGCACTTGGCTACCCGGACGGCGCCATCAACCTACCCCTGCTACTGGCAGCGCAGGCCGCTACCCATCAGACCGACAACTGGTTCACCCATCCCGCGCATATCCATTTGCTGCGCGCCCATCGCGCCTTCGACCCCGACTGGTTCGACGAAGCGTACAACCTGACCATCGCCCGCTGCCTGGCCGATGGCCTGCTGCAGCCGTGAGGACATCATGGGCCTGACCCACTACGCCGAATTGCTCCCCGTCCTTGCGGAACGCGCCAAGCTGGCCGCCATCAGTCGGCTGGGTTTCGCCAACGTACCGCTACGCCGCCATCTCGCCGAACTGTTCGACCGCCCCTATGGCGAGCCGGGAGCCTTTCTCGCCGATCCAACCTTCGAAGCGGTGTTTGGCTGGCGTGCGGCAGAAACAAGCATGGCGGAACTGGCCAATTCATTGCTCACCCCCGCTCTGGTGCGCGCGATGGATCAGCCACCCACAGAGGATTACCGCTTCGCAACAACGCAGCGGCCCTACCTGCATCAACTGGAAGCCTGGCGCATCCTGGCCCAAGACACGCCGCAATCCCTGGTGGTGGCCAGCGGTACGGGCTCGGGCAAGACCGAATGCTTCATGGTGCCCATCCTCGACCGACTGGTGCGCCAACAAGCAACACTGCGCGGCCAGTTGACCGGGGTACGGGCACTCTTCCTCTACCCTCTCAACGCCCTCATCAACAGCCAGCGTGAAAGGTTGCGCGCCTGGACCCATGCCTTTGGCGGTGACATCAGGTTCTGCCTTTACAACGGCAACACCCCGGAAAACCTGCCCGCGCGGGAAACACGCGCACACCCCAACGAAGTCCTCGACCGGGAAACCCTGCGCGCCTCGCCCCCACCCATCCTGGTCACCAACGCCACCATGCTGGAGTACATGTTGGTGCGCACCGCAGATGCCCCGATCCTGGCCCAATCCCAAGGCAAGCTGGAATGGGTGGTGCTGGACGAGGCGCATACCTATGTCGGCTCCCAGGCGGCGGAAGCCGCCATGCTTATCCGACGGGTGTTGTTCGCATTCGGGGTAACCCCGGAACAGGTTCGCTTCGTCGCCACCTCAGCCACCATCGGCGATCCCGAGGGAGAGGCTGGCCAGAAGCTGAAGCGTTTCCTGGCCGACGTGGCTGGTGTTTCACTGGATCGGGTGCATCTGGTGGCAGGACAACGCCAAGTACCTGCTCTGAACGGAACCAAGCCGAAAAACAAAGCGCCCAGGTCGGAGTTGGCCGCCATCGAGTCCGCAAGCGAATGCTCGGATAACCGCCAGAGCGCCCTGGTGGAACATGCCACCGCCCGCCGTATTCGTGACCTATTCGTCGGCGACCCAAAAAAAGCGCCGGTGGCAAGGTTGTCCGAGGTCTGCGACCTGCTTTACGGCAGTGGATGCAGCCCTACACGCGAGCAACAACAAGAAGTCCTGCGCTGGCTCGACCTCCTCTCCGGCACTCGGGCCGACGGGGGGCGCGACGATGGTGTTGCCTACCTCCCCCTGCGCGCCCATCTGTTTCACCAGACCCTGTCCGGTCTTTGGGCCTGCGCTGATGTGGACTGCATGGAAAAACGTGGAACCACCCTCGATGACGAGCAATGGCCGTTCGGCCAGGTTTATTTCGAGCCGCGCAAACACTGTGCCTGCGGCAGCCCGGCCTATGAGGTGGTGGCCTGCGGCGATTGCGGCACGGTGCATCTGCTGGCTGGGGAATTCCGGGGATTGGTCAGCCACTACCAGCCCCAGGCAGCGCTGGACGAGTTCGAACTGGAGATGGAAGACGAAGCAGAGCGGGCCGAAGAGGATGGGCAGGAATCTGAACACGCGGCGGCCGGACGGCAGTACCAGGTACTGATCGTGAATCGCAGTCTGGAACAAGTAGACCCACTCCATATCGACCGTGTATCCCGCCGGATCACGGAACCTTCTGCCGATACCTTGCGCATCCTGGCTAGCGAAGACGCTGGCGATGGCCTGCCGTGCCCAGCCTGCGGCGGCCATGAAACAACCAAGACCAGGTTGTTCCAAGCCAGCCGGCTGGGTGCGCCCTACCTGCTCGGCAGCATCCTGCCCACCCTGCTGGAATATGCCCCGGACGGCGACAAACCCGCCGAACACCCCTGCCGTGGCCGGCGCCTACTGACCTTCAACGACAGCCGCCAGGGCACCGCCCGCATGGCTGCCAAGTTACAGCAGGACGCGGAACGCAACCGGGTGCGTGGTTTGGTGTATCACCTGACGCTGCAACATGGGCGTGGACAGGCGGGCAATCAGGCCGAAACACTCCGCAATCAGATTGACCAGTTTGAACAAGCCTTGACGCCTGGTTTGCCTGAAGCGGCGAGGCTGGTGCTGGAAGGGCAGTTGGCGGTGTTTCGCACACAACTGGCCGCCCTCACCCGCCCCGTTCCCATCCTTTTCAACGACCTGGCCCAGCACCTGGCCAACCAGGGCCGCGATTTCGACCTCATGTTGACGCATTACCGTCGCCATGCCCCCGGCACATTCGGTGAGGCCAGCGGCCCCATTGAACTGGCACGCATGTTCCTGGTACGCGAATTCGGCCGCCGACCGAAGCGGCTCAACAACCTGGAAAGCATGGGCCTGGTGGCGGTGCGCTATCCGGCATTGGAGTCTCTCCGGCAAGTGCCGCCAGCCGTGGTTCAGGTGGCGGGTTTCGATCTAACGACCTGGCGGGACTTCCTGAAGATCTCTCTGGATTTCTTCGTCCGTGCCGGGGGCTCGTTGACGATCTCTCCGTCCTGGCGCAACTGGCTGGGGATGCCTTTCCCGCAAAGCCAGTTGGTGCCCAGGGAATCTGCCGAGATCGGGCGGAATGCACGCCGTTGGCCGCGCGCAAAGCGAAGTGGGATGAAAAGCACCCTGGTGCGACTGCTTTCCCATGTGCTCAAGGCCGACATCAACACACCCCAAGGCGAGGATCGGGTCGATGCAGTTCTACAGGCGGCCTGGGAGGCTCTGAACAGCGCGGGGCTGCTGCAACAAGCCGGGGATGGCCGGGTCTTGCACCTGGATCGCCTGGCTTTCTCACCTATGGATCACGCCTGGGTCTGTCCGGTCACCCGCCGTTTCCTTGATACCACCTTGCGTGGTCACACCCCCTACCTGCCCCAGGAAGCAAGCGATGCCAACGCGCTTTGCCAACGAGTCGAGTTACCCCTGTATGACGAACCGTTCGCCGGGGTGAGCGACGACCTGGAGCGCATCCGGCTTGGTCGTGCGTGGCTGTCTCGGCATGAAGACATCGCCGTATTGCGCGAGCAGGGCGTATGGCCGGTGTTGAACGACCGGGTCATCGAACTCGCTCCCTACTTCTCCGCCGCCGAACACTCCGCGCAGCAGGACTCGAAAACCCTGGATCGCTACGAAACCGCCTTCCGCAAGGGCGACATCAATCTCCTGTCCTGTTCCACCACGATGGAGATGGGCATCGACATCGGCGGCATTTCAGAAGTGGCCATGAACAACGTGCCTCCCCACCCAGCCAACTACCTGCAACGTGCGGGGCGGGCCGGTCGGCGTCGGGAAGCGCGCTCGCTGGCCATGACGCTGTGCAAATCCAACCCCCTCGATCAGGCCGTGTTCGCCAACAGTCGCTGGGCATTCGATACCGCCCTGCCCGCGCCGCGCGTCTCCCTGGACAGCCCCATCATCGTCCAGCGGCACGTTCAATCCCTGCTGCTTTCGCGTTTCCTCGCCGAAGCCCTGACGGGCAGCGGACAGCAACAAATCAAGCTCTCCTGTGGCCTGTTTTTTCTGGGTGACAGCCCGTTGGCACAACGCTACGCGGGTTGGTGCCGGGGGTTCTCTGAACAAAATGACCCGAAATTGGCCCTGGGCCTGCGCCAACTCCTGCGCAACAGCATCCACGAGGATCTGGATCTGAACCGCCTCACCGACACCGCCGCGCAGGCGGTGGATGAGATCGCCTCCGGCTGGCTGCTGGAATGGAAACGTCTGGAAGACGAGGAAAAAGAAGTCCGCAGCGCCGGCGAAACTTCCCCGGCCTTCCGCGCGGTGCAGCTACATAAGGCCAGGCTGTCAGGCGAATACCTGTTACGGGAATTGGCCACCCGCGGCTATCTGCCGGCCTATGGTTTCCCTACCCATATCGCGCCCTTCGACAACCTCTCCCGAGGGCAATTCTTGCGTGCCAGACAACAGGAGGATGGCCGCGAAGACAACCGCTATCGCCGCCGCGAACTTGCCAGCCGCGACCTCATGACGGCGCTGCGGGAATACGCGCCCGGCTCAGAAGTGGTCATGGACGGCCTGGTCTACCGCTCCGCCGGTGTCACCCTCAACTGGCACATCCCGGCCGACATGCAGGAAGCGCATGAGATTCAGAACATTCGCCATGCCTGGCGTTGCAAACATTGCGGAGCGAGCGGCTCCAGCCACAGCCTGGAGGCTGCCCGGCATTGCGAGGCCTGCGGCACGAGCATCGCCCGAGAGAACATCCGGGAATTTCTTGAGCCCGCCGGCTTCGCCGTGGATTTCTACAAGGAACCCGGCAACGACATCACCACCCAGCACTTCGTCCCGGTGGAAGCGCCCTGGATCGACGCGGAGGGCGACTGGTCCCTGCTCGACAACCCGGCCTTGGGACGATTCCGCGTTTCCCCGCGCGGCCATGTCTTCCACCAGTCGCGCGGCATCCACGGCAAGGGCTATGCCTTGTGCCTGGAATGCGGACGGGCGGAACCCATGCTGACGGACGATGCATTGCCGGAAGGTTTCAGCAAACCCCACTACAAGCTGCGCAGGGCAAGGGAAGACAGCCTGGCGACCTGTCCGGGCAGCGTGGACCAATGGAAGATCAAACAGGGCATCACCCTGGGCCATGAGACCTGGACCGATGTTTTAGAACTGCAGCTGAAGACCGAGGCTGGTGCCTGGCTGTATGACGCCACCGCCGCCATGACCCTGGCTGTAGCCCTACGCGATTCCCTGGCCGAAGCGATCGGAGTGCAGGCGACCGAGCTGGGCTGCGCCATCAAGGAGGCCCGGCCCAATCACGAAGCGGTTCGCCATTCCATCCTGATCTTCGACCGCTTTGCGGCGGGCTACGCATCGAGCGCCGAGCGCTATCTGGGCAGCCTGTTCCAGCGCGCGCGGGAACGCCTGAATTGCCCGGCGGATTGCGATAGCGCCTGTCCGCACTGCGTACTCGACTTCGACCAACGTTTTGCGGCGGACAGCCTGGATCGGCATGCCGCCCTGGACGTGTTGAGCGATGCCTGGATCAAGAGTCTGCGCCTGCCCGATGACTATGCGTATTTCGGCGCAGCTTCACGCGCCGAGTATCGACGCCTGGCGGAAGCCGTCTGGCATGTAGCCATCCGGCAAAGTGTTGGCGGGCTGCGGTTTTATACGGGCGGGGCGCCGGATACCTGGGACATCGGCCCGTCCCCCTTGCGGGAACTCGCCTATCGCCTGGCGGGACAGGGGGTCAACGTGGAAATCATGCTGCCAGGACACGTCTTCGAAGGCTTGGACGCCGCTGACCGTTACTCGCTTGCCAGCCTTGCCGATCATCCGAAAGTCAGCCTGCACGCCTTGGCTGCACCTGCACGTTGTGGTCAGGCCTGGCTACTTGCCGAAACACTCTCTACACCTACACGGCGCTGGGCGATAGGCGAAGAAGCCGCCCTCGCCTTCGGCCCTGACTGGGGAAGTAACGAAGGCCCCCTGGTCATAGCGGAGCAGGACACGCCTCCGCTCCATGCAGGCGAAAGCCTCACGGCGGAAGCCATTCGGCCACGCCTGATCGAACAGGGCGATCGTGAAATCGAAGTCCACCATGAATTGGATGGACCACTGCAAGGTTTCGGCAGGCGTTTCTGGCAGCACCTGGCCGCACACCACGCCGCCACCCAGGCCCTGCTGGTTGATCAGGACGATGAGGTCAGTACGCTGATCTACCGCGACCGATATCTGTTCACGCCATTGTCGGTCGCCCTCCTGACCGAAGTGGTGAGTGGTCTGCGAGAGAGTGTCGGACAAGGGCGATGGGCGCTCTCTGATATTGCCGTAACCACCACCAGCCGCCGCATTGCGGGGGACAACCCGGCCAGGAACACGATCTGGGCGGATTGGCCGCATACGGATATTCGCGACCAGGCGCTGCTGGCGGCCTTCCGTTATCTTGGCCTCGACGCCTCGATCCACTTGGCGGATGGAGCGACCACCGGCCACGGCCGGATTCTGGAAGTGGAGTGGTCGTCAGGCAGGAAACTGGCCTTGCGCCTCGATCAAGGCGTTTCCTATTGGCGGGCGGCACATTCCAACAGCCGCCAAGCCTGCAACTTCAATTTGAATGCGGGCGAGGTCGAAATACGTGGCAAGCAGTTGACGGAACTGGCGGTTCGCGTAGAAGGCGCGCGGCTGCCGACCCAGTTGTTTCTCAAAGTCCGGTAAGCCGAAGGCCTGCCGGACTTTGAATTACACCGCCTCCCCCTCGATCACGTGCTCGAACACAATCCGCCCATCCACCGCGTCAACCCGGATGACATCCTTGGGCGCGAAGTGGCCGGACAGAATTTCTTTCGCCAGCGGGTTTTCGATCTGCTGCTGGATGGCGCGTTTGAGCGGGCGGGCGCCGTAGAGCGGGTCGAAGCCTTCGCGGGCCAGCTCCATGAGTGCGGCGTTGGAGACTTCCAGTTTCATGTCCATCTGGGCGACGCGCTGCTCCAGATACTGCAACTGGATGCGGGCGATGTTGGCGATGTGTTCTTCGGCCAGGGCGTGGAACACCACGACTTCGTCGATGCGGTTGATGAACTCGGGGCGGAAGTAGCTTTTCACCTCGGCCATCACGGCCAGTTTGATCACCTGGTAGTCGTCGCCGGCCATGCTCTGGATCATCTGGCTGCCGAGGTTGCTGGTCATGACGATGACGGTGTTCTTGAAGTCCACGGTACGCCCCTGGCCGTCGGTCATGCGGCCGTCGTCAAGCACTTGCAGGAGGACGTTGAACACGTCCGGATGCGCCTTCTCGACTTCATCCAACAGGATCACCGAATAGGGTTTGCGGCGCACGGCTTCAGTCAGGTAGCCGCCTTCTTCGTAGCCGACATAGCCGGGAGGCGCGCCGATCAGGCGGGCGACGGAGTGTTTCTCCATGAACTCGCTCATGTCGATGCGGATCAGGTGGTCCTGGGAGTCGAACAGGAAATCGGCCAGGGCCTTGCACAACTCGGTCTTGCCCACCCCCGTCGGGCCTAGGAACAGGAAGCTGCCGTAGGGGCGATTGGGGTCGCTCAAGCCGGCGCGCGAGCGGCGGATGGCGTCGGACACCAGGCGCACGGCCTCGTCTTGGCCGACCACGCGCTGGTGGATGCGGCCTTCCATGGCCAGCAGCTTGTCGCGTTCGCCCTGGACCAGTTTGGAGACGGGAATGCCGGTGGCGCGACTGACCACTTCGGCGATTTCCTCGGCGCCGACCTCGGTGCGCAGTAGCTTGAACTCGTGTTTGCCCTCCCCCGCTTCCGCTTGTTTCTGGCGCGCCTCCAGGGCGGGTAGCTTGCCATATTGAATCTCGGCGACCTTGTCGAATTGGCCCTTGCGTTGCAAGTCGGCCATTTCCGCGCGCAGATGGTCGATTTCCTCTTTCACGGCGGCGCCGCCCTGGACCACGGCTTTCTCGGCCTTCCAGACTTCGTTCAGGTCGGCGTATTCCTTGTCCAGCTTGCGGATTTCATCTTCGATCAACGCCAGCCGCTTCTTCGAGGCCTCGTCTTTCTCGCGCTTCACCGCCTCGCGTTCGATTTTGAGCTGGATCGCGCGGCGGTCGAGTTTGTCCATCACTTCCGGTTTGGAGTCGATTTCCATCTTGATGCGGCTGCCGGCCTCGTCCATCAGGTCGATGGCCTTGTCCGGCAGGAAACGGTCGGTGATGTAACGGTGCGAGAGTTCGGCGGCGGCAACCAGGGCCGGGTCGGTAATGTCGACGCCGTGATGCAGTTCATATTTCTCTTTCAGGCCGCGCAGGATGGCGATGGTGGCTTCCACCGTAGGCTCGTCCACCAGCACTTTCTGGAATCGGCGTTCCAGGGCGGCATCTTTCTCGATGTATTTGCGGTATTCGTCCAGGGTGGTGGCGCCGATGCAGTGCAGTTCGCCGCGCGCCAGGGCAGGCTTGAGCATGTTGCCGGCGTCGATGGCGCCTTCCGCCTTGCCGGCGCCGACCATGGTGT
>CAZIUC010000014.1:0-93826 GCA_964542455.1 uncultured Thiobacillus sp. | reverse complement strand
GGCATTCTCTTCAGGCAGAGCGGTTTGGAAAGTACGCCCGGTGGTTACCGGTTACTTCATAACGCCGGTTGTCCAGGCTGGCGATCAGGAAATGCTCGAAATTCGTGGCGCGGCTGATGGGCTGGCGCAGATCCAGGCGCTGGCCCCGGCTCTTGCCGGAAACGGTGAACAAGTTGCCGGAGAGCGGCAGCTTCGAGTCGGATTGATCGACGCTCAGACCAAATTGCGTGCCCCAAGCGGGAACCGGTAGGGTGTAGCGGAGTTGCCATTGATGCACATCGAGTTGATCGTCCAGGTCGGTGACATAACTGCCTTCCAGAATGTGGCCGCGCCCGAACAGATCGGCATGACCACCGGACAGACGCAGGCGGTGGTCGCCAGTGGACGGTGTTCCGGTGTTGTCGAGGCGGGCTGTGCCGAACCAGGGGCTTTGTTCCACCACGTTCACATAGGCCTTGACCGCCTTGCCTTGTTCTTCAGGCCGGAAGTCCACCGCCAGATTGCGCCTGGGATTGTCGTTGGCGAGAAAGACCTGTCCCGCCAGTTTGTCGAGATGGGTGAGTTGATCTGGTATCAGCGCCGGCAACCAGGCGCGAAGATGCTCGCTGTCGGGGTGGATGGGGTTGACGAATTCGATGCCGTGCAGCGGCATCTCGACTACCCGGCATAGATAGATACCACCTTTGCCTTCCAGCAGGACGACTGGTCGGTCGACGGCCACCGGACCCAGCCCGGCGTTGTCATAGACCTTTGCCACAGCCAGACGCATGGCTTCCAGATGTTCCGGGGTGGCGGCCTGGTCGAGGTAGGGTCGAATGGCGGCTTGCAGTTGTTGCACCGGCACGGCGTGCTGGCCCTGGAAATACACGGAGACGACAGGCTGCGGCGGGGCGGGCGTATCTCTAGCGGCAACCTGGCCAATGCCGAGTACAAACAGCGCCACCGCCATTGTTGTGAAATGCAGCAATGGCCTCAGGCTTGAGGGAGGTGAATGGGTGAACGTTCTCATGTCTATCTGCCTGAAGCGTGGGCACAAATCCAGCCCACCCCATCGCAGCCATTCGCGGCGACCACGACGGAGTGCCTAGACTACGCATGGGGGGTGTCAAACATAAGGGCAGGGTGCCCTTTGCTTGCTTATTGCCCCACGATCACTCCCTGCATCGGCGCAATCAGGCCGACTAGTTCGTTTTTCTCTTTCTCCGGCACCTTGAAGGCGTCGAGAACACTCACCAGGTTTTGCGCGACGGCGCCGAATTCGGCGTTCGTGATGTTCAGGCCCTTGTGCGCGGTTTTCATGTCGCGACCGGTGTAGGTGCATGGCCCGCCGGTGGCGGCGCAGAGTTGTTCTTTCAGCTTGGGCGCGCAGGCGCCGGTGAGGCGTCCGGCCAGGCGCGGGTCGGCTTTGGAAATCTTGATGGTTTCATCCACCGCCGCGTTGATGGCGTCATGCCCACCCAGGCGCCAATAGAGGCTGGCGTGTTCCAGGCTGAGCGGTTTCTGCGATGCGTAGAACATGGCGAGGTCATCCATGTCTTGCTGGGTCAGGCCCACCGAGAGGATGTTCATTACCGGGTGGAAGCGGCGGCCGGTTTTGAAATCCATCAGGCTCTGGCCGAGGCGCTGGGTGGATTGGCCCGCCATGCGGACGCTGGGATAGGTGACGTTGCCATCGACGCCGTGGCAACCGCTACAGAACATGGATTTGGCCGAGCCGGCCTGGGCGTTGCCGGCGGCGGCGACCGTCGCGCTGGCCAATAGAATGCCGATGCCGACGAGCGCGGTAATAAAGCGTGTGCGTTTCATGGTGATCTCCTTGTATAAGTGACACGACACCCCGTTCCGGGGCACCACTGTTATTTCCGCTTTCTATATAAGGGTATGCCGGTTTCAAACCGGTTACAGATGCGCGCGCCGGGGCAGGGTAAGCGGGCGCGGTGGTAACATCGCCGCCTTCAATTTCTTGGTTTTTTCGAGGCGCGGAAACATGGCCGGTCATTCCAAATGGGCAAACATCCAGCACCGCAAAGGGCGTCAGGACGCCAAGCGGGGCAAGGTATTCACCAAGCTGATCAAGGAAATCACGGTCGCCGCGCGTATGGGCGGCGGCGATCCCAGCTTCAACCCGCGTCTGCGCCTGGCGATCGAAAAGGCCAAGGCGGAGTCGATGCCCAAAGACAACATCGAGAACGCCACCAAGCGCGGCACCGGTGAACTGGAGGGCGTGAACTACGAGGAAATCCGCTATGAGGGTTACGGCCCCGGCGGTGCGGCGGTGATCGTCGATTGCCTGACCGACAACCGCGTGCGCACCGTGGCGGATGTGCGCCACGCCTTCAACAAGTGTGGTGGCAATCTGGGCACCGATGGTTCCGTGGTGTTCCAGTTCAAGCATTGTGGCCAGATCATCCTGGCGCCCGGCGCCGATGAGGACAAGGTGATGGAAGTCGCCCTGGAAGCCGGCGCCGAAGACGTGGTGAGCAACGAGGACGGTTCCATCGAAGTCATCACCGCGCCCACCAACGACCTCGCCACGGTGAAGGAAGCCCTGGACGCCGCTGGTTGCACCACGGTGATGGCCGAACTGGCGATGAAGGCATTGAACGAAACCGAGGTCAGCGGCGACGACGTGCTCAAGTTCCAGAAGATGCTGGATATGCTCGACGACCTCGACGACGTGCAGGAAGTGTTTACGTCGGCGATTCTGCCGGACGACTGAATGTGGTCAGTTGTAGGTCAGGTTGCGGCTTCATCGCTACCTGACGCTCCAGGGCGTCAGGTAGCCTCCGGTAACCTGACCTGCGCGGGCGAAACCTGACTCATGCGACTTCTCGGCCTCGATCCCGGTCTGCGTATCACCGGCTATGGCGTCATCGACAAGGTCGGCCAGACGCTGACTTATGTGGCGAGTGGGGTGATTCGCACCGAGACGGGGGAATTGCCGGGGCGCATCAAGATCATTTTCGAGGGGGTGATGGAAGTGCTGGAACAGTTCCGACCCGAGGTCGCCGCCATCGAGAAGGTGTTCGTCAACGTCAACCCGCAATCCACCCTGCTGCTCGGGCAGGCGCGCGGGGCGGCGATCGCGGCGCTGACTTCGGCGGGGCAACCGGTGTTCGAGTACACCGCGCTGCAGGTGAAACAGGCGGTGGTGGGCAACGGCCACGCCGATAAACAGCAGGTGATGCATATGGTCAAACGACTCCTCAACCTCCCCGCCGAGCCGCGTTCGGATTCCGCCGATGCGCTGGCTTGCGCGATCTGCCATGCCCACGGCGGCATGGGCCTGGCGGGATTAATGACTGTCGCGCGGCGGCGCCGCGCCGGGAGAATGCTATGAGCAAGGTAGCCGTGGCACCGCTGGAGCCGACCCCCGAAGCCCTCGCCAATCCGGTCAAACGCTATCTGCTGGCGACGCGGCCGGCGTTTCTCACCATCGCCCTGGCCGGCTGTCTGCTCGGCTTCGCGACCGCCCTGGAGACGGCGTTTTCCTGGCCACTCGCTCTGTTGACCCTGTTCCTGGCGATTGCGACGCAGGCTGGCGTGAACGTGTTCAACGATTACTACGATCATCTGAACGGCACCGATGCCGCGAATGTGGACCGATTGTTTCCCTTTACCGGTGGTTCTCGCTTCATTCAGAACGGGGTGATGTCGCCCCGGCAGACGCTGCTCTACGGCCTGGTGCTGTTCGCCGGGGTGATTGCCGGCGGCCTTTGGTTGATCGAGACGCGCGGCACCGGGTTGTTCTGGATCGGCCTTGCCGGTTTGCTGATCGGTTGGGCCTATTCGGCGCCGCCGCTCAAGTTGAACAGCCGCGGCCTGGGTGAGGTATGTGTGGCGGCCGGCTTTCTGCTCATCGTCGCCGGGGCGGATTTCGTGCAGCGCGGCGCCCTGTCTCTTAATCCCTGGCTGATCGGCCTCCCCTACGCGCTGCTGGTGACCAACATCCTCTATATCAATCAGTTCCCCGACCGCGCCGCCGACATCCAGGCAGGCAAACTGCACTGGGTGGCGCGCCTGGAACCGAACGTGGCGGCGCGCGGTTACTGGCTGATTCTCGCCGCCGCCGTGGCGACGCTGCTCTGGCTGGTGGCGAGTGGCTGGCTGCCGGCGCTGGCGCTGGTTTCGTTGCTGGCGGTGTTGCCCGCGATCAAGGCTGGGCGGACTCTCTCCCGCCACGCCGCCGAGCCGGCAAAGCTGGCGCCGGCCCTGCAACTGACCATCGCAGCCGCGCATATCCAGCCGGTGCTGCTGGGCTTGGTGCTGGCGTTGGGGTAAATGTAGCGCCGGCATCCTTGCCGGCGTTTTTAAAACAGCCGGCTGGAAGCCGGCGCTACAGGGGTTGAGATGATCGGACGACTTGCCGGAACCCTGCTGGAGAAACAGCCGCCGCAAATCGTGGTGGATGTGGCCGGCGTCGGCTACGAGGTGGATGTGCCGATGAGCAGCTTCTATAACCTGCCGGCCACGGGCGAGAAAGTCAGCCTGTTCACTCATTTCGTGGTGCGCGAGGACGCGCAGCAGTTGTTCGGGTTTCTCACCCAGAAGGAGCGGGCGGCATTTCGCGAACTCATTCGCATTTCCGGGGTGGGGCCGAAACTGGCCTTGTCGGTGCTCTCGGGGTTGAGTGTGGATGACCTGGCGAGCTGTATCGTCTTGCAGGATGCCGGCCGCCTGACCAAGGTGCCAGGCATCGGCAAGAAAACCGCCGAGCGTTTGTTGCTGGAACTCAAAGGCAAGCTGGCCGATGCGCTGCCGCAAACGGGTTCCGGCCTGGCTGTGGCAACCGTGGCCAACGATGCCTTGAACGCCCTGCTGGCCCTGGGCTACTCGGACAAGGAGGCCTTGCCGGCCTTGAAACAACTGCCGGAAGGCTTGAGCCTGGAGGAGTCCATCCGCCAATCACTGAAATTGTTGGCGAGGAAGTAAACCGCCATGCTTGAACCTGACCGTCTCGTTCCCGATCGCGTGATTACCGCCGCCCCCGCTTCGCGCGATGAGGAAGTATTCGAGCGGGCGCTACGACCGCAACGGTTGTCCGAATATGTCGGCCAGGCACGGGCGCGCGAGCAACTGGAAATCTTCATCACGGCGGCGAAAAACCGCAAGGAAGCACTCGACCATGTCCTGCTGTTCGGTCCGCCCGGCCTCGGCAAGACCACGCTTGCGCACATCGTGGCGCGGGAAATGGGGGTCAACCTGCGCATGACCTCCGGGCCGGTGTTGGAGCGTGCGGGCGATCTGGCCGCGCTGCTCACCAATCTGGAGCCGCATGACGTTCTGTTCATCGACGAAATTCACCGCCTGAGCCCGGTGGTGGAGGAAATCCTCTACCCGGCGCTGGAGGATTTTCAGCTCGACATCATGATCGGCGAGGGGCCGGCCGCGCGTTCGGTGAAACTGGATCTGCCGGCGTTCACCCTGATCGGCGCCACCACCCGCGCCGGTATGTTGACCAATCCGCTGCGTGACCGTTTCGGCATCGTCGCCCGTCTTGAGTTTTACACGCCGGAGGAACTCGCTTTCATCGTCAGCCGTTCGGCGCGCCTGCTCGGTGTGCGGACCTCGGAGGCGGGCGCTTTCGAGATCGCCCGCCGTTCGCGCGGCACGCCGCGCATCGCCAACCGCTTGTTGCGCCGCGTGCGCGACTACGCCGAGGTGAAGGCGAACGGCGAGGTGGATACCGCGGTGGCGGATGCCGCCCTGAGGATGCTGGAAGTGGATAGCGCCGGCCTCGACGTGATGGACCGCAAACTGCTTTCCGCGATGCTGGAGAAGTTTTCCGGCGGTCCGGTCGGCCTGGAAAACCTGGCGGCGGCGATCGGCGAGGCGGCGGACACCATCGAGGATGTGCTGGAGCCGTATCTCATCCAGCAAGGCTTCCTCGCCCGCACCCCGCGTGGCCGCGTGGCACAGCCCCTGGCCTGGCGGCATTTCGGCCTGATCCAGCCGGGCGGCGAAGCGGGACTGCTTTTGTAGCGCCGGCGTCTCGCCGGCTTCTTTCTTCTAATCAGGTCAACGAGCAGGCGAGACGCCTGCGCTACGGGTTTCCCGGGGTGCCGGGGAGCCACCCTGCCAACCCGGTTGGTCGCACTGCGGGCCGGAACTCGCAAAATGTCGCCAATCGAAATCCGAAATCCGAAATCCGAAATCTCATGATGAACGATTCCCCCATCTTCGACTGGCCGGTGCGTGTCTACTGGGAAGATACCGACGCGGGTGGCGTGGTGTATTACGCCAACTATCTGAAATTCCTGGAGCGCGCGCGCACCGAATGGCTATCCGCCCTGGGCCTGGAACAGGACCATCTGGCGACTGACGCCGGTGTGCTTTTCGTGGTGCGGCGGGTGGAGGCGGACTACCTGCGCCCCGCGCGTTTCAATGACCGTTTGCTGGTGCGCAGCCGTTTGAGTGAACTTGGGCGCGCCAGCTTGGTCATGGTGCAGGAAGTCGTGCGCGGAAGTGAGCGTTTGCTTGTCGCGCGAGTGTGGTTGGCATGTGTGGAGCCGAGTGGCTTTCGCCCGGCTAGAATCCCCAGCTTCGTTACCGAAAAGATACAGCCCTGATGGAACTCTCTCTCTCGCACGATATGAACCTGATCAACCTTGTCGCCCAGGCCAGTTGGGTGGTGAAGGGGGTGATGCTGCTGTTGCTGTTCGCCTCGGTGGTTTCGTGGTGGCTGATCTTCGAGAAGCTGTTCACTCTGCACCGCGAGCGGCGGGACGCGGAGTCTTTCGAGAAGGAGTTCTGGGGTGGTGGTCACAAGAATGTGCTCGATCGGGTCGATGAGGAGGGGCGCCGCAGCAGTCTGGAGGAAGTATTCCGCGCCGGCATGCGTGAGTTCCGAGCCAAGCGCGGACGCGCCGTCGACGCTCAGGCGGTGGTGGAAAGCGCGCGTCGCGCCATGCGCGCCGCCTACCAGCGCGAGATGGATCAGGTGGAGTCGTATCTGCCCTTCCTGGCGACGGTGGGATCGGTTTCGCCTTACATCGGTCTGTTGGGCACCGTGTGGGGCATCATGAATGCCTTCATGGGCCTGTCCAACGTGGCGCAGACCACCCTGGCGCAGGTGGCGCCAGGCATCGCCGAGGCGCTGATCGCCACCGCCATCGGCCTGTTCGCGGCGATTCCCGCCGTGATCGCCTACAACCGCTTCACCCATGACATCGATCGTCTGGCCAACCGCTATGACATCTTCATGGAGGAGTTTTCCAACATCCTGCAACAGGAGGTTGGTCACTAATGATCCCGCGTCGCACTCGCAAGGCAGTAAATCAGATCAACGTCGTGCCCTATATCGACGTGATGTTGGTGCTGTTGGTGATCTTCATGGTTACCGCGCCATTCATCAATCCGACCCAGGTGGAACTTCCCAGCATGGGCAAGAGCGCCGCCGCTCCGAGCATGCCGCTGGAAGTGATGCTGCGCGAGGATGGCTCACTGCTGCTGCGTGATCGTGGACTGAACGAGGCGGGCGAGGCGGTGGCCGCAACGGCGCTCGCGGACGCCGTGCGCGCCCGGCAACAGGCACAGCCTGGGCAGGCGGTGGTCATTTCCGCCGACAAGGGTGTGCGCTACGAACACGTCATGCAGGTGATGGATACCCTGCAAACTCTGGGTGTGGCCCGCGTCGGCTTGCTGGTGAAACCGGCGCAGCCTTGAACGCGGTATGACTCGGGCCGGCCCCTTCCAGCATTTTTCCTCCGGCGGCATGTCGCTGCTGGTGCATGGTGTATTCGTCGGCATTCTCCTTATGAGTGTTTCCTGGCGCAGCCTGCCACACCTGCCGGTGCAGGCGGAGTTGTGGAGTGCTTTGCCCGACCCGCCGGCCAGGCTCATGCCGGAGTTGCCGCCCGAACCGCCACCGGAACCCATGCCCGAGCCGTTGCCGCCGCCAGCGCTGGCAAAACCCGAAGTGCCCAAGATCGAGGCGCCCAAGCCCGCGGTGGCCAAGCCCGACGTGCCCAAACCGGCGGTGGCCAAGCCGGATATCGCGTTGGAACGCGCCGAGAAGAAACAGCGCGAGAAGGAGGCTCGCGAGCAGGCGGAATTGCTGCGCCAGGCCGAAGAAAATGCGCGTATCGAGAGTGAAAAGGTGGCGCGGGCGGAAAGGCTCCTGCGGGAGAACTTGCAGCGCGATCAAAGACGCCGGGAAATGGAACAGGAACTCGCTCGTCAGGCGCGAGAGGAACTGGATGCCGAAGAAAACCAGTTACGAGGCGCGCTCCAGATGCAGCAGGCCAAGTCCAGCCGACAAGCCCGCCTGGTCAGTGAATTCCAGGATCGGATACGCGGCAAAATCCTGGGTTATCTGCGCCTTCCACAACACCTCACCGGCAATCCGGAGGTGGTTTTCAAGGTGATGCTGTTGCCCAATGGTGAAGTCCTGCGGGTGACCCTGGTGCGCAGCAGTGGCCAGCCGGCCTACGACCAGGAAATGGAGCGCGCCATTCTCAAGGCTTCACCGCTGCCATTGCCCAATGAACGCGATGTCGCGGCGGTGTTTCGCGATGATCTGATCCTCAAGTTCCGGCCGCGAGAGGAATAAAGCCTGACTGGCGGCTATTTTTTTACTGATAACATTCGCGGCGTTACAGCCGGTATCTTCTATGTTTTTTCGTCTATTCCTACCCCTGTTGTTTTGTCTGCTGGCCTTGCCGGCGAAGGCGGCGATGACCATCGAGATCGTCGGTGGCGCCGCCAACCGTGTTCCCATCGCGATTCTGCCGTTCTCGATTCCCGTTTCACCCGGCATGCCGCCCAGCTTGCAGAATCCGGCCGAAGTGGTGACCGGCGACCTTGGGCGCAGTGGCTACTTCCGGATGCTGGATGTCAGCGACGTGAGTGTCCCGCCGGCTGAACCGCAGGCGCTGCAACTGCCGGCCTGGAAAAGCCGCGGGGCCGATGCCGTGGTGATCGGCCAGATTCGTCCGGTGAGCAACGATCGCATTGAAGTCCGCTTCTGGTTGTTCGATGTCGTGCGCCAGACACAGTTGACCGCCCTGGCCTATACCACCACGCCGGAAGGCCTGCGTACCGTGGCGCACCGGATCGCCGATGCCGTGCATCAGGCCTTGCTGGGTGAGCCGGGAGCCTATGGCGGGCGCATCGCCTACATCCTCAAACGCAATGGCCGTTATGAGCTCCAGGTGGCGGATGCCGACAGCCAGAACGCGGTGACCGTGACCGCTTCCCCGGAACCCCTGATTTCCCCGGCCTGGTCGCCCGACGGCCGACGTCTTGCCTATGTCTCGTTCGAGGACAAGAAGCCGGTGGTCTATGTGCAGAATCTGGCCGACGGGCATCGCCACGCGGTGGCGAAATTTCGCGGCTCCAACTCGGCGCCGGCCTGGTCCCCGGATGGCCGCCGCCTGGCGGTCACGCTGTCCAAGGACGAGACTTCACAGATCTACCTGCTCGATCTGCTCACCGGCGAGGCTGCCCGCTTCACACGCGGCGGCGCGCTGGATACCGAGGCCGTGTTCAGTCCGGATGGCCAGTGGCTATATTTCACGTCCGATCGTGGCGGCTCGCCGCAGATATATCGTGCTTCCCTGGCAACCGGGGTGGCGACCCGGGTCACTTTCGATGGGGGCTACAATGTATCGCCCGCGCTGTCGCCGGATGGGCGCACATTGGCTTTTGTGCATCGCCGTGACGGACGTTTCCACATCGCGGTGATGGATCTGAATAGCCGCCAGATGCAGGTGCTTACCGAGACGGTGTATGACGAATCCCCCAGCTTCGCGGCCAATGGCCGCCTGCTGCTTTATGCCACTCTGGTCAATGATCGTGGTGTACTTGCCACGGTCAGCGTGGATGGCAAGGTTAAACAGCGTCTTTCGCAAAGTGGGGATTTGCGCGAGCCGGCCTGGGGCCCCTGATATCGTTTCCCGGATTGCGATCCCCGAGATCACTCAACATTACGCAAGGAGTTCCAATGAAACAACTCGCTTATTCTGTCCTCCTGCTGGCCGCGCTTTTGGCCGGTTGCGCTAGCAAACCCTCCCAAGAAGCCGCCATCGAGGATCGTGGTATCAAGGCCACGGAATCCGAGCAGATGGGGGGCGTGAAAATTGTCGAGGCCACCAGGGTCGAAACCCAAGGGGCCGCAAGCGCGATACCGGTATCCGGATCGGTGAACAAGTCGGGCGCTGGTGTGCATACTTCGGGCACCGCGACCCAACCCATCTCGAGCAAGACCACGGATTCCGTACAAACGCGTGGCGCGATGGCCGCGAGCAGCGAAGTCCAAGCTCTGGCTGATGGCAAGTCAGCCGCTGAGGCAAAGGGCGGTGAAACCGCGGGAGAGGGCAAGTCCATGACTGCGCAAGACGCCTCTACCCTGCCCCAGCCTGACACCGTGCCGACCTGGGGTGATCTGAAGAATCCCGAGAATCCTCTGTCGAAGCGCCGTCTGCTGTTCGACTTCGACAGCGCGGCCATTCGTGACGAATACCGCCCGGTGCTCGAAGCACATGTCCAGTTCATGAAGGCCCACAAGGATGCCAAGGCCATCCTGCAAGGCCACGCCGATGAGCGCGGCAGCCGCGAATACAACCTGGCGCTGGGCCAGCGTCGCGCGGAAAGCGTGTTCAAGGCCATGAACCTGCTGGGTGTGCCGGAAGCACAGATGGAAGCCGTTTCCATGGGTGAGGAGAAACCGATCGCCGAGGGGCATGATGAAGCTGCCTGGCAGCAGAATCGCCGCACCGAGATTCTTTATCAGGGCGAGTGATGCACGAGGTTAATAACTGAATAAAGGAGTTTCTGGATGAACAAGATGGCGCGGATAGTCTGGGCGGCCGTTTTTCTCGCGGTACCCTGCGCTTATGCCGGCCCGGCGGAAGATGCGCTGACGCGTACCGCCGAATTGCAGAAAACCTTGCAGGCGCAACAGGAACGCATCACACGCATGGAAGCGCAGATGCAGAACCAGGGTGTGATTGGCTTGCTCAACCAGATCGAGGCGCTCAAGGCTGAAGTGGCGCGATTGCGCGGCTTCCAGGAAGAGCAGGCGTATCAGATGGATGTGGCGGAGAAGCGTGTCAAGGATCTGTTCGTGGATCTGGACACGCGCCTCGGTCAGGTCAGGGAATTGGCGAACCGGCCCGTGACCGCGCAGACCGATACCATCCGTCTGCAATCGGCTCAGGCTCTGGCCAGCTTGCCGGCGGCCGCGGCACCCGCCGCCGATCCCGAGGCGGAGTCGCGTGCTTACGGCGCGGCCCATGCGCTGGTCAAAGGTGGCAAGTACATGGAAGCGGTGCAGGCCATGCGTGCCTTCATGGAGCAATATCCGAATGGCAGTCTGGCGCCCAACGCGGCCTACTGGATGGGTTTCTCCCAGGTCAATCTGGGTGATTTCCCCGCCGCGGCGACTTCCTACCAGAAATTGATCGACGATTATCCGACCAGTTCCAAGGCGCCCGATGCCATGCTGTCACTGGCGCGGGCTCGGATTCAATCGAATGAGCTGGCTCAAGGGCGTGCCACCCTGGAGCAGTTGATCGCCAAATATCCCAGCAGCAAGGCGGCAGCCACCGGCAAGAAGTTGCTCGCCACGCTCAATTGAACGCGTTGTTCGATACCCGGCTTCGTGTCAGCGAAGTCTTCTTTTCTCTGCAGGGGGAGGCTAGTCGTGTCGGCCTGCCGAGCGTGTTCATCCGCCTGACCGGCTGTCCCCTGCGCTGCGGTTATTGCGATACCGAATATGCTTTTCAGGGCGGTGAATGGCGCACGGTCGGTGATCTCCTTGCACAAACACGCGGTTTTCCCACCCGTCATGTCACGGTCAGTGGCGGTGAGCCATTGGCACAGAAGGGTTGTCTCGATCTGCTCACGGTCCTGTGCGACGCCGGCTTTGACGTTTCCCTGGAAACCAGCGGCGCGCTCGATATCAGTCCGGTGGATGCGCGAGTGGCGCGCATCGTCGATGTGAAGACGCCGGGTTCGGGCGAGGTGGAGCGCAACCTCTGGCGCAATCTCGAACGGCTCACCCCGCGCGATGAAGTGAAGTTCGTGCTTACCGGCGAGGCGGATTACCTGTGGGCGCGGGACATACTGCGGGAACGTGGTATCACGGCACGCTGTCCGGCACTGTTTTCGCCAGCCTGGAGCATGCTTGATCCAACCCATCTGGCGGAATGGATACTGCGCGACGGGCTGCCGGTGCGCATGCAGGTGCAATTGCACAAACTGCTCTGGAGCGAGGCACGGGGGAAGTAATGCCTGCCGTTTCTAGAATTATTGAAAAGCGTGCCGTGGTGCTGCTCTCCGGTGGCCTGGATTCCGCCACCGCGCTCGCCGTGGCGCGCGAACAGGGCTTTGACTGCTATGCGCTCAGCCTGGATTACGGTCAGCGCCATCATGCCGAATTGGCGGCGGCGCGTGCCGTCTCCAGCCACCAGGGCGTGTGTGAACTTCGAGTCATGCGCCTGGATATGGGTTCGTTCGGGGGTTCCGCGCTCACCGATGACAGCATCGCCGTGCCGGAGTCTCCCAGCGAGGGCATTCCGGTGACCTATGTGCCGGCGCGCAACACCATCATGTTGTCACTGGCGCTGGGCTGGGCCGAGGTGCTGGACGCCGAGGCCATCTACATCGGCGTCAATGCCCTGGATTATTCCGGCTACCCGGACTGCCGGCCAGACTTCATCGCGGCCTATCAGCGCCTGGCGGACGTCGCCACCAAGCGCGCCGTCGAAGGGCGGCCCATTCATGTCCGGGCGCCGCTGATCGACCTGTCCAAGGCCGAGATCATCCGCCTGGGGATGCGTCTGGGCGTGGATTATGCGCAGACCGTATCCTGCTATCAGGCCGATGCAACCGGGCGTGCCTGCGGTCTTTGCGATTCTTGCCGTCTACGTCGACAGGGCTTTGTGGAAGCCGGAGTTCCCGATCCCACCCGTTATTGAGCGCTCACGAAAACACCGCCGCGTGGCGTTCTCTCCCCGAGGCGACCAATAAACGATTGGGGCAGCCCGGCATGTTTCTATGGAGTTGAAGCAAATTTCCGGATGGGCCTTGCCCCTATAATCCAGGCGGTTTTGTTACATCCAAATGACTGAGGAGACATGATGGATTCGATGGCAAATACACAAAATCTGGCGCAAATGGTGGCGTGGATGGGATTTATCCTGGCCTTCATATTCGGGTATGTCGCCAACAAAACCAGTTTCTGCACCATGGGGGCGGTGTCGGATGTGGTCAACATGGGCGAATGGGGGCGCATGCGGGCCTGGTTGCTGGGCATCGCCGTCGCCATCCTCGGTACCAATTTGTTGGTTTACTACGGTTATCTCGATCTCGGACAGACCTATTACACACGCGGCACGGTGTACTGGATGGGCGCGCTGGTCGGCGGGCTGACCTTCGGTGTCGGCATGACCCTGGCCGGTGGCTGCGGTCAAAGAACCCTGGTGCGCCTGGGTGGCGGCAATCTGAAATCGGTCGTGGTGTTCCTGTTCCTCGGTTATTCCGCGCTGGTGACCATGAACGGCGTATTGCGAGTGGTCGTGGACAAGGTATTGCGCGCCGAGGTCTTCACCATTCGCTTCGATGGCCTGCAAACCCTTCCCAGTCTGCTCGGCATGGTCGACAAGAGCGCGCCGCTTATGTTCGCACTTGCCGTTTCCGCCGCCATCCTCGTCTTCGTTTTCATAAACAAGGAGTTCCGGGAAAGCCATGACAATCTTCTCTCCGGCCTGGTGGTTGGTCTCGTGGTGGTGGCTGGCTGGTATGTCACCGGCCACATGGGTTACGCGGAAAACGAGTTCATGGAGAAATCCTACCTCGGCACGGATTCCAAGCTGGCCGAGTCCATGACCTTCGTGGGACCGCTGGGCTACACCATGGATCTGTGGGCTTACTGGCGTGACAAGAGCGTTACCTTCGGCATCGCCAGCGTATTCGGGGTGGTGATCGGTTCCTTCATCTATTCGGTGTTCAACCGCACGTTCCGTTGGGAATACTTCAATTCTCCGCAGGACATGTTCCGGCACCTTGTTGGCGCGGTGCTCATGGGTTTCGGCGGTGTCACCGCGGCGGGCTGCACGATCGGCCAGGGGGTGACCGGCGTCTCCACGCTCGCGCTCAGTTCCTTCATCGTCTTTTTCGGTATCGTCATCGGTGCGGCCGTGACAATGAAAGTGCAGTATTTTCTGCTCATGCGCACCGCCTGATACCCATGAACCATTCAAGATATTAGGATGCTGGGCCGATAATGCTTTGCGTGGCCGCGCGGGGCGGTGTGAGATAAGGATGCGTCTGATGAAAAAAATACTGGGTATGTTGCTGATCGCCGTTGCGGCTCTGGTGTCCACCGCGCGCGCGGCGGACGAGCCGGTCAAGGCGATCAACTTCCAGTTCACCGATATCAGTGGCAAGGCTGTTCAGTTGTCGGACTTCAAGGGCAAGTGGGTGCTGGTCAATTTTTGGGCGCCTTGGTGCCCGCTGTGCTGGGTTGAAGTGCCTACCTTGAATGAACTCAACAAACGCAGCGATTTCGTGGTGATTGGTGTAGGCCTGGATTACGGCCCTGATGAGAATGTGGTGCGTGAAACCGCAAGTCGCCACAACCTTGATCTTCACGCGGTGGTCGCGGGAGGCGCGCGGCGCAACCCGGATAGCCCATTCCGCCAGGTGGGTCCGGTGGACTTCTACCCGACTTCGTATATCTACGATCCAAATGGCGAGATTGTCATGTTCATCCCTGGCCAGGTCCGGATGAATCGCATCATCGCCTTCATGGACGAGTACAAGAAAAAGAACCCTCAGTACTCCGATGGCAAGGCATCTTCCGCTTCCAAGAAGAGCGGCGGCCGGTGAGCGGCTTAAAAAGGTCGTCAACCGGGTTGACCAGAGGTCTCTTTTTCTGAATAATCGCGAGCTTTTCCGGGGTCGGTAGCTCAGTTGGTAGAGCAGCGGACTTTTAATCCGTTGGTCGTGGGTTCGAATCCCACCCGGCCCACCAGAATATGCAGCAGTCGGGGTTGTTAGCTCAGTTGGTAGAGCAGCGGACTCTTAATCCGTAGGTCGAGTGTTCGAGCCACTCACAGCCCACCAAAATGAGGGGTTTGGCGCAGGCCAAACCCCTTTTTGTTTGTGTCTCGCGTAGCGTGCCCTGGCTTGACCGGATGGGACGCAATCGCTAGTGTTCAACCCCTTTCAAAAGATCAAGAAACCCTCGCCATGGCGGACATGGAATTGACCGGTGCGGAGATCGTCGTCAGCTGTTTGCGGGATGAAGGCATCAAGCATGTCTTCGGCTATCCCGGCGGCGCCGTTCTCAATATCTACGACGAAATCTACAAGCAGACCGCTTTCGAGCACATCCTGGTGCGTCATGAGCAGGCGGCCGTGCATGCGGCCGATGCCTATGCGCGTTCCACCGGGCAGGTCGGCGTGGCCATCGTTACTTCCGGGCCGGGTGCCACCAATGCGGTGACCGGTATCGCCACCGCGTACATGGATTCCATTCCGATGGTGGTGATTTCCGGCCAGGTGCCGACCGCCGCCATCGGCCAGGATGCTTTCCAGGAAGTCGACACCGTGGGTATTACCCGTCCCTGCGTGAAGCACAACTTTCTGGTCAAGGACGTACGCGATCTGGCGAGCACCATCAAGAAGGCCTTCTTTATCGCGGCGACCGGCCGCCCCGGCCCAGTTCTGGTGGATGTGCCCAAGGATATTACCCAGCACAGTTGCGTCTACGACTACCCCAAGAGCGTTTCCATGCGTTCTTACAACCCCACCTGCAAGGGTCACGCCGGCCAGATCAAGAAGGCCGTGCAGATGCTGCTGGAAGCCAAGCGGCCGATGATCTACACCGGTGGCGGTGTGGTGTTGGGTAATGCCGCGCCACAGGTCACAGAATTGGTGCGTTTGCTTGGCTATCCCGCGACGAGCACCCTGATGGGCCTGGGCGGATATCCGGCGCCCGATCCGCTGTTCCTCGGCATGCTAGGCATGCATGGCACCATCGAAGCCAACATGGCCATGCAGCATTGCGACGTGTTGCTCGCCGTGGGCGCGCGTTTCGACGACCGTGTGATCGGTAACCCCAAACATTTCGCCAAGGAAGCACGCCGCATCATCCATATCGATGTGGATCCCTCGTCCATTTCCAAGCGCGTCAGGGTGGATGTGCCCATCGTCGGCGAGGTGGCTCAGGTGGTTGACGAGATGCTCAAGCAACTCCATGCCAGTAAAGAGAAACCCGAGCAAAGCGCGCTCAAGGCCTGGTGGACTCAGATCGAACTCTGGCGTGCCCAGGACTGCATGAAGTACGACCGCGAGTCGGCCAAGATCAAACCGCAATATGTCATTGAAAAGTTGTACGAGGTGACTGGCGGCCAGGCCTATGTGACTTCCGATGTGGGCCAGCACCAGATGTGGGCGGCCCAGTATTACCCGTTCGACCAGCCGCGCCGCTGGATCAACTCCGGCGGCCTCGGCACCATGGGTTTCGGCCTGCCCGCCGCGATGGGTGTGCAGATGGCGTTTCCCGATGCGGCGGTCGCCTGCGTCACCGGCGAGGGCAGCATCCAGATGAACATCCAGGAACTGTCCACCTGCAAGGAATGGAAGCTGCCGATCAAGGTGATTCTGCTCAACAACGGCTATCTCGGCATGGTGCGGCAGTGGCAGGAGTTCTTCTACGAGGAACGCTATGCCGAGTCCTACATGACTTCCCTGCCCGATTTCGTGAAGCTGGCCGAGGCCTATGGCCACATCGGCATCACGGTCGAGAAACCCGAGGACGTGGAGCCCGCGTTGCGCGACGCCTTCGGCAAATACAAGGACCGACTGGTGTTCATCAATTTCCTGACCGACCCGCGCGAAAACGTGTTCCCGATGATTCCCGCCGGCAAGGGGCTCTCCGAAATGATCCTGGTGTAAGAAACGATGCGGCACATCATTTCCCTCCTCATGGAAAACGAATCCGGCGCGCTCTCGCGCGTGGCCGGCCTGTTCTCCGCGCGCGGCTACAACATCGAGTCGCTCACCGTGGCGCCCACCGAAGACGCAACGCTGTCGCGCATGACCATCGTCACGCGCGGCTCCGAGGACGTCATTGAGCAGATCACCAAGCAGCTCAACAAGCTGATCGACGTGGTCAAGGTTCAGGACCTCAGCGACGGCAGCCATATCGAGCGCGAACTGATGCTGGTGAAGGTGCGCGCCAGCGGCGAACTTCGTGAAGAAATGAAACGCATGGCCGAGATATTCCGAGGCAGCATCATCGACGTGACGGACAAGACCTACACTGTCGAACTCACCGGCCCCGGCTCCAAGCTGGATGCTTTCCTGCAAGCCGTCGATCCGGCGGCCATTCTGGAAACTGTGCGAACCGGTGCCTCCGGCATCGGGCGCGGCGACCGCATCATGAAAATCTAGTGAGTCGATAGGCGTGAGGCGTGTCCTCACACCCACGCCTCCCGCCTCACGCCTCACCTATCGAAAGGAATCGACATGAAGGTTTACTACGAAAAAGACGCCGACCTCTCCCTGATCAAGAAGAAGAAGGTCGCCATCATCGGCTATGGTTCCCAAGGCCACGCCCACGCCAATAATCTGAAAGAATCTGGCGTCAAGGTTACTGTCGGCCTGCGCAAGGATGGCGCGTCCTGGAACAAGGCCAAGAATGCCGGCCTCAACGTCAAGGAAGTGGCGGACGCCGTAAAGGGCGCCGACGTGGTGATGATCCTGGTGCCGGACGAGCAGCAGCCCGCCGTCTACAAGAACGACATCGCCCCCAATATCAAGGAAGGCGCCGCGCTGGCCTTCGCCCACGGCTTCAACATCCATTACAACCAGATCGTGCCGCGCGCCGACCTGGACGTGATCATGATCGCCCCCAAGGGCCCCGGCCATACCGTGCGTTCCACCTACCTGCAAGGCGGCGGCGTGCCCTCGCTGATCGCCGTCCACCAGGACAAGTCCGGCAAGGCCAAGGACATCGCCCTGGCCTATGCCGCCGCCAACGGTGGGGCGCGGGCCGGTGTGATCGAAACCAACTTCCGTGAAGAAACCGAGACTGACCTGTTCGGCGAGCAGGCCGTGCTTTGCGGCGGTGCCGTGGAACTGGTGAAGATGGGCTTTGAAACCCTGACCGAAGCCGGCTACGCGCCCGAGATGGCCTACTTCGAGTGCCTGCACGAACTCAAGCTGATCGTCGACCTGATCTACGAAGGGGGGATCGCCAACATGAACTACTCCATCTCCAACAACGCGGAGTATGGCGAGTACGTGACCGGCCCCGCCGTCATCAACGAGCAGTCGCGCGCGGCCATGCGCCAGGCGCTGAAAAACATCCAGAACGGTGACTACGCCAAGCGTTTCATCCTCGAAGGCAGCACCAACTACCCCGAGATGACCGCCCGCCGCCGCCTCAACGCCGAGCATCCGATCGAAATCGTCGGTGAAAAGTTGCGCGACATGATGCCCTGGATCAAGGCCAACAAGCTGGTCGACAAGACCCGCAATTAATAAGGCGGTCGGCTGTATGCGGTCGGCGGTTTCTGCCGACTGCCATCTGCCGACTCTTTTCCTATGAGTACTATCCCCCCGAACAAGGCTCCTTGGCCGCATCCCATCTTCGCTCGAGAGGGGCGTCCCTTCCTGGCGATTTCCGCTGTCCTGGCCATGGTCACCACGGCGGGCGCGGGATGGCTATGGGCCTCCCCACTCTGGCTCATTACATTTTTTGTGCTGCAGTTTTTCCGCGACCCGGCGCGCCACGCCCCGGCGGGCGAGGGCTTGGTACTGTCGCCGGCCGACGGCCGCATCGTCGCGGTGGAAGAAACCGATGACCCTTGGCTGAATCGTCGCGCGCTGAAGATCAGCGTTTTCATGAACGTCTTCAACGTCCACTCCAACCGTGCGCCGGTGGATGGCGAGGTGAAGCAGATCTGGTACAACCCCGGCAAATTCATCAATGCCGATCTCGCCAAGGCATCTACTGAAAACGAACGCAATGCCATCTGGCTCAAGACCCAGGACGGCAAGGATGTCACCTGTGTACAAGTGGCCGGCCTCATCGCCCGTCGCATCCTGTGTTACGTCGAGCCTGGCGCCAAACTGCAACGTGGCGAGCGCTACGGTTTCATCCGCTTCGGTTCACGTGTGGATGTCTACCTGCCCGCAGACGCCCGTCCGCTGATTGCCCTGGGCGACAAGGTGAGCGCGTCGAGCGATGTTCTGGCGCAACTTTGAATATGGATGAGCACGACACCGATTCCATTCAGGAACCGGAAACTCCCGACGAAGAGACTACCTCCAAGCCACGTCGACGCGGCATCTACCTGCTACCCAACCTGTTCACCACCGGCGCCCTGTTCGCCGGTTTTTATTCCGTCGTCCAAGCCATGAATGGACGCTTTGAACAGGCCGCAATCGCCATCTTCGTGGCCATGATACTGGATGGCCTGGATGGACGGGTGGCTCGCCTTACCAACACGCAAAGCGAGTTCGGCGCGGAATACGATTCCCTCTCCGACATGGTTTCCTTTGGTGTGGCGCCTGCCCTGGTCATGTACAGCTTTGCTTTGAAAGGCATGGGCAAGCTGGGATGGATCGCCGCCTTCGTCTATTGTGCGGGTGCCGCGCTGCGCCTGGCGCGCTTCAACACCATGCACAGCGTTGAGGACAAGCGCTGGTTCCAGGGGCTTCCCAGCCCGGCGGCGGCAACTCTGGTGGCCGGGTTGGTCTGGGTTCTGGTCGACAACCATATCAGCGGCGTCGATATCCGCTGGCTGGCCTGGGGTATCACCCTGTTTGCCGGTATCAGCATGGTCACCAACCTGCGCTTTTACAGCGGCAAGGACGTCAACCTGAAGCGTAGTGTGCCCTTCATAGTTATCGTGCTGATTGCGCTGTCCATTTCTCTGGTTGCCATTGATCCCCCCATCGTTCTATTGCTGCTCCTGATAGCTTACGGCTTGTCGGGATATGTCATCTGGATCAGACAGCGCTTGCGTAAACGCTGACTTTGCCAAATTCTCAATGGGACTTCGCTGATAACGATCCGGTCCCCTCACGGTTACCTCAATCGGCTACGGTAGCGGCATCAGCGGCGGCGCCGACTGGACTTCAGTGCCGGCCAGACACTTTCACGATACCCGTGGCGCATCCGCCGAGACACCATCAACGGCCATGACACCTTGAACTCAGGCACAGTGGCGGCGATGGCCGGGTGACTTGAGCGGTTCATTTGCAATCGGCGGTAACGCGGTATAACCCGCCAAGGATGGCCCTGGCTTGGGTGCAAGCTTGTTGGAATTGGCCTCCTCCAAACGGAACTGTTGAACAAGTTGATGGACGAGGATGAGAACCGTTATGGCGAGCTGCAGTAGGACGTCGGACTTCCACTCGAGAAAAAACGGACGGGCCGGGGAATCGGCCCGTTTTTTTGTCACACCCGCTCTAAGCACTTATTCGTGGACCGGATCGTCGCGGCGCGCTCAAAGCTTGTGCCGGCGCCTTGTCTGAAGCCATCTTGTCGTTTACATTCGGGCGCATGTGCGATTCATTTCATCCCGTTCCGTTCTCCTTCCTCATGCGGCATGCCACTCGGCTGCTGCTGCCCCCGCGCGGGCACTGATCTCTCTCCTCCCCTCGCTGTACCCATATTCGTTATCCGTTGACGCCCAGGACTTGGGCGGGTGAACCATTGGAGTACGTCATGAACGACAAATTAGTCATATTCGACACCACCTTGCGCGATGGCGAGCAGAGCCCCGGCGCCGCCATGACCAAGGACGAGAAGATCCGCATCGCGCGGCAATTGGAGCGCCTGGGCGTGGATGTCATCGAGGCGGGTTTTGCCGCCGCCAGCACGGGTGATGCCGAGGCGATCAAGAGCATCGCCACGATCATCAAGGGGTCCACTGTGTGTTCGTTGGCGCGCGCCAACGAGCGTGACGTGCGCGCGGCCGGCGAGGCGATTCGGCCCGCCGCCTCCGGGCGTATCCACACCTTCATCGCCACCAGCCCCATCCACATGGAAAAGAAGCTGCGCATGCAGCCTGATCAGGTGGTGGAAGCGGCGGTGAAAGCCGTGAAGATGGCACTGGAATACACCGACGACGTCGAGTTTTCCGCCGAGGACGCGGTGCGTTCCGAAATGGACTTCCTCTGCCGCGTATTTGATGAAGTGATCAAGGCCGGCGCCAAGACCCTCAATGTGCCGGATACCGTCGGCTACAGCATTCCCGTGCTTTGGGGCGAGCGCATGCGCCAATTGATCGAGCGGGTGCCGAATTCCGGTCAGGTGATCTGGTCCACCCACTGCCATAACGATCTTGGCATGGCCGTGGCGAACTCCCTGGCGGCGGTGATGAATGGTGCCCGTCAGGTGGAGTGCACCATCAATGGCCTCGGCGAGCGGGCGGGCAACGCTTCGCTTGAGGAAGTCGTGATGGCGGTTAAGACCCGGCGTGACGTGTTTACCTGCGATTCGCGCATCGACACCACCCAGATCGTGCCGAGTTCGCGTCTGGTCTCGCAGATCACCGGCTACCCGGTGCAGCCGAACAAGGCCATTGTCGGCGCCAATGCCTTTTCGCATGAGTCAGGCATTCACCAGGATGGCGTGCTCAAGCACCGCGAAACCTACGAAATCATGCGTGCCGAGGACGTCGGCTGGAGCCACAACAAGCTCACCCTGGGCAAGTTGTCCGGACGCAATGCCTTCCGCACCCGTTTGCATGAGCTCGGCATCATCATGGAGAGCGAGGAAGCCCTCAATGTGACCTTCGCCCGCTTCAAGGAACTGGCGGACAAGAAGCGGGAAATATTCGATGAAGATCTGCACGCGCTGGTCGCCGTGGAAGGCGGCGTTGATACCTGCGACCGTCTGAAGCTGGTTTCCCTCAAGGTCTGTTCCGAGACCGGCGAGACGCCCCATGCCTTCGTGGTGCTTTCCGACGGCGGTGCGGAAATCAGCGCCGATGAATTCGGCGGCGGCCCGGTGGATGCCTCGTTCCGCGCGATCGAAAAGCGGGTGGAGAGCGGCGCTACCCTGTTGCTCTACTCGGTGAACAACATCACCACCGGCACCGATGCCCAGGGCGAGGTGACGGTAAGGTTGTCGCGCAATGGCCGCATCGTGAATGGCCAGGGCGCGGATACCGACATCGTCATCGCCTCGGCCAAGGCCTATCTGAATGCGCTGAACAAGTTGTTCGGAGCGGAAGAGCGGGCACACCCGCAGGTGTGAGTTCCGGAGGCTACAAAAGAAACGGGCGACCCTCTGGTCGCCCGTTTTGCATTCAGGAACAGCGGTTAACGGATGCAGGGAACCTTGCCGTCCTCATCCACGCTCGTCGGCACTTTGCCAATCCACATCTGGTACATCGAGGTGAACCACATGATGGTGAAGGCGACGCCCATGAACGCGCCGGAGATGATCACCATCCAGGCGAAGCCTTCCCACACCTTGGTCAGATACCAGGACGCGACGTCGGTGATCAGGGTCAGGAAAGGAGTGGCGATCACCACGCACTTCAGCCAGGTTGGGCGTACCACCGCATGGGTGAAGATAAAGCCGACGATGAAGAAGATGAAGGTGATCGAGAACAGGTGGATGTGGGATACGCGCACCAGGGTGGGAATGGTCATGCCCTCATCCTTGGCGGCCACTGACTTGAGGCCATCGGGTGAGGTGAAGTTGGGCAGGTGCGGGTTGGCTTCCGGGTTGTGGCAGGCCACGCAGTGTTCCTGCAGGATCGGGGTGATCTTGGCTTCGATCTCGTCGGTTTTGGCGCCGTTGTGCAGCCAGTCGAAGATCACCTGGCGTTTTTCCTTGGGCAACATGTCCTGCATCGGCCCGCGCAGGGCGGTTTCCAGCTTGGTGCCATTGGGGTTGCCACCGTAGGCGATCATCAAATCCTTGCCCGACAGCATCGGATCGCCATCCTTTCCGGCGTGGGATTCCCAGACTTGAATCATGGCCATGCAATAGGCCAAGCCGAAGACCAGCAGTACAGCGGAAAACAGCACTCGCATCGACATCGGCAGGAATTTGAAGTGCACGTTATTCAAGTTGGACATGATGGGGTTCCTCATTAGCAATGGCGGGGGAGTTTATAAGCGGACACAAATGTCGTCAATTTGACGCGGTGCCGCAAGTATGCGGCTTGATGATGGTCAACTTCGTGGATTCATGCGGGCATACCAGGCCGCGGCGACGAAAAACACCAACGACAGCGCGACCTCAAACAAGGCTAATGTTGCGGAATTGCCACGGTCTGACCAGGCTCGTACGCTGCCTTCGGTGAAATAGAGCCAGATCAGGAGGGTGGACCAACGGTAGGTATAGACGCGGCCATGCAGAATGCCGAACAGTGGCAGCAGTAGTGGCAGAACTTTCAGTACCAACCAGGAGCCGCCCGGGCGCAGCGGCGCCAGCCAGAGTTCCCAGGCAACACATAACGCGATCAGTGCGATCAGGCTGGCGGAAGCCAGATTGCGCAATAGGGAAGGGCTCAATCGCGAGCCGCCTGCGCCAGAGCCACCAGTGCATGGCGCGCATCCCGCGCATTACTGATGGGGGTATCGAGATCGAAGCGCAAATCGCAGGAATCCGCCCGCAGGTCGAAACCGTCCGGGTCAATGCCCAACATGGTCGCGGTGGTGGTTTCCACGCCATGCACATGGCGGCAATAGGCAATCAGGTTTTCGCCATGATCGGCGTTCATGTGCGCGACGATGTCGCTTTCCTGCTCAGCCAGTGGGCCTTCCTGGGCCAGATACGCTTCCGGCTCCACCCAGTAAATCCGCCCGAAACCGCCGATGTAGCGAATTCGCACGGGTTCGATGCGGTAGAAATGGAAGTCATGCATGGCGAAATAGTCTTCCGCCAGTGGGTGGAAGCGCAGGTAGCGCGGTCCGAGATGGTCTTTCGTCGGCAGACGCACTGCCTGGCCGATGATCGTGACACGGCCGTTCACCTGCATGTCGGCACTGTAGGGCTGCACGATCAGCGAGACGCGCGGGTCGGCAACGATGTTCTTGGTGTGTTCGGCGATGTCCGAGATCAGGATCACTGGCCGCCCGGCATGGTCGACGATGAAAGGCGCCACCGAGCCGAAGGGATAGCCATCCAGTCGTTTCGATAGCGTCGACAGCACCCCGCTGTGCTGGCCGCGTACGAAGCGGCGGGCCTCGGCTCCCGCGCTTTTCCCATTCCCGCTCATGCCGACAGTCTCGCCGCTGTTTCCGCCAGCCTTCGGCCCAGGGCAAAAGCCAGTTTGCGTTCTTCCTCGGTCACCGGTTCGCGTCCGTCAGGCCCGGCCCAGTGGCTGGCGCCATAGGGCGTGCCGCCGGAGCGAGTCTGATTCAACTCGGGATTGGAGTAGGGCAGACCGACGATGATCATGCCGTGATGCAGCAAGGGCATCATCATGGTCATCAAAGTGGTTTCCTGGCCACCGTGAAGGCTCGCCGTGGAGGTGAACACACAAGCCGGCTTGCCGCTCAGGTCGCCGTTCAACCACAAGCCGGAAGTGCCGTCCCAGAAATGCTTCATGGCCGCCGCCATGTTGCCGAAGCGGGTGGGCGAACCTACCGCGACCGCCACGCATTCCTGCAAATCCAGAGCCGTGGCAAAAGGCGCTCCCGCATCCGGCACCAGTTTGGCCGGGGCGTCGCTCTCGCTCATGACCTTCGGCACGGTACGCACCCGCGCCCGCATGCCCTCAACCGACTCGACGCCATGCGCCAGATGCTGCGCCAACTGCTTCACGGAACCGTGCAGGCTGTAATACAAAATCAGAATGTCTTTCATGAGGGGCGGGGAGAACAAGGAATTGTGTGAATGCTAACGCAGCCGGGAGCCTGTCGGCCCCCGCAAACATACACTGTACTTTTCATAAACATTGTTCCTGGCCGATTCAGGCCAGCAGCCCATTCTCTTCCAGGTAGACGATGACCTGGGTCGCGGCTTCCTGCGGCGTGATCTGGTCGTTGTGCAGCACGAGTTCCGGGGCCAGTGGTGGTTCATAGGGGTCGTCGATACCGGTGAATCCCATACCCTTGCCGGCCGCCAGTGCGGCGCGCGCTTTTACGTAGAGGCCCTTGGGGTCGCGGCTTTCGCAGACGGCGATGGGAACTTCCACCATGATCTCGATGAACGGCAAGCCACTTTCCTGATGGATCCGGCGCGCCAGATCGCGGTCTTTGCGGTAGGGGCTGATGAAACTGGTCAGAACGATGACGCCGGTGTCGGCAAACAGTTGGGCCACTTCGCCGATGCGGCGGATGTTCTCTTCACGGTCGGCGGCACTGAAGCCCAGATTCTTGTTGAGACCGTGGCGTACGTTGTCGCCGTCCAGCACATAAGCCAGGTGGCCGCGTTCGACCAGGGCATGCTCCAGGGTGAAGGCGATGGTGCTTTTGCCGGAACCACTCAGGCCGGTGAACCAGAGGGTGACGCCCTGCTGGCGCAGCAGCTTTTCCCGATCCGGCCGGGTAACGTGGCCTTCGTGCCAGGTGATGTTGGTTGCGTGGACTTCGGTCATTGCTTGTACTCCGGGTGGGGATGGGTCTCAAGGAACGGGGGAAAGATGTCTCGGGTGGAACCCCGTCCCAAGCTTACCCAAGGTTATGCGGGCCAGTGGAATGTCGCGTTCTTGAAGTGTTCAAGTTTGACCTGATTACTCGGGTATTGCATACTTTCAAGACTTTTTCGTCCTGAATCACTTCATGTTCAAGCACCTGCGGGAAGACATCAGCGTCGTGTTCGACCGCGATCCGGCGGCGCGCACCTTTTTCGAGGTGCTCACCACCTATCCCGGTCTGCATGCGATTCTTTGGCACCGCGTGTCACATTGGCTGTGGAACGCAGGGTTCAAATGGTTGGCGCGTCTGTCCAGCGCGTTCGCCCGCTGGTTCACCGGGATCGAGATCCATCCGGGCGCGAGCATCGGCCGCCGCGTGTTCATCGACCACGGCATGGGTGTGGTGGTGGGCGAGACGGCCATTGTCGGCGACGACTGCACGCTGTATCACGGTGTCACCCTGGGCGGCACGTCGTGGAACAAGGGCAAGCGCCACCCCACGTTGGAGGCCGGAGTGATCATCGGCGCCGGCGCCAAGATACTCGGTCCCATCACCCTGGGGCCGGGGGCCAAGGTAGGGTCCAACGCGGTGGTGGTGAAGGATGTGCCCGCGGGCGCCACGGCGATCGGCATCCCGGCCCGGATTCTTGACCCCGAACAGGACAAGGTGCGCGAGGAAGCCGCCAAGAAGTTGGGGTTCTCGGCTTATGCGGTGTCCAGTGACATGAACGACCCGGTGGTGAAAGCCATTCACGGCCTGGTGGACCACTCCGCCATGACCGACCAACGCATCGAATGGATCATTGCCGAATTGAAGCGTCTGGGTGGTGATGCCGAGGAAGACAAAGTTGGCGGCAAGCCCGACGATCACTTCGATCCGGCTTACCTGAATAAAATAGTCGACTAAAGTCTGGATAATAGTTGACCAAATTAATCGGGATTAGTAGAGTGTCGATATCTTCCATCAAACACCGAGGTTCACCATGCGCTTGACCACCAAAGGACGTTTCGCGGTAACCGCGATGATCGATCTGGGCATGCGCCATCAGCGCGGCCCCATCACCCTGGCCGGCATCAGCGAGCGTCAGCGCATTTCCCTGTCCTATCTGGAACAGTTGTTCGGTCGTCTGCGTCGCCAGGGCATCGTCGACAGCGTGCGTGGGCCCGGTGGCGGTTACACCCTGGCCAGGCCGCTGGAGGAAATCTCCGTGGCGGCGATCATCCGCGCAGTGGATGAACCGATCGATGCCACTCAGTGCGGCGGCCTGGGCAATTGCCACGACGAACGCGAGTGCATGACCCATGATCTGTGGACGAATCTGAACAAGCGCATCTACGATTACCTGGAATCGGTGACGCTGGGCGAACTGGTCGCCAAGCAACTGGCAAAACAGGCGCAGGAAGAAGACTCCCCGCGCAAGGAAACTCGCCGCGTGATCGGCTCGGCGGAAATCAAAGCCGCGTACTGATACGCAGCCGACGGAGCATGATGAATATGGTCAAGACCCCCATTTACCTCGACTACTCGGCCACCACACCGGTGGACCCGCGCGTGGCCGCGAAGATGATCCCTTACCTGACCGAGATGTTCGGCAACCCCGCTTCGCGTTCCCACGTGTTCGGCTGGGACGCTGACAAGGCGGTGGAAGACGCGCGCGGCCATGTCGCGGCGCTGGTCAATGCCGACCCCAGGGAGATCGTCTGGACTTCCGGCGCCACCGAGTCCAACAACCTCGCCATCAAGGGCGCGGCGCATTTCTATCACGGCAAGGGCAAGCACCTGATCACGGTGAAGACAGAGCACAAGGCGGTGCTGGATACCTGCCGTGAACTGGAACGCGAAGGCTATGAAGTCACCTATCTCGGCGTGAAGCCGGATGGCCTGATCGATCTGGAAGAACTCAAGGCCGCGATGCGTCCCGACACCATCCTGGTCTCCGTGATGTTCGTGAACAACGAGATCGGCGTGATCCAGGACATCCCGGCCATCGGTGAACTGTGCCGCTCCAAAGGGATCCTGTTCCATGTCGACGCCGCGCAGGCGGCCGGCAAGGTGGAAATCGACCTGGCCAAGCTCAAGGTCGACCTGATGTCCTTCTCCGCGCACAAGACATACGGCCCGAAAGGCATTGGCGCCCTGTATGTGCGGCGCAAACCACGTGTGCGCCTGGAAGCGCAGATGCACGGCGGTGGCCACGAGCGCGGCATGCGTTCCGGCACCCTCCCGACCCACCAGATCGTCGGCATGGGCGAGGCTTTCCGCCTCGCCAAGCTGGAAATGGGCGCGGAAACCGAGCGGATTCGCTCCCTGCGCGACAAACTCTATAAAGGCTTCCAGGACATGGAAGAGGTGCACCTCAACGGCGATTTAGAACGCCGCATCGCGGGCAACCTCAATGTCAGCTTCAACTTCGTCGAGGGCGAAAGCCTGATCATGGCGATCAAGGATCTGGCCGTCTCCTCCGGTTCCGCCTGTACTTCCGCCAGCCTGGAACCGTCCTACGTGCTCAAGGCACTGGGGCGCAACGACGAACTGGCGCACAGTTCCATCCGTTTCACCATCGGCCGCTTCACTACCGAGGAGGAGATCGACTACACCATCAAGCTCCTGCACGAAAAAATCGGCAAGCTGCGCGAAATGTCGCCGCTGTGGGAAATGTTCAAAGACGGAGTCGACCTCGACACGGTGCAATGGGCCGCGCACTAAGCCGCAGACTGATATTGGTTAGGAGAAAAACATGGCATACAGCGAACAAGTACTCGACCACTACGAAAATCCCCGCAACGTGGGCGCCTTTGAAAAGGATGCCGGCGATGTCGGCACCGGCATGGTCGGCGCGCCGGCCTGCGGCGACGTCATGAAGTTGCAGATTCGGGTCAACGACCAGGGCATCATCGAAGACGCCAAGTTCAAGACCTACGGCTGTGGCTCCGCCATCGCCTCGTCTTCCCTGGTGACCGAATGGGTCAAGGGCAAGACTCTGGACGAGGCGATGAACCTCAAGAACACCCAGATCGCCGAAGAACTGGCATTGCCGCCGGTGAAGATCCACTGCTCCATCCTGGCGGAAGACGCCATCAAGGCCGCGGTGGCCGATTACAAACAGAAGCACGGCAACAAGGCAGGCAGCACGGAATACACCGCCTGCAATCCGCCGGTTGCCGCTTAAGAGGGCATTGTCATGGCTGTCACCCTTTCCGAACGCGCCGCCACCCACGTCAAGAATTTCCTCGCCAAACGGGGTTCGGGGCTGGGTCTCAAACTCGGCGTGCGCACCTCCGGTTGTTCCGGCATGGCCTACAAGCTGGAGTTCGTCGATGTCGAAGATCCGGAAGACACCAAGCTCGAATGCCACGGCGTCACCGTCTACGTCGACCCCAAGAGCCTGGCTTACCTCGACGGCACGGAACTGGATTACACACGCGAAGGCCTCAACGAAGGCTTCAAGTTCAACAACCCCAACGTCAAGTCCGCATGCGGCTGCGGCGAGTCGTTCAACGTTTGATCCTGTAGCGCCGGCATCCTGCCGGCTCTCCCATTCATGCTCGATTTCTCTCGCGACCACTTCGCCTTGTTCGACCTGCCAGCCAGCTACGCGTTGGATGGCGCGCGCCTGGATCAGGCCTATCGCGACATCCAGTCGGAGATTCATCCGGACAAGTTCGCTCATGCGGGTGACGCCGAGCAGCGGCTGTCCATGCAGTGGACCACTCGCGTGAACGAGGCTTACCAGACGCTGCGGCGGCCGTTTGATCGGGCCAATTATCTGTTGCAACTGCAGGGTATCCACGCGATGGATGCCAACAATACCTCGATGCCGATGGACTTCCTGATGCAACACATGGAATGGAGCGAGGAGTTGGCCGACGCGAAAGCCGCCCAGGATGTGGCGGTGCTGGATCGCCTGGAAAAGAGATTGCGTAACGAGGCGCGTGATTTCCAGACGCAATTGGCCGAACAGATCGACCAGCGCCACGATTACCCCGCCGCCAGCGAAACCCTGCGCAAACTGCGCTTCACCGATAAATTGCTGGCCGAGGTTGGCGCGGCATATGAATTGATCGAATGAGGTACTCGTGGGTCAGGTTGCCTTCTTTCGCCGCCTGATACTCGTGACTCAAACATCGGCTTCGGTTGGTCAAGAAAGATTGTTGTTGAAACGTCAGGAAGCAATTAGACGCGGCCTGACCCACTCCCATTACTTCACCGCTAACGTTTCGCGAACCTATGGCTCTCCTGCAAATCTCCGAACCCGGTCTGTCCACCGCGCCGCATCAGCATCGGCTGGCGGTCGGAATCGACCTGGGCACCACCAATTCCCTGGTCGCCACGGTGCGCAACGGAGTCTCCGTGGTGCTCAACGATGCCCACGGCCACAGCCTGCTGCCCTCGGTGGTGCGTTACCTGGCGGATGGCGGCACCAGTGTCGGCCATGTCGCTCAGCGCCAAGCGGCGGAAGACCCGCATAACACGATCATCTCGGCCAAGCGTTTCATGGGGCGCGGCATCAAGGACATCCCGGACCTGTCCACCATGCCCTACAAGTTCGTTGATGCGCCGGGCATGGTACAGATCAAGACGGCCGCCGGGGTGAAAAGCCCGGTCGAGATATCCTCCGAAATCCTCAAGGTACTGAAGGCGCGTGCCGAGGCCAGCCTGGGCGGTGAACTGGTGGGCGCGGTCATCACCGTGCCGGCTTATTTCGACGACGCACAACGCCAAGCGACCAAGGACGCCGCGCGCCTGGCCGGCCTCAACGTATTGCGCCTGCTCAACGAACCGACCGCCGCCGCCATCGCTTATGGCCTCGACAACGCCGCCGAAGGTATCTACGCGGTGTATGACCTGGGGGGCGGCACCTTCGATATTTCCATCCTCAAACTCACCCGTGGCGTGTTTGAAGTGCTCGCGACCAACGGCGACTCCGCCCTGGGCGGTGACGATTTCGACCGCCGCATCTACTGCTGGGTTCTGGAACAGGCCAAGGTCCACACGCTTGACGATCGCGACAAGACCTTGCTGATGGCCCATGCCCGCGAGGCCAAGGAAACCCTCTCCGAGCACACCTCGGCGCACATCACCGTGGTGCTTTCCACCGGCGAAGTGGTCAATCTCAACCTGAGTGAGGAGACCTTCAATGAAATGACCGCCAGCCTGGTCAACAAGACTTTGCTGCCCTGCCGCAAGGCCTTGCGCGATGCCGGCTTGACGGCGGAGGAAGTGAAGGGCGTGGTGATGGTCGGCGGCTCCACCCGTATCCCTCGCGTCCAGGCGGCGGTGGGTGAATTCTTTGGCCAGACGCCGCTCACCAACCTCGATCCGGACAAGGTCGTGTCTCTGGGCGCGGCGATCCAGGCCAACGTCCTGGCCGGCAACAAGAGTGGCGACGAGTGGCTGCTGCTCGATGTGGTGCCGCTGTCTCTCGGTCTGGAAACCATGGGCGGCCTCACGGAAAAGATCATCCCGCGCAACGCGACCATTCCCACCGCCCGCGCCCAGGAATTCACCACCTACAAGGACGGCCAGACCGCCATGAGCATCCATGTGGTGCAAGGCGAGCGCGAACTGGTTGCCGACTGCCGCTCGCTGGCGCGTTTCGAACTGCGCGGTATTCCGCCGATGGTGGCGGGCGCGGCGCGCATTCGCGTCACTTTCCAGGTGGATGCCGATGGCCTGCTTTCGGTCAGCGCCCGCGAACTTGGCACTGGCGTCGAATCGCATATCGCCGTGAAGCCCTCCTATGGCCTGGGCGACGACGAAGTCGCGCGCATGCTGCAAGACTCCTATGCCCATGCCCAGGACGACATGACCGCGCGCAACCTGGCCGAGGCCAAGGTCGACGGTCGCCGTTTGGTCGATGCGACCGAGGCCGCGCTCAAGGAAAACGGCGCCGCGCTGCTCGACGAACCCGAGCGTACCCAGGTTGAAAAACTGTTGACTGGCCTCCAGCTGGCCCTCGACGGCAACGATCTTTCCGCGGTCAAACGCGCCACCGAAGCACTCAATCAAGGCACGGTAGAATTCGCCGCCCGGCGCATGGATCTGAGCGTGAAAAAAGCGCTCACCGGGCAGCGGCTGGATGCGCTGGAACTCTGAACCCTAACGAGCCTTGTCATGCCCCAACTTATTGTCCTGCCCCACGTCGAACTCTGCCCTGATGGCGCCGTCATTGATGCCCAGAAAGGCGTTTCCCTTTGCGACCTCCTGTTGGAAAACGGTATCGAGATCGAACACGCTTGCGAGAAATCCTGCGCCTGCACCACCTGCCACGTTGTCGTGCGTGAAGGTTTCGCCAGCTTGTCCGAGGCCACCGAACTGGAAGAAGATCTGCTTGACAAGGCCTGGGGCCTGGAGCCTACCTCGCGCCTGTCCTGCCAGGCCCTGATGGGCAAGGAAGACCTGGTGGTTGAAATCCCGAAATACACCATCAACATGGTCAAAGAGGGACATTGAAATGAAATGGACTGACACCCTGGATATCGCCATCGCCCTGGCCGAACACCACCCGGACGTGGACCCGCGCTATGTGCGTTTCACCGATCTACACCGCTGGGTGATGGAGTTGGAAGCGTTCTCCGACGACCCCAACCGTTCCGGCGAAAAAATTCTGGAAGCCATCCAGACCGCCTGGATCGAGGAAATGGATTGAAAGCCTTTCTGACAGCTCTGGCGCTCGCGCTGCTGCCTCTGGCGGCTCAGGCTGAAGGTCTCGGCTTCAAGGGCGTCGATCTAGGCTCCCCACTGTCCCGGGTCGCCAGCGACCCGCGATATGCCTGCCGCGCCGTCAACACGCCGATCGGCGACACCATCTGCAGCCTGCGCCCGAGTGAAGCGGAAACCATCGCCGGCGCGGTCGTGGCCTCACTGTTCTACTTCTACGACGCCAGCAGCCTGAGCGGCATACAGATCACGCTGGCGGAAACCGATTTCCAGCGGGTGGTCGATGCCCTCACCGCCAAATATGGCGCCGGCAAGCTCAACAGCGAGAGGGTGAAGAACCTCAAGGGCAATGTTTATGAAAACCGTACCTGGCTCTGGCAATACCCGGAAGCCAGCCTGCAAGCGCGACGCTATGCGGGTCGCCTGGACAAATCCATCATCCGCTACACCGACGACCGCGCCGCCAGCCGGGTGAAACAACGCCGCGCCGCGGCCGCCAAGGATCCGAAGCAGGACTTGTAGGATGGCTGAGCAATAGCGAAACCCATCGCGCGGTGGTTCGATGGGTTTCGCTGCCGCTCTGATGAAGCCCCTACCCTTCGGTAAACCCATCCCGTGGCGGTGGCCGCAGTGGCCGGAACAGACTCCCTTCCTCGCGCAGGAAACGAGTAAAAAACTCGAACAACACCAGTCGCGTGGTCTGCACGTAAACCAACAGTCCTTCCAGCACCAGGCTGAACAGATTGCCCAGGATCAGGACCAGCGCCACCGCCAGGGGATGTTCGACCCCGGCCGCCAGGGTCATGATCGCCAGCGACAAGGCCGCATGGCCCAGCGCGAAAGCCCCCACGCGTACGAACGACAGCGTATTCATCGCCAGTTCGAAGGAAGCAAGCAGCAACTGGCCCAAGGCGCCAGGCAGGGCACGGGGATTGCGTTCGATCACCAGCGCGCCCACGAGATACTGAATCAATCCCAGCGCCACCAGCCAGAACGCCGCCGGCAGGAACAGCCCCAGGAGCGCGCCGGTATAGAGCAGCAACACCGCGCCATCCAGCCACAGCCAGGTGCGCAACTCGCCACGCCAGGCCGCCGCCACGCTGGAGAAGGCCAGGCCGATCAACATCAGCGCGACACCGAAAAACAGAGGCACGGCCAGCACCAGCAACGGTTGGCGTAGCGGTTTCAGCCAAAGAGCCGGGATCAGGTCGTCGATACCGAAGACATCGCCGAATACCAGGCCGAAGACCATGGCCGAAATGCCGCAGGGAATGAGAAAGCGGATCTGTGGCCAGCGCTTCCCGACGATCGCCGCGAACAGTGCCAGTATCAGACCATGGCCGACATCCGGGAACATGTAGCCGAACAGTAGCGGCACCACTACCGCCAACAGGCCGCTCGGGTCCACCTCGCTGATGCCGGGCGTGCCCCACATGCGTAACAGCGGCTGGAAGGGGCGCGCCCACCAGGCATTCAGCAGGGCCACCGGCACGTCGGCATCGGCGGGCGGGTCGGGAAAGCGTACCAGCGCCTGGATCCCCGCGTCGTGCAAGGCCGTTCGTAGACGTTGTGGGTCGGCGCAGGTGGTCCAGCCGGTGACGTGGCAAAGCTTGTGTTCACCCAGCGTGTGCGCGGCGTGCTCCAGATACCAACTCAGGGTTTCCACGTTGGCGCGCGCCTCGGCTACCCCGGCATCCTTTTTCAGCGTACGCAGGCGCGTGTCGAGTTTGGCGATCTCGTGTGTTTTCACGGCCAGTTGCACTAGCAACAGGTGCTTTTGTTGCGCATGGTCGCCGGACAGCCAGGCCGGAATGCCCACCTGCTCACACTCGGTTTCCACGACCAGACGATTGACCTGCTCGCGTTGTTCGGGGGCGCCGACGAAGAAAAGGAAGACATGTTGCGGGCCGCGCGCCACCCGTTCCACCACACCGCTCAATTCCGGCGCGATTTCGCGGCCATGTGGACAGGCGAAAAGACATTTGCAGAGAAAGCGCGTCTCGCGGAACACACCGTCGAGATCGATCCCCGCCGGGTGCATGGCTTCCAGGCATTCCGCCAGCAGCAACAGATGGTCGTGTTCGGCACGCAGCTGCGCCAGATGTTCGCGCAGGTAATCCACCTGTGCGCTCCACACCCGCAGCCGGTGCAGGGCGAGGTTGGCGATATGGGCCGAATCGCCGATCAGCGCGGTGGGATGTGACACCCCGGCGGGCAGATCCTCCTCATGTTCCAACGCCAGCGCCGCGAAGTGGTCCAGGAAGAAACGCAACCGATCAATATGCGGCGTTTCCTCCATGCGCGGCGCCAACTCCAGTTGCACCACGCCGGTCGCGGCCAATACTTCGGTGGCGCGTACGGTCTGGTCACGCGCTACATAGGTCTCGAACCATCTCGCACGGGCGGGTCTCAGCGCCATCTCGCAGTCCTCGAACATCCCGCGTCCAGAGCGGAGACAAACCCCATCCGGGGCTTGCGGGAGGAGTGCATCATAAATCGCATTGGGATGCCGCCCCGCCGACATTGGATTTTCCCAGCCTCAAAAGCGATATCCCGGCCGGGTGAAATGCCGCGTGGCCTTGTTGGCCGCCGGGTTACGCCGCTGAAAGTCGCGCCTGACCCGACCTATGTCGCTTTCCGTCTACACCACCCGATTGCGTTCTTCCCCGCGCACGAACGCCTCGATATTGTCGATCAACTGATCCCCCAGGCGCTGCATCGCCTCGCGGCTGGACCAGGCGACATGCGGGGTGAGCAGGAAATTGGGCAGGTCGAGGTCGAGCAGGGGATGGTCCTCGCGCGGCGGTTCGCGGCTCAGGACATCGAATCCGGCGCCGGCGATGCGCCGGGTTTTCAGCGCGGAAACCAGCGCCGCCTCGTTTACCACGCCGCCGCGCGCGGTATTGATCAAGAGCGCGTTGCGCTTCATCAGGCCGAATTCGCGCGCGCCGATCAGGTCGCGCGTCGCCTCGTTCAAGGGCACATGCAGGCTGATCTGGTCGGCGCGCGCCAGCACCTCGTCGAACGGCGTATGGCCGGGGCGACTCACCTCGGCGCCCTTGTGCTCGGCGATCAGCACTTCCATGCCGAAGGCGCGCGCCAGGCGTTCCACGCCCTGGCCGACGCTGCCGTGGCCGATCAATCCCAGGGTGGAGCCGGCGAGATCGTGGATTTCATGGTCGAACAGGCAGAAGCGCTCGGCCTTTTGCCAGGCGCCCTGTTTCAGGCTGGCGCGCCAGGCCAGGAGATTGCGGCGCAAGGCCAGCAGCATCATGAACACATGCTCCGGCACCGTGTTGTCGGCATAGCCGCGAATGTTGCACACGGCGATGCCGCGCTCCCGGCAGGCTTCCAGATCGACGTTGTTCACCCCGGTTGCCGCCACCGCCACCAGCCTGATCTTGTGGCAGGCGTCGAGCACCGCGCGGGTGATGGGCGTCTTGTTGGCAATCACGATGCTGGCCCGCCAGAGCAAATCCGCCAGTTCATCCGGCCGCGCGTCGGGGTGCTCCACCCAGGTGTGATCGAACTCGGGGAAACGCAAATCGGCGATCAGCGTGGCGCGGTCGAGAAAGACGACGTATTCCTTCATTTCGCCTCGTCGACCATCTCGATGGTCTTGCCTTCGACCTCGTTGGCCACTTGCAGCAACACCGGGTCCTGAGACAGCGCCGAAAGCATCTGGACGGGTTTGATCAGGCCGATTTTCGTCTTGCCCTGCTCGGTGTACACCGAGATGCGACAGGGCAGGGCCATGTTCAGACGCATGTCGGTGGTCAGGACCTTGATCGCCTGCCCCGGGTTGCAGACTTCGAAGACCCTGCACTCCTCGGCGAAGGCGAGGCCTTTGCCGCGCAGCGTGGCGCCAAGATCGTGGATATGCAGCACGCCGAAACCATGCCGCTTGACCGCGGCTTCAAGGTCGCTGGATGCCTGCTCGAACGATTTGTCGCTTGCAACGATGTAGTACATGAAATCTCCTCGATATGGCTGATTGAACCCCGCCCGCGTGACACTGGATGCAGGCTCATGCGAGTGAAGCGGGAAGCTAGGCAATGCGGGCGAAACCCGATTTTCCAACCGTGCCGGCCTGATTATTTCCATCGCGGCAACCGGTGTCGCGATTGCTTACCTGTCCCGAAGGCGGCTTGCGCGGTAGCATCGCGCGTCGCTTTGTCGGCGGCGCATACAACAGGAGACAACATGAAAATCGAAACCCTGGCCGTGCATGGCGGCTATTCCCCGGAACCCACCACCAAAGCCGTGGCGGTGCCCATTTACCAGACCACGTCCTACGCTTTCGATTCCACCCAGCACGGCGCCGACCTGTTCGACCTGAAGGTGCCCGGCAACATCTACACCCGCATCATGAACCCCACCACCGACGTGCTGGAAAAACGCGTCGCGGAAATGGAAGGCGGCATCGCCGGTCTGGCCCTGGCCTCCGGCATGGCGGCCATCACCTACGCGATCATGACCATCGCCGAAGCCGGCGACAACATCGTCACCAGTTCCACCCTGTATGGCGGCACCTACAACCTGTTCGCCCACACCCTGCCGCGCTATGGCATCGAAGTGCGCTTCGCCGACTACCGCGAGCCGGACAGCTTCGCCAAGCTGATCGACGATCGCACCAAGGCGGTGTTCTGCGAATCGGTGGGCAACCCGCTCGGCAACGTCACCGACTTCGAGAAACTGGCGGAACTGGCGCATGCCCACGGCGTGCCGCTGATCGTCGACAACACCGTGCCCACCCCCTACCTGTGCCGCCCGTTCGAGCACGGCGCCGACATCGTGGTGCACGCGCTGACCAAATACCTGGGCGGCCACGGCAACAGCATCGGCGGCATGATCGTCGACTCCGGCAAGTTCCCCTGGGCCGAGCACAAGGTGCGTTTCGCCCGCCTCAACGAGCCGGACGCTTCCTATCACGGCGTCGTCTACACCGAAGCCCTCGGCGCGGCCGCCTATATCGGCCGCGCCCGCGTCGTGCCGCTGCGCAACATGGGCGCGGCGATCAGCCCGTTCAACAGCTTCCTGATCCTGCAAGGCGTCGAAACCCTGCCGCTGCGCATGGACCGCACCTGCGACAACGCCCTGGCCGTGGCCGAGTACATGAAAAACCACCCGAAAGTCTCCTGGGTGCAATACGCCGGCCTCGCCGATTCACCGAGCAAACCGCTGGCCGACAAATACCTGGGCGGCAAGGCTTCCGGCATCGTCTCCTTCGGCATCAAGGGCGGCCGCGAAGCCGGCGGCAAGTTCATCGACGCCCTCCAGTTGATCGTCCGTCTGGTCAACATCGGCGACACCAAGAGCCTCGCCTGCCACCCCGCCACCACCACCCACCGCCAGCTCTCCCCGGCGGAACTGGCGAAAGCGGGCGTATCCGAGGACATGGTGCGGCTGTCGCTGGGCATCGAGCACATCGACGACCTCATCGCCGACATCGAACAGGCACTGGCGGCGGCGGGCTGATCTGACTTCCCCCTTTGATAAGGCTCTTTACTCGTTAGCTGGAGATCTACGCGAAAGCGGATGGGAAGGTGACTTCCCCCTTTATCAAAGGGGGACCGAGGTACCGAAGGGTAGGGGCTTCATCAGGGATTTAGCGACGTTTGCCTGAGCCACCGCCTCAGAAATCCCCCCTGCCCCCCTTTGATAAAGGGGGGAACCGTTGCGCCGACCGCATCACCCGTTAACGAGAAAGGCGCCTTGGGAAAGGGGGGGGGCTGAAACCTCCCCCTCACACTTCCAGCAACGCCCGCTCCTCCAATCCTCCGGTCTTGCCGTCCGCTTCCAGCTTCAGATCCGGGATGTGGGTGAAGGAGATGCGCATGGGGGCTTCTTCCTGGGCCAGGAAGGCGCCGCCGAAGTACAGCGCTTCCGCGCCGAATTTCAGGCGCACGCGGTCCAGCGCGCTATCCAGGCCGGGGCTGCGGCTGCCATCGGGGAACAGCGGCAGGCTCACCTTGTCGCGCGGGAGCAGTTCGCCGAACACCATGCCCACCTTGATCGGCTCGCGCCGGCGCGGCCGTTCCGCCCAGAGGGCGGCGAGCAAGCGCAGGCTGGCGAGGGTGCCCTGCATCGGCGCGAAGCGGGTATCCACGCCCCATTCCGCATGTTTGCGATAGCTCACGCGCACCCCCAGGCGCCCGGCCATATAGCCCTCGGCGCGCAGCCTTAGCGCGGCTTTCTGGGTCAGCTTGGAAAGCACCGAGAAGGCGCCCGCGTCGTGGCGCAGGTGTGGCGGCAGGACGTGGGAGTGGCCCAGGCTGGAGCGTTTCGTCGGCGGCAGCACCACGTCGACGCCACGCAGGCGGTCGTATATGCGCTCGCCCTCGACCCCGCCCCAGACCCGGCGCAAGTGCTCGCGGTCGGCCCGGCACAGCGCTTCCACCGTGGTGATGCCGTGCCGCTCCAGGCGCTCCAGCATGGCGCCGGCGATGCCGTTGAGGTCATTCAGCTTGAGGCGGAACAGGCAGTCGGGCAGGTCTTCCGGTTTGATGACGACGAGCCCGTCCGGCTTTTGCATGTTGGACGCGGTCTTGGCCAGAAAGCGGTTGGGGCCGATGCCGATGGAACAGGTGAGCACTTCGCCGACGTGATCGCGCAGCTTCGCCTTGACCTCGCCGGCCAGATCCCGCACCACGCTTTCCTGTTGCCAGGAGCCGGTCAGGTCACAAGCCACTTCATCGATGGAAAGCACCTCGCTGACGGCGATGACCGTATCGACGATATCCATCAGGCGATGGTGCATTTCCACGTAGACACGCGGCCGCGCCTGCGCGAAAACGATGTCCGGACAGAGGCGGCGAGCATCCATGACGCCGGTTCCGGTCTTCACCCCGAAACACTTGGCTTCGCGGCTGGCGGCGATGCAGCAACTGGTCTCCGCCATCACCGGCAGAATGCCCACAGGCCGGCCGCGCAGTTCCGGGCGCAGGTGTTGCTCTACCGAGGCGAAGTAGGAATTGAAGTCGAGGAGGAGGGCACGCAGGGACATGGAAAAGAACGATCGTTCTGGCGTTGCAGAATAGAACGATCGTTCTTTCCGGGCAAGGCGGGGCGTGCGTTGCCTGGCCGGCAGGACTTGGCGACAATGCATCGCAAATGTAGCGCCAGGAAAACAGCCATGAAAACAGCCGCCATCCCTACACTCAGAGTCACCCCTGAACTGCGTCAAGCGGCGGAAGATCTTCTGGAAGTAGGCGAAACTCTCTCCGGATTCGTCGAGCAATCCATACGGGCCAACATCGCGCGGCGACGCATGCGGAAAGCGTTCATCGCGCGTGGGCTCGCGTCGCGTGACGAGGCAAAACTTACGGGTGAGTATTTCACGGCCGAGGAAATCCGCGATGAACTTGACGCCCTGCTGCTGACGGCGGAATCCAGAACCCATGCGGCCCAATGAATTGCCAGGTTCGCTACACAAAAGCCGCCCGTGAAGACCTGCGGCGATTGTTCGATTTCCTGCTGAAACGGGACACCCAGACCGCCCGCCACGCGCGCGACGCCATCGTCAAGGCCGCCGATTTTCTTCAGGATTTTCCATTTACCTGCCGCAAGGCGGATGTGGACGACCCGTTCCTGCGGGAACTCGTCATTCCGTTTGGCTCAACGGGCTACGTCGCGCTGTTCGAAATCGAGAATCCATCGACGGTCACGATTCTGGCTATCCGGCATCAGCGGGAAGAAGACTATTTCTGAGGCGGCCAGTGGTGGATTCCGTTCAGGAAATGGACGATCAGGTCAGTCGACATGGAGGTCAGTTGTCCGGACAGAGCCACCGTTCTCCGATACATCGGGATTGCTGGCGAATGACTGCAATGTGAAGCGCACCTGAACTTACGCTTTCGGCCAGGAGCCGTCATAGCCACTCGTTGAAAATTGCGTAACCGCACGTCAGGTCAACTCTCCATAGCCGCCATTCGGCGATGCAGGCTCAGTGTGGTTCAGTGATTCATCCAGCCAAGGCGGGTATTCAATATCAATGCTAAGTGCCTGACTATAAGCAGGCACAGCAAGTCAATTGCTGAAACCTTCACTTCGTCGATGGAAATATTCTATGCCCTGCCGCTTGACCGCAAGCCATTCTCCGACTAGCAATAATACTGTACTAGATTACTGGGAAATGGATCGGGCATATCTTCTAACTGCACCATCAACTCCGTAGACCCTGCTCGGTGTATTCCTGTTTCGTGTAACGCTTTTTCGGCAATACACGTCCACCATGAGGCAACGATAAAACGTCGCCCGGAAGAGAAGGAGAGAGGAGATGGCATATCGACTAGAAGGTAGTTTGCTTGAGGTCTGTACCTGCAATGCGATTTGTCCCTGCTGGATTGGACAGGACCCGGATGGGGGCACCTGCGAGGGTGTCATGGCTTGGCACTTCGACAAGGGCGTGGTCGATGGCACCGACGTTTCCGGGCTTACTTTTGCTGTCGCGGTCTTCATTCCCGGCAATGCGCTGGCTGGTAAGTGGCGCGCCGTTGCATTCGTCGACGATAAGGCAACGCCAGCACAGGAAGAAGCCCTTCTCGCCACCTACACCGGCAAGAAGGGTGGCCCTGTGGCCGACCTTGCCCAGCTTATCGGCGAAGTGGTAGGCATTGAGCGGGTTCCCATCGCTTTCGCGGTCGAACGAGGCAAAGGGACGCTCAAGATCGGTACCGCTGTCGATGCGGAAATGGAGGCTTTTGTAGGCGCGACGGGCGAACGGACGACGCTTCACGATGCCGCCTTCTCTGTCATCCGAAATGCGCCTGCCTATGTAGGCCAGGCTCCCAAGTTCAAAGCGTCCAGCCCGGCCCTTGGTCTCAACCTGGACATCAAGGGCCATAGCTCCGTCCAGGGACAGTTCCTGTTCGAGTGCTGATTGCCTGGCTGGCGGCTGCCAATGCGGCAGTCGTCATAGGCAGAGGTTCCCAGGATGCGCTCATCAGGACGAGAGATGCTATTTGTACCCTTGGTGGGGCTGCTGGTTATATCCGCCTGGGTGCTCCTGTGGTCGTGGGAACTGTCGCCTTATGGGCGCTATCTGCATCACGGGCAATGGACCCAACTTGAGCTGAGTGAGGGTCTCTGCCTTGCTCCCTTGGCGGATGGCCAATTTCTTCCCGCGCTGCTCTATGTCGGTGGCTGGGTATTGATGACGACGGCGATGATGCTGCCCACGACCCTGCCGCTGCTCGAGGCTTTCCGGCGACTGACCCGACAACGTCGAGACCATGGGCTTCTCATGGCGCTGCTGATTGCCGGTTACCTGGGTGCCTGGGGTTTGTTCGGGATTGCCGCCCACGGCCTGGACTGGGTGGTGCATCAAGTTGCGCAACGCAGCGCGTGGCTACTGTTCAATGGCTGGGTCTTGGGGGCAGTCGTGTTTTGTATTGCCGGCCTGTTCCAGTTCTCATCGCTGAAGTACCGTTGCCTAGACAAGTGCCGCGCCCCTTTGAGCTTCGTCATGCGCCACTGGAACGGCCAAGGTCCACGTTGCCATGCCCTGCTGCTGGGCCTGGATCATGGCGTCTACTGCGTGGGCTGCTGCTGGGCGATGATGCTTTTGATGTTCGTGCTGGGCACCGGCAGCGTTGGCTGGATGCTCCTCCTAGGCGGCGTCATGGCCGCCGAGAAAAACCTGCCGTTTGGCCGCCGTCTCGCGACGCCGCTCGGTGTCGCGCTGTTGGCCGGCGCGGTGGCGATTGTCGCGCAGCACATCGGGGGTGCGGCCCTTTGAAGCGAGCCATGGCCGCACGGCGGTCGGCCCACGCCACCTTTCCCGCCAAGTGGCGAAGTTAGGGAATTCATTCCCGAGTAACTCTGACCCGGGATATCACCGTCAACAAGGAGAACGGATCATGACCACCCCTTCTATCAAATTCCTTCATGCCAAAGCCATCGCACTGGCTGCCACCGACTTTGCGCGTGCAATCCGTTTTTATACCGATACCTTGTCGCTCCCACCAGCATTCGAGGACGGCAAGCAAGTCGGAAACAAAGTCGGCGAGACGGTGCTGTTGTTCAAGACGGATTGGTATGCGCGGCCGTCCGATGCCCTCAACCCGCGCGTGACCCTCGAAACCGAGGATGCTCGCGGCACCGAAACCGCCCTTCGGGCCCAAGGGGTGACCATCGCGGATCCGGTCGAAGCTTATGGCGAGGCGCTGGTGGGCAGTTTCCTCGACAGCGAGGGCAACAAGCTGTGGTTCTGTTCAGGGCCTGGGCCCAACTGAGGGAAGAATGACTACCTTGCCATCGAGATGATCCGCATGGACAAAGCAGGCAGGCGTGAATTTCTCCACATGGTGTCAAGTCATCAGGAGCGTGGCGACCCCACCGGCTGGTGCGACCAGGTTTACCGCGGTGCCCATGGCGACTTCAGGGCCGTTTTCTGGGCTGATTTGGCGCCCAACCCGTATCTGATGTCTTGGCTGGAAGATCACCCGGTTTCCGACGCGGGTCTGCGGGCGGTGACGATCGGCTGCGGCGTGGGGGATGACGCGGAGGCCCTGTCGGCCCACGGCCATCGAGTCACCGCCTTCGACATCGCCCCAGCCGCTATTGACCTGTGCCGCAAGCGTTATCCAGAAAGTAGTGTCGAATATCTGGTGGTGGATCTGTTCGGCCATCCACTGGATTGGACCCAGGGATTCGACCTGGCTTTCGAATGCAACACGATCCAGATCCTGCCCGGTGAATACCGTCTACGCGCCTTGAATGCGATCGCGGACATGGTCGCCCTTGGCGGCGTCGCCCTGGTTTCTTGCCGAAGCCGGCATGCCGGGGAACAGGAAGATGCATTCCCCCTGCCTCTGGACCGGGCAGAAATTGACGGATTCGTCCGTGCTGGTCTCAAAGAGGAAGCTTTCGAAGCTTATGATGACGACCAGACCCCGCCGGTGCCACACTTTTTCGCCTGCTACCGGAGGCCCAAGAAATCAGTAAACGGACATCGCTGAATCTGCTTTTTTCTATGAGCGATGCCATGCCTCGCAAGCACACCTAAGTGTCTGATTAACTGGGGTTGGTCATGAAGATTGGCCGCTTCGGAATACGCGTTGCAGATCGCGGCAAGCTAGTGAATGGCGGCTCAACCCCAGGTGGCTGACGGATACGGCACCGGTGGCTGGCCGTCGCTTGTGAGTCGATAGCGCCGGTTCACGGATTCGAGAAGCAGACGCTCAACCTTGATGCTGGAATTTCGGCTCGAACGGCTGGTCAGACCGAGCAAGATTCATCGGCCTGTTTGCTCTGAACGTCGGCAATGTGCTCGACAGTCGCCAAGTGCCGGCCGTGCACTTGTAGTGCCAACTGCTCGGCCGGCAAGGTGCTGTGATCAGCCAGCCGCCGTCAATCGACCGTCTCCGAAGCCAGCAACACCACCGGGAAGCTGGTGAAAAGCTGCCCCAGCGCCAGTTGGCCGGCCGCCGCGTGGCGTTCGCCGGTGAAGACGTTGCGCCAGGGGGTGGCGGCCAGTTCGGCGGGGAGTTCCAGCACCGTGTCGCCCCACACCTCTATCCCTAAAGGCAGGATGGGGTTGTCGCCGAGCAGGCCGGCTGGCAGGCGCGGGACCAGGGCGATCAGGGCGCGATTGCCGTGTCGGCGGGCATAGGCGCAGGCGTGGAGGGCGCGTGCTCCACTCACCGTCAATGGCAGGTAGGCGCCGTCGCGGAATACTTCGGGCCATTGCGCGCGCAGGGCCAGGGTTTGCCAGAGGGTGTAGAGCTTGATCCGGCCGTCCGTCATGTCGTTGAGCAGGGGGCGCAGGCGTTGCGGCCATTGTTCCCGCGGCGCGTCGATCAGCGCCTTTGTTTCCGCGAGCAGTGCGCGGCGCTGGTCGAAATCCACCGGGCGGCGGTTGTCCGGGTCGACCAGGTTGAACTGCCACAACTCGCAACCTTGATAGATGTCGGGCACGCCCGGCGAGGTGACCTTGATCAGCGCCTGGGCGAGGGCGTTGATCAGGCCATGATGGGTAATGGTCTGGACCATCGCGATGAAATCGGCGAGGAACAGGTTTTTCTCGCCCGGCGCCAGCAGGGACTGGATGAAGCCGCTCACCGCGCCCTCGTAGTCGCCGTTCACTTGCACCCAACTGCTGTGTATTTTGGCTTCGCGCAGGGCCTTGATCATGTAGGCGTCGATGCGCGAGCGATAGTCGGCCAGGGCGTCGTCGTCGGGCGGGGTCAGCGGCCAGGTGCCGATCAGGGTCTGGTAGAGCAGGTACTCGTCGTTGCGCGAGGGCGCCTCGACGCCCTCGATCAGGCGCTTGCGGCCGCGATTCAGGCGGCGCCAGCGTTTCAGCATCAGTTTCCACGCCGCCGGGATTTCGGAGAGCACATTGAGACGGGCGCGCATGTCTTCTGAGCGTTTGCTGTCGTGGGTGGAGGTGGCCAGCATGTTGTGCGGCCAGCTGAGGGCGCGGGCGCGGGTGGCGCCGTGGAAGGCGGCCACGGAGATACCGAAGCGGCGCGGCTCGCCGCCGACGTCGTTGAGCGAGGTGAGGCGGTGGTAGCGGTAGAAGGCGGTGTCCTCGACACCCTTGGCCATCACCGGCGAGGAAACCTGCTGGAACTTCATGGCGAAGGCCCGCACCCGCTCGCGGAACGAGGCACTACGGCCTTGGGCGATGTCGCAGGTCAGCACGCCTTCGACGAAATCATAAATGCCGGTGTCGGCCAGCGGACTGCGTTTCTTGGCCACGGCGATGGCCCAGGCGATGTGGCGGCGGTCGTCGCCGGACAGCTCGCCGTGGGCGACATAGCTGCGATAGACCGGAAAACAGGCCACCACCTCTTCCAACGCGTCGCGCAGGCCGTTGAGGGTGAAGTCGCAGGTGTCGCGGCTGGCGGCGGCGATGCGCGCCAGGCGGGTGGCCAGCACCGTAAACTCGCTCGACAGGGCGGTGCCCATGATCACCTTCTTGGCTTCGTAGGCGAGTTCCTCGAAGTCGTCGGCGACACCGCTGAAGTCGCGGTAGATACGGGTCATGCGCTGCTCGGAGGCCGTGTCGACGAACAGGTTGTTGACCAGGTTGGCGAAGCGGTAGCCGGTGGCGCCGTGGATCGGCCAGTCGTCCGGCAGGCGTTCGTGGTCGGCGAGGATCTTCTCGATCACCAGATACAGTGCCAGTGGTTCGCCCGGCGCGAGGGGCTTGCCGGCGACGATCCGCTGCAGGTGGCGGAAGTACTCGCCGGGGTCGTATAGGCCATCTGGGTGGTCGATACGCAGCCCCTCGACCTTGCCCTGGGCGACCAGATCGAGAATGAAATGGTGGGTGGCGTCGAACACCGCCGGGTCTTCCATGCGCAGCGCGGCGAGGTCGTTGATATCGAAGAAACGCCGGTAGTTGATCTCGTCGGCGGCGACCCGCCAGTAGGCGAGGCGATAGCCTTGCTCGCGGATCAGTTCGTGCAACAGATCGAAGCTGGCGGGATGGCCGGGGCTGCCGTTGAACTCGGCCAGGTTGTCGGCGATGTGATGCGCGATCTCGGCCTGGGCTTCGCTCAGGGCGGCGAGGTGGCGCTTGTGCACCTCCTTGTCGCGCTGCCGCTCGGCCATCCGCGCCGGGTCGCTGTCGGTGCGCGCCGGCAGGTGGCCGAAGGCGGTGAGCAGGGCTTGCAGTTCGCCGTATTGCTCGTGGTTTTCGCCAAGCGTGGCCGCCAGCCGTTCGCTCCGGTGGCCGACGATACGGGGATAGCTCGCCGGGTCCACCGGCAACCGGTGCTGGTAGTAGAAGAGGCTGAATTCGCCGCGCGCCGTGTCGTAGTCCAGGCGCAGCTCACCCCGGTTCAAAACGGCGCCGTAGTGGTCGCCGAGCAGTGGCAGCAATACCTTGCCCAGGAGGTCCGGGTTGAGCGGTTCCCAGTCGATGTCGAAGAAAGCGCCCCAGGCCGAGGCCGGGCCGTTCTCCAGCACGTCCAGCCACCAGGCATTGTCGGCGCCCATGACGCCCATGTGGTTGGGGACCACGTCGAGGATCTGGCCGAGGCCGCGTCCTTTCAGCGCGGTGACGAAATCGTCGTACTCGCGCGCGCCGCCGATTTCCGGGTTGAGCGCGGCGTGGTCGACGATGTCATAGCCATGGGTGCTGCCCGGCCGCGCTTTCAGGTAGGGCGAGGCATAGCAGTGGCTCACGCCCAGCTCGGCGAGATAAGGCGCCAGCGCGGTCGCCTGCGTGAAGGTGAAGTCGCGGTTGAACTGGAGCCGGTAGGTGGCGCGCGGAATGACCGCCATGCGGTTGATCGCCGGCGTCACTTCGCGCGGCGATACCGCGCTGCCTCGCGCCTTGCGCAGCGCCTCGCCGACCGTGGCAAAACGGCTGTCGTCCAGCCAATCTTCGAGGTCCAGGGGCAGGCGCCGACGCCAGTTGGGGTGTTGGTCGTCATTGCTGCCCGGCAGATTGACCTGCTCGACGAGGCCGAGGATGTCCTCGGGCTGCACCACCAGCATTCGCGCCGGCGTTCGCGCCAGGTAGGTGTGGATGGCCAGCATCAGGGCCGGTGTCATTTCCGGCGCGGAATTCGGATGGATGCTGGCACCCTCCGGCAGCAGACCCTCGCGTTCCAGCGCCACCAGGAAACGGGCGCGATCCTGGGCGCGCTCCACCACCTGTGGGCCGTACTGGTCCTTGTCCGCGAACAACCGCAGCGCCGCGCGCAGGTCGAGGTCGCTCCCCTTCCAGAAACCGGCCAGCGTCGGCAGGTCGTGGGTGCTCACCGCCACCAGCGCCTGGCGCGGATACTCGGCTGGCGGCTTGAAACCGCCATCATCAGTCCGCTCGAACAGGAAGGGTCGGTAGGAAAGCACGTCGGCCGTGGCCAGAAGGGGCCGCAAGCCTTCGGGCACCGTGCCCAGGTCCTCTCCGATCACCATGCACTGGTTGCGCTGGCTTTCCAGGGCGACGATTTTGAGCAGGTCGTCCAGCGGATAGGCGACGTAGGCGCCCTCCGCCGGGGACAGACCGAGCGGCACCCAGAACAGGCGCGCGAGCCCCATGACATGGTCGATGCGCAGCGCGCCGCAGTGGCGCATGTTGGCGCGCAGCACGGCGATGAACGGCGCATAGGCCGCTTCCCGCAGGCGGTGTGGCACCAGCGGCGGCAGCCCCCACTCCTGGCCGAAATGATTGAAATCATCGGGTGGCGCGCCGACGTGGGCGCCGGCGGCGTAGGCATCCTGCCAGGCCCAGGCCTCCGAGCCGCCCGGATTCACCCCCACCGCCAGATCCTGATAGAGGCCGACGCCCAGGCCACGCCGCCAGGATTGTTCACCCAGAGTTTCGAGCTGCTCGTCGGCCAGCCATTGCAGCCAGGCAAAGAAGTCGACGGCCTCGGCATTTTCGGACGCGAACGTCGCCACCGCCGGCGAAGACGGTTGCTGGTAGGTCTCGGGCCAGGCCGGCCAGCCCCAGACGGCGGCGCTCTCGCGGCGAAAGTGTTCTTGCAGCGCCTCGAAGCGGGCGTGGTGTTCCAGCGCCTCGCCCGCCTCCGCGCGAAACCCTCGGAAGGCGCGCGCCCGTTCGCTGTCATTGCCGAGGTGGTGCTCGCGGAAGTGGTGGTAGAGCATGGCCAGCACTTCGCGCTTGGCGCTGGACACCTCCTCGTAGGCGACTTGTTCGCTGGCGCGCAGACGCCGCAGCCGGCCCTGAAAACGCTCGGAGGCGACGTGATTGCGCGCCGTTTCGCACTCGGCGAATTCCGGAATCATCTCAATGTCGAGGTAAAGCACGTTGACGAAACAGCGGCTGGACGGGCTATAGGGGCTGACCCGCGTGGGGTCGTCCGGGAACAGGGCATGCAGGGGATTGACCCCGACCACGCCGCCTCCGGCCGCCGCCGACAGATCGACCAGGGCGCGCAGGTCGCCGAAGTCGCCGATGCCCCAGTTGCGGCGCGAGCGCAGGCCATAGAGCTGCACCGTCGGTCCCCAGACGCGGCCTTCTCCTCGCACCGCCTCGGGCTGGTAACAGCTGGCCGGCGCGACGATCAGCGTCATGGCCGCCTGAGCCTGAACTTCGCGTCCCGGCTGCTCGACTTCGAGGCGGTAGTAGCCGGGTGTCGCCAGAGGCGGCAGGCCCAGCTCGCCGCGCAGGAAATGGGTGCCGCCCAGGCGTTGCTTACCCAGTCGCGGCAACTCGGCGGGCACGAACTCGCCCGTGCTGGCCGTGCCGTCCTCGCTCGTCAGGATCCAGCGATGCGGCTTGCCCGCCTTGGCCACAGACAGTGAGAGCGGCACGGCCGGCGCGGCGCCGGTTTGCAACACCATGACAGGCGGCAGCGGCCGCCGCCATTCCTGTTCCTCCATGTCCTTCAACAGCAACGCGGGGTCCGCCTCGGCGGGAAAGTGCATGGCGGCGAGCAGGGCGCGCAGCGTTTTCTCCGAGATCGCGTGGCGCTTGCCCCAGATGTCGTCGTACTCGGCGGCGATGCCGCAATGGCTGGCGAGTTGTTTCAGCGCTTCCAGGGTCGTGGACATGGTTGCTTCCTTCTTGCTGTCGCGGGTCCGGTTGCGGATTAATCGCTACCTGACGATTCATTGAAATGGATGGGACGCACGTCAGGTAGCGATTAATCCGCAACCTGGCCTACAGAGCCGTAGGAGGGCCTACGTTGCTATGTCGCTTGCAGATGCCAGGCCACCGACCAGGGCGGCAACCGCGCGGCCGCGAGCATGGCGGCGTCGATATTGGCGGTGGCGAAAAGCAATTCACCGTTGGCGGGCGCCGCCGCGATCGCGTCTTCCCCGAAATTGGCTTGCAGCGTCAGCATGGCGCCATCGCCCAGGCGCCAGCGCAGATCCAGCGCGCGTTCTGACAACAGCGTCAGTTTCGGGTCGCCGTTGCCCATGCCGGCCAGGCGCGGCGCGATCCATTGCCGGCGCAACGCCAGCAAGCGCCGGTGCAGATCAAGCACGGCCTGGTGTGGCGCCCGTTCGATCGCGCTCCAGTCGAGCACGCAGGCTTCGAAAGTGGCCACCGCGTTGGGATCGGGGATACGTTCGCGCGCGGCCGGATCGGCGAAGCGGGCGAAACGCGAGAACTCGCGGCGGCGGCCTTCGGTGACGGCGCGCGCCAGTTCCGGGCCGAAGTCGCAGAAGAACAGGAAGGGCTGGGTGGCGGCGAATTCCTCGCCCATGAACAGCATCGGCGGCTGTGGCGCCAGCAGCAGAACGGCGGTGACGGCTTCCTGGATCAGCGGCGAAGCGAGGTGGTTCAGGCGCTCGCCGAAGGCGCGGTTGCCGATCTGGTCATGGTTCTGCAGGAAATTGATGAACGCGCCGGGCGGCAGGTGGGCACTCGGCTCGCCGCGCGGCTTGTCGTGGTCAAACGGCGAGGGCTCGCCCTGATAGGCGAAGCCTTCGCTCAAGCAGCGGCCGAGGCGCCGCATCGGCGAATCGGCATAGTCGATGTAATAGCCGTCGTCTTCGCCGGTGGCGAGGACGTGAAATACATGGTGGATGTCGTCGTTCCACTGTGCCGTGGCCTGGCGTGGACGGTCTCCGTCACGTCCCAGGTAGCGGGCCTGGTTGCGCTCGTTCTCCAGCACCATGTGCACTTGCCGCTCCGGGATGGCGGAAAAAGCCGCCGCGAGTTCCTCGATGATGTCCGGCTTGCTGTCGTCGCGGATGGCGTGGATGGCGTCCAGCCTGAGGCCGTCGAGATGAAACTCCTCCAGCCAGTAAAGGACGTTGTGGATGAAGAAATCGCGCACCGGGCGGTTGTTGTCGCCGTCGAAATTGATCGCCGCGCCCCAGGGCGTGGCATGGCGCGGGTTGAAGAAATCGGCGGCGTAGGCGTGCAGGTAATTGCCCTCGGGGCCGAAGTGGTTGTAGACCACGTCGAGTAGCACCATCAGCCCGCGCGCGTGGGCGGCGTCGACCAGGCGCTTGAAGTCTTCCGGGCGGCCATAGGCGGCATCCGGCGCGAACGGCAGGACGCCGTCGTAGCCCCAGTTGCGCTGTCCGGGAAAATCGGACACCGGCATGACTTCGATGGCGGTCACGCCCAGTTCGACGAGATAGTCGAGCCGCTCGATGACCCCGGCGAAGGTGCCCGCCGAGGTGAAACCGCCGACGTGCAGTTCGTAGATCACCGCCTCCTCCCAGGGCCGGCCGCGCCACTCGCCATCCGACCAGTCGAAGGCGGTCGGGTCGATCACCTCGGAGGCGCCGTGGATGTCCTCGGGGTTGTAACGCGAGGCCGGATCGGGCACCAGGAGGCCCTCATTTGGACCCCCTCGTAAGCGGAAGCTGTAGCGGCTGCCGGCATGCGCCGTGGCCACGGTCAGTTCGAACCAGCCGGAACCGGCGGCTTCCATTGGCAGTTCGTCGGTCTCGTCGAGCCGCAACGTGACGGCCGTGACGCTGGGCGCCCAGAGGCGAAATTGCACACCGCCGCCGTCGAGCGGGCGGGCGCCGAAAGGCATGCTGTAGTGGCGCTTCATGAGGGCCTCCGCTGCACAAAGAGGGTGAGTGAACGGCCTTCCAGTACATAGTCGCTGCCGTCCTGGAATTGGCCGTCGATTTCCAGACCATCGGCGAGTTGGGTGTTGAGGACGCTTTGCCACTCGCCACCCTCGCATAGCACGGGCAAGCGGAACTGGATGGCTTCGTGGTGGCTGTTGAACAGCAGCAGGAAATTTTCGTCACGGATGGGTTGGCCGCGTTGATCGTGCTCGTTCATGGCTTCGCCACCCAGATAGACGCCGAGGCAACGCGCGAAATCGTGTGCCCATTCTTCGTCGTTCATCTCGCTGCCGTCGGGCTTGAACCAGTGGATGTCCTTGACGCCCGAGCCGTGGATGGCGCGGCCCTGGAAGAAGTTGCGGCGGTGGAACACCGGGTGCTCTCGCCGCAGCATGATGACGCGTTGCACGAAGGCGAGGAATTTCCGGTCGGCGGCGGAAATATCCCAGTTCACCCAACTGATCTCGTTGTCCTGGCAGTAGGCATTGTTGTTGCCGTGCTGGGTGCGGCCCATCTCGTCGCCGGCCACCAGCATCGGCACACCCTGTGAGAAGAACAGCGTCGCCAGGAGATTGCGCTTCTGTTGCGCGCGCAGGGCGTTGATCTCGGCATCCGAGGTCGGCCCCTCGGCGCCGCAGTTCCACGAGTTGTTGTTGTCGGTGCCGTCGCGGTTGTCCTCGCCGTTGGCCACGTTGTGTTTGTCGTTGTAGCTCACCAGGTCGTGCAGGGTATAGCCGTCGTGGGCGTTGATGAAGTTGACGCTGGCGTAGGGCTTGCGGCCGCTGTGGTCGTAGAGGTCGCTGGAGCCGGTTAGACGCCGCGCGAAGTCGCCGATCAGGCCGCCGTCGCCCTTCCAGTAGGCGCGCATGACATCGCGATAGTGATCGTTCCACTCGCCCCAGCCGGCCGGAAAGTTGCCCACCTGGTAGCCGCCCTCGCCCAGGTCCCAGGGTTCGGCGATGAGCTTGACCTGGGACAGCACCGGGTCCTGCAGCAGGATGTCGAAGAAGGCGCCGAGGCGGTTGACCGCGTGCAGTTCGCGCGCCAGGGCGGAGGCCAGATCGAAGCGGAAGCCATCGACGTGCATCTCCAGCACCCAGTAGCGCAGCGAGTCCATGATCAGCTGAAGGACTCTCGGATGTTGCAGGTTGAGGGTGTTGCCGCAGCCCGTGTAATCCATGCAGTAGCGTGGATCATCCCCGACCAGGCGGTAGTAGGTGGCGTTGTCGACTCCGCGAAAGGAGAGCGTCGGCCCCAGGTGGTTGCCCTCGGCGGTGTGGTTGTAGACCACGTCGAGGATGACCTCGATGCCGTTCGAGTGGAAAGTCTTGACCATGGTCTTGAATTCGCTCACCACGCCGCTGGAACTGAAGCGATGATCCGGGGCGAAGAAGCCGATCGAGTTGTAGCCCCAGTAGTTGGCGAGGCCCCGCTCCAGGAGATGGCGGTCGTCGACAAAGGCGTGCACCGGCATCAGCTCCACCGAGGTGACCCCCAGCCGCTTGAGATGGTCGATGACCGGCGCCGTAGCCAGGCCGGCATAGGTGCCGCGCAGGGGCTTTGGAACCTCCGGGTGCAGCATGGTGAGGCCGCGCACGTGCATTTCGTACACCACCATGTCCGACCAGGGAATGTTCGGCGCCTTGTCCTCGCCCCAGGTGAAGGCCGGATCGACGACCCGGCATTTGGGCATGCCGGGGGCGTTGTCGCGGCGGTCGAAAGAGAGATCCTCGCGGCGGTGGCCGATCTTGTAGCCGAAATGGGCATCGCTCCAGCGCAGGGGGCCGATGATGTCCTTGGCATAGGGTTCGATCAGCAGTTTGTTCGGGTTGAAGCGGTGGCCGTTCGCCGGGTCATAGGGACCGGATACGCGATAGCCATAGAGCAGGCCGGGGCGGGCCTCGGGCAGATAGCAATGCCAGATCAGGTCGGTCCGCTCGCGCAGTTCGATACGCTGCAATTCGCGCCGGCCGCTGGGATCGAACAGGCACAGTTCGACGCGGGTGGCGTTCTCGGAAAACAGTGCGAAGTTGACGCCCTCGCCATCCCAGGTGGCGCCACGCGGAAAGGGGGCGCCGGGCCAGATGGCGCTGATGGGGTGGTTCATGGCGTGCTCCTGGTGCGGTGTCTCGCTACTGCCGCGACACGATGAAATGGATGAATTGATCCGAAATTGTCCATTAGTCAAAGTAGGCCTGACCGGAAGGACGAAGCAGGCGGGACGCCCGCGCTACAGGTGGGCCTCCGGCTAATGGGTAATCTGGGTTGATTGCGTCAGACGTGACGCGACCCGGTAGCCCCGGGTCGGGCAAAACGCGGCCCGACCCACACGGTTGTCTGGTCAAGTCTGATAACGGGTGACGTCCGGCACGTCCAAACCCTTCGGCACCACCACCACGCCCCCCTCGCTGACCGTATAGCGGGCGCGGTCATCCGCCGCATCGAAACCGATGCGGCCGTTCGCCGCGATGTCGTTGTAACGGTCGACGATGACGCGCTTGAGGCGCGCGCCACGGCGGATGATGGTGTAGTCCATGATCACGCAGTCTTCGATTTCGACATCGTCTTCCACGATCACTTCGCGGCGCAGAATGGAGTTGCTGATGCGCGCGCCCTTCACCTTGGTGCCCGCGCCGATGGCGCTGTTCGCGATCTCACCCGAGACGATGCGCGGCGCCGGCCCCTGGTAATTACTGGAATTGATGAACCACTGCGGGTTGAACAGATCCAGGGGCGGCTGGTCGCCCAGCAGGTCGATGTTGGCGGCGTAGTAGGCATCAAGCGTGCCGACGTCGCGCCAGTACGGCTGTTCCTCGTAGCTCAGAATGCCCGGGACCCGGTTGTCGGCGAAGTTGTAGGCGAACACCCGATGGCTATGGATCAGGCGCGGCAGGATGTTGCTGCCGAAATCGTGTTCGCCGCGCTCCTTCGCTTCGTACAGGGCCGCCAGCAGAACATCGGTGTCGAACAGATAGTTGCCCATCGAACCATAAGCGCGGCTCGGGTCGGCGGGGATGGCCGGCGGGTCTTTCGGCTTTTCCAGGAAACCGCGGATACGGCCCTGGGCGTCGGCGTCGATGATGCCGAAGGACGAGGCCTCTTTCAGCGGCACGGGGATCGCCGCCACCGAGACGTGGGCCGAGTTCTGGCGATGGAAGTCGACCATCTGGCGCACGTCCATGCGGTAGATGTGATCGGCGCCGAACACCGCGACCATGTCGGGGGCGTGGCGCTTGATCAGGTTGATGTTCTGGAACACCGCGTCGGAGGTGCCCTGGAACCATTTCTGCCCCTCGCTAAACTGTGGCGGCACGACCGTGACGAACTGTCCGGGGAAGCTGTTGCCATGCCCCCAGGCCTTGTTCACGTGCTCGATCAGCGACTGCGACTTGTACTGCACCATCAGGTAAATGCCGCGGATCTCGGAATTCACCAGGTTGCTGAGCACGAAATCGGCGATGCGGTAGCGGCTGCCGAAGGGTACGGCCGGTTTGGAACGTTCCGCGGTGAGAGGGTGCAACCGTGAACCCTGGCCGCCGGCCAGGACCATGGCGAGTACTTTCATGATTTATCTCCTTCTTGATGATCCAGTGTTCTTAGCAGGCTGAACAACGGGATGGACAGCCAATCCGGCCGGTTGTCCATTTCGTAGCGCAGCTCGTAAAGCGCTTTTTCGATGACGAAAAACTCGATCAGCTGTTCCATCGCGCCGGCATCACTCGGCCATGCCGGGCAACCCTCGATGGTGTCGCGATAGCCCTTGAGGAAAGCTTCGCCCACCTCTTTCTCCCAGGTTTGCGCCAGGGGACCGAGGCGGTGGCGGTCGGCGGGGCGTTCGCTGGTGGCGCGATTGGCCGCCACCGCCGAGACGTAGCTGAAGGAACGCAGCATGCCGGCGACATCACGTAGCGGCGAATGCTTCTGGCGCCGCTCTTCCAGGGACCGCGCCGGTTCGCCCTCGAAGTCGGTGATGATGAAATCGTTTTCCACCAGCAGCACCTGGCCGAGGTGATAGTCGCCGTGATAGCGCATCTTGGCGGCGCTAATGCCCGCCAGAGCACGCGGAGAAATGCGGTCGAGCAGGGTGGGCCGCAGCGATAGCAGGCGATCGCAGGTCGCGTGCAACTCGCCCGAGAGACCGTCGCGGCTATTTTCCAGCGCATCGAGCGTGGCGACCGCTTCGGCGTGTATCTGGGTCGACCAGGTGGCGAGATCCTCCGGCGTGATCGGCTCCGGTTCGAAGGCGGCGTCGCCGGTGGAACGGCAGAAGGCCCGGTGCAGTTCGGCGGTGCGGCGGCCGAGTACCTCCATCAGGACCAGGAAGTAGCCGTGCGGACTCTCCGTGGGTTCCGCCGCATGGGGCGAGGACTCGGCCAACTGCCCGGCCAGGAAGCGTTCGAGATAATCCACCGCGAAGTTCCAGCCCATGCCCTGGTTCTGCACATAGGCCTGGAGCAGCGCCAGCGTCATGGTCTGGCCGTCGGCGCGGTGGAATTCCACGGAGCCGCCGACCGGCACGATGTGCGGGAAGGGCGACTGCTCAGTGAGAAAGCGGCCCACTTCCACTTCCAGGCTGGTGCCGAGTTGCAGGTGACGGTAGCCCTTGAGGAACAGCTGGTTGCCGAAAAACACCGCCGTATTGCTCTGTTCCAGCGCCGGGTGGCGCACCGGCGCGTCGATGCCGGCGGCCAGTTCGTCGTAGACACTGCCGGCGCGAAACTCGACCCGTCCCTTGCCCAGCGGGAGGTCGATATTCCGGCCGATGCCCTGCACCAGCTCGCGGCAGAAACGGTCGTCGCCGAAGGCGCCATAGAGCACGCCGGTACGATCTTTTTGCCGTACCCGTGCCAGGGTCCAGGGCGCCAGCGCCTGGAGCTTTTGCTCACTGGCTTCTTCCTCCCAGCAGATGGCCAGCGGAAGAAAATAGACCTGGGGTGGCAGGTCGCTGAAGTGCACCTCGATGAGGGTGAGCAGCCAGGCGCCTTGGGCGGTGTTCCACTCGCCCTGCTCCTGAATCTCGATACGCTCGATCGGGTGGCCCTTGGCGGCGAACCAGCGTTTGCTGACGAGATAGGGCGCCAGCACCTTGTGCTGGAGCTGCTCCTGGGTGGCGGCCGCGATGGCGCCACGCACGGTACTGGCTTGGCCTTTCGCGAAAGTCGTCCAGCCCTCGGTGAGTACCAGTATCGGCAGTTCGGGACGCGCCAGGCGTTCCTCATGCCAGTAAGGGACCTCGGCGTCGGTCGCCAGGCGAAAACTGTAGGTGCCATAACCCTTGAGCGTCAGCAGATAGGGCAATTCGCCGATCGGTGGAAAAGCGGAGCGCCCGAGCAGTTCCACCGGTACCCGACACTTGTAGGCGGAGAGGTCGAGTTCCACCGGCTGGGCGTTGCGCGACAGGTTGACCACGCACAGCAGCGTCTCGTTTTCCCACTCGCGCACGTAGGCGAGGATCTTGCGGTTGCCGGGCGAGAGGAACTGGATACTCCCGCGACCAAATGCCTTGTAGTTCTTGCGCACGGCAATGAGGCGCTTGGTCCAGTTCAGCAGGGAGGAGGGGTTGCGCGCCTGGGCCTCCACATTGACTGCTTCGTAGCCGTAGATCGGATCCATGTTGGGCGGCAGGAACAGCCGTTGCGGGTCGGCCTTGGAAAAGCCGGCGTTGCGGTCCGGGCTCCACTGCATCGGCGTGCGCACGCCGTTGCGGTCGCCGAGATAGATGTTGTCGCCCATGCCGATCTCGTCGCCGTAATACATGATGGGCGAACCGGGCAGGGTCATGAGCAGGAAGTTCACCAACTCGATCTTGTCCCGGTTGTTGTCCATCAGCGGCGCCAGGCGACGGCGGATGCCGACGTTGACGCGCATGCGCGGGTCGGCGGCGTACATCTGATACATGTAGTCACGTTCACGCTTGGTGACCATTTCCAGAGTCAGTTCATCGTGGTTGCGCAGGAAGATGGCCCACTGGCAGTTGGCGGGGATATCCGGCGTCTGATGCATGATTTCGACCACGGGATGGCGGTCTTCCTGGGCCACGGCCATGAAGATGCGCGGCATCACCGGGAAGTTGTAGGTCATGTGGCATTCGTCCCCGTCGCCGAAATACTCGCGCACGTCCTCCGGCCACTGGTTGGCTTCGGCCAGCAGCATGCGGTTCTGGTAGTGGGCGTCGATCACCGCGCGCATCTGCTTGATGACGGCGTGGGTCTCCGCCAGGTTCTCGTTGTTGGTGCCCTCGCGCACGCACAGGTAGGGAATCGCGTCCAGGCGCAGGCCGTCGACGCCGAGATCGAGCCAGAAGCGCATGATGCGGATTACCGCCTTCACCACTTCCGGATTGTTGTGGTTGAGGTCGGGCTGGTGCGAGAAGAAGCGGTGCCAGTAATAAGCCTTGGCCTCGTCGTCCCAGGCCCAGTTGGATTTCTCCGAGTCGGTGAAGATGATGCGGGTCTCGGGAAACTTCTTGTCCGTGTCCGACCAGACATAGAAGTTGCGCTTCTTTGAGCCGGGTGGCGCGGCGCGCGCGGCCTGGAACCAGGGATGTTGGTCGGAGGTGTGGTTGATGACCAGTTCGGTGATGATCTTCAGGCCGCGCCGGTGCGCCTCGCGGATGAAGTTGCGCACATCGGTGAGGTTGCCGTATTCCGGATGCACGTTGTGATAGTCGGAAATGTCATAGCCGTCATCCTTGAACGGTGACGGATAGAACGGCAGCAGCCAAATCGTGTTGATGCCGAGATCCTGCAGGTAGTCCAGCTTCTCGGTCAGCCCTTTGAAGTCGCCCAGACCGTTGCCGTCGCTGTCATAGAAAGCCTTGATGTGCAGTTCGTAGACGATGGCGTCCTTGTACCAGAGGGGGTCATCGGCCCACTCCGGGGTGGTTTGCGTGTCGTTGTCCTGGTTCATCTTGCTCTCTGCTTAAAGGAAGTAATCGAAGTCGCGTTCGCTGCGCAGGCGGCGGCGCAGCCGCAGGATATGCACCGGCGAGGCCTGGGGGTCGAGGCGGACGAAGTTGCGCGCGCCCTGCCAGAGGAAACGGGCGCCGGACAGCAGGTCGTGCGCCTGGAAGGGGGTGCCATCGGCCAGGCCGAGGTCGTCTAGCGGCAAGTCGATCCAGCCGGCCTGGATATTGTGCGGGTCGAGGTTGGCGACCATCACCAGGGTGTCGTCGCCGGCGCTCTTGCTGTAGCAAAGCATCAACGGGTTGTCGATCTCGTGGAAGGCCAGGCTCCAGTCCGAGTGCAGGGCGGGGTTCTCGCGGCGGACGCGGTTGAGGCGGGCGATGTAGTCGCGCAGGCTGTCCGGGCGGTTCAGGTCGCGCTGGCGCAGTTGGTATTTCTCGGAATCCAGGTATTCCTCGCCGCCTGGTCTTTGTGGTTCGCTTTCCATCAACTCATAGGCCGGGCCGTAGATACCGTAGTTGGCGCCCAGGGTCGCGGCCAGCGCCACCCGCAGCAGGAAGCCGGGGCGGCCGCCGTATTGCAGGAACTCGGGCAGGATGTCCGGGGTATTGGGCCAGAGGTTGGGGCGGAAGTACTCGCGCGAGTCGTGGCGGGCGAGTTCGGTGAAGTAGTCCGTCAGCTCCTTCCGGGTGTTGCGCCAGGTGAAGTAGGTATAGGACTGGGTGAAACCGAGCTTCGCCAGGCGGTGCATGATCCTGGGCCGGGTGAAAGCCTCGGCCAGGAAGATGACATCCGGGTGTTCCGCCTTGACGCCGTTGATCAGCCATTCCCAGAAGGGGAAGGGCTTGGTGTGCGGATTGTCGATGCGGAAGATGCGCACGCCCTCGCCGATCCAGTGGTCGACCACGCCCTTGAGTTCTTGCCACAGCGCGTCGCTGTCGGCGCACTCGAAATCGAAGGGATAGATGTCCTGGTACTTCTTCGGCGGGTTTTCCGCGTACTGGATGCTGCCGTCGGGACGGTGGCGGAACCACTCCGGGTGTTCCTTCACGTAGGGGTGGTCCGGCGCGCACTGGAAGGCGATGTCCATGGCGACTTCCAGGCCGCGGTCGCGGGCCTCGCCGACCAGGTGGCGAAAATCCTCGGCGCTACCCAGTTGTGGGTGGATGTCGCGGTGGCCGCCTTCGGCGGCGCCGATGGCCCAGGGGCTGCCGGGATCGTTCGGGCCGGCTGTTAGGCTGTTGTTCGGGCCCTTGCGGAAGGTGCGGCCGATCGGGTGGATGGGCGGCAGATAGAGCACGTCGAAGCCCATCGCGGCGATTTCCGGCAGCCGCTTCTCGACATCGGCGAAGGTGCCGTGCGTGGTTTCGTGTTTATCACCCTCGCCGCAGGAGCGGGGAAACAGTTCGTACCAGGAAGAAAAACGCGAACGCACGCCGTCAACCACCACTTCCAACACGCGGTCGTATTCCGTCACGAACAGCCGCTCGCCATGCGTGGCCATCAGGGCGGCCAGACTGTCGCTTTGCGCCAGGACCTGGCCGGCCTCGGGCGCGGCGGCGAGCAACTCGGCGGCGGTCGTCTTGAGGGACTTTCGATCATCGCCGCTGGCGCGTGTGGCGGCCGCTTCCAGCAACTCGGCGCCGATGCGTAGCGCCACGCCGATGTCCTCCGCGTCCTGACGTCGGGCGAGGTCGTGGCGCCAAGTAAGAAAGCGATCCACCCAGGCGATGACGCTGTATTCGTGGCGGCCGAGGGCGCCGACCAGGAAGACGCCCCGCCAGCGGTCGTTGCCGCTGGCGGTCATCGCCACTTCGTTCCAGGTCTTGGCGCCGGCCGGTCGATGCCGCAGCAGGGCGCGCAACTGGTCGTGGCCATCGGTGAAGACGTCCGCCTCGACGACGACTTCCTCGTCGACGACGCGCTTGATCGGGAAACGGCCGGCGTCGATCTCGGGGCTGACCCGCTCGATCACCGCGCGGGCGCGGTCGGCTTGGGGTGGCGTTGAACCTTGCAGAGTGCGTTTCTTCATGCGGTTTCTCCCGATACCCGTTTCAGATACACCACCCCCAGCGGCGGCAGAGCCAGCGAGAGCGAATGATAGTGGCCCTGCGCCGCCACCGGCGATGCCTCGACGCCGCCCAGATTGCCGACGCCGCTACCACCATAGATTTCTGCGTCGCTGTTGAGAATTTCCTTCCAGTAGCCGCCGTGCGGAACGCCGACGATGTAGTTCTGTCGCGCCACCGGGGTGAAGTTGCACACCACCAGCACCGTGTCCCCGGGGGTTTTTCCGTGGCGCAGGAAGCTGATCACGCTTTCTTCCCAGTCGTGGAAATCCACCCAGCTGAACCCGTCGCCGGAAAAGTCTTTCTGGTAGAGCGCCGGTTCCGCGCGGTAGCAGCGGTTGAGGTCGCCCATCCAGCGTTGTACGCCGCCATGCAAGGGGTATTGCAGGACATGCCATTCCAGGCTTTCGTCATGCTGCCATTCGCGCTTTTGGCCGAACTCGCTACCCATGAACAGCAACTTCTTGCCGGGATGGCCCCACATGTGGCCGTAGAGCAGGCGCAGGTTGGCGAACTGTTGCCACTCGTCGCCCGGCATCTTGCCGAGCAGCGAGCCCTTGCCGTGCACCACTTCGTCGTGCGACATCGGCAGGACGAAGTTTTCGGTGAAGGCATACCAGATGCTGAAAGTGAGCTTTTCGTGGTGGTATTTGCGGAACACCGGATCCTGCTGGTAGTACTTCAGCGTGTCGTGCATCCAGCCCATGTTCCACTTCATGCCGAAACCGAGGCCGCCCATATAGGTCGGGCGCGACACCATCGGCCAGGCGGTCGATTCCTCGGCGATGGTCAGGGTATCCGGGTGATCGCGATACACGGCCTCGTTGAGCCCGCGCAGGAAGGACATGGCGGCCAGATTCTCTCGGCCGCCATGTTCGTTGGGAATCCAATCGCCCTCATTGCGGCCGTAGTCGAGGTAAAGCATCGAGGCGACACCGTCCACGCGCAGGCCGTCGATATGGTATTGGTCGAGCCAGAACAGGGCGCTGGATATCAGGAAGGCACGCACTTCCTTGCGGCCGTAATTGAAGATGGCGCTTTTCCATTCCGGATGGAAGCCCTGACGTGGGTCGGCATGCTCGAACAGATAAGTGCCGTCGAAATAGGCGAGGCCATGCTCGTCGCTGGGGAAGTGCGAGGGCACCCAGTCGAGGATCACGCCGATGCCGGCCTGGTGCAGTTGGTCGATCAGATACATCAGATCCTGCGGCGTGCCCTGGCGCGCGGTCGGCGCGAAATACCCGGTGGTCTGGTAACCCCAGGAGCCGAAGAAGGGATGCTCCGTGACCGGCAGCAGTTCGACGTGGGTGAAGCCGAGGTCGCGCATATGCTCGACCAGCAGCGGCGCGAGTTCCCGGTAGCTCAGGGAACGATTGTCCTCCTCGGGTACCCGTCGCCACGAACCCAGATGCACTTCGTAGATCGACATCGGCGCGTCGAGCGCGTTGGCCGCCCGTCGCCGCGCCATCCATTCCGCGTCATTCCAGGTGTAAGCCATATCCCAGACGCGAGAACCGGTGCGCGGTGGCACCTCGCTGAATATGCCATAGGGGTCGGCCTTGTCGACCTGGTAGCCGCCGTCGCGTGAAGTGATGTGAAATTTGTAGCAATCGCCATGGCCGATGCCCGGCACAAAGCCCTCCCACACGCCGGAATCGTCCAGCCGCGATTTCAATGACTGCGATGACTTGTCCCAGTTATTGAAATCGCCGATGACGGATACCGCCGCGGCATTCGGCGCCCACACCGCGAAGCGCGCGCCAGCGACGCCGTCATGGTTGATGAGATGAGCGCCCAGCTTTTCGGAAAGCCGCGCATGGGTGCCTTCCTTGAACAGGAATACGTCGTGCTCGGTGATCTGGCTGGCAACTTGTTGCGTGGCGGTATTCATTGAAGAACCTCCTGGGCTGTTTTACGCCTATCGGCGAGTGTGTCGACTGTGCTTTCCATCGGCAACGGGCGGTGAAATTGTGGTGCGCGCAATGCGCTGGGCCACCGCGCTTGGGGAGAGCGTTGCGAGGCCATCCCATCGTGGTTCACTGGCGTGCAAAAAAAGTATTGACTTTATATTTGTACAAAATAATATTTGCCACAAAATCGTTTTGCGTAAAACATCTTTACACAATATCTATTTCCCGGCAAGTTACAGGAGCAAACAACGGTGGGTAAAGGAAGCGGAAAGAAGGGCGGGGAAGTGACCGAAAGCTCCGCCGCCAGCGCTCAGCCGGCTGAATCAGAGCTGGATGTGGTGCCTGCCGAGGTGGTTTTCGGCAAGCTCCTGCAATTGGTTCGCACGGTTCAGTCCGGCATGCAGAACATCGATGTCAGTCACGGCTTGAGCGGCTCCCAGGTCTGGGCGCTATGGCAGGTTTACGTACAACCCGGCCTGCGCGTCACCGAACTTGCCGAGGGGCAGCACCTCCACCCCTCCACCGCCAGCAACCTGCTCGACAAACTTGAGACGCATGGATTGGTGCGCAGAGAGCGGCGCGACACGGACAACCGCGTGGTGCGTCTTTATCTCACCGACCTCGGCCTCGAACTGGTCAAGAATATCCCCGGCCCCATGCAGGGCCGCTTGCGCCGCGCACTACAGGATTTGCCGAAAACGGATCTGGAAGGTTTGCTCAAGGGGGTGACGTCAGTGCTGGCACTCATGAGCGAGCCGCGCCGGTAGGAAGGGGTCTCGCGGTGAAGCGCGCTTATCTAGTAGTCGTCACGTTCAAACGCGAGGACACAAGCATGCCCCAACAGGACGTAGGGTGTGGTGAACTCGGCGAACCGCGCCATGCAATGCGACCCACTTGATGCGGTTCGCCGCGCTCTGATGAAGCCCCTACCCTACGGTAACCACGTCCTACAAACCATCCATCCGGCAATCCCGGAAACGAGCTTGGTGTAAGGTGGGAAAAACTTACCGACAGTACTTCTGATGATCGATTCGCCAAGATTAATGCCCTCACAGCCCGACCCCGATCTGGTCGAAGCGCTGGCCCTGCTGGGCAAGTCGGATTTTCTTCTGGCGGTACACGATGCCAGCTTTCCCGGTGTGGCGGGCGAGGACTGCGGGCGTGGCAGTCCCTATGGTTCGGGTGGTCTGGCGCTGGCCGGTTTCGCTCGTTCCCTGGGCTTCACCGGGCTGCAACTGGGCCCGCAGGGGCAGACCTCTCCGGTCAATCCCTCGCCCTACGACGGCACGCTGTTCTCCCGCAATTTCCTTTCCCTGGACCTGGGCGCCCTCGCTCACGATGCCGAGTGGGGTGGTTTGTTGAGCGAAGACACCTGGCGCGCGGCGGTCGCCGGCAATCCGCGTCCCGACGGGTGCGGGGTGGCCTACGCTTACGCTTTCGACGCCTATGAGCATGCGCTGGACGAGATCCATCAACGTTTCAGCGTGGCGCGCCAGCACGGTGAGCCCGAAGCGGCGCGATTGAGTATGGCGCTTGCCGCCCTCTGGCAAAACAACCGCTGGTTGCGTGACGACGCCCTGTATGAGGCGCTTTGCCTGGAACACGGACACCTGCCCTGGCGGCAATGGCCGCAAACGGGTGAGGGCGGTCTGGATCGGCTGTTGCCCGACCCACCGGCCGCGGTCGCGGCGGCCTGCGAGGATCGGCGGCAGGCTTTGCAGTTGAAATATGGCGGCCTCATGGAACGCTACGCCTTGGTCCAGCTCATCCTGCTGGAACAGCATCGGGCCTTTCTTGGCCGCATGCGGGCGTTGGGGCTGAAGGTGTACGGCGATGTGCAGGTGGGTTTTTCTCAGCGCGATGCCTGGAGTCGGCAGGCGTTGCTGCTGCATGACTACTACATGGGCGCGCCGCCCAGTCGCACCAATATCGAGGGCCAGCCATGGAACTACCAGGTGCTGGACCCGGCGCGTTATCTTGACGCCGATGGCGGCACCGGCCCGGTGCTCGATTTCGTCGCCGAGCGCCTGGGCAAGATGCTCGCGGAGTTCGACGGCTTGCGTCTGGATCATCCGCACGGCCTGGTTTGCCCTTGGGTCTATCGGGCTGACGACCCTGACCCGTATCACGCGGTGCAGAACGGGGCACGGCTGTTCGCTTCACCTGACCTGCCCGACCATCCCGGGCTTGCTCGTCACGCCATCGCGCGGCCGGAGCAGATCGACCGCACACGGCCGCGTTATGCGGAAGATTGGGAGCGAGAACTCGACCCCGAGCAGGAGGGCCGCTACGCGTTGATCGTGGATGCCCTCATGGCTCAGGTGAGCACCCACGGCCGCCGCCGCGAGGACATCCTGTGCGAGGTGCTCTCTACCGAGCCGCTGCCGCTGCGGCGGGTACGGTTGCAGCACGGCCTGGGCCGCTTTCGAGTGACCCAGAAGGCCAATCTGGACGATCCCCGGGATGTCTATCGCGGCGAGAACGCGCGGCCCGAGGACTGGATCATGGTGGGCAACCACGACACGCCGTCGCTCTGGTGCCTGGCAAAAGGCTGGCGGGGACGGGAAGAAGGAAGTCGGCAGGCGGCCTATCTCGCGCGTCGATTGCGCCCGGATGCCCCCGAGCCCCTGGCCGCCGTTCTGGCCGCCGACTACCGTAAGCTGGTCCACGCCAAGGTGGCGGACCTGTTCCTGAGCCCCGTTCGCCACGTCATGTTGTTCTTCGCCGACCTGTTCGGGCTGGAGGAGAGCTACAACGTGCCGGGCACAGTGACCGAGAACAACTGGATCACGCGGGTGCCACCGGACTTTGCCCGCCGCCATGAAGAAGATAGGAGGCGGGGTGAAGCGCTCAATCTCCACGCGACGCTAGCGCTGGCCTTGCGCGCCCGCCCGGAAATTGCCCGCGCCAGTTCGGAACTCATCGCCAGATTGGAGGCTCGCGCGGGCTGGCGCATCGATTGAATCTAGAAACCTCAGTTGACCGATCCTTATCCCTTGTGTGGCCGCATGGGTGCTGGCGTTAGCGCCTCCGATGGCGCTCACCGATCGGGCGCGTTCAACTGAGGTTTCTAGGTTGAACGGGCGAGGTGAGCGAGGGTCGTAAAACATCAACGCCCCACGCCTCCTATGGCAATCCGGGATAATCACGACTCTTCACGCTTATGGCTCATATATGAACAGCAACAGCACTGTCCGCGCTCGCCTGGCCTTCTCGTTCAAGGCCGAGGCTTATGAGCTCGATGCCAGCATCGACCTGGATCGCTGTGTCGGAGAAGTCGGCGAGGCACCCAATTTCCATCTGTTCCTGGCCAGGGCCGGCGGGATCGATCCTTATTCCTACCTTTATGAAGTGATGGAGTCGCACGAGATCGTGTTCTCCGATGCCACCGGGGTCGCGGCGCAAAGCTGCCATGACGGTGGCTTCGACTGGACGCGCTTCGAGCTTGACTGGCGCGAGGAACAGGATTTGCAAGTCGTCAGAGAAATCGCGGAGCGGACGCTGGGGGTGCGCGATCTGGATGGCCATTCAGACCTCAAGGCAGCCTTGTTGGCGGCGTTTCGGGCGGGCAGGGCGAATCGCGCCGTGTAATCCCCCGGTCGTCTCGCGGCTGGATCGCGCGGCGCCGGCGGACGCGACTCAGGGCAGGTGAATGCCGGCGGGCTGTCCAGCCCAGGTGCCAGGCGCGCGCGGGAGGGCGACGTCGAGGAGGATGCGGCCTTCCGGTTGCGCGGTGAGAGCGCGGATGCGGCCTTTGACGGTCTGGCCGGCGATCCGCACGCTGGTTTCTTCGCCGAGACGCAGGTTGGCGGCTTGCGCGGCTTCGATGGAGGCGCGCGCCAGCCATTCGTCGGCGCGGGCGATGCTGACGACGGCGGCGGGTTGGCAGGGGGAAGTGATGACCAGACCGGGTTCGCCGTGGCGGGCCAGGATGACGGCATCGAAAGGCGCGCGCAGTTCCGATTCGGCGAGCAGGCGGCGAGATTTTTCCACCCGCGCCTGGGCGGCGGCCAGCCCGGCCTGGGCGCGGGCGTAGCGCAGTTTGGCGGCGTCGAGTTCGGTGGTGGAGGAGACGGTGCGCGCGTAGAGCTCCTTGACCCGGTCAAGGTCGCGGCTGGCGTCGGCTTCTTCCTGGGTGAGACGGTCGAGGTCGGCGCGCGTTTCCGCGATGCCGGCCTTGAACAGGGTGGGGTTGAGGGCGGCGAGCAGTTCATCCTTCTTCACCGTCTGGCCGGCCTGGACGTTGACCTGTTCGATCACGCCGGCGACCGGCAGGGTGAGGCTGACACGGCCGGACCAGTCGAGTATGGCGGGGAGTGTTGCAACATCGGCCGCGGCGAGAGCGTTGCCCGCGATCAGGGCCAGTAACAGGGTGCGAAACATCATTTCTTTTCCTCCACTTTCACTGTATCCAGCGGCACGCCCAGCAGGGCTTCCAGACGCGCGAGGGCGAGTGCCAGGCGGTATTCGACGGCGCGTTTTTGCAGCCGGGCGGACTGGGTTTCGGCCATGCTGCTGCCCAGGTTGGTTTTCAGTTCCAGTTCGTATTCGGCGCGCGCTTTTTCCAGGGCAAGGTCGCGGTAGAGCGCGTTGGCCGCGCTGCTGTTGCGCGCGCTGTCGCGCAGGTAGTGGATTTCTTCCCAGGTGTCGGCCAGGGTCTGACGCAGTTCCTGCTGCAGTTTGTCGTGCTGTGCCTGGCGTTCCATGAAGGTGGCTTGTTCGCGCGCCATGCGGGCATCGACGCGGCCGCCTTGCCATAGCGGCCAGACGAAGTTGAGGCCGGCGCGGAGGTCGTCGCGGGTGCTGGAGTCACGACTCCAGGCGGCGGCTTCGGCTTCGAATTCAAGGCTGGGTCGGTTGTCGGCGCGCACACCTTCGATGCGGCTTTGTGTGGCGGTGAGTAATTGCTTCTGTGCCAGCAGGCGGGGGTTGTGCGCGAGCATGGTGTCGAGCAGTGGCGCCAGTTCCGGTAGCTCGCGTTCGTTGCCGCTGAGTTTGGGGTCGACCAGGTCTTCCCGCACGGGTTCCGAGCGGTTGAGGGCAATGGCGAGTTGCATGCGCTTGTCGCGCAATTTACGCAGCACGTCGTTGCGCCGGGCGCGGCTGTCGAGGTAGCGCGATTCCAGTTCGGCCAGCTCCCATTGCGCCAGCTGACCCAGTGCCTGGCGGTCTTTGGCGTTGTCCCACGTCACATAGGCGGTTGCCAAGAACTCGGTGTCGGCGGCGTATTGCATGTCGGCGAGGAGCGCGTCGAAGTAGCGCGCCATCAAGGTGAGGCGGCGCTGGCCGCGAGTGTCGATCAGTTGCAGTTCGCGCGCGGCACTTTCGTCGCGCGCGGCGGCGAGACCGCTGTCCTGGCGGCCGGCATCGAAAAGAGTCTTGCGGGCGTTGAGGCGGGCCTGGTGGTCGGGCTGGAAACGGTTGTTGTAGAACTGGTTGTGTCCTGTGCGTAGCGTGCCTTCGAGGGTGACCCGGAAGTCACTCAGACTCGCGGCGAGTTGTTGTTCCGCCTGGGCGCCGGCCTGTTGCGCGCGGGCAAGGTCGAGGTCGGGGTGCGGCGCGTCGGCGGCACCCAGCACGGCTTCCAGAGTGAGGGTCGGTGCCGGTTCTGCCGCCAGGGCACCGCCGGCGAGGAATGCCAGAAGCGGCAACCAGCATTTCATGGTTTGGCGGCCTTCTTGTAGACGTTGAACGGTTGGGCCTTGTAGGCGCCTTCCACCACATAACGGCCAAGCAGCATGAATTCCTCGGCGGTCTGGGTGGCGCCGGTGAAGCGGGTGATGGGGTTGCCTTCCAGGTCGAAGAACAGGAAGGTGGGGGTGGCGCGCGCGCGGTTGGCCAGGGCGAAGGCTTTTTCGGTGGTGGCGTTGCCCTGGAAGTCGGTCATGTCGGTGCCGCCTTTGACATCCACGGCATAGATGAGGAAGTGCTTGCGGTACCAGTCCTGCACTTCGGACTGGTTGAGCACCGTGCCCTTCATGCGCGCGCAGAACGGGCACTCTTCCATTTCGAACATGATCAGCACGCCCTCCTTGCCTTCCTTTTTGGCGGTGCCGAGTTCGTCCTTGAAGTCACCCATCTTGGCCATGAAGAAGTGACTTTGCGGGTCGCGCACTTCTGCCAGGGCGGGCAGGGTCGGCAGGATAAGGGCGAGCGTGAGGAGGAGCCAGCGCATGGGAGTGTCCTTATTTCTTGTTGCGGATATAGCGTTCGATGGCGTCGCGGGTGACGGCGCCGACGTTATAGGCCACCTGTTTGCCCTGCGGGTTGTACAGGTAAGTGGTGGGCAAAGCGTTGACCTCGCCGACCTGCTTGGCGAGTTTGTAGTCGCCCAGCACCATCGGGTAGGAAATCATCATTTGTTCGGCGTATTGCAACACCTCTTTGGGGTCGCGGTAATCCATCGCCACGCCGATCACGACCAGGTTGTTCTTCTTGTTTTCGTGCAGGGTGACCAGGTCGGGGATTTCCGCCAGGCAGGGCGGGCACCAGGTGGCCCAGAAGTTCACCAGCACCCACTTGCCCTTGTATTGCTCCAGCGTGTGCGTCTTGCCTTTGCTGTCGGTGAAGTTGAAGGCCTGGGCGGAGAAGGCGCCGCCGAGGAGAAAGAGAAACAAGCAAAGACGCGGGATCATGGCCATATCCAGAAAAGTGGTTGAGACCGGGCGGTCTCGCGGAGGTTCAGTGGGATTTCTCGGACTCGTGCCCGGTCGCGGACCCGCCATGTCCGTCGGCGGCATGGGTCAGGTACAGCGCCAGGCCGATCAGGGCGACGGCCCCGGCCAGATAGAGCAGGTCGAGGGCGCCGCTGATATGGAGCTTCAGCGCCATCTCGAAGATGGTGACGATCATGATCATGATGATCACCTTGGCCAGACGCTGTTTCAGATCGTCCAGGCTGTGGATCACCAGAATGGCGCTGGAGGCCTTGCTGTTCTGCGCCTCGTCGATGTCACTGATGAACAGTTCATACATGCCCAGGCCGAAAATCAGCATCACCGTGGCCAGCAGATAGCCATCCACCACTTCCACCACATGGGTGATGGTCTCGTCATGCAGGGCCTTGCGCGCTTCGGCGGCCAGGTCCGGGTCGGAGTAATGCAGGATGTGGGAAACCAGGTAGACCACGTCCACGGTGGCCATGTAAAAGATGGCGAAAGCGGCGGCCATACTCGCCAACACCGCGAAAAGCACCACATATCGGCTGCGCCAGAGCAAGCCTTCAAAAATTTTTTCGATCAGATCCATCGCCAATGCTCCGGGATACAGGAGGGGAAAATGCCGTTCCGGGGAGAAATATCGGAAGGTAGAATGCTACGGTCCGACGCGGTTAGCGTAAGCGTCGAATCCCTCGTAGGAGTAACGGGAACACATGCAACCCAGATACGCCCTGCCCGCTCGCGAGCCGGCGCGCACTATAAGCTTGGAGACAAAGCCCAAGCAAGTTGCTGCCTGGCTCCTGCGCTTGCCCATGTCCAACCCCGCCGAGGCGGCGGAGGAACTGGCCGATTATCTGACCACACTCAATCGCGCCGACGTTTCCCACGATGTGCGCGCCAGGGTGGTCGAGCTACTACATCCGGTACTGGAGGATGTGGTCGGTTCGTTGCGCGAGCAGTATGGGTCGGTTTCCCTTCCGTTGCCCAGCAAGCAGCATCGCAACGCGGAACTGGCGCAGCGCCTCCTGCTGGAAAGCGCCGATTGCTACAAGACATTGACACTCGAATGGCTGGGCAAGCGCTTCCATCTGTTTGGCGGCAATCCACTGCCGCACTATCTGCAACATACCCTTCTGGCCTTGCAGTCAATTCTGGAAGTCTGCTACGAAACTCACGAGTCCTACCCTCACGGAATTTGGGTGGATCTGCATCAGACGTACAATTACGCCTTGCGCAGCGGGCTCAAGGATTCAGTCCCGGAAGGCAGCAAACACATGCTGTCGCTAGAACAGATCTATCTCGCCACCCTGCTGTTGATGTTGGCCGATCCTTATCACTTTCCGCAAAGCGAGCTGCCCTGGGCCAGGGACATCATTGCTCGCTACGCCAATCTGGCACACCTGCATCCCGCCGAGGAAACCACCAAGGGCCATGCCGGCCTGTTCCTGGTTGAAGTCAACACCGATGCGCCGCCCAGACCCCTCGCGCGCGAGCCGCACCCCACGAATCCGCGTTGGGATCTGCTGCTGACCACCACTGAACTTGCCAAACATCTGGCACTGCTCAGCTCGCATCTGCGCGGCCAGGAAGACATCGAGAAGCTCGGCCTGCCCGAGGCCGCGCGCGACCCCGCCTACGCCACCATGCTGCGTCGCCTCAAGCTCAACTGGGGCGCTTCCCTGCAACGTATGGCGCAACGCCGCAGGCTTCAGAATGGGCGGGAATTCGAGGTGAGTTTCGGCCTCAAGTCGGTGCATGCGTTGATCTCTCCTCCCGCCGCAAGTGATGCCATCGTCTATGGCAGCAGCCATGAATCAGCCCCCGTTCGTTTGCGCTGCAAGACCGTGAACGACAGCATGGGTGGCCTGGCCTTGAGCTATATCGGCTCAGGAGTTCAGATACGGGTTGGTGATGTGGTGGGCTTGCGCCAGGGTGGCAACGCTTGGAGTATCGGTCTGGTGCGCTGGTTTCGCATCCCGGCGGCGGGCGAGGTGTTTTTCGGTGTGCAACTTCTGGCGCCGCAGGCGGATGCCGTGCAATTGCGCCGTATCGACAACGGCCGCCAATGGCCCGGTCTGTTGTTGCTGCCCAATCCGGTCACCCGCCAGGCGCCCATGCTGCTTTCTTTGCCGAGTGCCTTCGCTCCGGATATCACGGCCGAGGTGCGCACCGCGGGGGGCAAGCACACCATCAGGGTGGAGAAACGCCTGGAGTCCACCCCCAGCGTGGATGTCTACCGCTTCCAGATGGATGAGGCGGCGGCGCCCATGGTGGCGGCGGGAAGGTAAGGTTGGTCCCGCGGAAAATGAAAAAGCGCGGCCCAGCCGCGCTTTTTTCTGAAAGGCAACGGGTGTTTCAGCTCTCGCCGGTCAGCTTCTGGTACTTTGCGTAGAGCTGATCCTTGTCTTCCACATAATTGGGATTGACCGGGATGCAGTCCACCGGGCAGACCTCGCGGCACTGCGGGGTGTCGAAGTGGCCGACACATTCGGTGCACTTGTTGGGGTCGATGATGTAGATATCCTCGCCTTGGGTGATGGCCCCGTTCGGGCACTCCGGTTCGCACACATCGCAGTTGATGCATTCGTCGGTGATTATCAGCGCCATGTTTTTTCCTCTATCAAATCAATTGCTGTATCTGGCGGCCAGTCGCTTGGCCACCTCTGGATGTACGAACGGCCTCACATCCCCATGAAGCCGCGCGATTTCGCGCACCATGCTGGCGGAAATGAACATGTGCTGTTCCGCCGGCGTCAAAAAAACTGTTTCCATCTCCGGGTCGAGACGGCGATTCATGCCCGCCAACTGGAACTCGAATTCAAAGTCCGATACCGCGCGTAAGCCACGCAACACCAGATTGGCGCCGACGTTACGCACGAAATCGACCAGTAAACCACTGAACGGCTGTACCCGTAACCCTGGCAGACCGGCCAGGGCCAGGTTCAGCAACTCGACGCGTTCATCCAGGCTGAAACAGGGGCTCTTCGGCGCATTGTCCGCCACCGCCACCACAACTTCATCGCACAGCTTCAATGCGCGCCGCACCAGGTCTTCGTGTCCACGGGTGACCGGGTCGAATGTACCTGGGTAGACAATAATGCGTTTCAAGCAAGCTCCAGCAAACAGAAGTGGGAGAGTCCCGCGCGGCCCTGGCGCAACACCGTCATGCCTTCCGGCGCCAATGGCCTGGGCGATTCGGCGTAGATTCTACCGTCAGGCGCCAGGCGTGTCGCCGCGAGCGGAAGGATGATCTGTAACAAATCTCCGGCGAAGGGCGGGTCGAGGAAGATCAGGTCGTAGCTGTCGTCGCTGCTTGCTAGATGGCCGCGCGCATCGCGGCGCAGGATTTCCACGCCGGATACCGCCAGTGCTTGCGCGTTTTTCAGCAGGGCTTCATGGGCGGCTCGCTCCTGTTCCAGCATCACCACGCGCGCGGCGCCGCGCGAGGCGGCCTCGAAACCGAGTGCTCCACTGCCGGCGAAGGCATCCAGGCAGATCAGGCCGTCGAGGCGCTGGCCGAGCCAGTTGAACAGGGTTTCCCGCGCCCTGTCCGGCGTTGGCCGCAGGCCGGGGGCATCGGGGAAGCGCAACACCCGGCTACGGTATTGGCCGCCGATAATGCGAACCGAGTTACTTGCCCTGGCCATCTGTTTGTCCACCGACGATCACGGTGCTCATCGCCCCCGGCAATACCCGCGCGCGGAAGGCGCGCAGGATGTCGTCATGGCTTACCGCTTCCACCTGGGCGGTATAGGTATCCAGCCAGTCCAGCGGCAGGCGATAGAAGCCGATCATGGACAGGTATTCGAGGATCTTTTTGTTGCTGTCGATGCGCATGGGAAAGCCACCGACCAGATTATTCTTGGCCTGGGTCAGTTCGGCGTCGCTGGGGCCTTCTTTCAGGTAGCGCTCCAGCTCGGCGCGGGCGGACTCCACCGCGTCGTTGGTCGCTTCGCGCCGGGTTTGCAGCCCGATCTGATACGGCCCCAGTTCGCGCATCGGCATGAAGTAGCTGTAGACGCTGTAGGCCAGGCCCTTCTTGTCGCGGATGGCCTTGGTCAGGCGCGAATCGAAGCCGCCGCCGCCGAGAACGTAGTTGCCCACATAGAGCGGGAAGTAATCCGGATCCTCGCGCTTGAGGCCGGGCAGCCCCATGAACAAATGGCTTTGTGTGGCGGGGTGGGGAATGACTTGTTGCATACCTTGCGGCTTGACGGTGACTGGGGGAAGCGCGGCGGGCGCGGCGCCCGGCGGCAGGCCGCTGGCCAGTTTTTCCGCCAGTTTTTCCGCTTCCGCGCGGCTGATGTCGCCCATCACCGCGATGGCCATGTTGTGTGCCCGGTAATAGGCGCGATGGAAGGCGACCAGGTCGTCACGCCCGAGTTTCGCCACGGTTTCCTGTTCGCCACCTTCGTTGAGCGCATAAGGATGATCGCCGTAGATCGCCGTCTGGAAAGCTTTGGCGCCGATGTACTCGGGGCGCGTTTCGGCCTCCTGCAAACCGGCGATGACGCGCGCCTTCTCCCGCTCCAGCACACTGGCATCAAAGCGCGGCGCGGACAGGACGGCGGCGAGCAGGTCGATACTCTGATCGCGTTCCGCCTTGCCGGAGAGCGTGCGCACCTGGAAGCCGGCGCGGTCGGCATCGAGGCGGCCGCCCAGATTGGCGCCCACGTCGGCCATTTTTTCCGCGATGTCGCGTTCTTCATAACCGCCCGCACCGAGGGCCATGACATGGCGGGTGAGGCTGGCGAGGCCGGATTTCTCGCGGCTGTCGCGGGCGCTGCCGGCGTCGAAATCGACACTGATGTCCAGCATCGGCAATTCGTGGTTTTCCACAAAATAGACGCGCGCGCCCTGCGGCGTGGTCCAGTTCTGGATGTCGAGCCCGGCCTGTGCCTGCGCGGTCAGCAGCAGGGCGGCGAGGATGCAGAAAAGACGCTCAATTCGCATGACGGCCTCCGAAGCCACGTTGGGCGGGTTTGTTGCTGTCCAGCGGTTGCGGATCGAGTTGCGCCACGGTCAATTTGCTGTCCACCAGGTATTTCGCGGCCACCGCGCGCACCTGCTCTGCGGTGACTTCCTTGAGTTTGCGGAAACGAATGTCGCGCGCTCGGTAATCGAGCCCGGCGGTGGTCCACTCGCCGATCAGCATGGCCTGATAGAACAGGGAGTCCTGCTGATACACCTGACTTGACAGCACCTGCGCCTTGACCCGGGCGAGTTCCTTTTCGTCGACGCCATCCTTCACGATGCGGGCGATTTCCTGCTTCAGCGCCACCTCGACTTCCGCCACCGTATGGCCCTCGGCCGGCGTGGCGTCGGCCATGAACAGAACGGGGCCGCGCGCGACCGGGTCATAACCGGCGCTGGTTTCGGTGGCCAGTCGTTTTTCCCGCACCAGGGACTGGTTCAGTCGCGCCGAGGCGTGGCCGTCCAGTACCCCGGCGAGAATTTCCAGGGCATAGGGATCGCTGTCCTTCTCCGGGTCGGTCAGAGTCGGCGCTTGCCAGGCGAGCGCCACTACCGGCTGCTTGGCTGGCGCTTTCACGGTCACTTCCCTGGCGCCGTTCTGTTCCGGTTCGTGTTGCAGTTTGCGTAGCGGCAAGGCGTGGGCGGCGAGTGGGCCGAAATACTGTCGCGCCCAGGCAAATACCTGGTTGGGGTCGACATCGCCCGCCACCACCAGCGTGGCGTTGTTGGGGGCGTACCAGCGTTGATACCAGGTACGCGCGTCGTCCACGCTCATGTTCTTGAGGTCGTCCATCCAGCCGATCACCGGATGCCGGTACGGATGCGCCTGGAATGCGCTGGCCATCAGCCCCTCGTAAAGGCGCCCCTGCGCGCTGTCCTCGGTGCGTAGCCGCCGTTCTTCCATGACCACCTGGATTTCCTTGGAAAACTCGTCGGCGGACAGGCTGAGATTCGCCATGCGGTCGGCTTCGAGTTTCAGCGCCAGTTCCAGGCGATCCTTCTGCAAGGTCTGGAAATAGGCGGTGTGGTCGCGCGAGGTGAAGGCGTTCTCGCGCCCACCCGCCGCGGCGATGCGGCGCGAAAACTCGCCGGCCGGGACATCGTGGGTACCCTTGAACATCATGTGTTCCAGCACATGCGCCACGCCGGTGGTGCCCGTGCATTCGTCCATGCTGCCGGCGCGATACCAGACCTGCGATACCGCCACCGGCGCGCGGCGGTCGGTCTTGACGATGACGCGCATGCCGTTGTCAAGCGTCTGTTCGACGATTTCGGCGTGGGCCACGGCGGTGACGGCAAGGCTCAAAACAAATAACAATCTCTTCATGGTGGGGTGGCCAAGGCGGGGCAGAGGGGGGCGCATGATAGAATTTCCAGGCTTATAACGCAGCCTCTGACGCTCATTCCCCGTGTTTGGTTTCTTAAAATCCCGCAAGACGCAGCCCGATGTCGCCGGCAACGCCGCCGCTGAGGCGATTGCCGAAGTTGCCATTTCGGGGGCCACCGAGATGGCAACCGAGGTCGCGGTGGAACCCCCACCCACGCCGGAGCCCGCTCCCGCGCCGGCCCCCAAGCTGTCCTGGGCGCAACGTCTCAAGACCGGCCTGTCGCGTACGCGCAATGTTTTTTCAAGTCAGGTCACAGGCCTGTTCGGTGTCGGCGCCAAGATTGACGAGACGCTGTTCGAAGAGTTGGAAACCGTTCTGCTCTCCGCGGATGTCGGCGTGGAGGCCACCCAGCATCTGATCGACAAACTGCGCGGCCGCGTGAAACGCGAGCGCCTCACCGATGCCAGCCAGTTGCGCACTGCGCTCAAGGCCGAGTTGGTGGATCTGATGGCGCCACTGGAGCGACCACTCGACATCAGTAGTAACAAACCCTTTGTGATCATGCTGGCCGGGGTCAATGGCGCCGGCAAGACCACCACCATCGGCAAACTGGCGCGGCGCTTCCAGGCTGAAGGCAAGAGCGTGCTGCTGGCCGCCGGCGACACTTTTCGCGCCGCCGCGCGCGAGCAACTGGCCGAGTGGGGCAAGCGCAACAACGTGGAAGTGATTTCCTCGCAGGCCGGCGACTCCGCCTCGGTGATTTTTGATGCCATCCAGTCCGCGCGCGCGCGCGGCATTGACGTGGTGCTGGCTGATACCGCCGGGCGACTGCCGACCCAGTTGCACCTGATGGAAGAGATTCGCAAGGTCAAGCGCGTGATCCAGAAAGTCGATCCCAGCGCGCCGCACGAAGTACTGCTGGTGTTGGACGCCAACATCGGCCAGAACGCGCTGACGCAGGTGAAGTCCTTCGACGAGGCGCTGGGCCTGACCGGTCTGGTCATGACCAAGCTGGATGGCACCGCCAAGGGCGGCGTCATCGCGGCGCTGGCGAAACGGCAACCGGTGCCGGTGCGTTTCATCGGTATCGGTGAGGGACTGGAAGACCTGCAACCGTTCCGTGTCGCCGAGTTTGTCGACGCGTTGTTTGCCTGAGCCCATGTCCGCGCAGCCGCTGATCGAAATCTCCGAGGTCACCAAGCGCTACCCTGGCGGCCACGAAGCGCTGTCCAACATCTCGCTGGGCATCGAACAGGGCGATATGGTGTTTCTCACCGGTCATTCCGGCGCCGGGAAAAGCACCTTGCTCAAACTCATCGCCGCCATCGAGCGCCCCACCAGCGGCCACATCATCGTCAACGGCCAGAATGTCGGCCGCATGAAACGCCCGGCGCTGCCCTTCTTCCGCCGCAACATCGGCCTGATCTTCCAGGACCACAAGTTGCTGTACGACCGCAGCGTGTTTGACAACGTACTGATGCCCCTGCACATCCAGGGGGTGATCGGCAACGACGCCGCCAAACGGGTGCGCGCCGCCCTCGACAAGGTCGGCCTGCTCAACAAGGAACGCGCCCGCCCCATCACGCTCTCCGGCGGCGAACAGCAGCGCCTGTGCATCGCCCGCGCCATCGTCAGTCGTCCCGCCCTGGTGCTGGCCGACGAGCCGACCGCCAACCTGGACGATGCCTATGCCCGCGACATCATGGACATGTTTCGAGCCTTCAACGAAGTCGGCGTCACCCTCGTCATTTCCACCCACGACCAGGATCTGATCAACCGCTACGGCGGCCACAAGGTCACCCTGGCCTACGGCAAACAGGTGCTTTGATGAAAGCCTGGCTTGCCCACCACCTGCACAGTCTCAAGATCGCGGCCGAGCAATTCCGCGCCGCGCCGGTCGCCACCTTGTTCACCATCCTGGTGATCGGGGTGGCGGTCAGCCTGCCCGCCGGTCTTTATGTGCTGCTCAGCAATTTGGAACGCGCGGCCGGCGGCGTCAAACCGCAAGCTGAAGTCACCGCCTTCTTCAAGGAAGTGGATGAGACGAAAGCCCGTGCCCTCGCCGCGGGCCTGAAGAAGCGTGTCGATGTCGCCGATGTCCAGTTCGTCAGCAAGACTGACGGCATCAAACGCCTGGAGTCCGCCGGCCTTGCGGAGGTCGCCTTGGGCTTGCCGGAAAATCCCCTGCCGCACACCCTGGTGCTCACCCCCAAGGTGGCCACGCCGGAGGCTCTGGAGGCGCTGGCCGCGGAAGTCAAAAGCAACCCGGATATCGAACGGGTGCTGGTGGATACGGACTGGATCAAACGACTTGCCGCCCTCATGCAACTGGGCCGCGACCTGGTCGGCATGTTGATCGTCGTGCTCGGCGTGGCGCTCGCGGCCATTACCGCCAACACGATCCGCCTGCAAATCTACGCGCAGGAGGACGCGATCGAAGTCGCCCGTCTGATCGGTGCCACCGACCGCTTCATCCGTCGCCCTTTCCTTTATTTTGGCGGCATCCAGGGCCTGGTTGGCGGCCTCGCGGGCTGGTTGCTGGTGATTGTCGGCGGTTTGCTCCTTGAGAGCAGCGTCGCGCAGGTCGCCGCCGCCTACGGCTCACAATTCCTCCTCGCCGGCCTCTCTTTCCAGGAAACCGGCCTCCTGCTTCTGTTCTCGTCGATGCTCGGCTGGTTGGGCGCTTACTTCGCGGTGGGGCGCGCTCTGCGGCAGGGGGACTAAAGTTGATTAAAAAACTCGGGAACTCGCTCCGGTGCTTAGCACTCAAGTCTGACGAGTGCTAAAATTCGACCGACTAGAGCTACAGGAGTAAGTAGATGACCGCTGCCACACTAGATTTCCCCGTCCCATCCACACTAGGCAGTCTGGAGAGCTACATCCAGGCGGTGAACCGTTTCCCGTTGCTGACCGCCGAGCAGGAATATGATCTGGCCGTGCGTTTTCACGAAAAGGAAGATGTCGAAGCGGCCCGCCAGCTGGTGTTGTCGCATCTGCGTCTGGTGGTAGCCATCGCGCGCGGTTATCTGGGTTACGGCCTGCCCCACGCCGACCTGATCCAGGAAGGCAATGTCGGCCTGATGAAGGCGGTGAAGCGTTATGACCCGGAACGTGGTGTGCGCCTGGTGTCATTTGCTGTGCACTGGATCAAGGCGGAAATCCATGAGTACATCCTGAAGAACTGGCGTTTGCTCAAGGTGGCAACCACCAAGGCGCAGCGCAAACTGTTCTTCAACCTGCGCAGTATGAAGAAGCGCGATGGCAGCCTCACCAGTGGTGCCGTCGAAGAAATGGCGCGCGTGCTCAATGTCAACCACGCGGACGTGCGGGAAATGGAAATCCGGATGTACGGGCAGGATGTGTCGCTGGAGCCGAGCGTGGATAGCGATGAGGAAAGCTACGCGCCGATCGCTTACCTGGCCGCGCCGAATGCCGAGCCGACGCAGCATATCGAGAACAAGGAACGCGAGAAGCTCGCTACTGTGGGCCTCTCCCGCGCGCTGGAAAGCCTGGATGCGCGCAGCCGGCATATCGTCGAATCGCGCTGGCTGAACGAGGAAAATCCCGCCACCCTGCATGAACTGGCCGCCGTGTATGGCATCTCCGCCGAGCGCGTGCGTCAGGTCGAGGCCAAGGCCTTGCAGAAGATGCGCGCGGCATTGACTGTCTGATCTATCCGAAGCGCAAAGAAAAAGCCCCGCATTGCGGGGCTTTTTCTTTGCGCTTCGGATAGATCAGAACAACGAACCCAGTATCACCGAGAACAGGCTGAGCCAAGCCCAAACAATCAGGGAGATGACCAAAGTGAAAGGCAAGTTGTATTTGCTGAAGATGTTCATCGTGTCACTCCGATTACAAAAATTTGCGCGATTCTACTGCTTGAAGCAGGGGCTCTCAACGTCATGGCCGCGCTCAGCCGCCGGTCATGCTCATGAAGCGAACCAGTTTTTGCGGTTGCTCGCGGAATTCATGGCGTTCCGGCTTCATGTCGATGGCCCGATGGATGGCATCGACCAGATCAGCGTCGGAAGCGCCGGCGCGCATCAGGACACGGAAATCCATACGCTCCTCCTGGCCCAGGCACAGGTGCAGGACGCCATCCACGGTCAGGCGCACGCGATTGCAGGTTTCGCAGAAGTGCTGCGAGATGGGGGTGATGAAGCCGACCGTGAAACGGCCGTCGGGTGTGCCCAGGTAACGCGCCGGGCCGCCGCCGCGCATTAGCGTGTCAACCAGGCCGAAGCGCTGGCGCAGGCGGGAGATCACCGGCTGCAGGTCGACGAAGCCCATGCGCCGGGCGGTCTCGCCCATCGGCATGAGTTCGATCAGACGCAGGACAAAGCCACGTTCCATACAGTAGGCGACCATGGCGTCGATATCCCCGGCGTTTTCCCGCATCACCACCATGTTGACCTTGATCGGGGCGAAACCCACCGAACGCGCGGTCTCCAGGCCATTCAGCACCTGGTCCAGCACCGGACGACCGTTGATTCTCTCCACCACTTCCGGGCGCAGGGAGTCGAGGCTGATGTTCAGACGGGTGACACCCGCCTGTTTGAGGTCGCCGGCCATCCTGGCCAGCTGCGTGGCGTTGCTGGACAGCGACAGATCCTCGATGCCCGGCAGGGCGGCAATGCGCCCACACAGGTCGACCACATTGCGGCGCAGAAGCGGTTCGCCACCGGTCAGACGCACGTGCTTCATGCCCAGGCTGGCGAATAGTCCGAGCAGGCGTTCCAGTTCGTCGAAGTTGAGCCAGTGCTCCGGTTCCTCGAAGTCCTTGAAGCCTTCCGGGATGCAATAGGCGCAACGCAGATCGCAACGATCCGTCACGGAAAGCCGCAGGTATTCGATGGTGCGTCCGAAGCGATCAACAAGCGGGTTTGAGGTCAATGCGGTGGTCATGGCAGCGGTTGTGCCCAAAAAGCGTTATGTGCGTCAGAATATAGCACTCGTGAATTACTGGAAGTGCAATGCGCTGCATGATCATGGTTCCAACCGATGCAAACCTTGACTTTGGTCATGAAACGACCACCCCGCGCGACGGGAGAATCCTTTCATGAAAGTGCTCGGCATCGCTGGTTTCAGCGGCAGCGGCAAGACCACTCTGATCGAAAAACTCCTGCCTCGGCTGCAGTCGGCCGGTCTGCGTGTTTCCGTGCTCAAGCAGAGCCATCATGATTTCGAGGTGGATGTTCCAGGTAAGGATTCCTGGCGGCATCGCGCGGCGGGCGCCCAGGAAGTGTTGCTGACTTCGCCGCACCGCTGGATGTTGGTGAACGAATTGCGCGGCGCTCGGGAACCAGGGCTGGACGAACATCTAGAGCGTCTGTCACCCTGCGATCTGGTGCTGGTGGAAGGCTACAAGCACGCCGATATCCCCAAGCTGGAAGTCTGGCGCGGCGCCAATGAGCGCTCCTGGCTACATCCGGATGATGCAAACTTCATCGCCGTGGCGGCGGATCAAACGCCGCCCGGACAGATCAAATATCTTCCCATCGATGACATTGAGGCCATCCTGGCCTTCATTCTTGAGTACGCACAATGAGTGAATCTCCGCTTACCGTCGACGTGGCCCTGGCGAACCTGCTCACTGCCGCCAAGCCGATTTCCGATCATGAAACCTGTCCGGCCGAAGCCGCATTGGGCCGCGTTCTGGCCACCCCGCTGGTCGCCAATGTCACTGTGCCGCCGCTCGATAACTCGGCGATGGACGGTTACGCTTTGCGCCTGGCTGATTGGAGCGCCGAGGGTTGGCTGCCTGTTTCGCAACGCATTCCCGCCGGTACGATAGGCGCCGAGTTGGCCCCCAATACGGTGGCGCGCATTTTTACCGGGGCACCAGTGCCGGCCGGCGCCGATTGTGTGGTGATGCAGGAGGACTGCGAGGTCAATGACGGCAAAGTACGGGTCGCCGCCATTCCTAAAGCAGGCAGTCACATCCGCCGCGCCGGCGAGGACATCCGCGCCGGCCAGACCGTGCTGGAAGCCGGCGCCCGACTCGGTCCGGCGCAACTCGGCGTGGCCGCCTCGGTAGGGGCAACCGAGCTTGGGGTGGTACGCCGCCTGAAGGCCGCGGTGTTCTTCACCGGCGATGAAATCGTCCTGCCCGGCCAGCCGCTGGCCCCCGGCCGCATCTACAACTCGAATCGCGCCACCCTGATCGCCCTGCTCACCCAGATGGGCATCGAGGTCATTGACCTGGGCCAGGTGCCGGATCGTCTCGACGCCACCGTCGCCACACTGGAGCGCGCGGCGCGGGCTGCCGACGTGGTCATTACCAGCGGTGGCGTTTCTGTGGGCGAGGAGGATCACGTCAAGGCCGCAGTGGAGCAACTCGGGCGTATCGAGATGTGGAAAGTGGCGATGAAGCCCGGCAAGCCCTTGGTCTACGGCCGTGTCGGCAACGCCGATTTCCTCGGCCTGCCCGGCAATCCGGTCTCCGCGTTCGTGGTGTTCTGCCTGTTCGTGCGGCCCTTCCTGCTGCGTCGCATGGGCGCCGAGGCGTTGCCCGCCGCCACCTTCTCCGTGCCGGCCGGATTCGATTGGGTAAAACCCGGAAAGCGTCGCGAATTTCTGCGCGCGCGTCTGGAGGACGGCTGGGCCATGCTCTACCCCAACCAGAGTTCCGGTGTGCTCACCTCGTTGGCCTGGGCCGACGGCCTGGTCGATATCGAAGCCGGAACCAGTGTCGGGAATGGCGATCCTGTGCGCTTCATTCCGCTCTCGGAGATGCTGAAATGAAAGTCCGCCTGCTTTATTTCGCCCGCCTGCGCGAGGTCTTCGCCACCGGCCAGGAAACGCCGGATATTCCGGGGAAAGTGACAACCCTGGCCGATCTCCTCGACTGGCTGCGGCAACGTGGCGGCGTCTGGGCCGAGGAACTGGCGGCGGGACGCGCCTACCGGGTCGCTATCAATCAGGATCTGGTCGAACAGGATGCGTTGCTGCGCGAGAACGACGAAGTCGCCATCTTTCCGCCGGTAACGGGGGGCTGAATGAAAATCGCTGTCCAGAGTGAAGCCTTTGACCTCAATGACGAGGTTGCCGCCCTCTACCAGGCCAACCCGAAAGTTGGCGCCGTCGTCAGTTTTCTCGGCCTGGTGCGTGACTGCAATGAAGGCCAGGGCCTCGGCACACAGGTGAGGACGCTCAGCCTGGAGCATTACGCCGGCATGACCGAGAAAGCCCTCGCGGAAATCGTGGCCGCGGCAGGTCTGCGTTGGGAGTTGCTCGACGCCACCGTGATCCACCGGGTCGGCACGCTGCTCCCTACCGAGCCCATCGTCCTGGTGGCCGTGGCCTCTGGCCATCGTGGCGACGCCTTCGCCGCATGTGAATTCATCATGGATTTCCTGAAGACCCGTGCACCATTCTGGAAAAAGGAAGCAACCCCGGAAGGGGAGCGCTGGGTCGATGCGCGCGAAAGCGATGGCCATGCGGTGGAACGCTGGAGCCGGTAAGCGCAATAACTTCAAAATCTGGAGCGCTGACCCGCCTGTCAGAGGTCGGCGGTAGCCTCCCCGGCGCGCTCGGAGCTCAGGGGGCGGCGGGCCGCCGCAGCGGCAGAGTCAGCCTGAACAGGCTGCCTTGTCCGACGACACTCTTCACCTCGATGCGGCCGTGGTGGCCCCGTGCGATGCTGTAGGCGAGCGACAGGCCCATGCCGGTTCCCTGGCCGATCGGCAGGGTGGAAAAAAACGGGTCGAAGATCCGCTTCATGTTCTCGGGTGGTATCCCCTTGCCGGTGTCCTCGATCTCGACCCAAGCCTCCCGTTCATCGAATCCGGTCCGCAGCGTGATGCTGCCGCGCTCCTCGATGGCCTGGGCGGCGTTCACCAGTAGTTTGGCAAATACCTGATTGATCTGTGCCGCCATGCATTCGACATCCGGCAGACCAACGTATTCCTTTTTGATATCGGCCTTGGCCTTGATCTCGCTGGCGACGACTTCCAATGTGCTGTCGAGCCCGGCCTCAAGCTTGACGAACTGCCAGCCGGCATCATCGACGTGGGAAAAGTCCTTCAGGTTGCTCACGATTTTGGCGACTCGCGCCAGACCCGTGCGTGATTCCTCCATGAGCGTCACGATGTCCTCGCGGAGAAAATCGAGGTCCGCCGACTTCTTGGCCGCCGTGATCGCCGCCAGGAGGTTCGGGTGGGCCGCGAGGGCTGAATCAGCCGTTTCATAAGCACTGATGACCCGCAGCAGGCCGTCGACCTGGCCCTGGAGGCTGCCGAGATTGGAGTTTACGAAGCCAACCGGATTGTTGATCTCATGGGCAACGCCCGCCGCCAGCTGGCCGACGGAAGCCATGGTCTGGGACTGGAGCAACTGGTTCTGGGTATCGGCGAGATTGCGGTTGGTTTCCGTAAGCTGTTCGAGGTTTTTCGCCAGCCGCTGCCGCAGCGTGTTGATGCGGGTCATCGCCTTCATCTTGGCTTGCAGGATCGACTCCGGCCAATTCTTTGCCAGAAAGTCATCGCCGCCGGCCTCAATGGCGGTAATCAGGTTGTCATGGGTGTTGGAGGCGGTGAGAAAGATGATGGGCGTCCATGCCGACGTCTCCGCCTCGATCTGGCGTATGCGGTTGGTGGCCGCGAAACCATCCATGACCGGCATCTCGATATCCATCAACACCAGATCGGGCGCGGACTCCTGGAACTTATCAACCGCGATCTGTCCGTTCTCGGCAAGCACCACATCGTGGCCAAAACTGGCCAGGCGTGCGGCCATCACCACGGCGACGGCACGGGAGTCTTCGACCAGCAATATTTTCATGGGGTGGCAGGCTCAAAGCGTGAGGGTGATTTGTGCGGGCCTGGCTCGATAACGCCAGAGCGATACTGTGTATTAGGTGCCTGACTGATTATTTCATCAAGCCGGGCGGGCCGAAACGACACTTTCTCCGTGTTTCGGAGCGTCTAATCCGGGACCCAGGCGCCCTGCTTCCGGGTTGAGCGCTGAGCGGCATGGCTGTGATCCCGGCGAAGGCTGTACTTTTCTCGTCAGACATCGGATGACCGACACAGCGGGTAATAACGACGACACCCTACCGCGAGTAACAGGACTTCGCGTTGCAGTCGACACGTCTCAGGCTGCTTCCGCGAGTTCCTGAGCTTCGCCAGACTGCTCAACGAGCAAACCGCGAATGTGTCGCGCCAGGTTGCCGAACTCTTCGATCTGGCGCGAGACATCGAGGTACATCTGGTCGAGTTCGCCGATGCGGTCTTCCAGGGTGTCAGCCGCCTTGTGGATGCGCTTGACACTTTCCAGACGCCGCCGCAGTTGCATCTGGTGCTCACGCACCTGGCCTTCCATCGGCGACATCACGGCCTTGAGCCAGCTTTCGACATCCTTGTTGAGCACTTCAAATACCTGCACCACTCGCGAGGCCAGGGTTTCGAAAAAGCGTGAGGTCAGGGTGTACTGCTCGGTGGTAAGGAAGGTGTAGAAGGTGTTGAACTGCTGATCGTAGGCGCTTTCCAGACGCTGGATTTCCTTGCGATAGCGCAGGATCGAGAAGGGGGGGATGGCGACCAGATTGATGCCGTGATCGCGGTTCAGCTTCTGGTACATGGCGTCCATCATCTTGTTGATCTCGTCGACCTGGCCGTTGGCCGTGTCGAGATGGGTATCCACATGCTTGAAGAAACTGCTCATGGCGTCGCGGATGCCCTTGGTGAAGCGACTTTGCACCATCGCTTCGCGAGCATCGCGAACCTCATTGCGGAGGATATCCATGCCGATCTGGGAGAACAGCTTGATGCTTTGCTGCGAAAAGATTGAACGCAGAGCCTGGAATTGCTGCAGCCCTCGCTCGAAGGTGTCCTTGTCGCCGGAAATCTTGATCATGATGTGTTCCACCACATCCTGGTTCTTGCCTTGCAAACCCTTGAGTTCGGTCAGTTGTTCCTCGATGCCGCGGCGCCGCGCTTCCAGCAGGGATTCGCTGGAATCGAGCAGATCTGAAAGTTCGGCATCGGTCTGGTCGCGGACGATGGACTGCTTGGAGGAAATCAATTCCTCTGACAGCGCTTTTTCCAGGGCGGCGAGCCGACTCTTTTCCAGGAGGGCACTATCGCCGTTGATCTTCGCCAGCAGGCCTTTCTGCGCGGACACCGGGTAAATCTGCGAACTGTCGACACCGAGTTGATCCGCGCAGGATTTGACCTGGGCCTCGATCTCCGCGTTGATCTGGGCCTCGTTCTTGAGTTCGTCCCAGAGGCCGTCGATCTTGTTGAGCGCCACCAGGCGGCCACGGTTCTTGCCGCGCGCATAGATGTGGTTGCGCCAGACTTCGATATCGGACTTGGTGACGCCGGTGTCCGCGGCAAGCACGAACAGTACCGCATGGGCGTTGGGCAACAGGTTGAAGGTGAGTTCCGGTTCCACTCCGATGGCATTCAGGCCTGGCGTGTCGTAGACCACCAGGCCTTTCTCCAGGAAAGGGTGCGGGAAGTTGATGATGGCGTGGCGCCAGGCGGGGATGGTGACGCTGCCATCCTCATTCTGGTTGGGGCCGAATTGCCTGTCATTGGGGTCGAAGAGGCCAAATTTGATGGCGTCATCGAGAGAAACATTCTTGACCCGGCAGACTTCCTGCATGGCGTGGATGACGTTGTCCGCCGAGGAGGGATCGATGTTGATCAGGGTCCATTCTTCGGGGTAATTCTTGTATTCCGAGATGGTGGCGCTGGCGGCGCGAGTTTCGATCGGCAGTAGTTCGATTCCGGGCGGCTTGCTGGCGTCGTAGAGCAGCTCTGTGGGGCACATGGTGGTGCGCCCGGCGGTGGAGGGCAGCAGGCGTTGCTTGAGGTCGGACAGGAAGATGGCGTTGATCAGCTCGGACTTGCCGCGTGAGAATTCGGCGACGAATGCGACGTGCAGCTTGTCTTCCGCGAGCCGATCGACGAGTTGTTGCAGGCGCAGATCGCGTTGCGAGTCGTTGAGATCTTCCCGATTCAGCCACTGCCGATAGTCGGCAATGCGGCGTGAAAGATCCTCGCGCCATTGGCTGTAGGCTTCGAAATCAGTGGCGAGCGAAGCGGTACTCATGCGGTGTTTCTCCAGAGCGCCTTAATTCGGCATTTTTTCCGTCGAGCTTTACTGCGAGTTCTCGCGGCCACTCTAGCATAAACACCCTGTTTTACATGGGGATACGCCACTGTTTCAGCGGTGTTGGCAGTGTGGGCAGTAGCAGGTGGCGCGCGCGCCCTGGCGCAGGGTGCGGATGGCGTTGCCGCAGATCGCGCAGGGCTGTCCGGCGCGACCATAGACGCGGTAGGTCTGCTGGAACCAGCCAGGGCTGCCATGGCTATCCACGAAATCGCGCAGTGTGCTGCCGCCCGCCTCGATGGCGCGTGTGAGGATTTCCTTGATGGCGGCGGCCAGGCGCGCGCAACGCGGTCTGGATAGGCGGCCGCCACGGGTACGCGGGTCAATGCCGGCATGGAACAGCGCTTCATTGGCGTAAATATTGCCCACCCCCACCAGCAGGTGGGCGTCCATGATGATCTGCTTTATCGCGCTGGAGCGACCCTCGATAAGTGCGTGCAGGCAGGGGCCGTCGAATTCGTCGGACAGGGGTTCAACACCAAGCGCGGCGATGAGTGGGTGGATGGCGGGATCGATGGTCCATAACAAGGCGCCAAAGCGGCGCGGGTCGCGATAACGCAACATCCGGCCGTCATCCAGCAACAGGTCGACGTGGTCGTGTTTGAGTGAGGGAGTGTCGGCCGGCATCAGGCGCAAGTTGCCGGACATGCCCAGGTGGAAGATGAGCCACCCGTCATCAAGTTGCATGAGCAGATATTTTCCGCGCCGCCGCAAATCGAGTATTCGATGGCCGCGTATGAGCGCTTCCAGATTGGCCGGTACCGGCCAGCGCAAGCGGGTTTCACGTACGACGGCGGAGACAAAGCGGCGTCCGCTCAAATGCGGAGCAAGGCCGCGGCGCACGGTTTCGACTTCGGGTAGTTCGGGCATGGCACAGGTTGGCGGTTATCGGAAGCGCTTATCGCTTTGCCCATATTATCTCGGGCCAGCATAATGTCCCGATGTCCTCCCCCGGATTTTCAGCCATGAACCTCAGTCCCCTGATTGCCACCCTCATCGCGTTCTCGCTCTCCGCTTGCGCCCAGTCGCAGGTCGTGGTCGAACCGGCGCCGGTTCCTGTTATGGCCAAGCTTTCGAATACGGGCCTGACCAGTCAGGTGCTGTATCAGATATTGCTCGGCGAGATCGCCAGCCAACGGGGTGAGTTGCGGCTATCCGCCGAAGCCTATGCGGATCTGGCGAGCAAGACGCGAGATGCGCGCATAGCACAGCGGGCTGTGGAACTGGCGCAGTACGCGCACCAGCCCACGCTGGCCTTGCGTAATGCCCAACTCTGGCGGGGCCTGGAGCCGGATTCCGTGAAGGCGATGCAAAAGCTGGTCTCGCTTTTGCTGGACAACGGTCGGTTCAAGGAAGCCAAGCCGCATCTGGAAGCCTGGTTGAAAGCTGGCAAGAGCGCGGATGTCTTCTCCCAGTTGCATGCTTTGTTCGCGCGCCAGAAGGATAAGCAGGCCGCGCTGGATCTGGTCTCCGATCTGGCCACGGCCTATCCCGCCCTGCCCGAAGCGCGTTTCGCCGTGGCGCAGGTTGCCATGCAGGCGGGCCAGATGCCGCTCGCACTGGTCGCGCTGGACGAGGTGCTGCGTCTGCGGCCGCAATGGGAGACGGCGGCCTTGTTCAAGGCCCAGGCATTGCTGAAAAAGGACGGGGAGGGCGCCGCGCAGGCATTTCTGCGTGATTTTCTGAAAGCCAATCCCGATGCCCGTGAGGTTCGCCTGGCCTATGCCAAACATCTGGCCCGTGGCGGTCGTTTTGTCGAGTCACGGGTTGAGTTTGAGCGTTTGGCGCAGGATGCGCCAAACGATCCGGATGCGCATTTCACCCTGGGTTTGATTGCTATGCAGACCAATGACCTGGTCAGCGCGCGCGGCGCATTTCTCAAGGCGCTTGAACTTGGGCACCCGGATGCTGAGAGCGTGCGTTATTACCTGGGCCAACTGGCCGAGGCGGACAACCAGTTCGACGCCGCGCTGAAGTGGTATCGGCAGTGTGATGACGGGCGCCATCGTTTCGCGGCCCAGTTGCGTGTCGCCGCCATGTTGAGCCGACTCGGCCGGCTTCAGGAGGCGCGCGACTGGTTGGCCGGTCTGAGCGTCGAGGACGATGCCGAGCGTATTCAGGTGGTACAGACCGAAGCCATGATCCTGCGTGATGCCAAGGACTACCCGGCGGTATTCGTGGTGCTCAGTCGCGCGCTGGAGAAAATGCCCGACACGCCGGAGTTGCTGTACGACCGCGCCATGGTGGCGGAAAAGCTGAATCGCCTGGATGTGCTGGAACAGGATCTGCGTCGCCTGATCAAGCTGAAGCCGGATCATGCCCATGCCTACAACGCCCTCGGCTACACCCTGGCGGATCGCACCAATCGTCTGCCGGAAGCGGTCGAATTGCTGAGTCAGGCGCTGAAGCTCTCGCCGGATGACCCTTTCATTCTGGACAGCATGGGCTGGGCGTTGCTCAAGCTCAAGCGCCTGCCGGAAGCGATTGATCATTTGCGGCGTGCCTACAGCAGCAAGGCCGATCCGGAAATTGCCGCGCACCTGGGTGAAGCGCTCTGGTTGAAGAATGGCAAGGGTGACCGCGATGAAGCCCGCCGCATCTGGCAGGGTTCGCTCAAGATCAATCCCGATAATGAGAGCCTGCGCGAAGTCGTTTCGCGCCTGTCGCCTTGAGTTTCAAGCTCGTGCCGCCCCTGTTGCTGGGGGGCTTGTTGGCTGCATGTGCGGGGTTGCCGGGCTTTCGGCCGCCTCCGCCTCCACTCGCTTTGCCGGCGCCACCCAGCGCCTTTCGTCTGGAAGGGCGGGTATCGCTCAAGGCCAACGAGGAGTCCTTCTCCGGCGGCATGACCTGGCGGCATGCCGCCAGTCAGCAGGAATTGTTGCTGAGCACACCGCTAGGCCAGGGCGTGGCCGAGTTGCGTGGTGATGATCAGGGTGTCGAGTTGCGTGATTCCGAAGGCCATCTACGCCGCGCGGCGGATGCGGAAGCCCTGGTGCGTCAAGCGTTGGGCTTGACCCTGCCGCTCAAGGGTTTGGCCTGGTGGGTGGTCGGCAATCCACGGCCGGGCGTGCCCTACCAGGCGGAACCCGATGCCGAGGGCCGACTGGCGATATTGAAGCAGGATGGCTGGCGCATTGAGTTTTCCCGCTATGCTCAGACCGCCGGCCACTTTCTTCCCGGGAAACTTGTGGCTCGACGTGCCGACAATCTGGAAATCCGGCTGGTGGTGGATAAGTGGGAATTGAGTCAGTCGCAGCCGTGACAAGTTCAGTGTCGATTTATCCAGCGCCGGCCAAGTTGAATCTGTTTCTGCATGTGGTGGGGCGACGGCCGGACGGCTACCATCTGCTGCAAAGCGTGTTCCGCTTTCTCGATTACGGCGACAGTCTGGATATCCAGGTGCGCGGCGATGGCGAGATTCGCCTGCTTGGCCCCCTTCCCGGCGTCGCCCAGGAACAGGATTTGTGCTGGCGTGCCGCGCGTCTGTTGCAACAGCACAGTGGCTGCCGCCTCGGCGCGGATATTCGTCTGATCAAGCGGCTGCCGATGGGCGGCGGACTTGGCGGCGGCAGTTCCGACGCCGCCACGGTGCTGCTGGTGCTGAATCGCCTCTGGCGGCTGGATTTACCGAGAAGCACCCTGATGCAACTGGGGCTGCGCCTGGGCGCGGATGTGCCGGTATTCGTATTCGGGCGTTCCGCCTTTGCCGAAGGGGTGGGCGAAATACTCACACCCTGGACGCCGGCACCGGCTGCTTACCTGGTGCTGATTCCGCCCGTGCATGTGGCAACCCCGCGTATCTTTGCCGATCCGGGATTGACACGAAATACGCCCTCCGTCAGAATCGCGGCCCTCTTGGATGGCTATGGGCATAACGATCTTGAGCCGATAGCCTGCGCGCAACACCCTGAGGTTGCCGAGCATCTCGGTTGGCTAAAGCCTTACGGGGATGCGCGTATGACGGGTTCGGGCGCGTGCGTTTTCGTGGCGTTTCGCGAGCGGGTTCAGGCGGAAGAGGCATTGGCCGGTGTCCGCGCCGAGCACGGCGATCAAGTAGACGGTTTTGTTGCCGATGGCATGGATCAGCACCCGCTTCACGCTTTTGCTGATTGATGTGTGTCGGTCGAATTTGGGGAGTCGCCAAGTGGTAAGGCACCGGATTTTGATTCCGGCATTCGTAGGTTCGATCCCTACCTCCCCAGCCATACAAGGTTCGCACAGGGCTTACGCCGCGGCGGACAAACGGGGCGTGCAGCGTTAGGCTGCACGCTTTTTTATTTGTTGACCTGAACATAAGTGCCTGTGGGGCGCTGATGGCGGGGGTTGCTGATGGCAGGGGTTGCTGATGGCATATGACAGCTTGATGGTGTTTACCGGCAATTCGCATCCCAAGCTTGCCGAGGATGTGGTGCGCTACCTCAATATCAGCATGGGGCGAGCGACCGTCGGCCGCTTTTCCGATGGCGAAGTGAACGTGGAAATCATGGAGAACGTGCGCGGCAAGGACGTGTTCGTGCTCCAGTCCACCTGTTCGCCCACCAATGACAGCCTGATGGAGATCATGTTGATGGTGGACGCCCTGCGCCGCGCTTCCGCCGGACGCATCACCGCCGCCATCCCCTATCTTGGTTATGCCCGCCAGGACCGCCGCGTGCGTTCCGCGCGCGTCCCCATCACGGCTCGCGTGGTTGCCGACATGCTCACCGTGGTAGGAGTCAACCGAGTGTTGACCATGGATCTGCACTCCGATCAGATTCAGGGCTTCTTCGATATCCCGGTCGACAACATCTATTCCACGCCCATTCTGATGGGCGACATCTGGAAGCAGAACTATGACGATCTGATGGTGGTATCCCCCGACGTTGGTGGTGTGGTGCGCGCTCGCGCCGTCGCCAAACGTCTGGAATGCGAACTTGCCATCATCGACAAGCGCCGCCCCAAGCCCAATGTCGCCAAGGTGATGAATATCATCGGCGATGTGCAGGGTCGCACCTGCTTGATCATGGACGACATGGTCGATACGGCGAATACACTGTGCGAAGCCGCCAATGCCCTCAAGGCCAACGGCGCCCGGCGCGTGGTGGCGTATTGCACCCATGCCGTGCTGTCCGGCAGCGCGGTGGAGCGAGTGAGCAATTCGGCACTCGACGAACTGGTCGTGACCGACACCATTCCCCTGCGCGACGATGCCAAGGCGAGTCCCCGCATTCGCCAGTTGTCGGTCGCCAACCTGATGGCGGAAACCATCCGCCGCATCAGCGACGAAGATTCCGTGAGTTCACTGTTCAGCGAATAGCGAACCACGTAGCTGGGCCGCCTGGTCGCGGGCTGCCCTTTTTTTACCTCAAGGAGCAAGACATGCAAATCGAAATCAACGCCGTCAAGCGTGACACCCAGGGCACCGGAGCGAGCCGCCGCCTGCGTCGCGCCGGCCGGGTTCCCGGTATCGTTTATGGCGCGGGCAAGGATGCCCAGCCCGTGGACTTCGACCACAAGGAACTCTATTTCGGCCTCAAGAATGAAGCCTTCCATTCTTCCGTGCTGACCCTCAATCTGGATGGCGTCAAGGAGTCCGTGCTGCTGCGTGACTTCCAGATGCACCCCTACAAGCCGTTTTTGCAGCACGTCGATTTCCAGCGTGTCGACGCTACCCAGAAGGTTCACGTCAAGGTGCCGCTGCACTTCCTGAATGCCGACACCGCGCCCGGCGTGAAGCTGTCCGGCGGCATGGTCAGCCATGTCTGCACGGAAGTTGAAGTGGTCTGCCTACCCGCCGACCTGCCCGAGTTCATCGAGGTGGATCTCACCCCGCTGAGTTCCGATCATGCCATCTACATGTCGCATCTGGCGCTGCCCGAAGGCGTCGAGCTGTCCGGTCTGCACGGTGAAGATCCGGTCGTGGCCACCATCCTCCTCACCAAAACTGAAGCGGTAGTGGTGGAGGGCGAGGGTGAAGGCGAGGCTTCCGCCGCCTGAGGCTGATCAAGGCTGAGTCGTGCAGACTCCCCCACGACTGGTCGTCGGCCTCGGCAACCCCGGCGCCGACTATTCCGAAACCCGGCACAACGCCGGGTTTTGGTTTTGTGAGCGCCTGGCGCGCGAGTTGGGTACCAGCTTCACCATCGAATCTCGTTTTCACGGGCGCGTGGCGCAAGCCAGAGTGGTTGGTATCTGGTTGTTGCAGCCGCAGACCTTCATGAATCGTTCCGGCCAGTCGGTCGGCGCCTTCATTCGCTTTCACCGCATACCGCCCGCCGAGATACTCGTCGTGCATGATGAACTGGACATCCCGCCGGGGGATCTGCGTTTGAAATTCGGCGGCGGTCTGGGCGGCCATAATGGTCTCAAGGACATTGCCGCGCATCTGGGTACTCAGGATTTCTGGCGTCTGCGCGTCGGCATTGGCCACCCGGGTGATCGCAATGAAGTGGCGAATTTCGTGCTTAAACCACCGCGCCGGGAAGAACGGGAGCAGATAGATCATGCTCTCGACCGCGCCCTGCTGGCGTGGCCACTGATCGCAAAGGGCGATTGGAATGCGGCAACCAAGCACGCCAACACCAAACCCGGAAAAACCGCCCCCTAACCCGCCCCCACGGAGAATCCATGAGTTTGAAATGCGGCATCGTCGGCCTGCCCAACGTCGGCAAATCCACCCTGTTCAACGCCCTCACCAAGGCGGGTATCGCGGCCGAGAATTATCCCTTCTGTACCATCGAGCCCAATGTCGGCGTCGTGGAGGTGCCGGACCCGCGTATGCGGCAACTGGCCGAAATCGTCAAACCGCAACGCATGGTCCCGGCCATTGTCGAATTCGTCGATATCGCCGGCCTGGTGGCGGGTGCTTCCAAAGGTGAAGGTCTGGGCAACCAGTTCCTCGCCAACATTCGTGAGACTGACGCCATCGTCAACGTGGTGCGTTGTTTCGAGGATGAAAACGTGGTGCACGTGGCGGGTCGCATAGACCCGATCTCCGACATCGAAGTCATTATTACCGAACTGGCTCTGGCCGACCTCGCCACCGTGGAAAAAGCGCATCACCGCGACAGCAAGAAAGCCCGCGCCGGCGACAAGGAGGCCATCAAGCTGATCGCCCTCTATGACAAGTTGCTGCCGCACCTGAATGAAGCCAAGCCGGTGCGTAGCCTGAAGTTGTCGGAGGACGACAAGGAACTGCTCGCGCCACTCTGCCTGATGACCATCAAACCCGCGATGTACGTGGCCAACGTCGCCGAGGATGGCTTTGAGAACAACCCCCATCTGGATCGCCTGCATCAGATAGCGGATGCGGAACATGCGCCGGTGGTCGCCGTCTGCGCCGCCATCGAGGCAGAAATCGCCGCCCTCGACGAGGCCGACAAGCTGGAGTTCCTTGAGTCGATGGGCTTGCACGAGCCCGGCCTCAATCGCCTGATTCGTGCCGCTTACGACTTGCTTGGCCTGCAAACCTATTTTACCGCCGGTGTGAAGGAGGTCCGGGCCTGGACCATCCATAAGGGCGATACCGCGCCCCAGGCCGCCGGCGTCATTCACACCGACTTTGAACGCGGATTCATTCGCGCTCAAACCATTTCCTTCGAGGATTTCATCGTCTGCAAGGGCGAACAGGGCGCCAAGGAGGCCGGTAAGATGCGCTCGGAAGGAAAGGAGTACGTGGTCAAGGACGGTGATGTCCTGAATTTCTTGTTCAATGTGTGATTGACAAGATATTCGAACATCGGAATAATGCCGCGCTTTCCGGTGGGGTACCCAAGCGGTCAACGGGATCAGACTGTAAATCTGACGGCTCTGCCTTCGAAGGTTCGAATCCTTCCCCCACCACCAGGTTTCTCCGGTTGTTTTTGTCGTGCAACCTGATGGCTGCGCGGCGTGGTTGGTCAGTAAAGCGGGTGTAGTTCAATGGTAGAACCCCAGCCTTCCAAGCTGATGACGCGGGTTCGATTCCCGCTACCCGCTCCAGTTTGGAAAGTGGTTGGAAGTTGCTTTACAAGTTTCGCCCATGTGGCTCAGAGGTAGAGCACTCCCTTGGTAAGGGAGAGGTCGACAGTTCGATTCTGTCCATGGGCACCAGTTAATTTGTTTTTGTTGATCCGATATTTGCTAGGGGATAGACGATGGCCAAGGAAAAATTTGCGCGTACGAAGCCGCACGTGAACGTTGGGACGATTG
>CAZIUC010000013.1:22636-97727 GCA_964542455.1 uncultured Thiobacillus sp. | reverse complement strand
AAGGCTTGCCCAGCTCCGTAGGTCAGGTTGCGGCTTCACCGCTACCTGACGGGCCTACCTCAAGATTGAGCGACACGATCGTCAGGTAGTCGCTGCGCGCCAACCTGACCTACAAGGCTTGCCCAGCTCCGTAGGTCAGGTTGCGGTTTCACCGCTACCTGACGGGCCTACCTCAAGCTTGAGCGGGACGATCGTCAGGTAGTCGCTGCGCGCCAACCTGACCTACGCCACTTTAGCAAAGGGGGGATTTCTCCACGGATGGCGCATGTGCGTGCGTCCAAAATCCCCCTAACCCCCCTTTTCAAAAGGAAGGACTCGGCCCTCCGCGGCCGAAAGGGTTTCAACAATTGCCGCATGCAGCGCCTTTTCCAAAGGGGAATCTCGCCAGGCGCTACTCCCGATACACCTCTTCCATGATCTCGATGAAGCGCCGTGCCTGCGGTGACAGGAAACGTCCCTTGCGCAGCACCAGGCCGTAGCTGCGTTTGGGGAAATACTTGGTGAGCGGGATGCTGACCAGTTTTTCCGCGCCGGTGAGGCAGATGTCGGTGACGATGGAGATGCCCATGCCCAGTTCCACATACTTCTTGATGACTTCCCAGCCACCGGCTTCCAGGGTGACTTCAAAGGTCAGGTTGTGCTGCTGGAACACGTATTTGACGATGCGCCAGGTGGACAGGTGCGCGGGCGGCAGGATCAGGCCGTAATGGCTGACGTCTTCCAGGGTGACTTCCTCGCCTGACGCCGACTTCACCGCCAGCGGGTGGTCGAGGGGGGTGATCAGCATCGGGTCGTAGCTCACCACCGGCTGGTATTCGATGTCTTCCGGCACTTCCAGCATGGAGCCGACCGCGAAGTCGATTTCGTCGGAACGCAGCATCTTGAGGCCGTCGCGGCCGGTGACGTTGTGCATTTTCAGGTGCACCTTGGGGTAGGCCACCACGAAGCGGTGCACCGGTTCCGGCAGGGTGTAGAGAATGGTGGATTCGCCCGCGCCGATGTTGAGATCGCCCGATTCCAGCTTGCCGAAGTGCGCGGAGAAAGTTTCCTGCAACTTGTCGATGCCATCGACCAGCGGCTCGGAAAGTTTGTAGAGTACCTCGCCTTCCGGAGTGAGCTTGAGGTGCGGGCCGCGCCGCTCGAACAGCACCACTTCCAGTTCCCGTTCCAGCGCCTGAATCTGCAGGGACACCGACGGCTGAGACAGGAACAGCTTCTCCGCCGCTTTCGAAATACTGCCGCAGCGCACCACCTGATAGAACGCCCGCAACTGTTTGAGGCGGTTATTCTTGTAGTAGAGCTGGGCATCGGAGGGCATGGGGTCGCTCTGGTTGATAGGGGTCTTGTGCATTGCATCATTAATGCAGCCAATGTTCAAGATTGAAATTATTGGCCGTCACGCCGTTGTCATATCAATACACTGTGCACTGCAACATTTAAGGACTTAATGGTCTTTAGGTTTCCGACAAAAATTGTCAGGCAAAGGAGTGGCGATGGAGACGATTACAGGCGTGGCGTTGGCGGGGGTCTTCATGGCGCTCCTGGGCGGCGCTTTGGCCTGGCTGTTGGCGATGGCCAACAAACGTCTTTATGTCTACGAAGACCCGCGCATCGGCGAAGTCGAGGAGATGTTGCCCAAGTCCAACTGCGGCGCCTGCGGCACGGCGGGTTGCCGCAACTTCGCGGAGCAGGTGGTGGCGGGCCAGATCATGCCGGCCAAGTGCACCGTCAATTCCCCTGACATGAACGCCTACATCGCCGGTTATCTTGGCGTGGCGATGGGCGAAGTGGAAAAACAGGTGGCGCGCCTGGCCTGCGCCGGCGGCAGCCATGTCGCCAAGGTACGCGCCAATTACAAGGGCTTGTCCACCTGTCGCGCGGCGGCCACGGTGTCCGGTGGCGGCAAGGCCTGCGCCTGGGGTTGCCTGGGCTTGGCGGATTGCGAGGTGTCGTGCGAATTCGACGCCATCGCCATGAATCGATACGGCCTCCCGGTGGTGGATGCCGACAAGTGCACGGCCTGCGGCGATTGCGTCGAGGTGTGCCCGAAAGACCTTTTTTCCTTGCAGCCCGTGAGCCACAAGCTCTGGGTGGCCTGCAAGAGCCGGGCGGATGGCGATATTGCCGAAGCGCAATGCGAGGTGGCTTGTACCGCCTGCGGCAAGTGCGTGATGGACGCCGCCCCCGGCCTGATCCGCCTGGACAACAACCTGGCGGTGATCGACTACGTCAAGAACCCCTTGGCGTCTCCCTTGGCAATCGAACGCTGCCCCACCGGGGCCATCGTCTGGCTGGATGGCAAGCAGCCTTTGAGCGGGCGTGAAGCCAAGAAGATCATCCGCAAAGAGGCGCTCCCCGTGAACGCCAACGTCGTCTGAGAGGCACCCCCAAATGATCAAGAACCCCATCTCCAAACTCCTCGGCCACATGCATCTCATGGAGCCGGGCACGTCCTCAAAAGCCGTCGCCAAGAATGTGAAGTATCCCGGCGTGCGTGATGCCATCGACGGCAACACCGCCGTGATCCTGGTCGAGCGCGAAGCCTCCGACGCCGCCGGTGCCTATCCCATCACGCCGTCCACCCAGATGGGCGAATACTGGGCCGAGGCGGTCGCCGCCGGCCATGTGAACATGTCCGGCCGGCCGCTGATCTTCCTGGAGCCGGAATCCGAGCACGCCGCCGCCGGTGTCACCGCCGGCATGGCCATGACCGGCCTGCGCGCGGTGAACTTCACCTCCGCCCAGGGCCTCGCCTTCATGCACGAGTCGCTCTACGGCGCGGTGGGCAAGCGCCTGCCCTATGTGCTCAACCTGGGGTGCCGCGCCATCACCAAGGCCACGCTCAACGTGCATTGCGGCCATGACGACTACCATTGCGCCGACGACACCGGCTTCATCCAGGTGTTCGCCAAGAGCGCGCAGGAAGCCGCCGACCTCAACCTGATCGCGCGCAAGACCGCCGAACTCTCGCTGACCCCGGCGATGGTGGCGATGGATGGCTTCCTCACCACCCACCTGATCGAGCCGGTGCTGGTGCCGGAGAAGGAGCTGGTGGCCGAATTCCTCGGTCGTCCGGACGATCTCATCGATACCCCGACCCCGGCGCAGACCATGATCTATGGCCCCAAGCGCCGCCGCGTGCCGGCGATCTGGGATGTGGATTCCCCCATGGTATCCGGCGCCGTCGCCAACCAGGACGCGCACATGCAGGCCACCGCCGCGCAGCGGCCGTATTTCTTTGAACACATCCCGGCGCTGCTGGAGCAGTGCATGGCCGAGTACGGCGAGCTGACCGGCCGCCAATACAGCCGCGTGGAAGCGTATCGCTGCGACGATGCCGAATACGTCATCCTCGGCATGGGTTCCATGTGCGTGCAGGCGGAAGCCGTGGCCGACTGGCTGCGCGAAACCCGCAAACTCAAAGTGGGCGTGGTCAACCTCACCACTTTCCGCCCCTTCCCCGGTGACGTGCTGGGCCAGATTCTCAAGGGCAAGAAGGGGGTGGCCGTGCTGGAGCGCACCGACCAGCCGATGTCCGAAGACCTGCCGCTGATGCGCGAAGTGCGCGCCACGGTGAGCAAGTGCATGGAAAACGGCGCGGATGCAGAGTTTCGGCGAAGCCAAAACTCTACCGATGCCAGTGCCTATCCCGGTTATGCGACTTACGCTTCCGCCAAGGACATGCCGCGCCTCTACTCCGGCTGCTACGGCCTGGGCTCGCGCGACCTGCAACCGGAAGGCTTGTTGGCGGCCATCGAGAACATGCTGGAGAAAGGTGCCCACAAGAAGTTCTTCTATCTTTCCATCGACTTCATCCGCGACAAGGCCGCCAATCCCAAGCAGGAAATCCATCAACAGGAAATCCTCGCCGCCTACCCCAAGATCAAGGAGCTCGCGCTGCGCGGTTCGGAAAACCCCAACCTGCTGCCGCAAGCGGCGATTGCCGTGCGCATGCACTCGGTCGGTGGCTGGGGCGCGGTGACCACCGGCAAGAACCTGGCGATGACCATCTACGAGCTGCTCGGCTGGGACATCAAGGCCAATCCGAAGTACGGCTCCGAGAAGAAGGGCCAGCCCACCACCTACTTCCTTTCCGCCGCGCCCGAGCCGATCCGCGTCAACTGTGAATACACCCATGTCGACGTGGTGCTCTCGCCCGACCCGCAGGTATTCCTGCACACCAACGCGGTGGCCGGCCTCAAGAAGAACGGCGTGCTGGTCATCCAGAGCAATCTGCCGGATGCCGCCGCCGTCTGGGCCACCTTCCCGCTCTACGCGCAAAAATACATCGTCGGCAACGACATCAAGGTGTTCTATCTGGACGCCTTCAGCATCGCCCGCGAGGAATCCTCCAACCCCGACCTGCAACTCCGGATGCAGGGTAACGCCTTCCAGGGCGCCTTCTTCCATGCTTCCGACGTACAGCAGCGCGCCGGCCTGAATGAAGAAATCCTGTTCAAGGCGATCGAAAACCAGCTCAACGACAAGTTCGGCAAGAAGGGCAAGCGCGTGGTGGACGACAACCTGCGCGTGGTGAAGCGCGGTTACACGGAAATCCACGAGATTCCCGCCGAGGTGAAAAAGGTCGGCGCGCGCGAGCCCGCCGGTTTCAAGGCCACGGCATCGCTGCCCATCATGTTGAAGCGCATGCCGGAAAACGACGGTGGCCTGGTCAAGACCGCCGATACCCACCGCTTCTGGGAACAGACCGGCAGCTTCTATATGTCCGGCAAAGGTTCCGACAACCTCGCCGACCCGTTCATGGGCATGGCGCTGATTCCCGCCGTCACCGGCGTCTATCGCGACATGACCCAGATCCGCTTCGAGCATCCGGTGTGGAGCGCGGAAAACTGCACGGCCTGCGGCAACTGCTACACGCAATGCCCGGACTCCGCCATTCCCGGCCTGGTCTCCACCATCGCCGACGTGCTCAACACCGCCGTCAGCAACATCGAAATGGGCGGCCGCATCACCCGCTTCCTGCGCAAGGGTTCCCGCGTCATCGAGAAGAAGCTGCGCGGCGTGCTGGAAAAGGACGGCCTCGACGTGCGCGCCCTGCTCAAGCGGGCCATCGAAGACGCCATGCACGAGGACGCCAACCAGGGCAACGCGGCGATGGAGGAGGAATACCACCTCCTGGAGAAGGAACTCGGCAACTTCCAGTTCGCCACCACCAAGCCCTACTGGACCAACAAGGAGAAGAAAGGCAAAGGCAGCGGCGGCCTCTTCTCCATCACCGTCAACCCCTACACCTGCAAGGGCTGCGCCCTGTGCGTCGACGTCTGCGAAGACGACGCGCTGAAGATGGTCACCCAGACCGACGACAGCATCGTGCAACTGCGCCGCGAATGGGATTTCTGGCTCGACCTGCCGACCACGCCCAAGGATTACAGCCGCATCGACGACCTCGACGAGAAGATCGGCGCCCTGGAAACCCTGCTCCTGGACAAGCACAACTACAGCAGCATGGCCTGCGGCGACGGCGCCTGCCTGGGCTGCGGCGAGAAGACCGCCATCCACATCTTCACCGGCACGGTCACCGCCCTGATGCAGCCGCGTGTGGCGACTTTCCTGGAGAAGATCAACGGCCTCATCGACGGTCTGGAAAAGCATCTGCGCATGAAGCTCACCGAATCGGTGAACCTGTCCGACACCGGCGCCATGATGCGCGCCGTGGCGGCACACCAGGGCGGCGACCTGACCCTGGCCAACCTGTCGGAAAGCCTGATGGCCGACCAGATGGCGCAGCCGATCGACCCGCAATGGCTGAAGTGGGTGACGCAGTTGCTGGCGCGCCTGAAAGACCTGAAATGGCGTTACGAGGAAGGCCCGAGCAAACGCGGTCGCGCCGAGATGGGCATCGTCAACTCCACCGGCTGCACTTCGGTGTGGGGCTCCACGTTTCCGTTCAACCCCTACCCGTTCCCCTGGACCTCGCATCTGTTCCAGGATTCGCCCTCGGTGGCGATGGGCCTGTTCGAGGGCCACATGAGCAAGATGGCCGATGGTTTCAAGGCCGTGCGCATGGCGGAACTGGAACTGAACGGCGGTTACAACCCGGCCGTGCATGAAGCCGAGTTCACCTACTTCAACTGGGAAAAATTCTCCGAGGAAGAATGGCATCTGTGTCCGCCCGTGGTCGCGGTCGGCGGCGACGGCGCCATGTACGACATCGGCTTCCAGAACCTCTCGCGCGCCCTGATGACCGGCATGCCGGTGAAGATCCTGGTGGTGGACACCCAGGTCTATTCCAACACCGGCGGCCAGGCCTGCACCTCCGGCTTCATCGGCCAGGTGGCGGACATGTCGCCCTACGGCAAGAAGGACCACGGCAAGAAGGAAATCCGCAAGGAAATCAGCGTCATCGGCATGGCGCACCGTTCCGCCTTCGTCGCCCAGAGCGCCATTTCCAGCCCCACGCACCTGATCGAGAGCTACATCGACGGCCTCAATTCCCGCCGCCCCGCCCTGTTCAACATCTATGCCGTGTGCCCGCCGGAACATGGCGTCGGCGACGACATGTCTGTGGAACGCTCGAAGCTGGCGGTGGAATCGCGCGCCTACCCGCTGTTCCGCTACGACCCCGACCAGGGCACCACCTTCAGCGAATGCGTCAGCCTGGAAGGCAACCCGGAGATGGAGGCCGACTGGCCTACCTACACCCTGGCCTACAAGGAGGAAGACGGCAGCGAGCAAAAGATGGAACTGCCCATGACCTTCGCCGACTTCGCCCTGGGCGAGGGCCGCTTCGCCAAGCAGTTCCGCAAGGCGCCGCCGGACACCTGGAACGATGACATGGTGCTGCTGGCCGACTTCCTGAAACTCGACATCGACGGGCGCGACGGCAAGTTCCCCTACATCTGGGCGGTGGACAAGAAGCAGCGCCTGATGCGCGTGATCGTGTCGGCGGAACTGGTGAACTCCTGCGAGGAACGCCAGCAGTTCTGGCGGCAGTTGAAGGACGTGGCCGGCCTGAACACGCCCGAGGTGGATGTCGAAGCCATCACCGCCCAGGCGCGCGCCGAGTTGCTGGGCGAAATCAGCGCCAGCCTGGCCGGTTTTGGTGCCGGTGTCGTAGCGCAGGCGTCCTCGCCTGCCGCCGCCGTAAAAGCAGGCGAGACGCCCGCGCCACAGGGCGACGCGGTCTACATCGACACGCCGGAATGCACCGCCTGCGACGAATGCACCACCATCGCGCCCAAGGTGTTCGCCTACAACAGCGACAAAAAGTCCGTCGTCATCAACCCGCGAGGCGCGAAGTTCGCCGATCTGGTCAAGGCCGCCGAGAAATGCACCGCCGGCTGCCTGCACCCCGGCATGCCCTGGAACATGAGCGAGCCGAATATCGACAAGCTGATCGCCCGTGCGGCGAAGTACAACTGAGCGGATGCCGGTCGTGCTGAGTTGCGTTGTTAAATCCCTTCCCGCCCCCCTTTGGAAAAGGGGGGCGCCGGCCCCACTGCGCGTAGCAGAGAGGTTCCCCCCTTTCTCAAAGGGGGGCAGGGGGGATTTCGCCCGGTTCTGTCGTGGTCAATCGGCGCGCATGGCGCACCCCGCGGCTGAGCAGCCATGAGCCTCTTTCCCTTCTTCAAGAACAACACATTCGCGCGTGGGGTCCATCCCGACGCGCACAAGAGCACTGCCGGCAGTCCGATTCGTCGGATGCCGTTTGCGTCGCGCATGATCCTCCCCCTCGTGCAACACATCGGTAAGCCGGCAGTGCCCCTTGTTCGGGCCGGCGAGGAGGTCGTTCGTGGCCAACCCATAGCCAAAGCCGACGGTTTTCTGTCGGTCCCCATTCATGCGCCCGCCGATGGCGTCATCGAAGCCATCGAACTGAAACCCTCGGCGCGCGGCCCCTGGGTCGAATCCATCGTCGTGCGCGTCTATGAGGCCTCCACCCAGGAAGTCGGCTGGAGCCAACCTCGTGACGTCGATTCGATGGAACCGCGGGAGATTCTGCAAGCCATCCAGGACAGCGGCATGGTCGGCCTGGGCGGCGCCGCTTTTCCCAGCCACGCCAAACTGGCCGTGCCGGAAGGGACGAAGATTCACACCCTGGTGGTGAACGGCTGCGAGTGCGAGCCCTACCTCACTTGCGACCATCGCCTGATGCTGGAATATCCGGATGACCTCATGGCCGGCATCCGCATGGCGATGAAGGCGGTGGGCGCCAAGCGCGCCATCATCGGCGTGGAAGACAACAAGATGGACGCGGTGGCGGCCATCCAGGCCGCGATTGAAAAGCTTGGCCCGGCCGACGGCGGCATCACCGTCCAGGCGGTGCCGACCAAATATCCGCAGGGCGCGGAAAAGATGTTGGTGAAGTCGCTGTTGGGCGTGGAAGTCCCGTCCGGCGGCCTGCCCATGCACATCGGCGTGGTGGTCAACAACGTCGGCACCCTGGCGCTGCTGGGCAGCCTGCTGCCCGCGGGCCGCGGCATGACCGAGCGTGTCGTCACCGTTACCGGCCCCGGCATCGCGAAGCCGGGCGATTACTGGGTGCCCATCGGCACGCCGATGCGCACGGTATTGAAATGGGCTGGAGCGCAGAACGCCAGCGAGCAGGAAATCATCCTCGGCGGCCCGATGATGGGCCAGGCCGTCGCCTCGCTCGACGTGCCGGTGACCAAGGGCGTGTCCGGCATCCTGGTGTTCGACAAGCTTCAGCTTGAAAGCGACCGCAAGGTCTGGCCCTGTATCAAGTGCGGCGAATGCGTGAAGGCCTGCCCGATGGGCCTCAACCCTTCGATGCTGGGCATGCTCGCCGCGCGCCGCGAATACGAAGAGATGGGCGCCCACTATCACCTGGGCGACTGCTTCGAGTGCGGTTGCTGCACCTATGTCTGCCCCTCCCACATTCCCCTGGTCCAGCAGTTCCGCGTGGCCAAGGGCATTCTGCGGGGGAAGGCGACATGAGTTGCCGTTCGCCCACGACCACCCCATTCAGTCTCCTCCGGTCTTGCCCATGAAACTCACCCTCACCCGCGAATTCATCACCGACGCCCTGTCGCAGTCCGTTCTCGACCCCAAGGTGCGTGTGCTCTATGACCTGTGTTTCATGTGTCGGCATCACCTGCGCGACGAGATCGTGGCCGACAAGTTGCGTCTGATTCGGCGCCTGTACAGCGACACGTTGGCGCGGCCGGGCAAGGCGTTTTCCGCCGAAGCCGCCGCGCACAATTTGACGCAATCTGCGGTGGACCACTGGTTCGGCGCGCTGTCCACGGCGGAAGAACTGGACTCCGGCCTGTTGCTGGAATTACACAAGCGGCTGATGGGCGTTTTCGACGACATCAGCGAAGAGGAGGCGCGTTCGCTCGCCTCGAAGTATCTGCACTTCCATTTCCCGGAACTGTTCTACGTCTACGACACCCGCATCGCCACCGCGCTCTCGCTGCTCATGGATGGCGACTGCGGCTTTCTGGCGCTGGCCGAGTTCGATCCGGCATATGGCCGCTTCCACGCCTGCTGCCGCAAGCTCACCAATATCATGCTGCCCCAGGTCGGGCGGCGCCTGAGCCCGCGCGAACTGGATCGCGTGCTGCGCGCCTGGCTGGACAACGCCGGCTTTGGTTTCGAGTTGCCCATGCCCGTTGCTATGGTTAACTCGCGCCTGGAACCCCTTTACTCGTAACCCCAACCATGACCGCACGCATCGAACTGCGTACTTCACCCCATGTGGTGAAGGGCACCAGCGTCGAACACATCATGTTCAATGTGGTGTTGGCGCTGTTGCCGATTGCCGCCTTCTCGGTCTGGCAATACGGGCTTTCCGCGCTGGCCTTGATCGTCACCATCACGCTCACCTGTCTGGCCAGCGAGCGCCTGTTCAACCGCATGGCCAACCAGCACAGCACCCTGTCGGACTGGAGTGCGACCATCACCGGCCTCCTTCTGGCGCTGACTCTGCCGCCTTCCTTCCCGCTGTGGATGGGCGCGGTCGCCGGTTTCATGGCCATCGCCCTGGGCAAGGCGCTGTTCGGTGGCATCGGCTTCAACGTGATGAACCCGGCCCTGGTCGGCCGCGCCTTCGCGCAGGCGGCGTTCCCGGTCGCCATCACCACCTGGGTGCCTGCCTTCGCGCCGCAACGTTTTACTGGATTCGTGCCGACGACTTTCACCCCGCCGCTGATGATGCCGCCCAACATCTCCGCCTGGGCGCTAAACGCAAAATCGGCCGCGCTGGACGGCTTCACCGGCGCCACGCCGCTGGCGCGCTGGAAATTCGACAACGTATTGGCGACACCCATGGATTTCCTGACCGGCCAAGTCACCGCCAGCGCGGGCGAAACCTCGGCTATCGTGATCCTGCTTTGCGGCGCCTATCTGGTCGCGCGCAAGTTCATGGACTGGCGCATTCCCGTGGCGATCCTGGGCAGCGCCGCGCTGACCGCCCTGGTGTTCCAGATGATCAACCCGGCGCGCTACCCCGATCCATTGTTCGTGTTGCTCTCCGGCGGCATGATGCTGGGCGCGGTGTTCATAGCCAGTGACATGGCGACTTCGCCGGTGACGCCGAAAGGCGTGTGGATCTACGGCGCGCTGATCGGCGTGGTGACGGTGATGATCCGATATTTCGGCGGCCTCACCGAAGGCGTGATGTACGCCATCCTGCTCGGCAACGCCCTGGCGCCCTTGATCGATCAGGTGACGCAACCCAAGGTGTTCGGTGAAGTGAAGCGCGCGAAGGCGAAGGAGAAGCAGGCATGAACCGCATGACAAGCCGCGCGCCCTCAACCCCCCCCTTTATCAAAGGGGGGCGGGGGGGGATTTCTACGGTAACAAGTTGCATAGACGCTAAAAAATCCCCCCCAACCCCCCTTTGGCAAAGGGGGGAGTGTTCCACCGAGGTGCGAGCATGAACGCCGCGTCTATGAATCCCAGCCAACCCGCCACCCCCAGCGTCGCCATGATCCGCACCCTCGGCCTGGTGGCGACCGTGTGCGGCATCCTCATCGTTACCGCTTACGAAGGCACCCTGGAATCGGTGGCCGCGAACAAGAAAATCGCCCTGGAACGCGCGGTGTTCAAGGTCATTCCCGGCGCCTCCAGCGTCAAGGAATTCGTCGTCGGCACGGGCGGCGTGCAACCGGCCGGGGCCAACGTGCCGGAAGGCGCGGTGAAGCTCTACGCCGCTTACGACCAGGCCGGCGGCCTCAAGGGCCTTGCCGCCGAGGGCGCCGCCAAGGGCTACGCCGACACGGTGCGGGTGCTCTATGCCTACGACCCGGAAAAGCAGGTCATCACCGGCATCGGCGTGGTGTCGATGCGCGAGACGCCGGGCATCGGCGACAAGATTTATACCGACGCGGCGTTCCTGAAGAACTTCGTGGCACTGGATGTGAAGCTGAGCACCGACCTGAAATCGCTGGCCAACGAGGTCAAGGTGGTCAAGCATGGCACCAAGCAGAACCCCTGGGAAATCGACGCCATCTCCGGCGCCACGGTGACTTCCAAGGCGGTGGGCAAGGGCATCTTTGATAGCGCGCGGAAGTTGCTGCCGCTGTTGGTGCCGAACCTGGACAAGTTGAAGACGGCTGAGCCCGCGCCCCCCAGGCCGCATGCCGCTGCTTCTCCTATGCAAAAGGCGGCGACAACGGTTGCGCTGGAGGGCCAGATCCCCCCCTTTATCAAAGGGGGGCTAGGGGGGATTTCTGAGACGTCCGCACAAGCAAACGTCGCCAAATCCCTGATGCAGCCACTCAAACAAACGCTTTTTCTCAAATCAACAGCCTGCGCGAATGGAGCCTTTGAGAAAGAGGGGAGCGGGGCATCGTTCCACGCGGAGGGCGCTACATCATGATCCCCGGGCAGAAACAACTTTCCAACCTCGAAGAACTTCTCGAAGGTGTCTGGAAACAGAACCCCGTGTTCGTCATGGTGCTGGGCATGTGCCCGACCCTGGCGGTGTCGGTGTCGGCGGTGAACGCCTTGAGCATGGGCCTGGCCACGACCTTCGTGCTGCTTGGTTCCACGCTGCTGATCTCGCTGCTGCGCAACGTCATTCCCAGGGAAGTGCGCATCGCCACCTACATCCTGATCATCGCCACCTTCGTCACCGTGGTGGATTACCTGATCCAGGCCATCAGCCTGGCGGTGTATGACGCCCTGGGGGCCTTCATTCAGCTCATTGTGGTCAACTGCATCATCCTTGGTCGCGCCGAGGCGCATGCCTCGAAAAATCCGCCGCTGAAGACCGTGCTCAATGCCCTCGGCATGGGTATCGGCTTCACTATCGGCCTGCTCGCCCTGGGCGGGGTGCGGGAAATCCTGGGGGCCGGCAAGCTGTTCGGCATCCCGCTGTTCGGGCCGGAGTTCCAGCCCTGGGTGGTGATGGTGTTGCCGCCCGGCGGCTTCTTTGTGCTGGGCGCCTGGTTGTTGCTGTTCAACTGGCTCCGGGCACGTCAATCAAACCAGTCCCCTCTCCCCGTGGGAGAGGGTTAGGGTGAGGGAGCGGGTGATGCGGTATCAACCCACGTTCCCTCTCCCCCAGCCCCTCCCCCGGAGGGGGAGGGGAGCAGGAGCCATTCATGTCTGAATCCCTTTCCTCCATCTTCATCGGCACCCTGCTGGCCCACAACTTCGTGTTGGCCATGTTCCTCGGCCTGTGCCCGTTCCTGGGCGTGTCGGCGCGCCTCAATACCGCGCTGCCGATGGGCGCGGCGACCACTTTTGTGATGCTGGTGGCCAGCCTTTGCGCCTTCGGCCTCAACTGGCTGGTGACCGCCTTCCACCTGGAGTTCCTGCGCCTGATTTCCTACATCGTCATCATCGCCTCGGCGGTACAACTGGTGGAAATGGTGCTGAAGAAGTACAGCCCGGTGTTGTTTCGGGCGCTGGGCATCTACCTGCCGCTGATTACCACCAACTGCGCCGTGCTCGGTGTGGCTCTGTTCCAGACCGCGCGCGACTATAGCTTCGTCCAGGCGATGACTTTCTCCTTCTCCGGCGGACTCGGCTTCACCCTGGCGCTGCTGCTGATGGCCGGCCTGCGCGAACGCCTCAACCTCGCCAACGTGCCCAACGTGGTGCGGGGAACCGCCCTGTCGCTGATGCTCGCCGGCTTGCTCTCGCTCGTGTTCATGGGTTTCGCGGGACTGGGGGCGGGGGAATGAATCGATTTCGGATTGCGGATTGCGGATTTCGGATTTGGCGGATCGGACGCGGCGCAGCCGCGCGAGAAAAATCCGCAATCCGAAATCCGCAATACGAAATCAAATGACCTACCTCATCACTATCGCGCTGATCATGGGCATCGCCCTGATCGGCATCGGCGTCGACCGCCTTTACCGTGCCTTCGCCCGGAAAAACCCGCAACTCGGCCCGTTCCGCGATAACGAGCGAGGCTGTGGTTCCTGTTCCGGTGGGAGTGGCTGCGGCGGGAACGGATGCTCATAAGGCATCCGCGATCCGTTGCAGGGTCCGCCGGCAACAAGCTGTCCTGTCCTCAGGGCATGATTTCCACGTATTCGTAAACTTCCGCGTTCACCAGCCGCTGGCGTACCGGAACGCTCAGTTGCGCGAACCAGGCGTGAGGGTCGTGGCGGTCGATTTCGCGGCCCATGAAGCGGATCAACTCGCAGATGGGCTCCACCACGTTGGTCCGGTATCGCTCATCTTTTTTTACATAGCCCAGCCAGAGGTTTTTCATGCAGTTGCGTCGGCACCATGAGAATGCCTCGCAGGCTTCGCAGGGCATCTCCGGTGCCGGTTGGAGCGGGCTCTTCTTCAGCCAGTTGCCCTGGATCTCGCCCATCTGCATGTGGTGTGCGTACATCATGTCCGGGCAAGGGTAGATCTGGCCGTTGGGCATGACGTTGATGAGGTGGCTGGAAACCCGACATTGAGTGAGCCCGGCATAGAGTTCACGCGCCCGATTGGGCAGCACCTTGTTACGTACCATGCCCATGATGGGAATCAGTGGATAGAGGTAATCGGTGGAGGAAAAGAACTTGTCGATAAGCCGCGTGAGCACTGCTTTGCGTTTCTCCACCGAGTCTTCGAAGTACATTTCGTCGGCGACGAATTGCCAGTAAAGGTAGTCGATGGCCTCCAATGCCGAAGCCAGTTCATCCAGTTCCTCGAAGGTGGTATCCGGATTCCCCCAGGTGACGCGAGCGGTGATGGTGCCACCCACACGGTGATGCACTTTATCCAGATTGCGGATCACCTGACGCCAGATGCCGCGACCCCGGTAGCCGTCGGTGATGGCCTCGCCGCCGTCGATGGAGACGAGAATGTTGGAAAACCGGGCCAGCATCCAGTCCGGCAGATCGTCCAGCAGGGTGCCGTTGGTCTGGAGTTGGTAACGGAATTCGGGAAAGCGGCGCATCACCGCTTCCATCATCGCTCGGTTGAGAGTGGGTTCGCCACCGTAGAAGGTGACATAGATTTCTTTGCCTTTCAGGTGTGTGTCGACGAAGGTGGCGAGTTGGTCGATGTCGTACTCGAGTTCGGTCTGTGAGCCGAGCACTTCACCGACCCCCAGCGAGCAGTAGGTGCACTTGAGGTTGCACTTGAGCGTGGTGAGCAATTGCAATTCGACGCGATCGCCCACGATGGGGTCGGCATCGGAGCGGGGCGTAGTCGCCGTGGTGAGCGGCAGATGCTGGATAGTCTGGGTGGTCATGGTTTCTTCTTCGCAAGTTGAACCCAGATTGTCCATTAGCCAAAGTAGGCCTGTAGCGCAGGCGTCCCGCCTGCTTCGTAGGCCTGATCGGAAGGACGAGGCAGGCGGGACGCCTGCGCTACATGTGGGCCTCCGGCTAATGGGCAATCTCGGTTGAATACGGCTGTGGCGTGCGTCACGGCGGCTCTCGAATCGCTAGCCGGCCGCCCCAGTCTGTGTTTTGTCCGGGGTGGATCAGTTCACTGTGTCGAGCCGGGGCAGTACTTACTCAGGCGTGAAGAAACGGGGGCGGAGCCGTCTTGTGCTGGGCGGTGATGACGCAACTCAGCCACTCGCAGGGGCTGATGCGCGGGAGGCGGGGCAGGGGGGTGGAGCAACGCATGGCGGCGAAATCTACGCCGCATTCCTTCCGTGTCAAGGCGATACCCCCACCGGGGTAGTAGGTGAATATCATCGATTGATGAGGCCCGCGTTCTCGGCATTGCTGCCCGCATTGGCTTATTGGCGTTCGCCTACTGTCATGGTTCGGTGGAAAAGGGCACGGCGAAGCGGTTGGCTTTATCGATGTCCACGGTCATGACCCATTCGCGGCGGCCGCTGACGCAGGCGGGAAGGGTGACCTGGGCGCGGAACACGCCGTCCTTGTCCGGGCGGAGGGTGTAGAGGTTGAAGCCCATGTTCATGTCCACCATCGTGAAGCTGGCCTGAACCTTATTCGCGCCGGGCGCTTTTACCCAGACCTGAAACGGTTGCAGCGCCTTGGGTTTGTCGGCCAGGCCGATCGTGATGGCGCGATTGCCGATCTGGGCGGCGCACCCGGTGGCCAGGGTGGGGCAGGCCAGGTTGACAGCGACCGGGGGGAGCGTTTCGGCGTCGCGCCAGAGCACCAAAGCGGTGATCGCGACGATGAGCAGCGGCAGGCCGACCGCGAGCCATTTGTTTTTCATTCGGTTTTCGCGTTGCAGATTCATTTTCGTGACCAGCGCGGCTGTGGGTCCTTCAGGATCAGCTCCGGCGCCGAGAATGGCGCCAGTCGTTCCAGAAAGTCGAGCAATTCCAGAGCCGGCGAGTTGCGGAAGAAGCGCGCCTGCGGCGTTTCCATCCAGATGCGGTCGGCATAGTAATAGAGGGCATAAGGGGTGTCACCGATGCCGTCGCCGTCGCGGTCGAAACCCTCGTAATCGTCCCAGTAATTGCCGCGCCAATCGTTGTCGCGCGCGCTGGTGGAACCGGATACTCCGACCTGCATGAGGTTCTTCTCGAAACGGTTGTTGTGCACAATATGGCCACCTTTTTCGCCATAGAAATACATGCCGGTGACGTTGTGGGCAAAAAGATTGTCGCGGAAACGGATGATGGATTCGGGGTCGAGGGGGGCGTTACTTTGGGCGCCCACCGTGCAGTGCAGAATGGTGTTGCCCTCCACTTCTATTTGGCCGCTCTCCTTGAACGCCAGTCCCGCCCCGGCAACGTCGCGCACATGTTCGACGCGGTTGCCGCGCAGGGTGATTTGATCTGAATAGAGCACGGCGATGCCGGTGGTGGTGTGGCTGACGAGGTTGCCATCGATCACATTGCGCGGCGAGAAGACGAGCTGCATCCCATAGCGCCCGTTACTGATGCGGTTGCCGCTGAAGCGGTTGTCGCTCGAATTGGCGACGGTGACGTCGCGGCTGTCGCTGACGCGGTTGTCCGCGATCAGATTGAAATGGCTGTTCCACAGGCGGATGCCGTCACCACGCATATTGAGTTCCGCTTGCCGGCCTCGAATCGTGTTGCCGCGCACGATGGCGTGGCTGGCCTGCTTGAGGTGGATGCCGAACAGCACCTGATCGATGAAGTTGCCTTCCACGCGCGCGCCGTCCACCTCGTCGATCAGCAGGCCGGCATCGACACCGTCGTGGGTGGGGCCGGAATTGGTCAGGTGCATGCCGAGCACGGTGACGTTGCCGGCTCGCACGCTCAACACCGAGCCGTGCCCGCCGCCATCCAGGGTGACGCGGTTGGCGCCGTCGAGGGTCAGGGTTTTGTCGATGATGGCCGGGCCGGCGTAGCGCCCGGCGGGTGGACGCAATAGGGTGCCGGCGGGGGCGGCGTCGATCAGGGGTTGCAGGGGGGGGAGGGCGGCCTGGGCGGGTGTGGCAAGGAAGGCCAGCGCCGCGATGTAGCGCCGGCATCCTTGCCGGCGTCTTTGAAAACAGCCGGCAAGGAGAGCGTGGTTGTTGCCGCCGGGTTTGGGCGGCATTACAACCACGGCCTACCCCTTGCGGGTATGCCGGCGCTACAAGTCATGGCCGCAGCAGCGGCGCCAGTGCGCGATCCAGGTCTTTTTCCTTTACCAGGCCGCGCTTGGCGTAGACCACCCGGCCTTCGCCATCGAGCACCACGGTATAGGGCATGCCCGCCTGGGTGTTGCCCAATGACTGCATCAGGGCGATGGCCTGTTCGCGGCCGGCGGCGATGGGATATTCGAGGCCGTAGGCGCGGGCATATTCACCGACGAATTCGGCGTTATCTTCCACCGCCAGGCCGATGAAGCCGATCTTGTCTTTATATTTCTTGGCGTAGCGGGCATGAACCTTGACCAGCAGCGGCAACTCCTCGCGGCAGGGTGGGCACCAGGTAGCCCAGAAATTGACCACCGTCGGACGCCCCTTGAGGCTGTCGGTTTTCAGGCTGCCGCCACCGGGTTGCGTGAAAGTGGCGCTTGGGGCGGTGAAGAAATTGACGGCCGGAGTTTCATCGCTAGCCGCAATAGCGGTGGATGCGGCCAGCAGGCCGATCAGCAGCCAATGTTTCATAACAGGTCTCCACGTCGGAACAGGCGATAACCCCAGGCGGCGCAAAGGGTGCCGATCAGGGTCGGCCAGGCCAGGGCGAAAATTTGATAACCCAGGGCCCCGAACAGATCGAAGATGACGTAGGCGGACGGCCCCAGGACGATGAGTTGCGGGTCGAACAGCATCAGGGCGGCGGTGCGGAAGGATTGCAGCGGGTTGAACAGGGCGATGGCGACGGCCACTTCGGCGGGGGCATGTTCCTGAATCATCACTCCGAGCAGGATCAGGTCGAGGAACAGCAGCATAACCAGCCAGGTGAGAAAGGCCGCGCCCTGCGCCACGTCGGTGGAACGCGCCAGGGTGGAGATCAGCATGGCGATGCCGAGGAAGCACCAGGTCATGGCGGCGAGCAGGGCGGTGTAATAGCCGAACATGCCCCAGGGCACCGGAATGTCGCGCACCAGGGCCCAAAGCGAGGCGCCCAGCATGGCCAGGAACACCGGCGCGAACACCATCAGGTAGCGGCCGAGGAACTTGCCCCAGAACCAGGCGGCCAGCGAGACCGGCAGGGCCAGCAGGTACTCGAACACGCCCGCTTCTCGGTCGCCGGCCACCGAGCGCACCGTGGTGATGAGCACGAAGATGGGCAGGATGGCCATCGCCAACTGGATGTAGGTCACCAGCAGGCGTGACAGGCCGATGAAGCCGAGCACGCGCGATTCGGTCAGCCCGAAGACGAAGAGCAGGGCGACGATGCCGCCGAACACCAGGGAATGCACGGCGAACCAGCGCGCGCGCAGAGAGGTATTTACCTCCAGGCGCAGGGTGGCCCAGAAATCGTTTCCCTTGGTCATCATTTGTCCCTGGACAGGATGTCCGCCTTCATGGCGGCGAAATCGATACCGCCGGCTTCCGGCGCATTTTTGTCGCCTCCCTGGGCGCCATAGCCGTAGGCCATGGGTGAGGTCTTGCCGGACAGGTAGTGTGCCTTGCGAGCATCCAGCCATTCTCCCGTGCGGAAGTCGTTGACCCAGATTTCCGTTTCCGCCGCGTCGGCCCAGGGCTGATCCTTGAGCCAGAACAGGGCGCAGCCGATGTCGTCGAATTTGAATACTTCGCGCTTCGGGCCGCCGCGTACCTGGGTGGCGTAATGGCGGTCGCTCAGCGCCATGCCGCAACGCTTGCAGACGTCGCGATCCCAATGCACCTCGCCGGGGCCGTGGCCGGTGTCACGCGAGCAGGCGGGGAGGAGTGGGATGATGGCTAGCGCGAACAGGCGCAGGCGGTTGCGTTGTAGCGTCGGCATCCTGCCGGCATTGCCCGCTGAAAGCGGGCCTTCGGCCCGCATGCCGGCAGGGATGCCGGCGCTACAGGGGGCGTTGCGACGGGAAGCGGTCATGCCTGTTCCTCCATTTCGATATGAGTGAGTACCCCGACATAACGCGCCAGCATGCCCAGGAAGCGCAGCCGATCCGGGCCGGCGATGGCGCCTTGCCAGACGAGGCCATCGGCCCCTCCGCTCAGGCCCCATTCGGCGAGGGTCTTGGCGATGGCGGGTTCAGTGCGGCGCAGGACCAGGCGGCAGCGCACCTTCCCGGCCAGGGCGACGTCGTCGGCCACCCGGTCGTCCAGGACGATGCGTCCCGTATCCAGTTCCAGCACCCGGTTGACCAAAGGCGCCACCTCATCGAGACGGTGGCTGGAGATCAGCATGGTGGCTTGGCCGAGGCGCGCGGAGAGGAGGTCGAAGAAGGCGTGGCGCGCTTCCGGGTCGAGGTTGGCGGCGGGTTCGTCGAGGATCAGGAGCTCGCAGTCGCGGCCGAGGGCGACGGCGATGAGGATCTTCTGCTTCATGCCGCCGGAGAGTTTGACGAAGGGCAGGTGCCGCACCTTCGCCACGTCCAGGCCCAGTTGCGCGGCGACCGTTTCGAAGCGGGCCGCTTCGCGGCCGGAGAGCTCGCCGGCGAAGCGCAACAGATCGCCCACGGTCATGCGCAGCGGCGGCGGCAGTTGCGGCACGAAACCGATGCGACGCAACAGATCGGCGCGGTCGTGACGCGGGTTCAGGCCGAGGATGGAAAGTTCACCGGCATGGACATATTCCCCCAGCAGGCAGCGAATCAGGGTGGTCTTGCCGGCACCGTTGGAGCCGATCAGGGCGATGCGCTCGCCACTGGCGACGCTGAGGTTCAGGTCGTCGAGGACGACACTCTTCTTGAATTGCTTGGTGACGTGGCGAAGTTCGATCACAGGGGGTCCTGGAAATTGCGTAGGATGTGGTTACCGAAGGGTAGGGGCTTCATCAGAGCGTAGCGAACCGCGTCGAGTCTTGGCCATACCGGGTGATGCGGTTCGCAAGCTCTCCACATCCCACGCCGCGGTTCATAGCCATTGGCTCAAGCCCTTGACCTCGAAATGCAGGGCGCCACTCGGGCAGACGTCCACACACAGGCCGCAGCGGGTGCAGTCGGCGCCGATGCTCATCGTTTCAGCGGTGGCGCGGCCCTTGATGACGCATTCCAGCACATGCGGCACCAGACAGACCTTGCGGCAATCGCCTTCGTGGAAGCAGTGTTCCAGCCGGTAGCCGACCTGTGTCGGGGAGGGTAGCCCGACCACGCCATAGGTGAGGCCGATCGGGCAGAAATAGCGGCACCAGGCGCGGCGCGAATAGAACACTTCGATCAGCAGCCAGAACAGGACCCAGAGCAGGGCGAGGCCGGGGCCGTAGATCAGGGCGCGCGACAGGATGCCGGTGAGCGAGAGGGTCTCGAACACGGTATAGCCGGTGAACCAGGTCAGGGCCGCGAACAGCAGCCAGAGCACGCTGCGCAGGCCGCGATGAAAAGTGTGGTCGCTGACCTTCTTCTTCTCCACCAGGTACAGATGCAGGTTTTCCGCCCATTCCGCGAGCAGATGGTAGGGGCACACCCAGGAACAGAAGGTGCGTCCGCCCAGCAGCACCCAGAGCACGAAGACGGTGGCGGTGCCGATCACCAAATTCACCAGGATGTGCTTGTGCGCCAGCATCACCTGCAACGCGGAATTGAGGTCGATGAGGTGGAAGCCGAGGAAACGCGAGGCGGTGAGCGCGCCTTCGAGGATCTGGATGTCCAGCCAGAAGGACAGCACGAACAGCAGGTTCACCACGATCAGCACCGTCCAGCGCCGGTTGCGCCAGGTATGGGTATGGCGATGCTCCTTGTGCATCTCCTCCGCCAGCGCCTTGCGGTTCGCGCCATCCATGCGCTTGAGTTCATGCACCTGGCGCGCGCCGGGGGTGTAGTCGGAGGCTTCGGGCTTACGCACTTCACCGCCGAACAGCAGCCTTGCCGATTCACGTAGCGACATCACACCCCCCAGCCGCGGCGCGGATCGATGACGATGGCCGCCGGTTCGGTCGGGCAGGCCATTTCGCACACCCCGCAACCGACGCAGGGTTCGTGAACCACCGGGGTCATGTGCCCATTGGCTAGCGGTTCCAGGCTGATCGCGCCTTTGATCGGGCAGGTGCGCACACAGAGATCGCATACCGGCACGTCGAAGGGGTGGTCGTTGAGTGGGATAGGGCGCCAGCGGTCGACGTCCATGAAACGCAGTTCGCCCTTGTAGCCGGCTGCTCGCGCCGCCCCTTTGTAACCTTTGCCCTGGCGCGCCAGACATAGATCGGGTCGGGCGAGGCGCGCCACACCGGCGCGCTCTTTCAGGTTGAGGGTGGGTTCAGGGTCTTTTTCCTTGGCCAGCAGGATGGGCGCGCCGGCCAGGCGCATCGCCTCGCGCGTGGCCAGGTGTTTCGGTTTTTCATAGGTGAGCGCGCCGGTGGGGCAGGCCAGGATGCACTGGACGGCATCGCAGGAAAAATCACAGGCCTGGGCGCGGGCGTCGATAAAGGGGGTGCCGACACCGTAGCCGTCGCCGAGATCGGCGAGTTTGATGGCATTGACCGGGCAGACCTGGACGCATTGGCCGCATTTGATGCAGGAGGCGAGGAAGTCTTCCTCTTCGAGGGCACCGGGCGGGCGCAGGCGAGTGTTGCCGCCATAGGCCAGCGGCAGCCATCCCGCGCCGCCGGCGGCAAGCAGGGCGCCACCGCCGATGAGGGCGCGTAGAAAGCGGCGGCGCGCCTGTTCCGCCTTATGAGGGAGTTTGGCTGCCATAACGCGCGGGTTTCGTGAAGCGCGGCGAGTCGTCGCGCAGGATCAGGTTGGGGGTGGAAAAGGGGGCGAGGCGTTCCAGAAAATCCAGCGCTTCCATCAATGGGGTGTTCTTGAAGAAGAGGGCGTGTGGCTTTTCCATCCAGATCTGATCGGCATAGGCATAGGTTTCGTAGGCGCTGTCGCCGCGCCCGTCGTTATTGCGATCGAAGCCCTGGTAGTCATCCCAGTAATTGCCCCGCCAGGTGTTGCTGCGCACGTTGCCGGCGCCGTTTACCGCGACATGGGTGAGATTTCCCTCGAACACGTTGTCGGTGACGATGTTGCCGACGCGTTCGTTGTTGAACAGCATGCCGACGCCGTTGTAGGCGATGTGGTTGTTGCGGATCCATATCTTGGTGTCGGGCTGATAGGGCGACAGGTCGGAAGCGATGCCGGTGGCGCAGTAGATGATGTCGTTGTTTTCCACCACCGTGTTGCTCGCCTCTTTGAAGCCGATGGCCATGCCGGTGGCGCCATTGGCGTGCGAAATCAGGTTGTTGCGGATGGTGATGCCTTCCGTGTACATGACGTAGATGCCCACGGCATTGTCGTAATAGCGGTTGCCCTCCACCAGGTTGGCCTGGGCAAACATGAAGTGCATCGAATAACGGCTGCGCCGGCCAGTGTTGTTGCGGATGATGTTGCCGTTGGAATACCAGACCACGAAATCGCGCGTATCGATCAGGCTGTTGCCCTCGACCAGGTTCTTCATGCTGTACCAGAGGCGCAGTCCGTCGCCGCGCACGCCGAGATCGACGGGCTTGGAGGTGATGCGGTTGTTGCGCACGATGTTTTCGTCGGACTGTCGCAGGTCGATGCCGAACAGACAGTTGTCGATGACCAGGTTCTCGGCCACATTGCGATTCCCGCGTATCTCCAGGCAGGCGTCTTCGGTGTCGTGGGAACCGCCCGAGCCGGTGAGATGCACACCGCGCAGAACGGCACCGTCAGCGGTCAGGGTGAACACGCTGCCCTTGTCGCCCGCGTCGATGGTGACCTTGCCGCCGCCGTCGATGGTGAGGGGTTTGTTCAGATTCACCGGCCCCGCATAGCTGCCGGGCGGCGGACGCAGCACGGAACCGGCGGGGGCGGCATCCACCAGTGCCTGGAACGGTTTCAGACCGTGGATGCGCTTGTCGCGCATATAGAGGGGGTAGACCGGTTTGGGCGCGTTCAGGATGGCGCGCGCGGGGGCGTGGTCGGATGCGCCGCGCGCGGGTTCCTGTTCCGGGCTGAAGCCAACCGACGCGGTGGCGCTTAACGTCAGTGTGGCGACCAGGACAAAGCGTGCGAAGCGCATCGCGTGTCTCTCAGACGCCGCCAGCTTCTTCACGCATCGCCTTGCGGCGCAGCAGGATCGCGGGCGCCAGCAGGGCGCTTACCAGCAACAACATGGCGTAGCCGATGTAGGGGTAGGAGTAGGTGGAGAACTGCGCCACCTTGCCCTCGCCGAACACGGTGGGCATGAAGGGTTTTACCGTGAACGCGCCCCAGGGATTCAGGTTGTGGCCGAAGAACCAGAGCCAGCCGGCATAGTCGACCACGAAAAACACCGGCAGCAGGGCCGGTATCAGAGCCAGCAGCAGGGAGAACGGTCGCGAGTATCTGACGCCGGCGAGCACCACCAGCATGGCGGCCACCAGGCCGGCCATGGTCAACTTCAGGGCCAGTTCCAGATTGCCGGTCCAGCGCGCGAGGATGGCCGGTTCGTTGAAATAGGCGCCAGAGGCGACTCGGTAGTGTTCCAGCAGTTCGCCCAGGCGCCCGGCGCCGAGCATCTCGCCGCCCATCCAGGCGGTCACCGCCAGGAAACCCGCCGCCAGTATCGTGACCTGGGTTTTTCGCGCGGGGAAGGCGAAGGCCGCCAGCATGACGCCGAAAAAGCCGAAGAAATAACGTGACAGGCCACGCTCCACCGGCGCCCCGGAATCGATGGGATACATGCCGACGTAGTGGTTGATGGTGTTCATCTCATGGACGCAGTTCAAAGACTGGGTCTGCGAGGACTGGCTGCGCATTTCATCCTCACGAGAGTCGCCCAGGTCACCCTGGTATATCTCGCTTTTCTTGATGACAGTACCCTTGCAGCCGTTGAACACGCCATTGAAATGGAAATGAATGCGGATGCCGTCCGGGAAGGCATCGGGCGGGTAGTTCGGGGCGGTCAGCGAAACCCACCAGATCGGCGCGAAATAGGTCGCCACCAACACCAGCAGGGCGCCGAATGTGAGCAGTCGGGTGGTCTGGGTGGATGAGCGAGCCATGATGGAGTCCTGAGAGTGAGGAAATTGTATGGGGTGAAGAAGGGCGGCGGGCGTCAGCGCGCCCGCCGCGGGCATGACTACTTCTTGGGGATGGGCAGGCGGGACATGGCGTCGCTTACCGCTTCGATATCAGCATCCGTGTAGGACTTGATTACTTTCATCATGTCCTTGTCGGCATTCTTGCGCTTGCCTGCGCGCATTTCGCCGAGTTGCCGCTGCATGTACTTGAAATGCTGTCCGGTCAGCATGGGAATGAATTTGGCCTCGTTACCTTCGCCTTTGGCGCCGTGACAGGACTTGCAGTCTTTCTCATACAGTGCCATGCCTTGTTTTGCATTTTTGCCCGAGCCCTTGCCGTTGCTGGACGAGAGCTTGAGGGTGTGCATGTAGGCGGCGCTGTCGGCCATTTCCTGCGGGGTCATGGACTGCGCGAACGGGTACATGGTGGGGTTGTCGCGGTGACCCGTGCGGATATCCACCATCTGCTTGACCAGTACCGCCGTGTGTTGCCCGGCGACGACCGGCAGGGTGCCATCAGGGCGGCCGATACCGCTGGCCAGGTGGCAAGCGGAACAGACTTCAAAGACTTCTTCACCTTGCTTGGCATTGCCCTTGAGTTTGAGCGGGTCGGCGCCGTCCGTCGAGGGTATCCCCGCCCAGGCGGATGCGGAGGCCAGGGTGAAACAGAGTGCGAGCAAATTTCTGATCTTCATGTTCAGGCTCCTTGGATTTGGAAAAAAGGGATGGGCTGGGTGCTTGCCGTGCATGGAAAGCCAAAGCGTGATGCTCGGCCTTGATGAACGTCAAGATAGTTGACCATCATCAACCTTTTCATTGAATGAAATGGGGGAGCCGTAGCCCCCCCACCTCGTATTGCCTGTCAGGTGTTTATTTCACCTTTTTGGCGTTGTGCTGCTCCAGGTAGGTCTTGGCGCGCAGGCCCAGGTCGGCGGTCTTGACCTGGTATTGCCACCATTGGCCGGCCCACAGGGTGGCGTTCTGCCAATCCTGTGCCTTGACCGCGGCTTCCATCTTGACCTTGACGTCCTTGGTCTTGCCCAGTTGGTCGAAGGCATCCTCTACCATCGCCACGACATCCGGGTAGTCCTTGTAATTGACGCTGGTGATGTAGCCCACGACCTGGTCGATGACCGCCTGAGTGTCCAGGTTGGTCTTGTGCTGCTTCTCGTAGTCGGCCTTGGTGTAAGTCTTGGCTTCCGCCTTGGCGGTCTTGCCGGGTTTCCAGCCCTTGGGCTTGACCAGCAGGTAGCCTTCCATTTCCAGGTGCAGGGCCGAGCAGAACTCGGTGCAGTAGTAGGGGAAGACGCCTTCACGGTCGGCCTTGAACTTGACCGATACGGTCTTTCCGGGCTCGACTGAGGCATGTACGTTGAAGCCGCCGACGGTGAAGCCGTGGGTTTCGTCCTGAGCGCGTTCGAGGTTGGTCATATAAATTGTGACCTCGTCACCCACATTCACGTTGTCGATGATCTCGGGAACGATGTGCGAGCGGATCAGGGTGCCGTAGACCGTCACCTTGTTGCCCTTCTTGACTACTTTCTCCTCGCCGCTCCTGGCCGCGCCGGCGCTACGGCTATCGGTACGGCTGTTGGTGCCCGCCTTGTAGCGGATGCCCGGCTTGAGTTTGTCGGCCGCGATGGCCACGGCATAGTGCGGCTCACCCAAAGGCACAGGCATGTCGTAGAGCAACTGCATCTTGTCGTTGCCGATATCGATCAACTGGTGGTTCTGCGGGTGCAGAGGGCCAACCGGGTCGAAGCGGTCGATGGCCAGCTTGTTGAGCGCGACCAGGTACTTGCCCTTGGGCGACATGGTGTCGCCTTCCATGGTCATCAGGTGGCCGATGTTGTAGTGCACGGGAATCTTGTCCAGCACCTTGCCCTTGCAGTAGTCCCATTTCGCCACCTGGGAGTCCACATACAGGGACGTGTAGGCCACGCAGGGCTCCGAGTCGAACTGGGTGTGCAAGGGGCCGAGGCCGACTTGCACCTGGAGTTGCAGGGCGTCCTGCATGCTAATGATGGGGATGCCGTAGGGATCCCGGCCTTCGAAACGACCGGCCTTGATGGCCGCCATGATCTTTTCAAAGCTATACACGGAAACGTGCGTGTCGAGCTTGCCGGATACGATGATGAGCTTGCCGTCCGGGGTCACATCGACACCGTGCGGGCTCTTCGGCTCGGGGACCAGGAACAGCGCGCCCGCTTTGACCGCCACGTCCATCGGGATGATTTTTACCCCGTTGATGGTCTTGGCCTTGCCTTGGGCGACCAACTGCTCGCCGATTTTCCAGTTGACGACGTGCATGTAGTCGGTGTCCTTGGCGGAACAGCCCGCCTCGAACGGCGGCCGACCGCGCTCGATGCCACCCACGTAACGCTCGGAGCAGAACGAGTTGGTGAATGACCAGCCATTGGAAGGCCCCTTGCCGGCATCGGAGAGATCCTGGCTATAGGGCGGCAGTTCGAAGGTAAACGATTTGCCCTCGTCGATACGGCCCTTCTGCCGGTCAAATTTCCAGTACGTAATACCACCGCGGTATTTGTCGTTGAAATCCTCCAGCGGCTCGAATTTGCCGTCCAGGGGCGCGGGATATTGGGCGGACTCGATCACGTATTCCGTGTTGGGAGTGACGAAGGCGCCACCGTGTTCCGACTTGAACAATTTGTTGGCGACAATCTGCTTGGTCTCGAAATCGCGCAGGTCGATGACCGCGATACGCGGATTGGCCTTGTCGTTGATGAATACGAACTGTCCATCGTAGTTGCCGTTGGTCTCGGATAGCGCCGGGTGGTGCGAATCGCCCCAGGTGATCTCCTTGCCGTTGATCCAGCCTCCTTTCATCACGGCCTTGGATTCCTCGTCGTAGCCATAGCCCTGCCAGGGCTCGGGTGTGAACACGCCGATGTACTTGAGGATACGCATGGACGGGATGCCATAGACCATCACCTGGCCGCTATGACCGCCCGAACTAAACGCGATGAATTCGTCACGTTTTCCGGTCGGTACATAGGTCTTCGCCGCGGCGAGCAGATCTTGCTGGGATAGCCCGCGTTGCTTCATGACGTCTTGCAGGGAATCGGCCGACCAACTGATACCGGCCGACATTCCCAGCGCAGACGCCACAAGCAGTGACAGGGCGTGGAGGGTAGCGCGCTTCATGATGCCTCCTGAAATGAAAGGGATAGGGTGCGACAAATTGTCACACTAGACTATTTAGACTATTCAGGATGGTTTTATCTTGATGATGGTCATGTATCAGGCAAAAAAACGCCTGTATCTGCGTGGGCTTTGGTGATAGGTGATATCGGCCTCATGCCGCCTCCATCGCGGCAGCGGCGAGCCACCGCGCGCGGTCAGCGCAGTAGCAAGGCGATGAAGGCGACGATCAGCGCGACCACGGCGATGGTCGCGAGCGTGGTTTCCCGACGCCGGATGCCGTCGCCTTGCTGTTCGAACCCGTCGATACGGGACTGCAATGCCGCCGCCACGCCTTCGAGACGAGTTACCTGTGCCTGCGCCAGATTGGCGCTGCTCTCGCAACGCGCGAGCGCTTCCTGCAAGGTGGTCAAGCGTTGCGCCAGGTCGGTCTCGCCAGTCGCGATCGCCGAGAGGGCTTGTTCAAGCTGTGCCGCAAGGCCTTTCACCGTCTCCGCGTTGCTGGTGACCGCCTCCTGCAGTTCGGCGATCTGGCGGCCGACCAGGTCATCCGCGGCATCCTGTCCACGACGCGAGGTGAATACGGGAAGCGCCGCCGCCACGATGTTGCTGACATAGGGCAAAGCGGCTTTCAGGACGGGGAGCCAGGCGGCCATGGGCTGGAAATCCGGGGTTTCAGGGGTGTTCGATCATGTTGCATAGGGCGGCCCGCCGGGCCGCCGAATGCTTATTGCCGCTGCTTTTCCTCTTTCTTGAGTTTTTTATCCGCCTTCTTTTCCTTCATGGTCTTGGCGGGCTCTTTCTTCGCGGTTTTTTTGCCTTCTTGGCCTTTCATCATCTGCTCCTGAATATCCCGGTGTGGTGGCCGGTGAAAAGGGGTTGGTCGCCATGTGGCGGCGGCCTGGTTGGGGCGTATTGGGACCTATGCGTATCCATGTGTCGGCGCATCAAGGATGCCGCGTCAGCCCTGACACCATCATAAGCGTGGATGCCGATTCAGGCACGATCATCCTTGATTCCTTGATCAATCGTTCATTAACCTTCGGAACGAATTCCTGGATTCGGGCCCGTCTGAATTTGATCCGGTGTGCCGCTCTCCGCTGGGCTGTTGCCGCTCTCCAAACTCACTACCCGGTCACGCCCGCGCGTCTTGGCGGCATAAAGGCCTTCATCCACACGTTTCAGCAAACTATGCAGTGTGTCGCCCGGGCCAAAGTGGGTCACGCCGAAACTGGCGCTGAGTCTTTCCGGGAAACCAGACGCATGCATTTGCCGCGTAGCCACCCGCAAGCGCTCGGCGGATGCCGTGGCGGAGGCAAGATCGGTCCGCGGCAAGAGCACCACGAATTCCTCGCCGCCCAGTCGGGCCACCAGATCGCAGTCGCGCACCTGCTCCCGTAACAGGCCAGCAAAGACGCGAAGGACACTGTCGCCAATGTCGTGGCCATAGGTGTCGTTGACATGCTTGAAGTGGTCGATATCGGCCATGATGAGCGAGAAGACCTCGCCATAGCGCTGCGATCGCTCGATTTCCCCATTGAGCAGTTCTTCCAGGTGGCGGCGGTTGGCCAGGCCGGTGAGCGGATCGGTGACGCTCAGGTTCTTGAAACGGGCTTCACTGGCTTTCAGTTGACGGTTGCTACGCGCCAGATCACGTTGCATTTCCGCCATCTGTTCGTTGAGTTGTACTACCTGGGTGTTGAGCGCCTCCAGTTCGCGTATGTCGTGTTCTCCCACGAAAAGCAGCTGCTCATCACGGCGCTGCACCATACCCAGAAGCGAATGGCAGACGCCGTTGGGGTCGCCGATGTTGAGCACGCCGACGTACAAGGGTTGATTCTCGGGAACATGGGTGGCGACCAGCGTGTGCCATCGCGGCTGGACGAAAAAATCAGCGACATTGCAGGTGGGTGTCTCGCACTCGCCAACCAGACGCAGAAAGCCTGCATTGCCTTTGACCAGGCGGCCATCCGCCTCGATCAGCGCCACGGCGACCGCTTCAAGATGCTGGAAGCAGTCCGGCAGGCAGAAAAACTTGGGCGCGCTCAGCTCCATGCCGGCCATCAGGTCTGCTCCAGGGCATGCAGGGCATCGGCCGCCCAGCCATCGGCCTGGACAATGCGCCACAGCCGTTCGCTGCTCAGGCTGGCCAGGCCGCCGACCCAGATTTCGGGGCAGCGTTCACCGAGTTCGGCGCGTATCCGGGCGATGGCGTCGCGCGTGACGGCCAATTGCGCGGGCAGGCAGAGGGAGAGCGCGAGCAATTGCGGGCGTCGCGCATCAAGTAGGCGGATCAGGTCGGGAATGGGGACATCCGCGCCGAGATAGGTGGCTTCCCAGCCGGCGGTCTCGAAAATATCGGAAAGCATGCGCGGGCCCAGGCTGTGCTGGTTGCCGGGGACACAGGCAAACACCGCGTGGCGGCCATTGGGCGGCGCGAATTCGGCCTGCATGTAAGCGCGCGCCAGCACGTTCTGGCTGACCGCCGTGGCCAGATGCTCCTGGGCCACGGATATGCGGTTTTCCTGCCAGAGGCGGCCGATTTCGTACAGCGCCGGCTGGATCATGCCGACCGCCGCCTGGCCATAGTTGCCATCCCGCATGGTATTGATCATTAGCGCCTGCGCGGACGGTTGATTGCCGCTCAGGATGGCGTCGCGGTAGTCGGAGGTATGTGGCAGGGCGGGAAGCCGGCTCTGTATGTAAGGGGCACGTGGAAGGTTCTTCGTGTTGCGCGAGGCGCCGAGAATGGCGGCGCAGGCGGCGGCCTGCTCTACGGGTAGATGACGGTTGAAAAAGATTTCCAGCAGGGCGAAGGATTCGTCCAGGTGCCCCGCCGGCACGCCGCGGTGTTCCAGAATGTCGGCCAGCCAGCGGGCGTAGTTGAGGAAAGGAGCGGACTCTCCGGTATCGATCGCGGCCTGGAGATAGTCGAGGTGATACCCGGTATCTTCCCGGCAAACCTGTCTGCCGCGCGCGCCAAAGCGCTGTTCCAGTTCCGGATGGCGCGCGTACAGCGCTTCCGTGACCGTGGCGACGGCCTGATCACGCCAGGGGCCGAGGTCGAGTGTCATTGCGCGAATACCTCGAAATGCATGATCCGCGTGGCCGCCGGATCGAGCTTCAGCCCTTTGGGAATGCCCACATGCGAATCGCGGTAGGCGTGGCTCTTGTGCCAGGCTTGAAAACTCGCGACATCCCGCCACCAGGTGAGGAGCCAGAATTCCTTCGGGTTGTCACTGGGATTGGCCACTTCCATGCGGATGAAGCCGGACGCCTCATCAACCTTGTGGGGCCGCCGCTGAAACGCCTCGCGCACGGAATCGTCGAGGTCGTTGCTGACACTGAAACAACTGATAGCGAGAAACATGGCTCAGCCTGTCGCTTAAGGAAGACAACGCATATATCGGCCATCAGGCGCTGTTTCTTAAGGGACGCGCGGAAAATCTATCGCAACAGCGCGATCCACCCCGGCAAGGTCAGCAGGAACAACAGGCTGGTCCAGCTCGCGGTGAGCGCCGCCGCGCGCACGTCGAGATTGAAGCGGTCGGCGAAGGAGGCGGCCATGAGCATGGTGGGCATGGCGGTCTCCAGGATGGCGCCGATCTGGGCGGGACGTAGATCGCCAAAGCTGGCGCGCGCCAGGGCGTAGACCAGCAGCGGGGCGATCAGCAGTTTCACGGCGACAGCGGCGAGCACCGGGCGGGTGGGTTTGAGGTCGCCCCAGGGGATCGACAGGCCGAGGGTGAACAGCATGATGGGAATGGTGGCCTGGCCCATGAACTTGGCGGCCTTGATCAGCGGGGCGACGTCGAGTCCGCTGAGGTTGACCGCGAAACCAAGCACGAAACCCCAGATCGGCGGCAGCGCCAGCACGGTGCGGAACAGGCTGATGCCGTGGCCACCCTCGTGGCCCAGGCGAGTGGCGACCCAGACCCCGAAGGTCCAGACCAGGGGGGTGGAGGCGAGCACGTCGGCGAACGCCGCGTAACTGCCGCCGATGTCGCCATAAAGAAAGGTGAGGGTGGGGTAACCCATGAACAGGACGTTCCCGAAACTGCCGGCGAGCAATATGGCGGCGCGCGTCTCGCGCTTGAGGCCGCGCCCCAGGCGGGTATGCCAGAGCAGGGGGTAGAGCAGGGCGAAACTGATGGCGATGCCGGCGATGGTGAGCAGTGGCACCGTGAGCAGTTCGTGGCTGATCGTGGCCTGGGCGGACAGCGCGAACAGCAGTGGCGGCGCGAATACATCGATCACCAGGCGGTTCAGGTTGACACGCAGGGCGTCGGCGGGAAATTGCGGGCGAAAACGCACCCAGGCGCCGCCGGCCGCGACCAGCAGGGCGATGGGCAGCCAGACTTGCAGTAGGAGCTGAATGAAGAAGGCGGGGGTCACAACGCGGGTTCACGCCTTGAGGAAAGGATTGACGACGAGAACGCCGGCGTAATCCTGGCCGTGATTGAGGTCTTCGGAATACACCACGCTCGCGCCAAGCGCCAGGGCGGCGGCAAGAATGGCGGCATCCCAGAAAGACAACTGATAGCGTTGCTTGATATCGAGGGCATTCAGCATGAGCGCGGCGTCATTGATGGCCAGTGGGCGAAGCAGGAATTGCCGGATGGCCGCCTCGGCCAGCGCATGGCTCATCGCCGGCGTCGCGCCGCGCGTGGCGTTGACGTAGAACTCCTGCAAGACCTGGATGGATAAACCCCAGTCGGCGCCACTCAATAATTCACGAGCGATATGCCGTTTACCCGCCTCGTCGGGGGATGAGGAGATGGCATAAAGCAGAATATTGGTGTCAAGCAGGGCGGCGGTCATGCGCCTCGTCTCGATTCAATCGATCCGCCGCGCGGAAGACTCCCGCCTGATCCAGTGTTGCCAACAGGGTCGCGGCGGGGTCGATCGCGGCGCTGGAAGGACGGGCGAGCGCTTGCAGATAGTCGCGTACCAGCGCGCTGATCGAGGTACCGCGCTCCGCCGCCGCGATGCGGGCCTGACGATAGATTTCATCGTCCAGGGACAGGGTCAGGTTTTTCATTCATGTACTCACAGTTACACAGTTACACATGAACGAACTATAGCCCCGTTGTGGCGCCGGCGGGATGCCGGCGCTACTCCTCGCCCGCTTCCATCCCCAGTTCCTGAATCTTGCGGGTGAGGGTGTTGCGGCCCCAGCCGAGCAGGTTGGCGGCTTCGATCTTGCGCCCGCCGGTGTGGGTCAGCGCGACGCGGATCAGGGTGCGCTCGAATTCGCTGGTGAGGTCGTTGAGAATGCCGGATTCGCCCCGCGCGAGCTGTTGCTGGGCAGTGCGGGCCAGGGCGTCGGCCCAGTCCAGCGCGGTCATGGCCGCCTCCGGATGTTCTTCCGGCGGCAGATCCTTGGCGTCGACTACCTGGCTGGGCGCCATGACGGTGAGCCAGTGGCACAGGTTTTCCAGTTGCCGCACGTTGCCGGGGTAGGGCAGGGCGGCCATCGCCTGCATGGCGTCGTCGGACACCTGTTTGACTTCCACGCCGAGTTCACGCGCGCTTTTCTGCAGGAAGTGGCGCGCCAGGAGCGGGATGTCTTCGCGCCGCTCGCGCAGGGAAGGCAGTTTGATGCGGATGACGTTGAGGCGGTGGAACAGGTCTTCCCGGAACAGGCCGGCTCGCACCCGATCTTCCAGGTTCTGGTGAGTGGCGGCGATGACGCGCACGTTGACGCGCACCGGGGCATGGCCGCCGACGCGGTAAAAATCGCCATCGGCCAGCACGCGCAGCAATCGGGTTTGCAGGTCGGAAGGCATGTCGCCGATTTCATCGAGAAACAGGGTGCCGCCGTCGGCTTGCTCGAAGCGGCCGCGGCGTGAGGCGGTGGCGCCGGTGAAGGCGCCGCGTTCGTGGCCGAACAGTTCCGATTCCAGCAGATCTTTCGGGATGGCGGCGGTGTTCAGCGCGATGAATGGTTTCTCGCGGCGCGGGCTGTGCCGGTGCAGGGCGTGGGCGACCAGTTCCTTGCCGGTGCCGGTTTCGCCGGTGATCAGCACGGTGGTATGGCTTTGCGCGAGACGGCCGATGGCGCGGAATACATCCTGCATCGCGGGCGCCTGGCCCAGCATGGCCTGGCCGGCGGGGCCGACTTCCAGGCCGCCGGTGCCGTCTATGCGATTGCCTTCATCCAGGGCGCGATGGATCAGTTCCAGCGCGTGGTTCACGTCGAATGGCTTAGGCAGATATTCGAAAGCGCCGCCCTGGAAGGCCGATACCGCCGAGTCGAGGTCGGAATAGGCGGTCATGATGATGATGGGCAGGCGTGGGTACTCGGCTTTGAGGCGCTCCATGAACTCCAGCCCGCTCATCCCGGGCATGCGGATGTCGGACAGCACCGCGCCCGGCGCTTCCTTGTCCAGGGCGCGCAGGGCGGCTTCGGCGCTGTCGAAGATGCGGTGCGGCAGGTTTTCCCGCGCCAGGGCTTTTTCGAACACCCAACGAATCGAGCGGTCGTCGTCGATGATCCAGACTGGTTTCATGTGGGCGGCCTTATTTGATCGGTAAGAAGATGGAGAAGCAGGTGCGGCCGGGCTGGCTGTCCAGGTGGATGGCGCCTTCGTGGCGCTGTACCAGGGTTTGCGCCATGGTGAGGCCGAGGCCACTGCCCCCTTCGCGCCCGGAAATCAGTGGGAAGAAAATCTGGTCGCGCATGTCTTCCGGGATGCCCGGGCCGTTGTCGATGACGTCGATGCGCAGCGCCAGTTTCCAGCGTTTCATGGCCAGTGTGACCTGGCGCGCCACCCGCGTCCGCAGCACGATGCGGCCTTTCCAGTCGTTTGCCGGGCCGTCCCAAGAACGACTTGGCCCCCTAGGGGAAGAGCCCGATTGCTCTTCCCGGGCAGGGGGCCGTATCACTCCTTCAAGCGCCTGGGCACCATTGCGGGCGACGTTGAGCACGGCCTGGATCAATTGCTCCGGGTCGCCTTGCAAGCTGGGCAGGCTGATGTCGTAGTCGCGGTGAATTTCCAGGCGTGGATATTCGGCCAGGAGCAGGCTGCGCACCCGCTCCAGCACTTCGTGCAGGTTCACCGTTTGCACCACAGGCCGCTTGGCCGGGGCCAGGAGGCGGTCGAGCAGCGTTTGCAGACGATTGGTTTCCTGGATGATGACCTGGGTGTATTCCTTCAGATCGCTCTCTTCCAGTTCCGCTTCCAGCAGTTGCGCCGCGCCACGGATGCCACCCAAGGGATTGCGGATTTCATGCGCCAGTTGCCGCAGCAGGGTCTGGCTGGCCTGGCTCTGCGCCATGACCTGTTCGTCGTGGGCGATGCGCGCGCTGCCGCCGGCCGCGCATAGTTCCAGCACGGCGGAGCCGGTCGCGGTTTCCAGGGGAGTGACGGTGGCGCTCAGGGTGAGTGTCTGCCCCGAGAGATGCAGCGTCAGAGCATGTTCGGTAAAGCTGACGCCCTCATGCAGGGCGGATTCCAAAACGCGCACCAGATCGGTGCATTCGCCCAGGATGCTACTCAAGGACCGTTCCAGCGCGTGGTACGCGGAAACCCCCAATAAATTCTCTGCCGCCGGGTTGAGATAGCGGATGAACTGTCGCTCATCGACAATGAGCACTGCGGTAGCCAGCAGATCGAGGCTCGGAGCGGCGTAGTTCATGGGCGTGGTAGGAGGCTCTGCTTGTGGGCCGAATAGCAGTGCCATCTCGGGTTGTTCGGCCCGCAAGCGGAGCCTCCCGCGATGTGTTTTATTTTGCGAGGGTTTTCGGGGGGGAGGAGTTTCATCTGGCGCATAAGCAACGATTTAGCAAGAAGCAGGCCAGGATGAGAGACGTGCGATGTTGCGTGAATCTCATGCCTCGTCATGCCTCGCATCTCACCGGATATGCGACAGCTCCTTGTTGAGCATTTCGATGTTTTTTTCGTGCAGGCGAACGGCGTCCATCAGGCGGTTGAGATCGGCGCCGGGTTGCCTGCGGCCACCGATGTAATCGGATTGGGCCGCGCTAAGGTTGCGTTGTTCGCTATCCAGTTCTTCCACTAGTAGTTGCCGACGCATGTCGTCACGCTTTCTCTGTGTGCCGGAGTCGACGCGCGGGAAGGTGTCAGGCGTGGGGTCGCGGGAAGTGGAAGGTTTCCTCGCGCGCCTGCCTTCCCTCGCGGGCTTCATGTCCTTGCTCGGCCCCAGGTCAAGTTTTTTGGCTCCGGGGCGTGGCATGTTGGTATAGGTGACGTGACCGTTGTCATCGACGAACTTGTAGATTTCACCGTATGCGATCTGTGTCCACAGCAGGCAGGCCAATCCGGCCGCAAATGCGTGGCGGTAGGGAGACGGAATGGGGCATGGCGGTGCGGGCATCATGTTTCGTGGTTATGTTTTCCACGCGATTATAGGGAGGCAGTGCTTGTGGCGGGTGTGTCTAGCAGCCTGTCCGACTTTGGAAGCGTCGGCTGCAAAGCGACAGCGACGGCCCATTTTTCATCAGCTTCGTGCCCCATAGTTCGACTATGCGGCTGCGAATCTGACAAAAACCGGGCTCGTCGGGGGGCGGTTTTCGCTATCGACGACCAAAGTCCGACAGGGTGCTAGCCTAATTGGAAGCGGCTTGCCGCCGCCGTGAGGCGAGTGGAAAGCCCGGCCAGCGTCGCGGCGGTGCTGGCGGAATTCTCCGCCGTCAGGCGGTTTTCACCGGCCATGTGCAGAATCTCCTGGACGCGCTGGCTGATGTCTCGACTGGATTCATCCTGCCGGGCGCGGATGCTGTCGATGGTGTGGATTTGCTGGCTGAGGCTGGCTACCGCGTGGTTGATGTCTGTGATGGCACGATCTCCCTCGTTGGCTTTTCCCACGCCTATGGTGACTGCCTGCCGGGCCGATTCCATGGCCTGAACGGCCTCGCTGGTTTCGCTCTGAATGGTGCGTACCGTGGAGGAGATTTCCTCCGTGGCGCCGGCGGTGCGTTCAGCCAGTTTGCGCACTTCGTCGGCGACCACGGCAAAGCCGCGCCCCTGTTCACCGGCGCGAGCTGCTTCGATGGCGGCATTCAGCGCGAGCAGATTGGTTTGGTCGGCGATGTCCTTGATGACGCCGACGATGCGGCCGATGACATCCGAATGGCTACCCAGGGAAGCGATGACGCTGGAGGTCTGGTTGACCGATTGCGAGATGGATTCGATGCCGGTTGCGGCCTCGCCGATGACTTTCTGGCCGGTGCGGGCGAGTTCGCTGGCCTGATCTGCCGCCCGAACCATGCCGGTGATGTTTTCGCCTACTTCAGCCAGCGCCAGGGTGAGCGCGTGCGCGGCAGAACTGGCGTTGTCGGCACATTGCTCTTGGCGGCTGGATGCCGTGGCGACGTGCTGGCTATCGTCGGCGGCATGGATGGCGGTGTCATTGATCTGATCGGCGGCGCTCCTGATCTCGCCGATGATGCCGCTGAACTCGTTTGACATATGGTTGAAAGCGCCGGCTACCTGGGCGAATTCATCGTTGCCCGAGACCTTGACGTTGGCCGTCAGGTCGCCCTGAGCCATGCGCGTGGCGGCTGCTTCCAGACTGGCGACGCCATGCATGATGGAGCGCCGAATCACCAGACCGAGCGCTATGGACAGAGCCAGGCCGACGGCCACGCCAATGATGGCGGCCAGATTGAGTATCTTCGCCAGGCTTTCTACCTGTTGCCGGTAAGCGCCGGCCTCGCTGGTCAGATGGTCGATGAGCGCATCGGTGTCCTTGAGCACGGCCGCGAACGTGGGGGCCATGACTTCGCGGCTCAACTTGTCGGCGCCGGCCAAGTCCTCGCTGCTCAACAGGTCGCGCATCTTGCCGATGCCGTTGACACCGAAATCCATGCGCGCGGCCAGGTAAGTGTCCAGAAGTTGCTTTTCCTTAACGGACAGGGGTTGCTTCTTGTATGCCTCCAGCGCTTCGCTGATCTGACGGATGCGTTTGTCGATCAGGTCGAATTTTTCCTGGGCGACGAAGCTGTCTCCCGCCAGGCGTGCCTCGAAGATGTCGTTGCGGATCTGAAACTGGCCGACTCGCACGCCTTGCAACTCGTTGATGGAGGTCAGGTGGCGGTCGTAGACCTGGGATAGCGCCTTGCTGCTCTGCTGGATGCCCCAAACGCCAACCAGGCCGACCGCGAGCAATAGCGCGGAGGTGATGACGGTCAACGCGATCAGGCGGGTGCCGATCTTCAGATTATTGAGCATGTTCATGCCTATCTCCGGGCGGTGGTGTGGTCGTGCCCCCAGAAAAAAGAGGGCGGGATGCTATCCCGCCCTCTTAATCGGCATGCGGATAAAAAACTTTAATCCACTCCGCGCATTACAGGCTGTAGTACATGTCGAACTCGACCGGGTGAGAGGTCATGCGGAAGCGGGTGACTTCCTCGTTCTTCAGTTCGATGAAGGCGTCGATCATCTCGTTGGAGAAGACACCGCCGCGGGTCAGGAACTCGCGGTCCTTGTCGAGATGCTCCAGGGCCATTTCCAGGCTGTGGCAAACCTTCGGGATGGCCTTTTCTTCTTCCGGCGGCAGGTCGTACAGATTCTTGTCGGAAGGATCACCGGGGTGAATCTTGTTCTGCACGCCATCCAGACCGGCCATCATCAGCGCGGCGAAGCACATGTAGGGGTTGGCGGACGGGTCCGGGAAGCGGGTCTCGATGCGGCGGGCCTTGTCGGACGCCACGTGCGGGATGCGGATGGAAGCGGAACGATTGCGCGCGGAGTAAGCCAGCATCACCGGGGCTTCAAAGCCGGGCACCAGACGCTTGTAGGAGTTGGTGCCGGGGTTGGTGATGGCGTTCAGCGCCTTGGCGTGCTTGATGATGCCGCCGATGTAGTACAGCGCGAATTCGGACAGGCCGGCGTAGCCGTTGCCCGCGAACAGGTTCTTGCCGTCTTTCCAGATGGACTGGTGCACGTGCATGCCGGAACCGTTGTCGCCGACGATGGGCTTGGGCATGAAAGTGGCGGTCTTGCCGTAGCTGTGGGCGACGTTGTGGACCACATATTTCAGGATCTGGGTCCAGTCGGCGCGCTTCACCAGCGTGGAGAACACGGTACCGATTTCACACTGGCCGGCGGTGGCGACTTCGTGGTGATGTACTTCCACGGGGACGCCCATTTCTTCCATGGCCATGACCATGGCGCCACGGATGTCATGCAGGGAGTCGACCGGGGGAACTGGGAAATAGCCGCCCTTCACACCGGGGCGGTGACCCATGTTGCCGCCTTCGTACTTCTTGCCGGAGGACCAGGCGGCCTCTTCGGATTCGATGCTGACGTGGGTCCCGGACATGTCGGAGCCCCAGGTGACGGAATCGAAAATGAAGAATTCGGGTTCCGGTCCGAAGTAGGCGGTGTCGCCCAGGCCGGTGGACTTCAAATAAGCCTCGGCGCGCTTGGCGATGGAACGCGGGCAACGGTCGTAGCCCTTGCCGGTGTCGGGTTCGATGACGTCGCAAGTCAGGATGAGGGTCGGCTCATCCATGAAGGGGTCCAGGTTGGCGGTGTCCGGATCCGGCATCAGCAGCATGTCGGAAGCCTGGATGCCTTTCCAGCCGGCGATCGAGGAACCGTCGAAGGCGTGGCCCTCGGTGAATTTGTCTTCGGTGAAACCGTTCTTGGAAACCGGCACCGTGACGTGCTGTTCCTTGCCGCGGGTATCGGTAAAACGGAAATCGACGAATTTGACGTCGTTATCCTGGATCATCTTCATTACATCGGCGACCGCCATTTCGAACTCCTTGTTTGAGCAGGTTTGCGTGAAAGAATTATTTACGGGGGCTGGTTAAGCAGGTTTCATGCCACACCCCAAAAAGGTGACAGAGCATTGTGCCACAAGGGCTTGTGTCAGGGCCGGGAAAAGATTGGCGAAAAACTTGCGCCAGATTGGTGCGCAATGCCTCAAGTTGGTGCATTGGTCTGTTTTTATGCACTGGTTTCTGTAACCGCGAACGTCAGGTAGCCTTCGTCCACCTGATTGATGCCTGTGCTGACCATGTCCGACCGTTACGCCGTTTTCGGCAATCCCATCGCTCATTCCAAATCGCCGCTCATCCATTCCGCGTTCGCCGAACAGACCGGGCAAAACCTGACTTATGAAGCGCGCCTCGCGCCGCTCGACGGATTCACCTCCGCCGTTGCCGCGTTTCGCGATGAAGGCGGGCGCGGCGCCAATGTCACGGTGCCGTTCAAGGAACAGGCTTACGCGCTTTCTGATCGCCTGAGCGCGCGCGCGCAAGCAGCCGGCGCGGTGAATACCCTGACCTTCGACGCGGCGGGCGTGCTAGGCGACAACACCGATGGCGTCGGCCTGGCCAACGACCTCACCGGTAATCTCGGGCTGGATCTTGCCGGGAAGCGCATTCTCCTGATGGGAGCCGGTGGCGCCGCGCGTGGGGTGGTGCTGCCTTTATTGGAGAAGGGGCCGGCTGAGTTGTTCATCGCCAACCGCACGGCGGCGAAGGCGGAGGAACTGGCCACCCGCTTCGATGCGGCGGGATCGGTTATGGGCGGTGGCTACGAAATGCTGCCGGGTCGCTGCTTCGACCTGGTGATCAACGCCACCGCCGCCAGCCTGATGGGCGATCTGCCGCCGCTGCCGGCCGGGCTGTTCGCCGAAGGCGCGCTGGCTTACGACATGATGTACGGCAAGGACACGCCGTTCCTGGCCTTCGCCCGAGGCGAGGGCGCGCGTTGCTCCGATGGCCTGGGCATGCTGGTGGAGCAGGCGGCGGAGGCTTTCTTCCTTTGGCGCGGCACGCGGCCGGCCACGGCGCCGGTCATCGCGATGCTGAGGGGCTGTCCATGAATAACTTGAACATTCTGGCCGCACTGTCGGGCGCGCCGCCACGTTGCACCCGCAAGGGGCACGCCGGATTCGTAAGCGCTGAAGCGCAACGACTCCGCTGCCGGCCGTTTGCAGGGAATGGCCATGCGCACGTTTGGCGCCTTGCATCGCCCTTGCAGGGTGCGCCTGCGCTTGCACGCGCAGGCCGTTACGCAGGCGGGCAGCATGCTGCCCGAATTCCCTGCTCCACTCCCGTCAGCACACCCATCATTGTCCAGGTTATTCATGGACAGCCCCTGAGGGCCGGCTAATGTTTCGCCTGATCTGGAAAGGCCTGCTCCTGCTGGCGGTCCTGTTTCTGCTCATGCAACTCTGGTACGTCGGCCACGTGCTCTGGTGGAAAGCCTTCGACCCGTCTTCCACTGCTTTCATGGAAGCCGGCCTGGCGCGCATGCAGGAGAAGAACCCGGACGCGGAACTGCGCCATCGCTGGGTGGATTACCCGCGCATTTCCATGCATCTGAAGCGCGCGGTGGTCGCCGCCGAGGACAGCAAATTCATTGCCCATGAAGGCTTCGATTGGGAAGGGATGGAAACGGCCATGCAGAAGAACCTGAAGAAGGGTCGCATCGTGGCCGGCGGTTCCACCATCAGCCAGCAACTGGCGAAAAATCTGTTTCTTTCCGCCTCGAAAAATCCGTTCCGCAAGCTTCAGGAAGCTGTCATCACGGTGATGATCGAGAAGCTGTGGAGCAAGCGCCGCATTCTTGAGGTGTATCTCAACGTGATCGAATGGGGTAACGGCATCTACGGCGCCGAAGCCGCCGCGCGGCGTTATTTCAAAAGCTCCGCCGCTTCGCTTGGGCCGGGCGAGTCGGCACATCTGGCGGCGATGATTCCCAACCCGCGCTACTACGAAAGCCACCGCTCCGCGCGCGGCCTGCTCAGGCGCCAGGGCATCATCGCAGCCCGTATGTGGCAGGTCTCGGTGCCGCGCTGATGTTCTCCCCTCTCCTGGAGAGGGAGGGGAGAGAGCGCGCGCCGCTGGCTACTGGCGGCGGTTAGAATTCGCCCGCCTTTTTCCCGCGTAGCCATGTCCGACCAACACGAAACCCCCGCGCAAGCCTCCGTCGAGGACAGCCTGAAGCAGGTCATGGACCTGCTGGCGCGGCATCGCCTGGTGGAAAGCCTGGTGCACAAGCAGGACATGCCGCGCCACGAGTTGGTCGAGTCGCTGGTGCATAAGCAGAACCTGGCGGAACTCCGCAACAAGCTGGACAAACTCCACCCGGCGGACGTGGCTTACATTCTGGAAGCCTTGCCGCTGGATGATCGTCTCCTGGTCTGGGATCTGGTCAAGGCGGATCGTGACGGCGACATCCTGCTGGAAGTCTCCGACGCGGTGCGGGAATCCCTGATCGCGACGATGAACATCCGCGAGCTGGTGGCCGCCGCCGCCAGCCTGGATACCGACGAGATCGCCGACCTGGCGATGGATCTGCCCAAGGATGTCGTCCAGGAGTTGATGAAGTCCCTGGACATCGCCAAGCGCGCCCAGGTCGAGTCTTCTTTGTCCTACGACGAGGAATCGGTCGGCGGCCTGATGGACTATGACTTCGTCACCATCCGTGCCGATGTCACCCTGGAAGTGGCGCTGCGCTACCTGCGCTTTCTCGGCGAACTGCCGCCGCACACCGACAAACTGTTCGTGGTGGAGCGCGACGGCCGCCTGATCGGCACCCTGCCGCTGAAGCGCATGCTGGTGCATGACCCGGAAGCGCACATCGCGGCGGTGATGACGGACGATCCGGTAACCTTTCATCCCTCCGACCCGGCCGAGGACGCCGCCCAGGCGTTCGAGCGCTACGATCTGGTGACCGCGCCGGTGGTGGACCCCAACAATCGCCTGGTGGGCCGTCTCACCGTGGACGTGGTGCTCGACTTCATTCGCGAGCAGGGTGAGCAGGACATGCTGCAACTGGTCGGCTTGCGCGAAGAGGAAGACCTGTTCACCACGGTCTGGAAGGCGGCCAAGAACCGCTGGCTGTGGCTCGCCATCAATCTTTGCACCGCCCTGATCGCTTCGCGCGTGGTGGGCGCCTTCGAGGGCAGCATCGAGAAGCTGGCGGCATTGGCCGCCCTCATGCCCATCGTCGCCGGCATGGGCGGCAATTCCGGCAATCAGACTTCCACCCTGGTGGTGCGCGGCCTGGCGCTGGGTCTGATCAACAAGGACAACGCGCGCCGCATCCTGACCAAGGAACTCGGCATCGCCCTGCTCAACGGTTCGGTCTGGGGCAGCGTGATGGGTATCGTGACCTACCTGCTCTATGGCAACGCAGCGCTGGGCGGCGTCATGGCCGCCGCCATGCTGCTCAATCTGATCGTGGCGGCGATGGCGGGTTATCTGGCCCCGGCGATGATCGACCGTTTCGGCCGCGACCCGGCCTTCGGCTCGGCGGTGTTGACCACGTTCATCACCGATAGCATGGGCTTCTTCATCTTCCTCGGGCTGGCGACGATCGTGCTGCTGTAGCGCCGGGCTAGTAGCCAGCCACATCCTACGTCCGGTTGCGGCACGATTGTGTCCTCGCGTTTCAACATGACAGGCTGCTGTGGCGGCGGGTTCACGCGAGATCGGCCACGAGTGCCTCGCGCAACGGCGCGGGTAGAGGAGAAAAGCTGGTTTGCAGGTTGGGGTGTGAAATGCCGGCCGAAATCGCGGCGCCGTTCCTGGCCGCGGCGACCATTTCGGGGCTGAGTTCGAAGCGCATGAAGTGGACCGATGCGGTTTTGTCATCGCTGGAACGGTCGAGGTCTTCGTTGCTTATGGGTTGGACCGGGTCGAAGCCTTCGACGCGCATCCAGACCGCTTTTTCGACGCCGAGCAGTTTCGCCAGCGCTTCGCGGCGTTCGGCTTCATCCCCGTATTCGAGCATGAAGGTGGCTTTCCAGTTGTGGCCATCGGGAATCAATGGGTTATAGACGTCGAGTTCTTCCTGTATGCCCTTCGCCTCGAAGATACGTTCGATGCGCAGCATTTCCTGGATCTGGTATTGCATGGTGAGCGCGTCCTCGAAATAGAGGGCGGCGTGCTCGCCCAGCGGCACGCGGCGGTTCTTCTTGTGAGCAATCACCTTGGCGCGAAACTCGGGGCGGACTTCTGCGTACTTTTCCAGACTGTAAAGGTCGGCGCGGGTCAGTTTGGGCATGAGGTCTCCGATTCAAATGCCGTAGGCGCGGCGCAGCAGGGTCATGGGATGTTCCGGTGCGCGACCGTCCTTCATGGCGTTTTCGATATGGTGGCCGGCCATCGCGCAATCGCTGCCGTAGTGATCGGCCTGGGCTTGCGTGACGCGACCGACCACCGGCTTGACGATCTTCATCGCGGCGGCGTGCGATTCCTTTTTCACCGCGTAAGTGCCGTCGTGTCCGGAACAGCGTTCGATGATTTCCACCACGGTGTCCGGCACCAGGGCGAGGGCATCACGGGTTTTCTGGCCGATGTTCTGGACCCGCTGGTGGCAGGCGGCGTGGTAGGCGACCTTGCCCAGGCTCTGCTTGAAGTCGATTTTCAACTTTCCTTCTCGGTGCCGCAGCATCAGGTATTCGAAGGGGTCGAAGAACGCCGCCTTCACCTTCTGGACCTCGGGGTCGTCCGGGAACATCAAGGGCAGTTCCTGCTTGAACATGAGCACGCAGGAGGGAATCAGGGCGGTGAGGTCCCAGCCGGCATCGACCAGTTTCGCCAGTTGCGGGATGTTGGTTTCCTTGGCGGCGATGACGGCGTCGAGGTCACCCAGTTCCAGCTTGGGCATGCCGCAACAGCGTTCCTTTTCCGCCAGCGTGACGGGGATGCCGTTGTGTTCGTACACCGCCGCGAAGTCTTCGCCGATGCCGGGTTCGTTGCGATTCATGTAGCAGGTGGCGAACAGGGCGACTTTGCCTCGGGTGCGTCCGGCGGCTTCACCCCGCGTGTCATCGGGCAGTCGGTGCAGGCGTGAACGCAGCGGCTTGCTATGGAACGTGGGCAGCCAGGCGTCGGCGTGAATCTCCGCAACCGCTTCCATCACCTTGCGCGCCGGGGCGAGTTTGTTCACCGCGTTGACCACCTGCGCCACCACCGGAATGCCGGCCAGATTGCCGACCATATCGGTGCTGGTGAGGACACGGTCGCGCAGTTTGCGCATGGTCGTGCCCTCGCCTTTTCTGAATTTCACGACCTTGGCGCGCAGCATCAGGTGCGGGAAGTCCAGATTCCATTCGTGCGGCGGCACATAGGGACACTTGGTCATGTAGCAGAGGTCGCACAGGTAGCAGTGGTCGACCACCTTCCAGTAGTCCGACTTGGCGACGCCATCGACTTCCAGCGACTCGGATTCGTCCACCAGATCGAACAGGGTGGGAAAGGACTGGCATAGCGAAACACAGCGGCGGCAGCCGTGGCAGATGTCGAATACCCGCTCCATTTCCTGGTAGAGGGATGCTTCGTTGTTGAAATCCGGATTGCGCCAGTCGAGTGGATGGCGGGTGGGCGCTTCGAGATTGCCTTCGCGGGTGGGGGTGGCCATAGCGGCTCCTCGCGGTTGCTGCAAACGAAGGCCGCGCGCGCACTGACTTCGTTTGCACCCGGCTCGCGCCGGGTGGGTGTTCCAGATCAGGCGTCGAGTTCGTTCAATGCTTTCTGGTAGCGGTTGGCGTGGGAGCGCTCCGCCTTGGCCAGGGTTTCGAACCAGTCGGCGATTTCGTCGAAACCCTCCTCGCGCGCGGCTTTGGCCATACCGGGGTACATATCGGTGTATTCGTGCGTTTCGCCATGCACGGCGGTTTTCAGGTTGTCGGCGGTGGGGCCGAAGGGCATGCCGGTGGCCGGGTCGCCACAGACTTCCAGATATTCCAGGTGGCCATGAGCATGACCGGTCTCACCTTCGGCGGTGGAGCGGAACAGGGCGGCGACGTCGTTATAGCCTTCCACGTCGGCTTTGGCCGCGAAATAGAGATAGCGGCGATTGGCCTGCGATTCGCCGGCAAAGGCGTCTTTCAGGTTCTGCTCGGTTTTTGAGCCTTTCAGTTGCATGGCGCTCTCCTGATTGAAGTGCCCGGCATTGTCCCGTGCCAGGAATGCGGGATGTTTTAGATTTAATCTAAAAACGCTTTTAACTGTATGTTGCCATAAGTTCTATGTCAACCTTACCAGAGTACATGCCAAAAATTATCCTAATGGAAAATACCAGGATTCTTCCCAAGAGTAGACGGGAAAATCTTTTAGTAGCGTTGCGACAGGGTAAGGCTGTCACCTTCGCGGTGCATGTTCATGCGGTTGAGAAAGCTCATGCCGAGCAGGGCGAAGGGGAGTTTGGCGTCTTCGATTACCACGGCCTCCACCAGATAGGCGCTGAGACTGCCCACCTTGACCGAGTTGAGCACTACGCGAAAGGCCTGGGCGCGGCCGTTGGCGGTGGAAATGGTAATGGGGGTGGCGCGCTCAAGATTGATGTTGGCGCGTCTGGCCAGGCCGCTGGACAGAATGACGACGCTGGCGCCGGTATCCACCAGAAATGATGCGCTGACACCGTTCACTTCGACCTGCGTGGAAAACTGGCCGCGTGTGTCGGCGGTAAGCACCATGCTGCCATGCCCAGCCTCCTGTTTTGTATTGTCGGGTGCTGGATGGCTGCTAGTGAACGAGTCGCCGAGACCCGCTTTCAGGGTACGTCGCTGGCCTGCGACTTCGATGGTGACGCGATCGCTCTGAACACCAATTACCCTGACGCCATCAAGCTGCTCCCCTGTGGAAACCACCTTGGCCGGGGCGCCATTGATCGAGATCAAGGCTTTGTCACCGAAGGTGCCGCTGATGCTGACCGAAGTGCCGGCATGCGCCCCCGCGGCCCAGCCGGAAAGGCATAATGCCGCAATTATCATTTTTACCGCCAGGAACTTTGCCGTGAAACCCATCGCCATTTTTCGCCACGTTGCCCATGAAGGTCCGGGCCATTTTGCCACTTTCTGCGACCTGCACGGCTTGCCCTGGAAATTGCTGAGCATCGACGCGGGCGAGGCGGTCCCCCCATCGCCGGAGGTTTTTTCCGGCCTGGTTTTCATGGGCGGCCCGATGAGCGTGAATGATGATCTACCCTGGATTGCGCCAGTGCTGGCGTTGATCCGCTCCGCGGAGAGAGCGGGTATTCCTATGCTCGGTCACTGTCTGGGGGGGCAGTTGATGGCCAAGGCGCTGGGGGGCTCGGTGGGGCGTAATCCGATCAAGGAAATCGGCTGGGGCACGGTACAGGTGCTGGAGTCACCCGCTGCCCAGGACTGGTTCGGTTCGGTTAAGACGTTTGAATCATTTCACTGGCATGGCGAAACCTTTGCTTTGCCACCGGGCGCGGAGCGCATTCTGGAAAGCGCCTATTGCGCCAATCAGGCCTTCGCGTTGGGGCCGCATCTGGCCCTGCAATGCCACGTTGAAATGACCGAGGACATGATCCGGTCATGGTGCGAGGTGGGCGCTGACGAGATTGCCGCCGCGGTCACCAGTCCCGCCGTGCAGACGCCGCTACAGATGCAGGCGTTGAACGCGGCCAATCTGCCGGCCATGCGGGTGGTGGCGGAGCAGCTCTACGGACGTTGGGCACGGGGACTGCAACGGTGAGCGAGGCCATCATCACGCTGCCGCATCTGCGCACCCTGATCGGCTTGAAGGTGCGCCATCAAGGCGAGATTTGCGTGGTGGTGGAAGTGCTGGAAACCCCTTGTGCCCTGGTTCTGGAGCCGCAAACGCCTTCCGCGATGATGGCCGACATGCATGGCCGTCCCTGGGAATACGGGCGGGAACACCGGATCGTTCCGGTATTGAGTGACGATCGCACCGCTTTGCACGACGCACTGCTGGATTTGGACATCCTCGATTGACGCCCCTCAGGGGTGACTGCAGGATGCCGCGACAAGAAATGTGTGAGGAAGACAAGATGCAGGCTGATGATTTCGGGTGGTTCGACGCGGGTGCAAGCCTGATGTCTGATCGTTAACACCATGCCAAATTTTCCCGTCGAAAATGGTGGCCGCTGCCTGCATTCGGCACAAATGCCGGTCATCACCGGCTTCGGCATCATGATCCTGCTTTTGATTGGTGTCGCGGCCATCGGTGTCTCGCATATCCGCATCCTCAGCGGCCAACTGACGGCCATCGTCGCCGAGCGCAATCTGAAATCCGAATTGGCGTCCTCGATGAAAGGGCTGCATGAGGCGCGCTACCAGACGATCTTGCTGGCCAGCAATCTGGACGATCCTTTCGAGCGTGATGAACAGCGGATGCATTTCTCCGAGATGGCGCGTGACTTCATCGTTCTGCGCGACCGCTTTCTCGAACTCCCGCTCGATGCGGCGGAACTGGCTTCCTGGAACGAGGTACGCAAGGGGGTGCGGATCGTCGAGGGCAAGGCCAACGACGCCTTCGACTTGATGCAGGCCGATCAGCTCAATCAGGCCAAACAGATGATTCGAGGGGAACTCAAGGAACACCAGGCAAGCATGATGAGCCAGTGGAGCCATCTGGTTGAGATGCAGCGGAACAAGAATGCCGAGGCCGTCAACGAGGCGACCGCGGCCAGCAAGCGAGCGCGCGGCCTGGTCCTGGGACTTTCCGCCATGGCGTTGCTGGTAGCGGTCGGTGTGGCGGTATTCGTGGTCCGGGTGAGCCGCCGTATGGAGGCGGATCTGTTTCAGGAGCGCGAACGTGCCGTGGTGACCCTGCGCGCGTTGGGTGATGCTGTCATTCGCTTCGATGAGGAACGTCGTGTCAGTTACCTCAACCCGGTCGCGGAAATTCTTCTCGGCATGGATGAGGGGAAAGCCGCCGCCATCCCGGCCAGCGAGGTTCTCCGCCTGTACGAGCGTGAGAGCCGCGCCGATCTGACCACAACCTTGCTGGACGAAGTGCTCAAGGGCATGGTTTTTGTCCTTCCGTCATCCGCCTGCCTGCTGTCCACTCAGGGCATGGAATATGAAGTGGAAGGCAAGTGCTCGTGTATCCATGGTCCGGATGGCGCGATCATCGGCGGTGTTCTGGTCATGAGCGATGTCACCGAAGCGCGTGAATTGCAGCGCAAATTGCTCTGGCACTCGGACCATGACGTGCTGACCGGGTTGGCCAACCGCTATGCCTTCGAGGAGCGCCTGACACAATCGCTCGCCAGCAAACGTGCCGCTGAATTGAGTTCATCCTTGTTGATCGTCAGCCTGGAGCACCTCAAGCAGGTGCGTGACCAGGCCGGCCATGCGTGCAGTGACGAACTGCTGCGTCAGGTTGCGCATCTGATGAATCTTCGGGTGCGGGAATCAGATTTCCTGGCTCGCCTGGGTGAAGACGAATTCGGCATCCTGTTGCAGTCTTGCCCGGATGAAATGGCCGAACGTATCGCCGAACAAATCCGTGATGGCGTGATCGGCTTCCACCAGTCCTGGCAGGGCAAGACCTATCAGGTCGGGGTGCACATCGGCATGGTTCACCTGTCTGAGAAAACTCACGAAGAGTGCCTGGCAATTGCCTACTCGGCGCTCCATGAGGCCGAGACCAGCGGGCCGGGCAGCGTGGTTGTGCGGAGCTTTGCCGGGCCTGAAACCGCCGCTCACGGCGGTGGCCGCACGTAGGCGGGCGCTCGACCTGACGCTTGCAACAAGGCCCGCAACCTCTGGAGACCGCACTTGATGCTTGCCAGTCCACGCAAGTTCAGCCCTGAACGTGGCTGCCCGGTACTTACCCAAGGATTGATCCGTACCCATGAGAATTCTTGCCGGTGATATAGGTGGTACCCACACCCGCTTGGCGCTCACGCAAATCGATGGCGCCACGGTGCGTATTGAAAAAGTGGAGCGGTTTCTGAATGCGGGGCGCTCCGGCGTGGATACGCCGCTGGCGGACTTCCTTGCCCAAATTGACCCTGTCGATGCCTGTTGTCTTGCCGTGGCGGGGCCGACCGATGGGCATACGGCGCAATTTACCAACCTGCCCTGGTGTATTGATGTTTCCGTCCTGTCTGAACGCTTCGGCTTGCCGTTCCGCCTGGTCAACGATTTCGCCGCCGTGGGCTGGGGCTTGAACGCCCTGGGTGAGGCTGATGTTGCCAGCTTGCAGTCGGGCATTCCGCTGACCAGCGCCCCTCGCCTCGCCCTGGGCGCGGGAACAGGCCTGGGCGTCTCGCTTTGCGTGGCGCGGGAAGGCCTGCACCAGCCGCTTGATTCGGAGGGGGGGCACATCGGCTTTGCGCCGACCGACGCCGAGCAGGATCGTCTGCTGGCATTCTTGCGCGAGGAGCATGGCCGGGTATCCATCGAGCGCCTGCTTTCCGGGCCGGGGGTGGTCAGCCTGTATCGCTTCCGGTTGCGTGAGTCGGGACGGCGGGAAGCAGATAACGAGATATTGGCCGACCCACAAGCCGCGAGTGCCATCAGCAGGGCGGGGCTTTCGGGAAAAGATGGCGAGGCAGCGCATGCCTTGCGACTGTTCGCGCGCATCTATGGCCAGGTCGCCGGCGATCTGGCGCTGCTGGCGCGCGCCGAAGCGGGGGTGTATCTCGCCGGTGGTATCGCCCCGCAACTGCTGGGTTTGTTGCAAGGCGGCGAGTTCATCGCCGGATTCCATGCCAAGGGTCGTTTTTCCGACTGGATGGAACGGCTGCCGGTGCGAGTCATACTCGATCCCGACGTCGGCCTGAAAGGCGCTGCCTTGGCCGCCTCCCTGTAGCGCCGGCTTCCAGCCGGCATCTTTGAAAACAAGCCGGCTGGAAGCCGGCGCTACAGTCTCAGGGGTGCTTTCGCGCCGCTTCCAATGTGTTGCGCAGCAGCGTAGCCACGGTCATCGGACCGACGCCGCCCGGAACTGGGCTGATCCAGCCGGCGCGCTCCTTGGCGGCGGCGAATTCCACATCACCGGTGATGCGGCCGTCGTCCAGGCGATTGATGCCGATGTCGATCACCGTGGCGCCTTCCTTGATCCATACCCCCTTGACCATATCCGGACGACCCACGGCGGCCACCACGATGTCCGCTTGCGCCACTTGTTCCGGCAGGTCGCGGGTGGCGGAATGGCATACCGTCACGGTGCAGCCGGCCAGTAGCAACTCCAGCGCCATCGGCCTGCCCACATGGTTGGACGCGCCCACCACCACGGCGTGCTTGCCGCGCGGCGCCTCGCCGGTCGCCTCCAGCAGGCGCATCACGCCATAGGGCGTACAGGAACGCAGCGTGGGCTTGCGTACCGCCAGACGACCGATGTTGTAGGGATGGAAACCATCGACATCCTTGTCCGGGCGAATCCGCTCGATCACCGTCTCGTCATCGACATGCGCCGGCAAGGGCGCTTGCACCAGGATGCCGTCCACGGTCGGGTCATTGTTCAACTGATCGATCAATGCAAGCAGGTCTTCCTGGCTGGTAGTGGCTGGAAGATCGTGGGAAATCGACAAAACCCCCGCCTTTTCACAAGCCAGGCGTTTGTTGCGCACATAGATACTGGAGGCGGGATCGCCGCCCAGAAGGATGACCGCCAGGCCCGGAACCCGCTGCCCGGAGGCGAGCCGTTCGTCGACCTCGCGTTTGATATCCCGGAGCAGGGCGTTGGCAATGGATTTGCCATCGAGGATTTGAGCAGTCATGGCGATAAGGTGGCCGGATTGAAACCGCATAATTTTACCGGAGCGACCATCGCGCCGGCATTGCTTTTCCCCACATCGGCGGGTATATTTCCGCGCCTTCGGGGTGTAGCGCAGCCCGGTAGCGCGCTTGCTTTGGGAGCAAGATGTCGGAGGTTCGAATCCTCTCACCCCGACCAGTCGTTACCGGTCGTAAAAACTTCGAACGCCCGCGGGAATCTGCCCGTAGCTCAATTGGATAGAGCACCAGCCTTCTAAGCTGGGGGTTACAGGTTCGATCCCTGTCGGGCAGGCCAGATTTCAATGGCGGTGGTAGAACACCGAAACTGGTGAATGTGTTTTTTCAAGTTGTTGAAATGGTTGTAGAAACGAGTAGTTGGCTGTAGCGGTTTTTCACTGGTGGTGGTAGCTCAATTGGTAGAGTCCCAGATTGTGATTCTGGCTGTTGTGGGTTCGAGTCCCATCCATCACCCCAGATATTCCCGCATCACGGGCGGTTGTTAGTCTTCGCCCGTTCCATGCATCGCGCCCGACAGGGCGCGACCATCTCCCACGTTTGAAGAATGATCGCGTCATGGCGTTCGCGCCATGACCGCGCGGCATTCACGCGGCGTCCACCGCGAACACGCCGCCGCGCGCGCCCTCACTCACCGCCCGCACGGCGGGATGGGCGATTTTTCGCTCCACCGAGATGGCGTAGAAGCGTTCCGTGATCTCCAGCGTTTCGCCCAGCATGACCACGCCATACTGGCTTTCCACTTCCTGGCGAGTGGCCGAGGGGGCGGGAAAAACGCCGGCGCCGGCCTTGCCGAAAGCCTTCATCAGGGCGCTGTCATCGAACTCGCCGACGATGCGCGGGCGCAGGCCGCAGCGTTCCAGCCAGCGTGTCAGCGGCGCGCGCAGGGCGCTGTCCTCACCGGGAATGAGCAGGGGCGCGCCATCGAGTTGTTCCGGGAAAGCGCCGGAGAGGCGCGCGGCCAGTTCGGGCGTGGCGAAGAAGGTGACGCCGCATTCGCCCAGAGGGTGGCTGTAGCCTTTCACGTCCATGCCCGGCGGCATTGGGCGATCGGCCAGTACCATGTCCAGGCGATGCACGGCCAGTTCCCCCAACAGACGGTCGAGCCGGTCTTCCCGGCACACCAGACGCACCGGCTCCGGCAAGGCGAGCGCCGGCGCGAGCAGCCGGTGGGCGATGGATTTGGGCACCACATCGGCGATGCCCACCCGGAACGGGAAGGCTTTTTCCTCGGGGTGGCCGCGCAGCGCTTCCTCCAGTTCCGCGCTCACCTGGAACAGTTCCTCGGCATAGGACAGGACCAGCCGCCCGGTATCGGTCAGTTCCAGCCGCCTCCCGGCGCGGCGGAACAGCGACACCCCCAATCTCTGCTCGAACAGCGTCAACTGGCCGGACAGCGTCTGCGGCGTGAGATGAAGCTTTTCCGCGGCGCGGTTGACCGCCCCGGCCTTGGCCACGGCGTAGAAATAATGGAGGTGTTTGAAATTGAGCATGAAAAGCCTGTTATGCGTCGAGAAATACGAATTACGCATCATGATAATTCGATTTTTTCTTACTCACTAATGTCCGTAGGATGCCGTTCTATTCAGTCCTGTAAAGGAAGCGGCCATGCAAATGGATATTCAAAGCCAGGGATTTCCCCTCACGGATGGTCTCCGCGACTACCTCATGAAACGCCTGGCATATGGCTTGAACCATGGCGACGAGCACATCACCCGTGTCACCGTGCGCCTGTCCGACATCAACGGTCCGCGTGGTGGAGCCGACAAGCGTTGCCTCATCGAGGTACGGCTGAAGGCCGCGCCGGCGGTGGTGATCGAGGACACCGAGGCCGATCTCTACGTCGCCATCGACCGCGCCGCCGAGCGTGCCGGCCGCGCTTTGGCGCGGCGCCTGGCGCGACAGCGGGAATTCGCGCCCGGCCCGCGGACGTGGCGGGAGGAATCGGACTGGGCAGACGAGGCGGGCGCGCAACCATGACCTCGCGCGAGAAGCGCGGCGCCTCCGCCTCCCGGTTCATGTTCCAGGCGGCGGAACGGCTGCGAGCCGGCGAGGTCGTGGCCTTTCCCACCGAGACCGTCTATGGCCTGGGGGCCGACGCCCGCAACGAGGCCGCGGTGAAACGCGTGTTCGAGATCAAGCGGCGCCCCGCCGATCATCCCCTGATCGTGCATCTGGCCGAGGCGGCACAGGCGGACGCCTGGGCCGTTGAAGTTCCGGATACCGCGCGGCGACTGATGGCGCGCTTCTGGCCCGGGCCACTGACCCTGGTATTGCCGGCGCGCGAGGATGTGCCGCGTCTGGTCACCGGCGGCCAGGACAGCGTGGCGCTGCGCGTGCCCAGCCATCCCCTGGCGCTGGCCTTGCTGAACGCCTTCGGCGGCGGCCTGGCGGCGCCGTCGGCCAACCGCTTCGGCGCGCTCAGCCCCACCGAGGCCTGGCATGTTCGCGCTTCCCTCGGTGACCAGGTGGATCTGGTGCTGGACGGCGGCCCCTGCCGCTATGGCCTGGAATCGACCATCGTCTCTCTACTCGAAGAACGCCCCCGCGTGCTGCGGCCCGGTGCCCTGCCGCTGGCCGCCTTGCGCGAGGCATTGGGCGAGGTGGGCATCGAATCCGGCCGGCCGGATTCGTCGCCGCCGCGTGTGCCGGGTGCCTTGCCCGGCCATTACGCGCCCACCACACCGCTGGAGATCCACGTTCTGGAAAAACTGATCCCGCGCGCCGAGGCGTTGTTGGCGGAAGGACTGCGGGTGGCGGTGTTGCGCGGCAACCGCAGTTTGCGCGGCAAGCAGCCGCTGCCAGCGCTGCCGCAGTTCCTCCTGCCGTCGCGACCGGAGTCCTTCGGTCGTGGTCTCTACGCCCGCCTGCGCGAACTGGACCGTTTCGCTTTCGACCGTTTGCTGGTGGAAGCGCCGCCGGACGGCGAGGCCTGGTGGGCGGTCAATGACCGCCTGGCGCGCGCGGCGGCGGGTACTCGGCGGGACACACAGTCGTGAGGCCCACGCCGACACCGCCATGGTGGGTTTCGCCGCGCTCAACCCACCCTACGTTTTGTTTGGAGTCGTAATGCAAAAAATTGAGCACTTCCTCGAAAGTTTCATATTCGCCAACAGCTGATAATTTTGAGAACCCCAAGGAGACCCTAACCATGAAACGCATCCTGCTCTTCCTCGCCACCAACATGGCCATCGTGCTGGTGCTGTCCATCACCATGCGCCTGCTCGGTGTGGAGCCTTACCTCAACGAACAAGGCCTCAACCTGGGCTCGCTGCTGATTTTCGCGGCGGTGATGGGCTTCGGCGGTTCGTTCATCTCGCTGGCCATCTCCAAATGGATGGTGAAAAGGTCGATGGGCGTTCAGGTCATCGAGGCGCCGTCGAACTCGACCGAGTTCTGGTTGCTGGAAACCATACGAAAATACTCGGCGCAAGCGGGCATCAAGATGCCGGAAGTCGGGATTTACCAGTCGCCCGACGTCAACGCCTTCGCCACCGGCATGAGCAAGAACAGCTCTCTGATCGCCGTCTCCACCGGGCTGCTCAATCAGATGACGCGCGAGGAGGCCGAGGCGGTGCTGGGCCATGAGGTATCGCACGCCGCCAACGGCGACATGGTGACCCTGGCGCTGATCCAGGGCGTGGTGAACACCTTCGTCATGTTCCTGTCGCGGGTCATCGGCTACGTGGTGGACAAGGTGGTGTTCAAGACCGAACGCGGCACCGGCCCGGCGTTTTTCGTCACCATGATCATCGCCGAACTGGTGCTGGGCGTGCTCGCCTCGATCATCGTCATGTGGTTCTCGCGGCGCCGCGAGTTCATCGCCGACAGCGGCGGCGCCACGCTTGCCGGCAAGCACAACATGATCGCCGCGCTGGAGCGATTGAACAGCCTGCACCCCGCGCCCCTGCCGGAAAAGATGGCGGCCTTCGGCATCGCCGGCGGCGCTGGCGGTGGCATCAAGCGCCTGTTCATGACCCACCCGCCGCTGGAAGAGCGCATCGCGGCGTTGCGGGCGCTTCGGTAATTGGAAACCGGGCAGGCCATCGCCATGAATAACGCGGTCTCCATCGGCGAACCCTGGATGTGGGCCGTCTTCATCGGTTTTGTGCTGGCCATGCTGGCGCTGGACTTGTTCGTCTTCGGCGGCCGCAAGGCGCACAAGGTCGGGGTCAGGGAGGCGGCCACCTGGTCTCTGGTCTGGGTGAGCCTGGCGCTGCTGTTCAACGCCGGCCTGTGGTGGCATCTCATCGGCAACTTCGGCGCGGAAGTCGCCGACCGCAAGGCGCTGGAATTCCTCACCGGCTACCTGATCGAGAAATCGCTGTCGGTGGATAACGTGTTCGTATTCCTGCTGATCTTCTCGGCCTTCCACGTCGCGCCCGAATACCAGCGCCGGGTGCTGATCTACGGCGTGCTCGGCGCCATCGTCCTGCGCGCCGTCATGATCCTGGCCGGCGCCTGGGTGGTGCGCGAATTCAGTTGGGTGCTTTATCTGTTCGGCGCCTTCCTGGTCATTACCGGCCTGCGCATGCTGGTCATGGCGGAGAGAAAGCCAGAGCTGGAGAAGAATCCGGTGCTGCGATTCGCGCGCCGCCATCTGCGCATCTCGGAAGGCCATCACGGCGAGCGGTTCAGCGTGATGAAGGACGGCGCGCGCTATTTCACGCCGCTGTTCCTGGTGCTGATCCTGATCGAGACCTCCGACGTGGTGTTCGCGGTGGATTCCATTCCGGCCATCTTCGCCATCACCACCGACCCGTTCATCGTCTTCACGTCCAATATCTTCGCCATCATGGGCCTGCGCGCGCTGTACTTCCTGCTCGCCGACGTGGCCGACCGTTTCCACCTGCTGAAATACGGCCTCGCCATGGTGCTCACATTCATCGGCGCGAAAATGTTGATCGCGCCCTGGTATCACGTCCCGGTGGCTGCTTCACTGGTCATCGTCGCCGTGCTGATCGGCGCCAGCGTGGCCGCCAGCCTGATCGCCACCCGCAAAGGAGTTCACTGATGTTGTCACGCCTGTTCGCCATCGCGCTTTCCCTGTTCGCGCTCGCCGGCTGTGGCGAGCCGCCTTACAGCAACGTCGATAACACCCAGTTGAAGGCGCTGCTGGAGCGGGGGGTGCCGATCTACGACGTGCGCCGCCCGGATGAATGGCGTCAGACCGGCGTGGTGGCGGGCAGCCGCAAGCTGACCTTCGTCGACGGCGGCGGCCGTTTGCACCCGGATTTCATTCCCACCTTCACGCGGGAAGTGCCGCGCGAGCAGCCGGTCATCATCATCTGCCGCACCGGCAACCGCAGCGATACGCTGGCGCGCGAGTTGATGGAAAAGATGGGCTACACGAAGGTCTACAACGTGCGCAACGGCATCACCCGCTGGATCGGCGAAGGCAATCCGGTGGTCAGGAACTGAGCGGCGCGCGGTTGGCTGGGTTCCCCCCTTTTCAAAGGGGGGCCAGGGGGGATTTTCGGACGCTCGCACATGTACAACCCTTGGAGAAATCCCCCTCACTCCCCCTTTGAAAAAGGGGGAAGCCACGCCAACACGCGCTTTCACGTCATTCAACCTGGCAACGCCCACACGCCACACGTCCGGTAAAGTCAGCCTTTAACCTAGAAACGGCAGTTGACCGCTCGTTTGCCATTGGAACCCCTGATGAATAGAGCCCCTCGTGCCTTCGATTACCCTCACTTTTTCGGTGAGTCCGCTACGCACCCGCTGGCACGTCCGGGCGGGCGCCTGCCTTTGTCGCTCCTCCTTGCGGGCCCCGGCCCGCTGCGTCGTCGCTTCACGCCAGACACCCGTCCGGACACGCCATCGGGCGCGTTCAACTGCCGTTTCTAGGTTTAATGAACCTGCTCCTCGCCGTCCTCACTCCCTTCCTGGGCGCCATTCTGGTGGCCTGGGTATCCCGCTTCGGGCGCTCTCATGCCGCCTGGGCGGCGGGTGGCGTGGCTTTGGCGGCGCTGGCCTGGCTGTCGCCGCTGCTGTCCGCGCCGTTTGCCGGCGTCACTCTGATACAGCGCATTGCCTGGATGCCGGCGGTGGGGCTCGATCTGGCGTTCCGACTCGATGGGCTGGGCTTGCTGTTCGCCGGGTTGATTCTGGGTATCGGCCTGCTGGTGATTCTTTACGCCCGTTACTATCTGTCCGAACGCGACAGCCTGGGCCGTCTGTATGCCTATCTGTTGCTGTTCATGGGCGCCATGCTGGGAGTGGTGCTGTCCGAGAATCTGATCCAGTTGCTGATGTTCTGGGAGCTGACCAGCCTCTCCTCGTTCCTGCTGATCGGTTACTGGCGCGAGCGCGAACAGGCGCGCCAGGGCGCGCGCATGGCTTTGGCGGTGACCGGCGCCGGGGGGCTGGCCCTGCTCGGTGGCATTCTGTTGCTGGGCGAAATCACCGGCAGTTATGAGTTGTCCGTGGTTCTGGCCTCGGGCGATGTCATCCGCGCGCATCCGCTCTACTTGCCGACCCTGATCCTGGTGCTGCTGGGGGCGTTCACCAAGTCGGCCCAGTTTCCCTTCCATTTCTGGCTGCCGCACGCGATGGCGGCGCCGACCCCGGTATCGGCCTACCTGCATTCGGCGACCATGGTGAAGGCCGGGGTGTTTCTGCTGGCGCGCCTGTTTCCAGCGCTGTCCGGCACGCCGGAATGGTCATGGCTGGTGGGCGGTGTCGGCTTGCTGACCTTGTTGATCGGCGCTTTCACCGCCTTGTTCAAACACGACCTGAAGGGGCTGCTGGCCTATTCCACCATCAGCCACCTGGGGCTGATCACCCTGCTGTTCGGCATCGGCACGCCGCTGGCGGCGGTGGCGGGGGTGTTCCACATCATCAATCACGCCATTTTCAAGGCGTCGCTGTTCATGGCCGCCGGCATCATCGACCACGAGACCGGCACCCGCGACATGCGCCGCATCAACGGCCTTTGGCGGTTCATGCCCTACACCGCCACCCTGGCGATGGTGGCGGCGGCGGCGATGGCGGGTGTGCCGCTGGTCAACGGCTTCCTGTCCAAGGAGATGTTCTTCGCCGAGGCGGTGGAGATGGCCAACCACATGGCCAACCATCTGGCGACATGGATGCACTTCGGCTGGCTGCTGCCGGTGGCGGTGACCGTGGCCGGCATCTTCGCCGTGGCCTATTCCCTGCGCTTCGTGCATGACGTGTTTTTCAACGGCCAGCCCATCGACCTGCCCAGGACGCCGCACGAACCACCGCGCTGGATGAAAGTCCCGGTGGAAGTGCTGGTGCTGCTGTGTCTGCTGGTTGGGATTTTTCCGGCGCAAACCGTCGAGCCCATCCTGGCGGTAGCGGCGGCCAGCGTGTTGCAAGGGCCGTTGCCCAGGCATGATCTGGCGATCTGGCATGGCTTCTCGCCGGCCTTGTGGATGAGCGTGATCGCCCTGGTCGGCGGCGTGCTGCTCTATGGCGCGCGGCGGCCGTTGTATGCCTGGCATGCCCGCTATGAGGAATATCTGGATGCCCGTCTGGTTTACGACGCGCTGCTGCGGGCGTTGCTCGCCTTCGCTCGGGGGGTGACCCGCTTGTTCGATGCCGGCTCCCTGCAACGCATGCTGTTCCTGTTCCTGTCCTTCGCCTTGCTCCTCGGCTGGGTCGGTTGGCATGGCGGCGCGGCGGCGCTGACCGGCCCGCGCGCCCCGCTGCCGGTGGATGGCGTCAGCCTGTTGGCCGCCTGCGCTCTGATCGCGGCGTCCATTGCCGTCGTGGCCTTGCACCGGCGGCGTTTCACCGCCCTGGTGCTGATCGGCGTGGTGGGGCTGGTGGTGTCGCTGATTTTCGTGAAGTTTTCCGCGCCGGATCTCGCCCTGACCCAGTTGTCGGTGGAAGTGGTGACCGTGGTGCTGCTGTTGCTGGCGCTGTATTTCCTGCCCCAGCACACGCCCGCCGAGTCGCATCCCATGCGCCGGGGCCGGGATGCCATCCTCGCCCTGCTGGTCGGCGGCGGGGTGGGCGCTCTGGCCTGGGTGGTGCTGACCCGGCCTTACACCAGCATTGGTGACTGGTTCCTCGCCAACAGCGTTTCGGGGGGTGGTGGCGGCAACGTGGTGAACGTGATCCTGGTGGACTTCCGCGGCTTCGATACCCTCGGCGAGATCACCGTGCTGGCCCTGGCCGGCCTGGCCATCTACGCCATGCTGGAAAAACTGTGTCTCGACGGGCCGCTCAACGATGCCGACGGGCGCGCCTGGAACCGGGATATGCACCCGGTCATCATGGCCTCCTTCACCCGCCTGCTGCTGCCGCTGGCGCTGCTGGTCTCGCTGTTCATCCTGCTGCGCGGCCACAATCAACCCGGCGGCGGTTTCATCGCCGGGCTGGTCACGGCGGTGGCGCTGATCATGCAGTACCTGGCCAACGGCGTGGAATGGACCCATTCCCGCCTGCCGGGGAACATGCACCCGATCATCGGCGCGGGACTGGCCATCGCCACTCTCACCGGCCTGGGCAGCCTGCTTCTCGGCTACCCCTTCCTCACCTCCACTTTCGGCCACCTGGACTGGCCGCTGGTCGGCGATTTCGAACTGGCTTCGGCGATGGCCTTCGACCTGGGCGTCTACCTGGTGGTGGTGGGCGCGACCTTGCAGATACTGATTCACCTGGGCTTGCTGCACAGCAAGGCGGGCGCTGTGCTCACTCTTGGGAAAGGGGGGCTGCCGTGAAACAGGCGCGTGCATGGCTATCAGCCGTGGAAATCCCCCCTAACCCCCCTTTGAAAAAGGCTCTTTTCGCGTTAGCTGGTGATATGAGTGAAGGAGCTCGTGAGAGTGGCTTCCCCCTTTATCAAAGGGGGATTGAGGGGGATTTCTCCACGGGTTGCGCGTGTGCGGGCGTCCGAAAATCCCCCCTAGCCCCCCTTTTTAAAAGGGGGGAACCTCGCCAGTACGCGTCACGAGCTAACGCGAAAAGAGCCTTGAAAAAAAGGGGGATTCGGCTTCTGGCCGCGGCAAGCGTTTTCTGCAATCCCACCCTTCCGGGCAGGGAGGCACGCTGATGGAAGCCCTGATCGCCATTTCGATCGGCGTGCTCACCGCCTGCGGTGTCTATCTCGCCTTGCGCGGCCGCACGTTCCCGGTGGTGTTGGGGCTGACCTTTCTGTCCTACGCGGTCAATCTGTTCCTGTTCAGCATGGGCCGCCTCAGCATCGGCCAGCCGCCGGTGATCCGCGCCTCCGCGACCGCTTATGCCGACCCGGTGCCGCAGGCGCTGGTACTCACCGCCATCGTCATCGGCTTCGCCATGACCGCTTTCGTCATCGTGCTGGCCTTGAAAGCGCGCGCTGAACTCGGTAACGATCATGTCGATGGGCTGGACGAGCCGTGAACCACCTCGCCATCGCGCCCCTGTTACTGCCCCTGCTGGCCGGCATCCTGCTGTTGCTGATCCGGCACAGGGGTATCCGCCTACGCCGGGTGTTGAGCGTGGCCGCCGTGCTCGGCCAGATCGGCCTGGCGTTGCTCCTCAATGGCGCGCTGAGCGGCGGCGACATCCTGGTCTACAACCTGGGCAACTGGCCGGCGCCGTTCGGCATCGTTCTGGTCGCGGATGCGCTGGCCGCCTGGATGCTGCTGGCCACCGCGCTGCTGGCGTTGTTCGCGCTGCTTTATGCCTGCCAGGGCGGCGATGCGCGGGGTAGGCATTTCCACGTCCTGTTCCAGTTGCAGTTGTTCGGCCTCAATGGCGCGTTTCTTACCGGCGATCTGTTCAACCTTTTCGTGTTTTTTGAGGTGCTGTTGCTGGCTTCCTACGGGTTGATCCTGCATGGCGGCGGCCGCGCGCGGGTGCGCGCGGGCTTGCATTACGTGGTGCTCAATCTGGCCGGTTCCGCCCTGTTCCTGATCGCGGTGGGCACGCTCTTCGGCGTGTTCGGCACGCTCAACATGGCCGATCTGGCGCGCAAGGTGGCGGCCACGCCGGCACAGGAACTGGGCCTGGTCAGGGCGGCGGGGCTGTTGCTGTTCGCGGTGTTCGCGCTCAAGGCGGCGCTGTTGCCGCTCTATCTCTGGCTGCCCGCCGCCTACGCCCACACCAGCGCGCCGGTGGCGGCCCTGTTCGCGATCATGACCAAGGTGGGGGTGTACGCCATCGTCCGGGTCTACAGCCTGATATTCGGCGCCGGTGCGGGGCCGCTGGCGCATCTGATCGAACCCTGGCTGTTGCCGATGGCGTTGGCCACCTTGCTGGTGGGCATGCTGGGGGTGTTGGCGGCGACCGCTTTGCGGCGGCAGGTGGCCTATCTGGTGCTCGCTTCGGTGGGGTCGCTGTTGACCGCCTTCGCGCTCGACAGTGTCGCCGGTATCGCCGCCGGCCTGTATTACCTGCCGCATTCCGTTTTCGCGGCGGCGGCCCTGTTCCTGCTCGCCGATGTCATCGCCAACCGCCGTGGCGCGACTGGCGACCATCTGGAGTCGGCCCCGGCCATCGCCCAGGCCTCGTTGCTGGGTGGGCTGTTCTTCGTCACCGCCATGCAGATGATCGGGCTGCCGCCGCTGTCCGGCTTCCTCGGCAAGTTCCTGCTTCTGCGCGCGGCCCTGGCGCACCCGGCCGCGGCCTGGATCATGGCGGCGGTGCTGCTGGGCGGCCTGCTCGGCATGATCGCGCTGGCGAGGAGCGGCAGCGTGCTGTTTTTCCGGACCTTGCCGGCGATGCGCATGGCGGACGAGCCAGCCACGAATCCGGAAAGTTGCGGCGCCACGCCCGCTCCCTCACCCCCGGCCCCTCTGATGAAGCCCCTACCCTTCGGTACCCCGAAGGGGGAGGGGAGCGTTTTGCCGGGCGCGGCCGCCCTGGTTCCGGTCGTCGGCTTGCTGTTGGCGGGGCTGGCCATGACCATTTTTGCCGGGCCGATCCAGGCCCATGTGGCGAGCATCGCGGAACAGTTGTCGCGGCCTTATCTTTATGTTCATGCCGTGCTGGGAGGGCGCTAATGAGTAAGCGTCTTTTACCCCACCCCCTCCTGACGCCGATCCTGGCCGCGATCTGGCTGTTGCTCAACAACAGCCTGGCGCCCGGCCATATCGTGCTCGGCCTGCTTCTGGGCTGGGCCATTCCCCTGTTCACCCTGCGCTACTGGCCGGAGGCGGTACGCATCCACAAACCGCTGACCCTGTTGCGCTTCATGGTGTTGGTGCTGCTGGACATCGTGCTGGCCAATCTGGCCGTCGCGCGGCTGATCCTGGGGCGACCGCGCTCCCTGCATCCGTCTTTCCTGAAGGTGCCGTTGGATTTGCGCGGCGATCTGGCCATCGGCCTGCTGGCCAACACCATCTGCCTCACGCCGGGCACGGTGTCGGCGCGATTGAGCCCGGACCGGCGTTTTCTCCTGGTGCATGCGCTGAACGCGCCCGATGGCGCCGCCGTGATCGCCATTATCAAACAGCGTTACGAAGCGCCATTGAAAGAGGTGTTCGAGCCATGCTGACCCTGGTCATTCCCATCGCCTTCGCCCTGCTGGGGGCCGCCGTGGCGCTCAGCGTGTGGCGTCTGTTGCGCGGCCCCAGCGCGCCGGATCGCATCCTGGCGCTGGACACGCTGTACGTGAACACCATCGCGCTGCTGGTGCTGCTGGGCATCCATCTCGGCAGCGCGTTGTACTTCGAGGCCGCGTTGCTCATCGCCATGATGGGTTTCGTCGGCACCGTGGCGCTGTGCAAGTACCTGTTGCGCGGCGACATCATCGAATAGGGGCGAGCCATGCTGGACTATCTGTTGTCTTTTCTCATCCTGGCCGGGGCGCTGTTCACCTTCATCGGCTCCCTCGGCCTGGCCCGGTTGCGCGACTTCTACACCCGCCTGCACGGCCCCACCAAGGCCACCACCCTGGGGGTGGGCTGCATGCTGATCGCCTCGTCGGTGTTTTTCAGCAACCGGGGCGAGGGGCTGAGCCTGCATGAGGTGCTGGTGACCCTGTTTCTGTTCATTACCGCGCCGATTTCCGCGCACCTCCTGGCCAAGGCGGCGCTGCACCTGAGGCTCGAATCCCTGGCGCCGCCGCCGGATGACGATACGGCCGATTCCTGACCGGTCGGCGTCGCCGCCACGTCACAGGCTATATAGAGAGCACTACTTCGTCCCGGCGCGCCGACCGTTTCGGCGTCAATGATCGCAAGGACGTGACCGCCATGTTGCGCTTGGCCTTGTTGCTGCTTCTAGCGCTGTTCCACATCCCGCCGGCGGGGGCGGAGGGCGTGCATGTGCTCACCGTGAAAGGCGCCATCGCGCCGGCCAGCGCCGACTATCTGGTACGCGGCATCGACAAGGCCGCCGAAGCGCGCGCCCACCTGGTGGTGATCGAAATGGACACGCCGGGCGGCCTGGATAGCTCGATGCGCGACATCATCAAGGCCATCCTCGCTTCCCCGGTGCCGGTGGCCACCTACGTCTCGCCCCAGGGCGCGCGCGCCGCCAGCGCCGGCACCTACATTCTCTACGCCAGCCACATCGCCGCCATGGCCCCTGCCACCAATCTGGGCGCGGCGACCCCGGTGGAGTTGGCTCCCGGCGCGACCCCGGACAAGCCGGCCGCGCCGGAGAAGAAGGGGGAGAAAGGCGCGCCGCCCCAGGATGCGAAAGCGAGGAAGGCGGTCAACGATGCCGCCGCCTACATCCGTGGCCTGGCCGAACTGCGCGGGCGCAACGCCGACTGGGCGGAGCGAGCGGTGCGCGAGGCGGTCAGCCTGTCCGCGACGGCGGCGCTGAAAGCGAAAGTGGTCGATGTGGTGGCGACCGATCTGACGGATCTGCTGAAGCAGATTCATGGCCGCAAGGTGAAACTGGTCACGGGCGAAATCATCCTGGACACCGCCGGCCTGACCCTCACCCGCGCCGAACCGGACTGGCGCGGCCGCCTCCTGTCGGTCATCGGCGACCCGAGCATCGCCTACATCCTGATGCTCCTGGGCATCTACGGGCTGCTCTATGAATTTCTCAACCCCGGCATGGCGCTGCCCGGCGTGGTCGGCGGTATCTGTTTGCTGCTCGCCCTGTTCGCGTTGCAACTGATGCCGGTCAACTATGTCGGGCTGGCGCTCATCGTCCTCGGCATCGGCTTCATGCTGGCGGAAGCTTTCCTGCCCAGCTTCGGCGCCCTGGGGCTGGGCGGCATCATCGCCTTCGTTCTCGGTTCGGTGATGCTGATCGACACCGACCTGCCCGGCTACGGCGTTTCCTGGGCGCTGATCGTGCCGCTGGCGGCCACCTCCGCCCTGTTCAGTTTTGCCGTCGCCGGCATGGCGCTACGCGCCCGGCAACGCCCGGTACTCACCGGCGGCGAGGAATTGCCGGGGATGGAAGGGGTGGCCGAGGAAGACATCGCAAGCGAAGGCTGGGCGCGCGTGCACGGGGAACTGTGGCGGGTGCGCAGCCCTCGACCTATGGCGCGCGGCGCCCGAATGCGGGTCGCGGCGCGGCATGGCCTGACCCTGGAAGTGGAACCCATCACACCAATGAGCAAGGAGAACGACCATGTTTGATCTCGGCTGGCTGACCGCCCCGTTACTGGTATTAGTGCTGCTGGCGTCCAGTTTTCGCATCCTGCGTGAATACGAACGCGGCGTGGTGTTCATGCTCGGCCGCTTCTGGAAAGTGAAGGGGCCGGGTCTGGTGCTGGTCATCCCCGGCATCCAGCAGATGGTGCGGGTGGATTTGCGCACCGTGGTGTTCGATGTGCCCACACAGGATGTGATCTCGCGCGACAACGTGTCGGTGAAGGTCAACGCCGTGGTGTATTTCCGCGTCGTCGATCCGGCCAAGTCCATATTGCAGGTGGAAGACTTCATGAACGCCACCAGCCAGCTCGCGCAAACCACGCTGCGTTCGGTGCTGGGCAAGCATGAGCTGGACCAGATGCTGGCCGAGCGGGAAACCCTCAATCAGGATATCCAGGCGGCGCTGGACGCGCAGACCGACGCCTGGGGCATCAAGGTCTCCACCGTCGAGATCAAGCATGTGGATATCGACGAATCCATGGTGCGCGCCATCGCCAAGCAGGCCGAGGCGGAACGCGAGCGGCGCGCCAAGATCATCCACGCCGAGGGTGAGTTGCAGGCCTCGGAGAAGCTGCTGGCGGCGGCGAAAATCCTCGCGCAACAACCCGAGGCCATGCAGTTGCGCTACCTACAGACCCTCGCCGGCATTGCCGGTGACAAGACCAACACCATCGTCTTCCCGATGCCGGGCAACTTCATGGAACTGCTGATGCGGGAGAAAAAAACTGGCGCGGCGAACTGATTCAGCCGGAGAAGGAATAGGCTTCGTTCATGTAGCGCCGGCGTTTCTCCGGCGTCTATTAATAACGCCGGCGAAACGCCGGCGCTACACGCAGTAGTCAGCAATTTTTCAGGAGTGCCGTGATGCGTTCGATCAAGACCCTGTTGTTGTCCCTGGCCCTGGCAAGCACGCCGGCGTTGGCCGATACGCCCTACTGGGCCGCCCAGCAGGCGCAGATGCCCCTCGGCTGGTTCCTACAACAGCAGATGCAGCAGCAAATGCCACAGCAAATGCCACAGCAAATGCAGCAACAGATGCCACAGCAACTGCCACAACAATTGCAGCAACTCCTGCCGCGGCCGGCGCAGCAGCAGCCGGCCGCTGTCGATCCGCGCATGGCGCTGTTGTCAGGGCTGGCGAATCCGCAGGCGCTGGACGGCATCATGCGGCTGGCGCCGCTGCTGGCCAATCCGCCGGTAATCGAGGGCATGGTCAAGCTGGCCTCGGTCGCGGCCGATCCGCGCACGGTGGATGCGTTCGTCAAGCTGGCGGCGACCCTGGCTGATCCCAAGAATGTGGACATCCTGACGCGGATGTTGGCCGCGATGACCCAACCCAAATTCGCGGAAGCGCTGATCACGCTCGGCGACCCCAAGGTGCTCGCCGCCGGAGTCACAGCGGCATCCGTGCTGAGCGGCGCGGTGGCGGGGGCACGCTAAACCGCCCCGCCCCATGAAACCCCATGTAGCGCAGGCTTCCAGCCTGCGTCACGGCGCCGGGACGGCAATGGGCAGGCTGGAAGCCTGCGCTACAAAAGACCAGCCGCAAGGTCGGCCCCTCAGCTTGTTCCACAGTCACTGACGGAGGACCAACCCGATGAAAGTCACCTTTTTCGGTGCCGCGCGCGAAGTCACCGGTTCCTGCTACTTGGTGGAAGCCGAAGGCGCGCGTTTTCTGGTGGATTGCGGCATGTTCCAGGGCGGCCGCGAGGCGCGCGAGAAGAACCGCCAGGCCTTCGGCTTCGATCCCGGCACGATCGATTTCGTTCTCCTCACCCATGCCCACATCGACCATTCCGGCCTGCTGCCGCGACTGGTGGCGCTGGGCTTCAAGGGGCCCATCCACACCACCCGCGCCACCAGCGACCTGCTCGCGGTGATGCTGCCGGACGCGGGACACATCCAGGAAAGGGAGGCGGAAAGCGCGAACTACCGCCGCTTCAAGTCCAGGAAAAAAGCGTCACGCCACGACACCGCGCCGCTGTACACCGTTGAACAGGCGCGCACCAGCCTGAAGAGTCTGAAACCAGTGGGCTACGACCAGGAAGTCACCCCGCACCCGGCGGTACGCTGCGTCTTCCGCGACGCCGGCCACATCCTCGGTTCGGCCATCGTGGAAGTGTGGCTGGGCCAGGGCGCGCGGCGACGCAAGCTGGTGTTCTCCGGCGACCTCGGGCAGCCGGCGCGGCCCCTGGTACGCGACCCCACGTCGATCGGCGACGCCGACACCCTGTTCGTCGAATCGACCTACGGCGACCGCCTGCACAAGAGCATGAAGGAGACCGAAGACGAACTGGTGCAAGTGGTCAACGACACTTTGGTCAAGAAGGGCGGCAACCTCATCGTTCCCGCCTTCGCCGTCGGGCGCACCCAGGACATGCTCTACCTGCTGGCCGACCTGACCCGGCAGGGGCGCATTCCCAAGCTCACCGTATTCGTCGATTCACCGATGGCGACCGCGGCCACCGAAATCACCTACCAGCACATGGCGCTGCTCGACGAGGAAACCCACGCGCTGATGGGCAAGCACGGTGGCATGGCGTATTTCGAGAAGCTGGACTTCGTCGAGGACGCGGAGGAATCGAAAGCGCTCGACCGCGTCGCCGGCGGCGCGGTCATCATTTCCGCCAGCGGCATGTGCGACGCCGGGCGCATCAAGTACCACCTGCGCGCCAACCTGCCGCGCAACGACGCCACCATTCTCATCACCGGCTTCCAGGCCGCCGGCACCCTGGGTCGGCGGCTGGTGGACGGCGCCACGCGAATCCGCATGCTGGGCGCCGATGTCGCGGTCAAAGCTCACCTGGTTACCCTCGGCGGCCTCTCCGCCCACGCCGACCGAGACGCCCTGCTGAATTGGCTCGGCCATTTCCGCGCGCCACCGAAACATACCTTCGTCATGCACGGCGAAGCGGAAACCGCGCTGGGCTTCGCCGCCCTCATCCACGAACGACTCGGCTGGCAAACGGAAGCGCCACGGGCCGGGCAGAGTGTCGAACTAGCCTGAGTCCGGGCCGGGATAGAAGCTCACGCCACCGGCCAGCGGATTCATCGTTGAAGTTGAACGAGATAAAGCCGGCACCCAAGTCAGGGCGCCGGCTTCGCTTATCAAAGAGTCAAGGTTGGTGGGTTGTCGGTGCGGGTCAACGCTCGACAGACTGGAGAGGGATCAGCCACCGTGAGCCATGTCAAGGCTGGCTTGCGGAGCGAGCGACGAAGCCGTGCTGGTTTCCGGTTTCGCCGGGCCAGTCAACGCGGTACGGATGGCTTCGACCAGCGGGTCGATCTCCACCCGGGCCGCGGGTCGCAAGACCTGGGTCGATGGCTGATAGTGCATGTCGCGTTGAAAACTGGCCAACACGGGGTCTTCGATACCACCGGCGGAGGCCAGGGAGGGCAGCAGGATGGCAACGCTCAGGGCGAGGGCAAGTTTCATGGTGTTGATTCCTTTAACGGTTGAGGGATGAACATCTAACTGGACAACTGATATAAGCACTATCCATGCCATAACTATAATTGCATATATATCAATAACATACGAAGTTATGGCACTTGATGTTCATTGTCATTTGTTTAGAGTGGACGTTAATATGGTGTTCACAGTTAACGTTATGAGTGCGTGCTGATGATTACCTTGGCGGGATTGACGCAATTCCTCGACAACCTTGAAGAAGGCATCCTGTTCCTCGACCAGCGGCGTCATGTCGTGGCGATCAACGAAGCCGCGCGGCGAATGCTGGGCAGGCACAACGACGAGATTCTGGACAGGCTTTGTCCCAGTCTGTTCCAGGGAACAGGGTGCGCCCGGAATTGCGAAATAGAGGGCAGCTGCACGCTCATGGCGAGCATGCGTGGGGAAAAACTGGTGCAGAACCTCGTGGTTCAGCGGCCTGACGGCGAGTTGATACCGTTGCGCATGTGGGCCATGGTGCTGCCTTCGGACGCCGACTTTGCCTACTGTGCCGTGGTCCTGCGGGATCGCAGCGAGGAAGCCCGACTCGAGGAGGCGGCCAGTGAGCGCTTGCAGTTGGGTGGGTTGGTGGGGCACGCCGCGCCGATGCAGGATTTGTTTCGCCAAATCCTGCGGGCCGCCGCGAGCGAGGCGAGCGTCCTTATCACGGGCGAAAGCGGCACCGGCAAGGAGCTGGTCGCCCGCGCGCTGCACGATAATTCGAGCCGCGCCAAAGGGCCTTACCTGCGGGTGCATTGCGCGGCATTCCCGGAGCAACTGCTCGAAAGCGAATTGTTCGGTCATGCCCGAGGTGCGTTTACCGGCGCGGCGATGGCTCGCGAAGGGCGGTTCGAGGCCGCCCACGGCGGAACCTTGCTGCTTGACGAAATCGGCGAGGTGCCGCTGAGCGTCCAGGTCAAACTGTTGCGCGTGTTGCAGGAACGGGAAATCGAGCGGCTCGGTGAAAACCAGACGCGCAAGGTCGATGTCAGGATCATCGCGGCAACCCACCGCGACCTTCCCACCATGGTGAGAAATGGGGAATTCAGGGCGGACCTTTATTACCGGCTGCGCGTGCTTCCCATTCATGTGCCGGCCTTGCGCGAGCGCCGGGAGGATATTTCGCTGCTGGTCAATCCGCTGCTCGCGAATATGCGCGGCCGCCATCAGGGACGCGAGATACAGGTTTCCACCGATGCGCTCGACGCCCTTTGCGCCTATGACTGGCCGGGCAACGTCAGGGAACTGGCGAATGCCCTCGAATACGCCCTGGTGCATGCGGATGGAACCACCCTGCTTCCCCATCATCTGCCGCCCGAAGTGCGGGAAGCTGGACATTCGATCAGCGCTCCCCGAACGGAGGCCGCACAGGCGTCCCACTCAGGCCTTGTGCAACGCTACTATCGCGCCCCCATCGAGCAGGAGGGGAATGAAAGTGAAGTGCTGTCGCGGGCACTTCGGGAAAACGGAGGAAACCGGGCGGCAACAGCCAGAAAGCTCGGAATGTCGCGAACGACGCTGTGGAAAAAGTTGAAGCAATATGGCCTCGATGGCGCGGCGGGGTGACATTCACCAGGCAGAATCAGGACGGGGTCACGGATTTTTCCGATTTCTAATCGGAATCCCTGCCCCATACCACTCCTCGTCCAGCACCATTCTTACGCTGACGGTGGTTGCGCGGTATTTTCGGCGGCGGATAACTTGATGAAACGGATGATCGTCCCGCCGCCGCGAGTCGCAACGAAGGAATAAGCTGTAGCGCCGGCTTCCAGCCGGCTGTTTTCAGGATGCCGGGGCTTCGAAATCACATGAAACAAAGCCATTTCCAGGGCGCCTTGCGCGCCGATGTCCGTCCGCGCGAGTTGTTTGGCTGGGCGATGTATGACTTCGCCAACTCCGGCTTTACCACCGTGGTGATCACCGCGTTGTTCAACGCTTATTTCGTCGCTGTGGTCGCGGGCAACGCGCCCTGGGCCACCTTGGCCTGGACCGCCGCGTTGTCGGTGTCCTATGCGCTGATCGTGGTGAGCGCGCCGGTGATCGGCGCCATTGCCGACTTGCACGCGGCGAAGAAGAAGTTGCTGGCCATCACCACGGTGGGTTGTGTGCTGTTCACCGGCCTGCTCTATTTCGCGCAGCCGGAAACGCTATGGCTGGCCATCGTCTGCGTGGTCGCCGCCAACTTCTTTTACGGCAGCGGCGAGAACCTGATCGCGGCGTTTCTCCCGGAAATCGCCAACGATCGCGCGCTTGGCCGGGTGTCCGGTTGGGGTTGGGGAATCGGCTATCTGGGCGGGCTGACCACGCTGGGGCTGTGCCTGCTCTATGTCACCTGGGCCGAGGCGCGCGGCCAGAGCGCCGCTCAGTTCGTGCCGGTGACGATGTTGATTACCGCCGCGCTGTTCGCCCTGGCCAGCCTGCCGACGTTTTTGCTGCTGCGTGAGCGCGCCGTGCCGCTTGTGGCTGAAGGCGCGGTGCCGACGGCGTGGCAGCGGTTGCGGCAAACCCTGCGCCATTTGCGGCCGTTTGTCGATCTGCGCCGCTTCCTGATCTGTAGCGTGTTCTATCAGGCGGGCATCCAGGTGGTCATCACCCTGGCCGCCGTCTATGCCACCCAGGCGATGGGCTTCAACACCCGGCAGACCTTGTTGCTGGTTTTCGTGGTCAACATCGCGGCGGCGGCGGGCGCTTTCGTGTTCGGCCATGTGCAGGACCGCATCGGCCATATCCGCGCCATCACCCTGGTCCTGGTCGGCTGGATCGTGACCATCGCCCTGGCCTGGGCGGCGCCGGGAGCATCGGATGGGGCCGGATTGTTCTGGGCGGCGGCCACACTCGCCGGCCTTTGCCTGGGCGGCGCGCAGTCCGCCGGCCGCGCGCTGGTGGGCGTGCTGGCGCCGCCTTCGCGTTTGGCGGAGTTCTACGGTTTCTGGGGGCTGGCGGTGAAACTCGCGTCCATCGCCGGCCCGCTCAGCTATGGCCTCACCACCTGGTTGACCGGCGGCGACCACCGCCGCGCCTTGCTCGTGACCGGGGGTTATTTCGTCATCGGTCTGATCCTGCTTGCCGGCGTGCGTGTCGGGCGCGGCCGCCGCGCCGCGCTGCGCGCCTGACGGGGGGATTGGGCGGCATTGGCCTGGGCGGGCGTTTCAGATGGCGCTTTATCCGTAACTGGTGACGCACTTGGAGTGGTGGCCCCCCCTTTGGCAAGGCTCTTTTCGCATTAACTGGTGATGCGGTTGGTGTAGTGGTTCCCCCCTTTATCAAAGGGGGGCCAGGGGGGATTTCTGAGACTGATGCACAGGCGAACGTCGCTCAATCCCTGATGAAGCCCCTGATAAAGACCCTAAGCGAAGGACTAAGCCGCCAAAAAAAGGCGGCCAAGTCCCTGCTTATACCCTTCTGTACCTCATTCCCTTTTTGGGAAAGGGGGGTCGGTGGCGCGGCGCCGACCGTGTCTGGAATCGACTAATGCGAACAAGACGGGTTGAATATTCGAATTTCCTTGCGGTTGGCGGCGGCCTATCCTGTTGTCCGCCACTTGTTTCCGACCTCGACGCGCAGGTCATGACCCACCGAGACTGAATATCCAGATGTCCGCCGCTTCACCCATCAGTCGCCGTCTGGCGCCCTGGCTGGCTTTGACCGGCCTGGCGCTGCTTGCTTTTCTGGTCTTGCGGCCGTTTTTTGCGCCGCTGGCCTGGGCGGCGGTGCTGGCCTACGCTTCCTGGCCGTTGTCGGAGTGGCTGCGCGCGCGCTGCGGCGGCCGCGACACGCTGGCCGCCAGCCTGAGTACCTCCTTGGCGGCGCTGACCCTGTTCGCGCCGCTGTTGTGGTGCGTCTGGCTGGCGCAGCAGGAGGTGGCGGGGTTTTACGCGGGCTTGCGCGCGTTCGTGACGCATCCGCCGGAGGTGCCGCAAGTCCTGCTCGGCCTGCCCTGGCTGGGCGACTGGCTGGCGCAGCAGCGGGCGCAATTGCTGGCCGACCCGCAAGGCGCCATCAGCGCGGTCAAGGCCTGGCTCGCGGCGCACGCGGGCGAGGCGGCGATGCTGGCCGGGGGCGTCGGCAAGAATCTGGTCAAGCTGGTGTTGGTGCTGACCACCCTGTTCTTCTTCTATCGCGATGGCGCGCGCATGGCGCGGGAACTGCGTCATGTCATGGCGCGATTCATCGGCCCGCGCACCCACGATTATCTCGCCGCCGCCGGCATGACCACGCGCGCCGTGGTCTACGGCATTCTGCTTACCGCTCTGGTGCAGGGCGCCTTTGCCGGCGCGGGCTACTGGGTGGCGGGGTTGGCCTCGCCGGTGACGCTGGGCGTGCTGACCGCGTTGTTCGCGTTGATTCCCTTCGGCACGCCTCTGGCCTGGGGCGGCGCCGGCGCCTGGTTGCTGTTCCAGGGCGAAACCGGCGCGGCCATCGGCGTCTGGCTCTGGGGCGCGGCGGTGGTGAGCCAGATCGACAACGTGTTGCGCCCGATGTTCATCAGCAGCGTCGGCTCGATTCCCTTCCTGCTGGTGCTGTTCGGGGTGTTGGGCGGCCTGCTCGCCTTCGGCCTGGTGGGCCTGTTCGCCGGCCCCATCGTCCTTGCCGTGGCCTGGGCGGTCTGGCGCGAATGGGCGGCACACCTGGACGATGAGGCCGGCGAGGTGTCGCCATGACGGCGCGCGACGCGGTTCAGGTCGGGAGCGCGGCGTAGTATCCCGCCCATGAGCGCAACGCCCCACACCCTCTGGCACGCGCGAAGCGTCGAAGCGGCTTGTGCCGAACTGCGAGCCGATCCGGCGCGGGGACTTTCCCGCGAGGAGGCCGCGCGCCGCCTGGCGCTACATGGGCCGAACCGTCTCGCGGAAAAACCGGCGCGCCCGGCCTGGCTGAAATTCCTCGACCAGTTTCGCAATGTGCTGACCGGGGTGCTGGTCGGCGCGGCGGGGCTGGCGGGCGCCATCGGCGAACTCAAGGACGCGCTGGTGATCCTGGTCGTGGTGGTATTCAACTCGGCTCTCGGCTTTCACCAGGAATACCGCGCCGAGAAGACCCTGGCGGCGCTCAAGGGCATGCTCGCGCGGCGGGCGCGGGTGAAACGCGACGGCCTGGTGATCGAGGTGGATGTCGACGAACTGGTGCCCGGTGATCTGGCGCTGCTGGAAGCTGGCGACCGCATCCCGGCCGACGGCCGTTTTATTGCCGCGCACAACGTCGAGGTGGACGAGGCGGCGCTGACCGGTGAATCCCTGGCCGTGGGCAAACAGACCGAGCCGGTGGCAACCGAGGTGCCGCTGGCCGAGCGGGTGAACATGGGTTTCATGAACACCACTTTGACGCGCGGACGCGCCGAGTTGCTGGTCACCGCCACCGGCATGGCGACCGAGATGGGGCGGCTGGCGGCGATGCTGGATGCGGCGGAGGAGGGTGAAACGCCCTTGCAGCAGGAACTGGACCGGGTCGGCAAGCGCCTGGCCGGCATCGCCGTGGCGGTCATCGCCGTCATCCTGGCGGTCGGCATCGCTTATGGCCAGAACCTGATGAAAGCCATCCTCAATGCCGTGGCGCTGGCGGTGGCTGCGATTCCCGAGGGCCTCCCGGCGGTGGTGACGGTGACCCTGGCGGTGGGCATGTATCGCATGGCCCAGCAGAAGGCCATCGTCAAGAAACTCGCCGCCGTCGAGACGCTGGGCAGCACCACCGTCATCTGTTCCGACAAGACCGGGACCTTGACCCTGAACCAGATGACCGCGCGGGCGCTGTTTTATCGCGGCCGCCATTTCCGGGTGTCCGGCGAAGGCTACGCGGGGGTGGGCGAGATCACGCCCGAGGACGCCGCCGAAGCGGTGGACCTCACCCCGCTGCTGCTGCCCATGGCCCTGTGCGGCGAGAGCCGCATCGGCGCTGGAAAACTCATCGGCGACCCCACCGAAGGGGCGCTGCTGGCGCTGGCCGGCAAGGGCGGCATCGAGCTGGAAGCCGCCCGTCGGCGGCGGCCGCGCATCGCCGAGATTCCTTTCGATTCGGCGCACAAATTCATGGCCACTTTCCACCATGAAGGTGACCGGGTGCTGTTGCTGGTCAAGGGCGCGCCGGACGTACTGCTGGCGCATTCCAGCCGCTGGGCGGGACCGCAAGGTGAGGCTCCCCTCGACCACTCCGCGCGTGAGTTGTTGTTGACGGAAAACGAGCGTCTCGCCGCGCGCGCCTTCCGCGTTCTGGCGGTGGCTTCCCGCGCGTTGCCGGCGCGCGATTTCGACCCCGGCGGCGACCTTCTCGCCTGGGTGGCGGAACTCGAATTCCAGGGGCTGGCCGGAATCCAGGACCCGCCCCGGCCCGAGGCGAAGGCGGCCATCATCTTGTGCCGTCAGGCGGGCATCCAGGTCAAGATGATCACCGGCGACCACAAGATCACCGCGACGGCCATCGCCCGTGAGTTGGGCTTGATCGGCGAGGGGCTGAACAGCGAGGTGATGAGTGGGGCGGAACTGGACGCGGTAAGCGCCCATGAACTGGCCGCCACCATCGAGCGGGTCGCGGTGTTCGCCCGCGTCGCGCCCGAGCACAAGGTCAAGATCGTGGCGGCGCTGAAAGAGCGCGGCCATGTCGTGGCCATGACCGGCGACGGGGTGAACGACGCGCCGGCACTGAAGACCGCGGACATCGGCATCGCCATGGGCGTCACCGGCACCGAGGTGACCCGGGAAGCGGCGGCGATGGTGCTCGCCGACGACAACTTCGCCACCATCGTGCGGGCGGTGCGCGAAGGCCGCACCATCTTCGAGAACATCATCAAGTTCGTGCGCTTCCAGCTTTCCACCAACATCGGCGCCATCCTCACCGTTTCCAGCGCCACCTTCATGGGCCTGCCGGCGCCTTTTACGGCGATTCAGATTCTCTGGATCAACATCATCATGGACGGCCCGCCGGCCATGACCCTGGGCGTCGATCCGCCGCGCACCGGGGTCATGGACACGTCCCCGCGCGCGCCGGGCGGGGCCATCCTGTCCGGCCCGCGCATCACCCGGCTGGTCCAGTACGGCCTGACCATGGCTGTCGGCACCCTGGGCGTATTCTGGTGGGCGCTGCAAACGGGTACGGAGAGGAGGGCATTGACCCTGGCTTTCACCACCTTCGTGCTGTTCCAGTTCTTCAACGTCATGAACGCGCGCAACGAGCGCGGCAGTGCCTTCAACCGCCAATTCTTCACCAACGGCAAGCTCTGGCTGGCCCTGGCCGCCGTCCTCGTGTTGCAGGTCGTGGCGGTGCACTGGGGGCCGGCTCAGACCATCTTCCATACCGTGGATCTGAGCCTGAATGACTGGCTGCTGGCCTGGCTGACCGCCGCCGGCGTGCTGCTGCTGGAAGAGGCGCGCAAGTTGGTAATGCGTTGGTGGCGCTGACCCGGGCTTCGGGAAGGGCTGTGCGCGCTGGCGGACGTAGGTCAGGTTGGCGCGCGGCGACTACCTGACGATGGTGTCGCTCCAACCTGGGGTTGGATCGTCAGGTAGCGATGAAGCCGCAACCTGACCTACGAATGGGCTCGTTTCAGCAGGCGTAGGTCAGGTTGGCGCGTAGCGACTACCTGACGATGGTGTCGCTCCAACCTGGGGTTGGATCGTCAGGTAGCGA
>CAZIUC010000013.1:0-22536 GCA_964542455.1 uncultured Thiobacillus sp. | reverse complement strand
TACAGCCGCAACCTGACCTACGATGGGTTTGCCAAGGGTTATGGCTTTGCTGGGGAGTCGTCGCTTCAGAACAGGGTGGTCGCCCCGCAATTGGGGTCGTTATCGGCGGCGCGCCAGAGGCCGGTATTGGAGTCATAGCAGCGTTGTGCCGAGGGGGCTCCGCCACCCCCATCGAAATTGCTGAAGCGGAACTGGCCGCTGTCGGCGCGGCCATCGTCGATCTTGCGGTCGATATCCGCCAGTACCTTGGCGGGAATCTGGTTACCGGTTTTCAGGTTGAGGCGCGGTACCGTCCCGGCGTTGGCAAACTGGTTGTCGTATTGGAGTTGCAGATAGGCGTTGTAGGGGTTGCGCGGCCATTCGCCATTGCGGTCGGGCAAACTCCCGTCGGCGCGGTAATTGCCGGAAATCAGGTTGGCGTGAGAGAGGTGTACCCATAACAAGAGGCTTTCACGGGCCTGCGGAGTGTCGCGTACAACGCCGTCGCCGTTGCCGCCCACCTGGGGAGATACGATGCCGGTGAGATTGGCATAGGCCAGGCTGCCGGGGTAATCGCCGGGGGCGGCGCGATATTTGTCCTGAAAGGCATAGTAGGCGGCCTTGATGCTGTCAAGTTGGGAGATGATGTTGCGGGCTCGCGCGCTTTCGATCAGTTCCTGGCCTTTCAGCACGCCGCCCAACAGCAAACCGATTACCACCAGCACGATGGCGAGTTCAATCAGAGTGAAGCCGCGCGGTTCACGCGTCATGGTTCGTGTGCGGAGAGGATTGCGCGCCGCGACTCGGACCAGGACGGTTGGCGTATTCCGGATTAGAGGTGGTTTTCATGCCGGCTTGCTTGCATGCAATAAACGGGCCTTGATGAGTTACGCTAGAAATCAACGGATTGGAGTCGTTACCTTTATGGGGGAGTGGCGAGGTTTCGACAGACCTGTCAATCCGCCAATCCGCGCAAGGCCGCCAACCTGGATTTGCCCGCAGTTTATCGCATTCACCCTCGCTCAACTTTGTTTGAAATTGGCCGATAAGCCTAGCCATGTCCAGTGCGCACGCTCCCATCTCCGCCGCCTCTCATGAAGTCTCCCTCGATGTGGGACCCGTGCGTCTGCAGCACTATGGCAATCGCATTCTTGCCTTGATGCTGCTGCTGCTGCACGCCGCGTTTGTCTGGGGCCAGGATGAGTTGTGGGGACAAGCGGTGGTGCTGGCGCATTACGGTGTGTTTCTGCTCTGGCAGCCGTTTTTCAGCGGCCAGCAACGCCTGCCCTGGCATCGCACCCTGGGGGTGTTGCTGGTGGGAGTGGCCCTGGCGGGGCTGCATAACGTCTGGGTGGCTACACTTTGGTGCGTGATGCTGGCTGGCCTCCTGGGCGCGGTGGCGGTCACCTTGCCATCCGTGCGTGAACGCCTGGGGCTGTGGGCGGCGGTGCTTTATCTGCTGCTGTTGCTGTTCGTCTGGTTGCTGCCTCAGGGTTACGGGCTGCCGGTGCGCCACATCAGCCAGGTTGAGTTCTGGCGTGACAGCCTGCTGCTGCTGCCGCTGGCCGCGGTTTTTTTTCCTTCGCCCCGGCTCAGTCGTGGTGGCTCGGCGGTGGACTTGCTCTATGCCCTGATGTTCGTGCTGATCATCGGTGTGCTGGCCTTGGGCAGTTATGTCGCCATGCACCTGCGCCAGAGCGATTACGCAAGCAGTCTGCTTCTCAGCATGAGTACACTGGCCGCGACCTTGCTCATCTTCGCCTGGTTGTGGGAACCACGTGGCGGCTCCTCCGGCTTGCGCAATATGTTTTCCCGCTATGTGCTGTCATTGGGGCTGCCGCTGGAAGAGTGGTTGAAGCAGTTGTCCGATGCCGCCGAACAGCAGCCCGAGCCGGATATCTTTTTGCGCGACGCGATGACGGGGTTTACCCATCTACCCTGGTCCACCGGGGTCACCTGGCGTACCCCCGCTTCCAGTGGCTCCTTGGGAGAACAGAGCAAACATGCCGCTTCATTCACCCACCTGGAAGTGGAGGTGACGTTCTATACGGAATCACCGGTCAATCCGGCTTTTGCCCTGCATCTGCGTTTGTTGACCGAGATCATCGGTTACTTTTACGCGGCCAAGACACGTGAGCGTGCCATGCGCGCCAATGCTTATACCCAGGCGATTTTTGAAACCGGGTCGCGTCTGACTCACGATGTGAAGAACTTGCTGCAATCGCTGAAGACGCTGTGCTCCGCGGCCGAGCACAGCCGTCCCGAGCAGGCCATGTCGTTGCAATCCCTGATGCAGCGACAATTGCCGCAAATGGCAAAACGCCTGGAAATTACCCTGGACAAACTGAAAGCCCCGGAACAGGCACTCGACACCAATCAGATTCAGGCACGCGAATGGTGGAGGGTGTTGAAGGCGCGTTACGCGCGCGAGAATTTGCGCTTTACCGTGGATGATGTGAATGCCACGGTCTGGCTACCGCAGGAATTGTTCGACAGTGTCGCCGACAATCTGGTGCAGAACGCGCTACGCAAGTGCGTTGGCCAGCCTGATGTTTCTGTCAGTGTCGATCTGAAAACGCAGCCCCATCCGTGTCTGACCGTGTGCGACTCCGGAGAAGCTGTGCCGGAGGAGGTCAAAGACAAGTTGTTCCATGCTCCGGTATCGACCTACGACGGCCTCGGCATCGGTCTTTACCAGGCCACCAAGCAGGCGGCCAGCCAGGGTTATCGCCTTGAACTGGCCGTCAATCGCGAGGGTGAGGTGTGCTTCAGCCTGATGAAGTCGGAATAAGCGCCCGTGTAGGCGCCATCTGGCGCGTTCAACCGCCGTTTCCAGGCTCATTCGGCGGAAGACGCCGCGCTTTTCCACCCGCGCGCCGAGTCACGATCCAGGGTGTCAGCAACTCGGTAAGCAATACCAGTGGCCATAGCCGGCCGTCGGCAAGGTTGTAGTCGGCCAGCAGGGCGGCCATCGGATGGCCGACGATGACGTGGAAGACGCCGAATTCGAAGGCGATGGTCATGGCCATCCAGGTGGCGCCTAAGGCGAGGGCTTGGGGTGGTGTGGGCTGGAGACGGCGGATGCCGGGGACGATGACGGCGGCGATCAGGAGGCAGACCACGAGCGTGCCGACCTGATGCGCCGCGTGTTCGCCAAGGCGCGGGGTGAGCAGCCATTCGCGCAAAGCGCCTGATGTAATGGCGATGATCATGAAGACCAGCCAGGACAGGGTGGTGTAGCGCATGACGCGCCGCCACGGTGCGTTTGCGGGTGGCATCGGCCGCGCCTTACCGCCCAGGATCGGGCACGAACTTCAGCACATTGCCGTTGATGCAGTAGCGCTTGTGGGTAGGCGCGGGGCCGTCGTCGAAAACGTGGCCCAGGTGGATGCCGGAACTCGCGCTACGCACTTCGACCCGCTTCATGCCGAAACCCCCGTCCTCATGCAGGGTGATGGCGCCCGTTACCGGGTTGAAGAAACTGGGCCAGCCGGTGCCGCTGTCGAATTTACTGTCGCTACGGAACAAAGCCGCGCCGGTGATCGGATCGACGAAGGCGCCATGGCGCTTTTCATCCAGATGCGAACCGGTGAAGGCGCGCTCCGTGCCTTCCGCGAAGGCGATCTTCTGTTGCTCGGGGGTGAGCAACTGATGTCCCAGCCATTGCCAGAAACGCGCCTTGTCGCCGTTGTAGCCGGTATGGCGTGAGGCCTCGCGGCCCTTCTCGAACAGCACGATGGTGGGGGTGGCGAACAAGGCCTTTTCCAGCATCCAGCCTGTGGGTGCGTTGGGGTTCAGGGTGGTTGCCACGGCAATGCCCGATTGCCATTGGTCGAGTATTTCGGCTTTGAATTGCTTGCAGAAGGCGCAATTCTCGGCCTCGAAAACAATCAGCTGCCGGTTGAAGTCGAGTGTCTTCCCATCCAGTCGTGGCGCCATCGGCTTGTGTATGGCCGGGGTCGCACCGGGGTAATTCACGCCCGTGCCTCCCAGGCCGCAATAGCCCTTGGGATTCTTCTTCAGGTAGTCCTGGTGGTACTCCTCGGCGGGGTGATAGTTCTTCAACGGCGCGATTTCTGTCGTGATGGCGCCGTGGCCACCTTGCGTCAATGCCTGTTGGTAAACCGCGCGGGTTTTCAGGGCGACCTCCTGTTGCGCTTCGCCATGTGTGTAGATGGCGCTGCGATAGTTGCTGCCGACGTCGTTGCCCTGACGATCGCCCTGGGTCGGGTCATGGCTTTCCCAGAACTTGATCAGCACGGTTTCCAGGGTGGTGCGCGCGGGATCGAAGGTGACCTTCACCACCTCCGCATGATTGCGCTTGCTGGTCTTGCCGAAACGCACCGCGCGCTCGTGGGCGAGGATCGCTTGATAGCTACCCTCGATGTCGCCATTCGCATAGCCGCTTTCGACATCAACCACGCCGGGGATTTCCGACATGCGTTTTTCCGCGCCCCAGAAGCAGCCCATGCCCAGCACGATGCTGTCGAGTTGTGCCTGATCCGGGTTTGCCGCCTTTTCGACTCGCGAGGCGGCTTTGTCCTCGGCGCAGGCGCTGACCAGAAAGCCCAGGCTGAGAGAGATAAGGAGTGCTTGCAATATTCGACCGGCGCGCATCGTCGTTTCCTTGTGAGGGTTCATATCGCGCGTGGCCGACTACGGCGTCCCACGCGATTCGGTATGGATTGGTCGCGCCGCGATGAAATTCCTTACAGATTCTGTGAAGGTACTTCTAGCGCCGGCTGGAAGCCGGCGTTACTCCAGGTTTATGCCGGCGCCTCGTCGAGTGTAATGCCCGGCGCGGCGGCGATACCTTTACCGTAGGCGGGGTCTTGTCCTTCCCGTGCATCGGCTCTCTGGGCAGCCCGTCTCCGCCGATGGTGGTTATTGTCTGCGCGATTCAGCGCGCTTCCAGCATCAGCCGCTTCATCTCCCGCACCGCGTTTTCCCAGCCCACGAACAGTGCCTGGGCGACGATGGCGTGGCCGATGTTGAGTTCTTCGATGCCGGGCAGGGCGGCGACCGCCTGGACATTGTGGTAATGCAGGCCGTGGCCGGCGTTGACGCGCAGGCCCAGGGCGTTACCGGATGCGACCGCGGCGCGGATGCGTTCCAGTTCGTGGGCGGCTTCGGCTTCCGTTTCGGCGTCGGCGAAGCGTCCGGTGTGGATTTCCACCACCGGCGCGCCGGATTCGACGGCGGCTTGCAGTTGCCGGTCGTCGGCGTCGATGAACAGGGAAACGCGCACGCCGGCGTCGCGCAGGGTATGGCAGGCGTGTTTGACCTGTTCAAAGTGCCCGGCGACGTCGAGGCCGCCTTCGGTGGTGAGTTCCTGGCGTCGTTCCGGCACCAGGCAGGCATCCTGAGGGCGAACCTGGCAAGCGATGCCGAGCATTTCGTCGGTGATGGCCATTTCCAGGTTCATGCGGGTCTGCAGGAGGCCGCGCAGGATGTGCACATCGGCATCCTGGATGTGGCGGCGGTCTTCGCGCAGGTGCAGGGTGATCAGGTCGGCGCCGGCGGATTCCGCCAGCAGGGCGGCCTGAACCGGGCTGGGATAACGGGTGCCGCGTTGCTGGCGCAGGGTGGCGACGTGGTCGATGTTGACGCCCAGACGGATGGGATCGTTGGCTCGGATCATAGTTTTTGCAGGTCGATGAGGAGTTGCCGGGTGGCGAGCGGTTTATCGCCCAGGTAATGGGCGAGGAGGGTGCGCATGAGCAGTTTACCTTCGGCTAGCGTCGCGGGCTGGCTGAAGTCCCGGGCCGCCAGCGCCAGGAGCGAGCGGCCGCTGTAGGTGGGAGCGCGCGAAACGGGCGGAATGACACCTTCGCCGACCTCGTAGCCGTAGTGGGCGTCGGGGTCGAGCGCGCCACCGGCGGCGAGGTGGCCGAGCGATTGCGCGTAGCCCAGTTCGGAGAGCAGGTCGAGTTCGAAACGGCGCAATACCGGTTCCACTTCCAGCCGGGTATTCAGGTCGGCGAGCGCCAGGGTGTAGTGGTCGAACAGGGCTTCGTGGGCGTCACCGTCCGGCAGCAGGCGCAGCAACAGTTCGTTGAGGTAGAAGCCGCACATCAGGGCATGGCCGCGCAGCATCAGGCCGCCGCCTTGCCATTCCGCCGCGTGCAGGGTGCGCAACTGGCTTTTGCCGAACCAGGACAGGGTGAGCGGCTGGAACGGGATCAGGCGCGCCTTCACCGCCGCGCCGGCGCGCCGCGCGCCACGCGCCACCAGACCGAGGCGGCCGTGATGGCGGGAAAAGATGTCGACGATCAGGCTGGTTTCGCGCCAGGGGCGGGTGTGCAGGACGAAGGCGGGGTCGCCATCGACGCGTTCACTCAAGGGTTTCGGCCCGCGAGCGGGCCTCCTACCGTGCGCTCACTCATACCCGAATTGTTTGATCAAGCGCGCGTCGTCGGCCCAGCCGCCTTTTACCTTCACCCAGAGGGTGAGGAAGACTTTGCGGTCGAACAGCTTTTCCATGTCCTGGCGTGACTCGGTGGCGATCCGCTTGATGTGTTCGCCGCCGCGCCCGAGCAGGATCGGCTTGTGCGCGTCGCGGTCCACCCAGATGACGGCGCCGATGCGGAACAGGTTCGGCTCCTCGCTGAATTCCTCGATGGTCACCGCCACCGCGTAGGGGATTTCGTCGCCGGTCAGGCGAAATACCTTCTCGCGCACCATCTCGGCGGCGAGGAAGCGGGAACTGCGGTCGGTGATGTCGTCCTCGGCGAACCAGGGCTCGCCCTCCGGCAGGTAGGGTTTGACGATGGCCGGCAGGCGCTCGGCGTCCTTGGCCTTCTCGGCGGAGAGAGGCACGATTTCAGCGAACTTGTACTGCTGCGACAGCGTTTGCAGATAGGGAAACAGGGTGGTCTTGTCCGCCACCGTGTCGATCTTGTTGACCACCAGGATCACCGGCTTGTCGCGCGGCAGCAGCGGCAGGATGCGCTGATCCGCGGGCATGAACTTGCGCGCTTCCACCAGCCAGACCACCACGTCCACTTCCGCCAGCGCCTGGGTTACCGAGCGGTTCATCGCGGTGTTGAGCGCGCTCTTGTACTGGGTCTGGAAGCCGGGGGTGTCGGCGAAGATGAACTGGGCGTCGGCCTCGGTGCGCACGCCGAGAATGCGGTGCCGCGTGGTCTGCGGTTTGTTGGAGACGATACTGACCTTGGCGCCGACCAGGGCGTTGACCAGGGTGGACTTGCCGACATTGGGGCGACCGATGATGGCGATGACGCCGGTGCGGAACGGTGTGCTCATGCGGGTCGCGCCTTGTTGATGGAGGAGGTGTTCCTGACGATGGTCTTTTTTCCTTCCAGTTGCGCCAGCGCGGCCTCCGCCGCCACCTGTTCCGCCGTCTTGCGGTTGCAGCCCTGGCCCGTCGTGTTGATGTTCAACGCCGCGATCTGGCATTCCACATGGAAAGTCTGGGCGTGGGCCTGGCCGCTGGTATCGGTCAAGGTATAGCGGGGCAGGCCGTGACGCCGCGATTGCAGCCATTCCTGCAGGCGGGTCTTGGCATCCTTGCCCTGCACGGCGGGATTGATCGCGTTGATCCGTTCGTTGAACAGCCGCTCGATCATGGCCCGCGCGGTTTCGAAACCGCCATCGAGAAAGGCGGCGCCGAATAAAGATTCCAACGCATCGGCGAGGATGGAGGGACGGCTGGCGCCGCCGCTTTTCAGTTCGCCCTCACCCAATCGGAGATGGCTTCCCAGGTCGAGATCGCGCGCGATTTCGTGGAGTGACTCCTGATTGACCAGATTGGCGCGCAAGCGCGACAAGCGGCCTTCCGGCAGGTCGGGAAAACGTTGGTAGAGCATCAGCCCCACCACGCAGTTGAGCACTCCGTCGCCGAGGTACTCCAGGCGCTCGTTGTTGGTGGCGCCATGGCTGCGATGAGTCAGTGCCTGCGTCAACAGGTTGCGTCCGTGCCAGGTATGGCCCAGTTGCATTTCCAGAGGCTTGCGGGCGGCAGTCATGAAAGGCGGGCTGATTCGGACGCTGGATCAGTTGCCGGCCACATGGCCGGAACTGGCCTCGGCCTGGAAATCCATGCATAGATTCACCGATCCCAGAAATGGACTCTTCGCCGAGAAGTTGGCGGACAGTCGCATGCCGTCGGGAATACGTTCGATAAGCAGGTCGGAGCGTTTGGCCAGAGTGACGTTGTTGAAACTCAATTGCTTGGCAAACTCCGCGCGGATGTCTTCGTCGCTTCTGCTCTGGATGCTGGGCAGCGCCACCAGCTTGTCCAGCGCCCTGCCCACCAGCCAGTAATCCATATAGGCGGGCACGATGCGAAAGGCGCTATAGGCCGCCAGGCTCAACAGCATCATGAAAATAATCAGGCCACCCAAAGTGGCGCCGGATTGCCGTTTCATATTGTTCTCACTCGAGACTGTGGCCGATGCGTTGCGGGGCCGAAAACGACTTCAAGGAATTAAGGAAATCGTCAAAGTTCCACCAGATGAAAAAAGCGCGACCGACAATGTTCGCGTCCGGCACGAAGCCCCAGTAGCGTGAATCGTTGGAGGCGTCGCGGTTGTCGCCAAGCATGAAGTAATGGCCCTCCGGCACCACGCACTTGAAGCCGGTCTCGTTGTAGCTGCAATTGCCGCGATACGGGAAATCACCCTCGACCTGATGCACCACCACCGGCGGCATGTCGCGCTGGGTCATGGCGATGTGGTTGTGTTCGCCCAGTTGTTCGCGCCAGGTATCGCCCTGGACGATGTTGAAGCCGCTGGCGGTGTATTCGTACTTGCCGCTCAGGTGCATGTCGATCGGCTTGCCGTTGATGATCAGGTGCTTCTCGCGGTACTCCACGACATCACCCGGCGTGCCCACCACTCGCTTGATGTAATCCAGCGAGGGGTCGTTGGGGTAGCGGAACACCATCACATCACCCGGCTTAGGGTTGCCCAGTTGCACGACCTTCTTGTTGATCACCGGCAGACGAATGCCGTATTGGAATTTGTTGACCAGGATGAAATCGCCGATCAGCAGCGTCGGCAACATCGACCCGGAAGGAATCTTGAACGGCTCCACCAGAAACGAGCGCAGCAGGAACACGATCAGGATGACTGGAAAGAAGCTCTTCGAGTAATCGACCAGAAGCGGAAGTTTCGCCTCGGCCGCGCGGCTCTTGGCGAGAAACAGCCGGTCGAGCAGCCAGATGATCCCGGTGATGACCAGGGCGAGGAACAGAATCAGGGCAAAGTTCACTTATTTTTCTCCAACTTGCAGGATGGCCAGGAAAGCTTCCTGCGGGATCTCGACGTTTCCCACTTGTTTCATCCGCTTCTTGCCTTCCTTCTGCTTTTCCAGCAGTTTCTTCTTGCGCGAGATGTCGCCGCCATAACACTTGGCCAGCACATTCTTGCGTAAGGCTTTCACGGTTTCGCGGGCGATGATGTGGGCACCGATGGCGGCCTGGATGGCGACGTCGAACATCTGGCGCGGGATCAGTTCACGCATTTTCGAGACCAGTTCGCGGCCGCGATATTGCGAGGTTGAACGGTGCACGATCAGGGCGAGGGCATCGACCTTCTCGGAGTTGACCAGCACGTCCAGTTTGATCAGGTCATCGGCGCGGAATTCCTTGAATTCGTAATCCAGCGAGGCATAGCCGCGTGTGGTCGATTTCAGGCGGTCGAAGAAGTCGAGCACCACCTCGCTGAGCGGGATGTCGTACTTGACCATGACCTGGCGGCCCAGGTATTTCATGTCCACCTGGGCTCCGCGTTTCAGGTTGCACAGAGTCATGACGTTGCCCAGATATGCCTCGGGCACCAGGATGGTGGCGGTGATGATGGGTTCGCGGATTTCCTCGATCTTGGACAGGTCGGGCAGGCGCGAGGGGTTTTCCACTTCGAGTTGGGTGCCGTCCTTCATGATCACCTGGTACTCCACCGACGGCGCGGTGGTGATCAGGCTCTGGTCGTACTCGCGTTCCAGCCGTTCCTGCACGATGTCCATGTGCAGCAGGCCGAGAAAGCCGCAGCGGAAGCCGAAGCCCAGTGCCTGCGAGGTTTCCGGCTCGAAGCGCAGGGCGGCATCGTTCAACTGCAGTTTGGTCAACGCATCGCGCAGGCTGTCGTATTCGTGCGATTCCACCGGATACAGGCCGGCGAACACCTGCGGCTTGATCTCCTTGAAGCCGGGCAGGGCGGCCGCGGCGGGATGGGTCGCCAGGGTGACGGTGTCCCCCACCTTGGCGTGCTTCAGATCCTTGATGCCGGCGGTGATGAAGCCCACCTCTCCGGCGTATAGCTGGGGCCGGGACAGCGCCTTGGGCGTGAACACGCCGACGCTCTCGGCCAGGTAATCGACCCCGGCGGCCATCAGGCGAATCTTGTCCTTCAATTTCAGCACACCGTCCACGACCCGCACCAACATCACCACGCCGACGTAGTTGTCGAACCAGGAGTCGATGATCAGCGCCTTCAACGGCGCGGATTCGTCGCCGGTGGGAGGCGGGATGTATTTGACGACGGCTTCCAGCACATCGACGATGCCGAGGCCCGACTTGGCCGAGCAGTGCACGGCGTGGTCGGCGGGGATGCCGACGATGTCCTCGATTTCCTGGATCACCCGTTCCGGCTCGGCGGAGGGCAGGTCGATCTTGTTCAATACCGGGAACACTTCCACGCCCAGTTCGGTTGCGGTGTAGCAGTTCGCCACGGTCTGCGCTTCCACCCCCTGGGAGGCGTCCACCACCAGCAGCGCGCCTTCGCAGGCGGACAGCGAACGGGAAACCTCATAAGAGAAATCGACGTGGCCGGGGGTGTCGATCAGGTTGAGCTGGTATTCCTGGCCATCCTTCGCCTTGTAGAGCAGGGCGGCGGTCTGCGCCTTGATGGTGATGCCGCGCTCGCGCTCCAGGTCCATCGAATCCAGGACTTGCGCCTCCATCTCGCGGTCGGCGAGACCGCCACAGTTATGGATGATGCGGTCGGCGAGTGTGGATTTGCCGTGGTCGATGTGGGCGATGATGGAGAAATTGCGGATGTTGCGGATGTCGCGCATGAACAAATTGAGGCACGCCTAGGTGCCTCCCAACAAAGAATGGGCGCGGATTTTACCTGAAAGATCAACGTACTTCGTTGCCGTCGAGTGGCAAGGTGGCGCCCGCGCCCGAGTTGGTGCAGGCTTACGGCAACTGCGTACAGGAGTGCCTCATGAATCTGGAAACCGCCGCCCACCCGGAGGGCCTGCGCCGCGTCGCCATCGACCCGATTTCGCGCGTGGAGGGCCATGGCAAGGTCACCTTGTTGCTGGACGAAGACGATCACGTCCAGCAGGTGCGCCTGCATATCGTCGAATTCCGCGGCTTCGAGAAATTCATCCAGGGCCGTCCCTATTGGGAAGTGCCGGTGATGGTGCAGCGCCTGTGCGGCATCTGCCCGGTGTCGCATCATCTGGCGGCGTCCAAGGCGCTCGATCAGATCGTCGGCGCGCACAAGCTCACGCCCACCGCCGACAAGCTGCGCCGGCTGATGCATTACGGCCAGATCCTGCAATCGCACGCGTTGCACTTCTTCCACCTGTCCTCGCCCGATCTGCTGTTCGGCTTCGACTCCGAGGCGGCCAAACGCAATATCGTCGGCGTCGCCGCCGCCTATCCGGAAGTGGCGCGCCAGGGCGTGCTGCTACGCAAATACGGCCAGGAAGTCATCCGCCACACCGCCGGCAAGCGGATTCATGGCACCGGTTCGGTGCCGGGTGGAGTGAACAAGAACCTGAGCCTGGTCGAGCGTGACGAGTTGTTGAAGGATATCTACCAGATCATCGGCTGGAGCCGCGACGCGGTGCATATGGCGCGCCATCTGTTCGAGCAGAACCTGGAGCAGTACAACGCCTTCGGCCGTTTCCGCGCCCATACCCTGAACCTGATCCGCGCCGACGGGGCGATGGACCTCTACCACGGCGGCCTGCGCGCGCGCGACATGGATGGCAAGTCGCTGTTCGACCACCTCGATTACAACCACTACTGGGAACACATCCTGGAAGAGGTGAAGCCCTGGTCCTATATGAAATTCCCCTTCCTGCGCGAACTGGGGGCGGAACACGGCTGGTATCGGGTCGGTCCGCTCACCCGCGTGACGCAATGCGATTTCATTCCCACGCCGCTGGCCGAGCGCGAGCGCCAGGAATTCATGGCCTTCGACGGCGGCGGCGCGACCGGCGCGACCCTGGCCTATCACTGGGCGCGCATGATCGAAATGCTTCATGCCGCCGAGGCGATCAAGGAGTTGCTGCACGACGCCGACCTGCAAGGCGACGAACTGGTGGTCAAGGGCGAACGCCAGGAACGCGGCATCGGCATGATCGAGGCGCCGCGCGGCACTCTGATCCACCATTACCGAGTCGATGAAAACGATCAGGTGATCCGCGCCAACCTGATCGTCTCCACCACCCACAACAACCAGGCCATGAACGAAGCCGTGCGCCAGGTAGCGCGCCAGTATCTGGACGGGCGCAAGCTGACCGAAGGCCTGCTCAACCACATCGAAGTCGCCATCCGCGCCTTCGACCCCTGCCTTTCCTGCGCCACCCATGCCCTGGGCAAGATGCCGCTGCAAGTGGAGTTGCTGGATGCGGAAGGGCGCGAGATCGACAGGATGACGCGCGGAACTTGTAGCGCCGGCTTCCAGCCGGCTTCGTAGGGCTGATCAGATGAACGAAGCCGGTGGGTTGCCGGCGCGACTTATCATCGGCATCGGCAACCCCAGCCGGGGTGACGACGCGCTCGGGCCGCTGCTGATCGAGCGCCTGGAAACACTCCGCCTTCCCGACGTGGAGTTGCTCACCGATTTTCAACTCCAGGTGGAATACGCCCTGGATTTGCGGGGACGCGGACAGGTGGTGTTCGTCGATGCCAGTCTGGAAGCCCCCGCCCCCTTCACGTTCAACCCCGTCGAGGCGGTTGCCGATGCCAGCTACAGCAGCCATGAACTGTCACCCGGCGCGGTGCTGTACGCTTACGAAAAACTGTTCGGCGAACCGCCGCCGGCCTTCGTGCTGGCGATTCGTGGCGAGGCGTTCGAGTTGGGCGATGACTTGAGCGCGGCCGCCAGCGCCAATCTGGAAGCGGCGCTGGCTTTCCTCATGCAACGTTTTTCCGACACTTGGCCCTGAATTCCCGGCACAATCGCCCCGCCTGTGCCGTTGCTGGTGCATAAGCAATTGTTAATATTAAGTTTTTCGGATAACAGGAGACAGAATGAAAGCTCACCGCCTATCCCTCGCCGTCGTAGTGACGGCATTCAGCGCGGGCTGTTTCGCCGCCGATGCACCCGCTCCGGCGCAAGCCGCCATGCCCAGCGGCACCCAGGAGTGGATTGCCTATCTGGCCGACTTCACCCGCAATGGCGACATGCTGGCCGACCCGAAGAAATTTCTGGCCGCGCTCTCCGTGGTGTCCGAGCCGCAATTCCTGCTCGATGCCGTCAAGGCCATGATGGAGCCCAATCTCTATCTGCAGTCCACCGCCACCATGATGGACCCGCGCGCCTACAGCAACTTCGCCAAAGCGATGGATCCGGCTGTCATGGCGGCCTGGACCACCGCGTTGATGGACCCGCAATTCCTCGCCGCCACACAGACCGTGGTGGTCGATCCCAACAAGTTGATACGCTGGGCGATGGCGCCGCTCGACCCGAAACTGCTGGCCCTGGCCGCCAATGCGCTGAACCCCAACGTCTATCTGCGCTGGGCCTCCGCGCCGCTGGACCCGCGTGTGGTGAACATGGCCACGGCTCCGGTCAATCCCAACTGGTATGGTGGCTGGCTGGGCGGTATGGCCAACCCGCAGTCATATGGTCCGACGATGGCCCCCCTGCTCAGCGCGCCTTATGGCATGCAGCCGATTCCCATGATCCCGTTCCCGGTGCCCCAGCAAGCCAGATAAGTTTTTCCTGAAGTGAAAAAAGGCGGCCTCGGCCGCCTTTTTCGTTGGGACAGGTCCGCGTCAGTCGCGTTCGCCCATGAGAGCCATCAGCAGTTGCAGCAGGTTGATGAAGATGTTGTAGATGTCCAGATAAACCGACAGGGTCGCCATCACATAGTTTGTTTCGCCGCCATTCACGATGCGCGAGATGTCAAACAGCAGGAAGCCGGAGAAGAGCAGTACGGCGACGGCCGACAGGGTCAGCGCCAGGGCCGGAATCTGGAAGAAGATGTTAGCCAGGCTGGCCAGGATCAGCAGGACGATGCCCACCATCAGGAATTTGCCCAGGAAGCTGAAATCCTTCTTGGTGGTGGTGGCGATGCCGGCCAGGGTCAGAAAAATCGCGCCGGTACCACCCGCCGCCAGGCCGATGATTTCCCCACCATTACGCAGATGCAGCGCCACTTGCAGGATCGGGCCCAGCATTACGCCCATGAAGCCGGTGAGCAGCAGCAGCAGAACCACGCCCATGCCGCTGTCGCGGTTGGCGTTGATGCCATAGAACAGCCCCATCATCACCGCCATCATGCCGATGGCGAACATGAACGGATGGGGCGCGGCGAAGGCGAAATCCAGGCTCATGCCGAAGAACGCCCCGATCACCGTCGGGATCATGGTCAGGCCCAGCATCATGTAGGTGTTGCGCAGTACCTTGTTGGTCTGCTCGACGGCGATCGTGCCGTCCATACGCACGACATTGTCGAATCGGGTTTGCATCGTGGAATCTCCACAGGGTTGAGAACGGGGATAAGACTAAGGGCGGAGGTGAAGAGTTTCAATGGTTAGAGCCTGTCGGGTTTGATTCGCCATGCGCGTTGCGTCCAGAAAGCGATGGATGCAAGGCTTGCCGCGCCGGCAATGGCCATTCACTTGCCAAGCGCCGCAACGCGGCGGCCCGGCGCGCATGGCGAATCAAACCCGACAGGTTGTCTGGCAATATGGCGAAGCTTTTGCGCGCTCCTGTAGAATGCCTGCTTTTCGTGCAAATCCCTCAATCATGGCGCTAATTGTCCAGAAATACGGCGGTACCTCGGTGGGCTCCATCGAGCGCATTCGCAACGTCGCGGAGCGTGTCGCCAAGTTCAAGATGCTCGGGCATCAGGTCGTGGTGGTGCTCTCCGCCATGTCCGGCGAGACCAATCGCCTCATTGCCCTGGCCAAGCAGATACAGAAAGAGCCGGATCCGCGTGAAATGGATGTCCTGGTCTCCACCGGCGAACAGGTCACCATCGCGCTGCTGGCCATGGCCTTGAAAGACCTTGGGCTGAAGGCCAGGAGTTACACCGGCTCTCAGGTGCGTATCGTGACCGACGACGCTTATACCAAGGCGCGCATTCTTTCCATCGACGAAGCGCGTATGCGCGCCGATCTCGATCGCGGCCATGTCGTCGTGGTGGCCGGTTTTCAGGGCGTGGACGAGAACGGCAATATCACCACCCTCGGTCGCGGCGGCTCCGATACCACCGGCGTGGCCCTGGCGGCGGCGCTGAAAGCCGACGAGTGCCAGATCTACACCGATGTCGACGGCGTCTACACCACCGACCCGCGCATCGTCCCGGAAGCCCGCAAGCTGGATACCATCACTTTCGAGGAAATGCTGGAACTCGCCAGTCTCGGCTCCAAAGTGCTGCAAATCCGCTCGGTGGAATTCGCCGGCAAATACAAAGTGAAACTGCGCGTGCTCTCCAGCTTCCAGGAAGATGGTGAGGGCACCTTGATTACCTTCGAGGATGACAGCATGGAAGAACCCATCATTTCCGGTATCGCCTTCAACCGCGACGAGGCCAAACTCACCGTCCTGGGCGTACCCGACAAACCCGGCATCGCCGCCCTGATCCTCGGTTCCGTGGCCGACGCCAACATCGACGTCGACATGATCGTGCAGAACGTCGGCGCGAATAACACCACCGATTTCACCTTTACCGTGCACCGTAGCGAGTTCAAGCGGGCGATGGAGGTGCTGAATCAGGTGAAAGATCAGATCGGCGCGCGCGAAGTCGTCGGCGACGACAAGATCGCCAAGGTTTCCATGGTCGGCGTCGGCATGCGCACCCACGCCGGCGTGGCCAGCAAGATGTTCCGCGCGCTGGCCGCCGAGAACATCAACCTGCAGATGATCTCCACCTCCGAAATCAAGATTTCCGTGGTGGTGGAAGACAAGTACATGGAACTCGCCGTGCGCGCCCTGCACCAGGCGTTCGAGCTGGACAAGGAAGTGGCCTGATTCTGGGCGGGCGGAGTCGGGATGGCTTGCATGATTCCCGAACCGGCCGCCACCAACGACCACCTGCCCGCACACGCGGCCCTGCTGATCAACAGCTACCGCCAGTGGACCGGCAAGGCGTTGCTGGATAGCGAGTTGCCGCCACGCGAGGCGGCACGCGCGCTCTACCACGCACCCTTCGCCGTGCTATCGCACGACAACACGGCGGACCCCAGTTTTACCTACGCCAACCTGACCGCTCAGGCACGCTTCGAAATGACCTGGCGCGAGATCGTCGGCCTATTTTCGCGCCTCTCCGCCGAACCGATGGCGCGGCCTGCGCGCGCGCAACTTCTGGAAGCAGTGGCGTCACAGGGATACATCGACGACTACAGTGGCGTGCGCATCGCCAAAAGCGGCCGGCGCTTCATGATTCGCAATGCGACGGTCTGGAATCTCACCGATGCTGACGGCAAACTTCAGGGCCAGGCGGCGATGTTTTCCGAGTTCCTGGACATCGCGGCTCCAGAAAGTACGTAGCAAGCCGGTTATTTCAGCCGCTTCCGCCTTTCCGACATTGCCTTGGTCGCGCCGCGCAGGTATCCTTGCCCGGCTTTTTCGGCCTCGGCCGAAACAAGCTTGGAGACGTGGCCGAGTGGTCGAAGGCACACCCCTGCTAAGGGTGCATCCGGTCAAAAACTGGATCCAGGGTTCGAATCCCTGCGTCTCCGCCACCCATACCGCCCGCAACCCGCTATCACACCGGGTTGTCAGCCCCCCATGAAATCCTTTCACCATCATCCGGCAATTCCGGGAGTGGTTGAATTGAGTGGAAGCTGACCAGGCACCTTTCTGGCACAGTTGCCGCCTTGATCTACCGACCGCTCATCAACTTCGCGGAGACCATTGGCAATGGCGCAGGCAAACAACTTTCATGAGCTTCTGGATTTCTGGTTCTCGGCACGGATCAGCAAGCACTGGTTTTCCTCCACGCCAAGGCTGGATGATGAAATCCGGGTGCGCTACGAGGACCTCTGGAAGCGCGCCGTGTCCGGTGAGTTGGATGGCTGGGCGGACACTCCGGAAGGCAGTCTGGCGCTCGCCATCGTGCTGGATCAATTGCCCCTGAACATGTTCAGGGGCAAACCAGCCGCTTTCTCCAGCGAGCGGCAGGCCGTCGCGCTCGCCAAACAGGCTGTGGCGCGCGGTTACGACAAACAGGTCCCGAGTGGCCGGGTGTTATTCCTCTACCTGCCGCTGATGCACAGCGAGAATCTGGATGACCAGGACCAGTCGGTGAGCCTTTTTCGTGAGGCCCGGCTCGCGGCCAACCTCCATTTCGCCGAGCACCACCGGGTCATCGTTCGGCGCTTCGGCCGCTTTCCCCACCGTAATGCCATCCTCGGTCGGGAGAGCACGCCGGAAGAACTGGCCTATCTTGCATCCGACGGGGCTTTCAAAGGCTGACTACGTCTGCAGACCGGAGCAAGAACGCCCCCTCCAGGCGCAAAGGGGACTAGGATGTCGGACCCGCTGACATCGGGTCTGTTGTTTCTAGTACGCCCCACCCCTCACTGGAGTTCGCCATGAATCGTATGCCCATCCTGTTCGCCGCACTGGCCCTGTCCGGACTTGCCCAAGCTGCCGATACGCCCGCCGCTACCACGCCTGCCGCTACCACGCCTGCCGCCGCCACGCCCGCCGCCGCCACGCCCGCTCTCTCCACCACGCCCACTTCTCCCCAGGCCTGGGCGGGGAAGATGCTCGACCCCACGCAGAATGCCGCCGCTTTCAAGGATCCCGCCGTATTCGCGCAGTGGAGCAATGCCATGATGAATCCGGCCACCTCGATGGCCATGATGCAACAGGGTATGGACCCCAATACCAGCATCCGCATGCTCTCGGGCATGATGAATCCGGCCGCCATGCAGAACTACATGCAGTTCAGCGACCCCAACATCGCCCTGAAATGGATGGCCGCCGGCCTGGACCCCCGGCTCATCAATACCTTGATCAGCCAGGGCATCAACCCCAGTAATTACCTGAACATGATGATGGCCCCCATGAGCCCGCAGATGATGAGCATGGGAACCCAGATGCTGAACCCCGCCATGTACGGCAACTGGATGGCGGCGCCGACGAATCCCGCCGCGATGAATGCCATGATGGCGCCCATGAATCCCAATATGTATGGCAACTGGATGGGCGCGGCCATGAACCCGAATACCTATGGCCCCATGGGTCAGATGATGGCGATGCCCAGCGGTGGCATGCCCACCCTGGACCCCGCCACCATGATGAAGTTGCTGCAGATGTTGCAGTCACAGATCCCGGCTCCCGCCCCGGCCGCGACCAAGTAACCCATGTAGCGCAGGCTTCCCGCCTGCCCGTTGCCGTCCCGGCGCCGTGATGCAGGCTGGAAGCCCGCGCTACAAAAGACCCGCCGCAAGGCCAAGACTCGACAGTCCACACGCCGTTGTGGATGAACCGACGGCCGCGAACGGCCGTCGGTTTTTTTGCTTGCGCCGGTCTCACGGCACGCCCCGCGAATCATGATGTTGGAAGGGTTTTGATCAGCTCAGCCCATCCTTCTCGACCTGGAATTCCCATGCAAATCGAAAGCTTCATCACCGGCAAGGACGCCTCGCTGGAATCCTCCATTCAGTCCATGCAGGCCAAACTGGCGGCCTTGGGGTTCCATATCGAGGAACGTTCCTGGCTGAATCCGGTGGCCAATGCCTGGTCGGTGCATATTCGCGATCGCGATTGCCCGCTGCTGTTCACCAACGGCAAGGGCGCTTCCGAAAAGGCCGCGCGGGCGAGCGCGCTGGGTGAGTTTTTCGAGCGTCTCGGCTGCAATTACTTCTGGTCGCATTACTACCTGGGCGGCACGCTGGCACAGCGCGCCTATGTCCACTATCCACAAGAACACTGGTTTCCCGTGCCGGATGGCGACGCCTGGCCGGAAGGCTTGCTGGACGCTGATCTGCGCGCTTTTTACAACCCGGATGGCGCGGTGCCCGCCGGCGCCCTGGTGGACCGCAATTCCGGCAACGCGGCGCGCGGCATCTGCGCCTTGCCCTACCGGCGTCAGCGCGACGGCGCCACACTGTGGTTTCCGGTCAACCTGATCGGCAACCTGTATGTCAGCAACGGCATGTCGGCCGGCAACACGCCCGCCGAGGCGCGGGTTCAGGCGCTGTCTGAAATCTTCGAACGGCATGTCAAATTCCGCATCATCGGCGAGGGCTTGTGCCTGCCCGATGTGCCGGAAGCGGTGATTGCCCGCTATCCGAAAATCGCGGCCGGCATCCGTGATCTGCGCGCCGCCGGCTTCGGCATCCTGGTCAAGGACGCTTCGCTCGGCGGTCAGTATCCAGTGATGAATGTGACTTTGCTGAATCCGCATGACCAGGGCTGCTTCTCCAGTTTCGGCGCCCATCCATGTTTTGAAGTCGCGCTGGAACGCGCTCTCACCGAACTCCTGCAGGGCCGCGCGCTGGATGCGCTGGGCGACTTCCCGGAGCCGGGTTTCGACCTCGACGAGATTGCCGACGCGCAGAATCTGGAGATTCATTTCGTCGATTCCAGCGGCATCATCAGTTGGGAATTCCTCCGCGCGACGCCGGATTTCGACTTCGCCGACTGGAATTTCGGAGGCGGCACGGAACAGGAATTCGCCTGGCTATGCGACGCCATTCACGGCGTCGAGCGCGATGTCTACATCGCCGATTTCGATCATCTCGGCGTCTACGCCTGCCGCATCCTGGTGCCGGGCATGTCCGAGATCTATCCGCTCGATGACCTGGAATGGAACAACAACAGCGTCGGCAACCAATTGCACCAGGCCATCCTGCATCTGCCGCTGCTCGAAGACGAAGAAATCCGTGACTTGCTCGATACCCTGAACGAGCTTGGCCTCGACGATCAGCGCCCGGTCGCCGCGCTGATCGGCCTGGCCGCGGATGCCGGATCGCTTTGGCAAGACCTGCGCGTGGGCGAACTGAAAGCGCTGCTGGCTCTCGCCATCCGGGATGTCGATGCCGCGCGCGAAGGTTGCCAGTGGGTGCGTCATTTCGAACAACTCAATCCCGCGCGCAGGCTGGTTTACCGCTGCATCGAAACCCTGTTGGAGATGGCGCATGCCGATACTTTGAACGCAAATGATTATGGCGACAGCCTGCTGAGCCTGTACGGCGCCGATACCCTGGAAACGGCCCAGGCCATGCTGCGCGGCGAGCGGCGCTTCTTCGGTCTGCAAGCACCCGGCCCGGACCTCGCCGGCTGCGAGATGCACCAGCGCCTGCTGGCGGCTTATCGCAAGTTGCGCTTCAACGAGGCGATGGCATAGCCTCGGCAAGTCGGCGGGGAAACAATAACAAAGGCGCGGTTCGCGTTAACTGGTGACGCGGTTGTTGCAATGGTTCCCCCCTTTCTCAAAGGGGGGGGCAGGGGGGATTTCTGAGACGGCTGCTCAGGCAAACGTTGCTATATCCCTGATGAAGCCCCTACCCTTCGGTACCTCAATCCCCCTTTTGGAAAGGGGGAAGTTACCTTCTCTTCCGCTTTCGCGCATGCCCACCGCCGACGCGAACAGCACCAAAACAAATCAGCGCTTCCGTTATCCTCGGCCGTCACGAGAGATGTCAGTGGGGTAGGCATGGCGAACATTCTTCCCGATGGTTGGCGGGCGCTGGAAGTCACGGGCGCGGCGGCGCGCGAGATCGAGACACTGTCCACGCTGGCGGCGGCTTTGCCGGATAGCTACACCGTTTACCACGCGGTGCATTGGACGCATCTGGAACACGGTTTCTCGGTGTATGGCGAAATCGATTTCGTGGTGGTCAACCCGGCCGGCGATGTGTTGTTGATCGAGCAGAAGAGCGGTTTCCTGATCGAGACGCCGGAAGGCCTGGTCAAGCGCTATGCGGAAAAGGAAAAGCGCGTGGCCGTGCAGATGGCGCGTAGCGTTTCCGCCCTGCGCGCCAAGTTGCATGCCCGCCCCGGCTGCCAGGTGGCGCGTGTGGACTATCTGCTCTATTGCCCGGATTACACGGTGCGCCAGGTGGAAACGGCGGGTATCGCGCCGCAGCGCATCGTCGACGCGCGGCGCAAGACGCAACTGGCCAACCTGATTCAGACGATTCTTCCGGTAGGGGAAAACGCGCCCCAGGCCCGGGAGGTGCACCGCTTTCTGCGCGGGGTGCTGCAACTGGAAACCGATGTCAGCGCCCTGGTCGGCCGCGCGCGCGCCCTGGTCACCCGAGTTTCCGGCGGCCTCGCGCATTGGGCGCGACAACTGGAATTCACGCCGCATCGTTTGCGGGTGACCGGCACCGCCGGATCCGGCAAGACCCAGTTGGCGCTGGCCGAATTTGCCGCCGCCCTCGATCGTGGACAGCGCCCGCTTTATGTCTGCTACAACCGCCCGCTGGCCGATCATTTCGCGCGCATCGTCGCTCCTCCCGGCGCGTCCGACGGTTGGGTGGGCACGTTTCATATGTTGTGCGACCAGCGCCTGCGCGAGCGGGGCATCGTCCCCGATTTCACCCAGACCGACGCTTTCGAGTCGCTCGTCGACCAGGCCGCCGCCTTGCCGGTCGATGCGGCGTGGCGGTTCGATTGCGTGATCGTCGATGAAGGCCAGGATTTCACCGAGGCCTGGCGCGATCTGGTGCTGTGCCATGCTCAGCCGGATGCGCGCCTGCTCTGGCTGGAAGACCCGTTGCAGAATCTCTATGGCCGCGCGCCGGTGCCGTTGCCGGATTGGGTAACCCTGCACGCGCGCGGCAACTACCGCAGCCCACGCCCGGTGGTGCGCTTTCTGCAATCACTGTTACCGGAAGGCGCCGCCATCGAAGCGGCGGGCCCGCTCGGCTCGGGGGGGCTGGAGGTGCTGGTGTATCGCGATGCGATGGAGTTGAAGGAGCGGGTGAAGGAGGCGATCCGCCTGTGCTACGGCGCCGGCTACAAGCGCGATGATCTGGCACTGCTGAGTTTTCGCGGACGCGAGCAATCGCTGCTGTTTCCCCATGCCCAACTGGGGCCACATAGCCTGAGAACGTTCACCGGCCGCTATGACCTGTTCGGCCATCCCCTGTTTTCAGAGGGCGATGTGCTGCTGGAGACGGTCTACCGCTTCAAGGGCCAGTCCGCGGCCGCCGTGGTGTTCGCGGAAATCGACTTCGAGACGCTGGACGAAAAGGCCCTGCGCAAGCTGTTCGTCGGCGCCACCCGCGCCATGATGCTGCTGGTGCTGGTGGTATCGGAACGGGCGGCGGAGCAATTTCGGATTTCGGATTGCGGATTTCGGATTTGATATATGCGCGCTTGCGCGCGTCCGAAATCCGAAATCCGAAATCCGAAATCCGAAATCCGAAATCCGAAATCCGAA
>CAZIUC010000012.1:0-100209 GCA_964542455.1 uncultured Thiobacillus sp. | reverse complement strand
CGTCAGGTAGTCGCTACGCGCCAACCTGACCTACGTCGCTGCCGGTTAACTAACATCCGCCGCGTAGGTCAGGTTGCGGCCCTATCGCTACCTGACGATCCACCTCAAACCCCCAATTTGATGAAACGAACGTCAGGTAGTCGCTACGCGCCAACCTGACCTACGTCGCTGCCGGTTAACTAACACCCACCGCGTAGGTCAGGTTGCGGCCCTATCGCTACCTGACGATCCACCTCAACCCCTAATTTGATGAAACGAACGTCAGGTAGTCGCCACGCGCCAACCTGACCTACGCCGCTGCTTTCCCAGCCGCGACGGCATCACGAACCGCGCCGGCGCAGCCAGCCCACCCCATGCAGCGCCAGGGCCAGCACCACCACCAGGATCATGATCCACTCCTCGATCCGGTGCAGTTGCGCGATGTGCTCCGTGAGCAAGGCGCCGAACAGATACCCGGCGCCGCCCACCAGGGCCGCCCACGGAATGGCCGAGGCGGCGTTGAGCCAGAAAAAGCGCCGCCAATGGATGCCGCTCATGCCCACGGCGATCGGCAAGGCGATGCGCAGACCCCAGAGGAAGCGCATGGACAGGATGATCTTCACCGGATGCCGGTCGATCAGCCCAAGCGAGCGCTCCACGCGCGCCGCCAACGTCGCCCGCTTGCGCATCAGAGCTTGCCCATGGCGCCGCCCCAACCAGAAAAAGAACTGGTCACCCAGCAACGCCCCCAGCCAGGCGACGGCGAACACCGCGACCGGATTCAAATAACCCCGGTGCGCGGCATAGCCGGCCAGCAGCAACACGGTTTCGCCTTCCAGCACGGAACCGAGAAACACGGCCGGGTAGCCGAACTGATTGATGAGACTGGGCAGGTCCATGAGATGGGCGTTGGACGGGGTGACGAATGGTAATGAATCCGGAGGCGGGAGGGCGGAACGGCGCGTGACGGTGATTCTTGAAGATGATGCGGGTCTGATCCGTTCGACTCGTCTCCGGTATGGCTTGTGCTTGCGCTGGAATGTGGATCGGCAGTGAAGTTCACAAGGGACGGTCAAGCGGGGGAGGCTCAGTTGGTTGGCAGCCTTTCCTGCGCGCGAAAGGTCGAGGCCTTGTTGAGCACCCGGAATGGCGCCTCATGGTGGTGGTTGACCACCTTGTCTTTCCCTACCCAGCGCAGTGTCGGCATGTTCTGGTTTCTGACTATCAGGCGCCTGGCCACAGGCGGGCGAAGTCAAATGAAAGCTGGCGGTGATGTCGGATGGACAACAGGTACACCGTGAAGTCGGCCTCTGTCGCGGTGTAAAGCATCAGGTAGTCGCCATGCAGGTATTCGCGCAGCGCGTGGGCGGTGCCGGCGGGCAGCGCGGCGAGTTGGGCCAGTGCCTCGGCGGATTGTGGCAAGAACGGCGGCGGGTTATCCAGGTAGCGCCGGCCGATGCGCGGAAACCGGCGCAGGTTGGGGATCACCGTCGCGCGCAGCTCGGCCAGCAGGGCGTCGTAGGCAAAACCCGCATCGGCCTCCAGCAGAAACGCCTCGATGGCGTCAAGGTGTTCCAGGAAGCTCGCGGTCAGTTCGACCCGATAAAGGCCCGCATCCACACCTTCAACCACGCTTCTTGGCGGGCTTGCCGGATTGGACGGAGGCCCGGCGCTGTTGCAGCCGCTCGATGGCGTCATCGGCCTCAAAGGTTCGGCCGGCGGCAATGTCAGCCAGGCCGCGCCGGGCATCCTCGATCAGCAGCAGATGGATACGCTCGCCTTCCAGCCGGTGGTAGTAGTCCAGCCGGCCAGCGTCGATCAGGGCGACGTAACTTTCGCCGTTCTTGGTGATGATCTTCTCGGCGCCGGCCTTGGCCTGATCGGCCAGCTCGGAGAGGTTGGCGCGTGCCTGGGTGAACGGCACCACGTCGCCAGTAGTAAAGCCCATGGTCAACTCCTTGCGGGTAGATAACAGAATTCTGTGCAGAATACTGCTCGACATGGGCCATCGTCCATACCGGGCGCGCGAGTCGGCAATACGGGCACGCCCTGCGGGACATCCGAAGTCAGCCGATGCGAACATGGGTGAACGGCCGGTATCAGATCAAGGTGATCGTCGCCCATGGCCGGGACCTGCAAACGCCAGGGTGTTGGCGCGGCGGAGGATTCCGGCCTTGCAGCAGATTTACTACCCTCCGGCCCACTTGCCGCTTTGCCCGATCCGCGCCGGGCAAACCGCTCGCGTTACCACATCAAGTCGTCCGGGATCTGGAAGGCGGCATAGGGGTCGTCGGCTTCGATCTCGGTGCTGGCCTTGTGCACTCGAACGACGAGCGAGGCGTCGCGCTCGGCGATCTTGTCGGCGATCACTCGGGGGACCAGTTCGGTGGCGCCGCCCAGGCAGACGATGACCAGGTGCCCGGCCACCAGATGCGCCTGGACCTCTGCCGACACATGAATCCGGTCTATCTTGTTGCCGCGAGTGAAGTTGTAGGCGATGTCGCCGGCGCCCTTGCTCTGGCGATTCTGGCGAACCATCTGTGCAATTTGCGCCTCGATCGCCTTTTGCTTGGCGGCCGCGTCGCGCTGGGCATTGAGTTCCCGCGCCCGCTCGGCATTCTTGCGTTGCATTTCGAGCGCGGCCAGGCGCGCTTCATCGACACTTTGCGTGCCGGTCCGGCGCTCAATCTTTTTCTGTTTGCTCTTGTCGTGGTTGGCCTGTTTGACTTTTTTATTGTCGACCAGGCCAGCTTTCAAAAGCTGCTCCGCAAAAGAAGCCATCTGTGTTGCTCCGAAAATGGGGTCCGCCGGTCCAGGCGGCGGCGCCGGCCACGGGAAGTGCGGCAGCATAGCAAAAGTCGGCTGTGCGGATGCGCGACCATCGGCTTGCCGGAAGGACTTCCCCCTTATTCAAAGGGGGATATAAGGGGGATATAAGGGGGATTTGGTGACATTTGCCTGAGCGGCCGTTTCGGAAATCCCCCCTAGCCCCCCTTTGGAAAAGGAGAGGGCCGCAGCCCTACGAAGCCGGCGCTACAGGGGCGCGGCGCTAAATCGTTTTGCGGTGGCGTGCTTGCCGGTAGCGGAAGACCAGGCCGTTGCCGTCCTGCCGTTGATGCAGGCTGACGTCGCCGTCCAGGCGTGTTGCCGCTTCACGGGCGATCGCCAGGCCGAGGCCGCTGCCTTCGCCGCTGTCGGGGAGCCGGTAGAAGGCGTCGAACACCCGTTCGCGCTCCGAGGCCGGAATGCCGGGGCCGTTATCGACGACTTCGATGATGGGGTCACCGTTATCGGACAGCAGTCGCAGCGTCACTTCGCCGCCTTCCGGGGTGTATCTCAAGGCATTTTCCAGCGCGTTCTTGAGGATCAGCCGCAGCGTTTCCGGCGCGGCGCGCAGGGTCAGGGGCGCGCTTTCCTCCAGTCCCAGATCGATGCCCTTGCTTTCGGCGTAGGGCAGGTTTTCCGCGATCAGTTCACGCGCCAGCGCGGAGGCGTTGATCTTTGTTTCCGCGCTGGTTCCAGTTTGGATTCTGGCCAGGTTGAGCAACTGTTCGGTCAGTTTGCGTGCGCGCTCGATACCCTCCTGTAGCGGCGCCACCCTTTCCCGCGCGGCTTCCAGTGAAGCGGCTTGTTTCAGGTTCTGCGCTTGCAGCGACAGCGCGGTGAGCGGGCTGCGCAGTTCATGGGCGGCGTCGGCGATGAAACGCCTTTGCTGCGTCATCAGGTGGTTCACCCGTTCCAGCAATCGGTTGATGGCGTGGACGAACGGCGTGATTTCGTCCGGCAGGCCGGTGTCGGCGATGGCTTGAGGGTGATCCGCCGGTTGCGCGTCGAGGCTTTTCGAGAGACGGGCGATCGGCGCCAGTTCGCCGCGGACGATGCGCACGACCAGCCAGGCCAGCAGCGGCAGCAACAGCAGCAAGGGGAGCAGGGTGCGCAGGGCGCTGTTGATGGCGATTTCGTCGCGCGCATCGGTGGGTTGGGCGACGACGTCGCGCCCCTGTCGCGGCGTATCGCGGATGAATACCCGCAGGCGTTCGGAACCCGCGTTCAAGGTATGAAAGCCCGCCGGCAGATCGTCGGGTAGCCAGGCGGGCCGGGCATCCCCGGGAAGATGAAGGATCTGGATGCGCGATTCCGGGTCGTTGATTTCGCCTTCTCCGGGCGCGCCGCGCGGCGCCGCCGGCAAGCGGGCGGCGTTCGCGGAGGCCAGGGTGGCGATCTGCCTGAGCATGTCGTCCTGGAATTCCTTCGCTTCCAGATAGGCGAGCGCGAAGGAGGCGATCGCCGCGACCAGCCCGCAGAGCAGTACGGCGCTGCCCAACATGAGCGAGAGGTGCCGTTGCAGGGAGCGTTTCATTGCGATTTCTCCACCATCCAGCCGGCGCCGCGCACATTCTTGATGACGCTCGCGCCGAGTTTCTTGCGCACGCCGTGAATCAGGAAATCCACGGCATTGCTTTCCACTTCCTCGTTCCAGCCGTAGATGCGTTCCTCCAGTTCGGCGCGGGCGAGGATCGCGCCGGGGCGCAGCAGCAGGGCATGCAGCAAGGCGAACTCGCGCGCGCTGAGTTGCGCCACGACATCGCCACAGCGCGCTTCGTGGCTGGCCGGGTCAAGGCTCACCCGGCCGTTGCCGAGCACCGGCGCGGCCTGCCCGCCCTGGCGGCGGATGATCGCGCGCAGTCGGGCGAGCAGTTCATTCACGTCGAAGGGCTTCACCAGGTAATCGTCGGCGCCGAAATCCAGCCCCTTGATGCGCTCCTCCACCCCGTCGCGCGCGGTGACGATGATCACCGGCAGCGCGTTGCCCGCTTGGCGCAGACGGCGCAGCACTTCCAGTCCGTCGCGTTTGGGCAGGCCGAGATCGAGCAGCACGGCCTGATGCTCGCCGTGTTCGAGCACCTGGCTGGCGCTGGCGCCATCCTTCACCCAGTCCACGGCATACGCCGCGTCCTTGAGCGCGACGGAAACCGCCGCGCCGATCATCGGGTCGTCTTCAACCAGCAAAATACGCATCGTCACTCCCGAAAATACCGTTCAACGGACGCATCGCCCTTGTAGCGCAGGCTTCCAGCCTGCTGTTTTACAGACGCAGGCTGGAAGCCTGCGCTACAAAGGCGTTTCCACCTTGCCTCAGATGGTTTCCTTTGCCGGTTGTGCCCGCAAGTCCTTCCGGCTGACGGTCAGATAAATCACCAGGCTCAGGATGGACGCGAGGAAAACCATGCTCGTCGTCACGGCGCCCAGGCCCAGGCCGCCATTGGCCAGAGGTTGCGACAGGTAATCGCCGAATGATGCGCCCAGCGGGCGGGTCAGGATGTAGGCCATCCAGAACGCCAGCACGGCATTGGCCCTGAACCCGTAATAGGCGAGGGTGACCAGGCCGATCAGCGCGGCGAACATCAGGGTCGAATTGGCATAGCCGATTTGCAGGCCTTCCGCCGCCAGGTCGCCCGCCGCCGTGCCCAGGGCGAAGGTGAACAGGATGGCCAGCCAGTAGAACGACTCGCGCCTGCTCGTGACGATGCTGTGGATGGAGAGCGTCCGCTCGCTCGCGAACCAGGCGATGAAGGTCGCCAGCAAGGCCAGGCCGAAGGCCAGGGTGGTCGTTTGCAGCGGGACGTTGAAGTTGTCCACCAGGTTATCGGTGATGAGCGTGCCGACGATGCTGATGAGGACGACCACGACCCAGTACAGCCACGGGATATAGCGCCGGGCGCGCATCTGGAATAGCAGAAACACCGCCAGCAGGCCGCCCATGAGGGTCGAGGTGCCGGTCAGGCCGAAATGCAGGTTGAAGTTGAGAAAATCGGCGGCGGTCTCGCCGACCGTGGTGGCCATGATCTTGATGATCCAGAAGAACAGGGTGACTTCCGGAACCTTGTTCAGCATGCGCGTCGCGTCCGCGCGGGTGAGGGCATTCATCGGGAACCTCTCCAGTAAGTTATCCGCCGGGCCGGGGCGGCGGCGCCACCCCGGCGCGACATGGCCGAGACGATCAATCCTCGCGGTCATGGTCATGATCGCGATCGGATTTGTCCACGACGGCGGCGAGAACCTTGCCGCTGATCGGGTCGACCTTCACATCCATGACCTGTTTGTCCTTGACCACTTCGATTTCGAACACCCACTGCCCTTTGTGGCGCTCGTACTCGGCGCGCGCGGCCTTACCACCGACATACCGCTCGGCGGCGGTCACGGCTTGCGACAGGTCGATCTTCGCGCCGGCGATGGCCAGGGCGTCGTTCTCCGTGGCTTTGCTCGCATAGGCGCTGCCGATGGCGGCCGCGGAAAGGATGGCAAGCGTTGCCAGATAGACTTTGCGTTTCATGCTGATCACTCCTTCGAGTCACGCGGATATTCGCGTGGTGGTGAAGGTAGCGAGTGAAAATTAGGGAGGGGTTAGCGGGTCGCTGATTATTTCGTCACCCCGGCGAAAGCCGGGGTCCAGATTATTGATTTCACTGGATTCCGGCCCCGGATTAACGCCTTCCGGGGTGACGTTCTTTCGCCGGAATGACGGCGTTGTATTTATCCAGCGCCTACGTCACTACGCGTGATGGGTGTCTGCGACAACCGGATAAGCACGGTTCAAATGATGGCGCCGCAAGGGGCGGCCATCGCTAATATCTCGATCGCGGCGGCGGTCGTCCGGGAACTATCCTCGGCATCGCGTTTCACTATCAACCTGCCGCGCACACTGGATAACACAGCCACTCATGGATACCCCCGCTACTTCCTCCCCCAACACGGCGCAGGCCGCTTTTGCCGGCCTGCGCGACTATCTCAACGAGCAGATTCTCGGCCAGGAAACCCTGGTGGAACGGCTGCTGGTGGCCTTGCTGGCGGATGGCCATCTGCTGGTCGAGGGGCCGCCCGGGCTGGCCAAGACGCGCGCGGTCAAGGCGCTCGCGCATGGCCTGGAAGGTGATTTTCAGCGCGTGCAGTTCACCCCGGACATGTTGCCGGCCGACCTGACCGGCTCCGACATCTACCGGCCGGAGGAGGGCGGCTTTCATTTCCAGCGCGGCCCCCTGTTCCACAACCTGATCCTCGCCGACGAGATCAACCGCGCTCCGGCCAAGGTGCAGTCGGCGCTGCTGGAAGCGATGGGGGAACGCCAGATCAGCGTCGGCGCCGCCACCTATCCGCTGCCGCGCCTGTTCCTGGTGATGGCGACGCAGAACCCGATCGAACATGAAGGCACCTACCCGCTGCCGGAAGCGCAGCTCGACCGTTTCATGCTGCACACCCTGGTGGATTACCCGGATCGCGCCACCACCCGCCGCATCATGGACCTGGCCCGGCGCGAGGCCCTGGAAGCGCGCGAACTGCCGCCGCCGGCCATGCCGCTGTCCCAGGAAGCGGTGTTCGCCGCGCGCCGCGAGGTGCTCGAACTGACCCTGGCCGATTCCCTGGCCGAATACATCGCCGCCCTGGTGGAAGCCACCCGCGATCCCGGCAAATACAGCGCCAAGCTGGCCGAGTGGTTGCGCTGGGGCGCCAGCCCGCGCGCCGCCATCGCCATGGAACGCGGCGCCCGCGCCCTGGCCTGGCTGGACGGGCGCGATTACGTCAGCCCCGAGGATGTCCAGGCCATCGCCCCGGATGCCCTGCGCCATCGCCTGCTGCTCGATTACACCGCCCAGGCGCGCGGCGTCACTTCCCGGCAGTGCGTCGACGAACTGCTGCGCCAGGTGCCGGCGCCGTGACTGTCACATTCGCGGGTTGGGCACGGCTCACCCCCCTTTTTCAAAGGGGGGCAGGGGGGATTTGCGGACGCTTGCGCGCACACCACCCTTGGAAAAATCCCCCCCAGCCCCCCTTTGGAAAAGGGGGGAGTTGCTTGCTCCACGGTCGGTCATGATCCTTCCCGATCTCGCCGAACTGGTCGCCCTGCGCGGTGCCGCGCACGGCCTCAACCTGCGCGCGCGGCGGCCGGTGCTGGCGAATCTGCAAGGGGCGCACCGCAGTGCCGCGCGCGGGCGCGGCCTGGAGTTCGAGGAGGTGCGCCTCTACGCCCCCGGCGACGATGTCCGCAACATCGATTGGCGCGTCACCGCGCGGCGCGGCCGGCCGCATACCAAGTTGTTTCGCGAGGAACGCGAACGCCCGGTCTGGCTGGTTGTCGACCTGCATCCCGGCCTCTATTTCGGCAGCCGGCGCCAGCTCAAGTCCGCTCTCATGGTGCGGGCGGCAGCCTTGCTCGGCTGGGTCGCGGCCCTGGGTGGCGACCGTTTGGGCGCGCTGATCGCGACGGGCGATGGCGAGCCCCGGATTTTTCCGCCGCGCGGACGCGAAGCCGGCGTTTTGCCGGTGCTGCAAGCCCTGGTCGAAGCACAACCGCGCGCGCCGGGCATTCCCAATTCCGGCGGACTCGGCGCCGCCCTGACCAGCCTGCGCCCCCTGCTTCAGCCCGGCAGTCTGGTGCTGGTGCTGAGCGATTTCAGCGGGCTCGACAGCACGGCGGAAAGTGCCCTGGCCGGCGCCAGCCTGCACAACGACTGCCGCTTGTTATGGGTCACCGATCCACTGGAAAACGCGGGTCTGCCCGCAGGCAGCTATCGCGTCGGCTTGCCGGGAAGGCTCTGGTGGCTGGATGGCGAGCGTAGCCGAAGAGCTTGGCAACAAGCCTGGACGACGCGCGAACAGCGCCTCGGCGACCTCGCCGGCCGTCTCAACCTGCCGCTCATCCGCTTGGCCACCGCCGACGCGGTGGGCGACAGCCTGCCGCCGTTGCTGCGGGAATCCGCATGAAAGCCGACTGGCTCGCGCAACTGGCGCCCGCGCACGCCCCGCCGCCACCCGGCTGGTGGCCGCCGGCACCGGGCTGGTGGGGGCTGGCCCTGTTGGTGCTGCTGGCGCTCGTCGCGCTGCTGTACTGGTTCAACCGGCCGCCGCGCCGTTTGCGCCGCGCCGCCTTGCGGCAACTCGCCCGCCTGGAAAAGGCGGGCTACGACGATACACACCTTGCGCGCCAGTTGCAGGACCTGCTGCGTCGCTATGCCGTGGCCCGCTTCGGCCGTGAAACGGTGGCGCGGCTCACGGGCCGGGCCTGGATCGACTTCGTGGTGGCGCATGGCGGCGCCGACTGGGCCGGCCGGCACGGGGAAAACCTTTTGCGCGCCGCCTATGCCGGCGCGGTGTCCGGCGAGCGTGGGCGATGGCTGGCCGGCGCGCGCGGCTTCATCAAGGGGCGCACATGAGTTGGGGTTCATGTAGCGCCGGCATCCTTGCCGGCTCTTTGCTTTGCGAACACAAGGAGCCGGCAGCGCTACGGGTCGGGTACGGGCAACTGGGGAAGTCGCAATGATCGACTTCGCCTGGCCCTGGATGCTGTTGTGCCTGCCCTTGCCCTGGCTGTTCGCGCGCCTGCTGCCGGCCGCGCGGCCGCAAGGCGAGGCGCTCTTCCTGCCGTTCGCGGCGAGCCTGGCCGGCGACGCGGCCCCTGCCATCCGGGCTTTGCCGCGCGCGCGCAAAGTTCTTTTCGCGCTGGTCTGGCTGTCGCTGCTGGCCGCCGCCGCGCGGCCGCAGTGGCTGGGCGATCCGGAAGCAGTGCCCAGCACCGGGCGGCGCCTGTTGCTGGCGGTGGATGTCTCCGGCTCCATGGCTATCGAGGACATGGCCGGCGGCTACAACCGCTTGCAGGTGGTGCAGAAGGTGGCGGGGGATTTCATCCAGCGCCGCCGCGGCGACCGCGTCGGCCTGATCCTGTTCGGCACCCAACCCTATCTCCAGGCGCCGCTTTCCGCCGATCTCGCCACAGTGGGGGAATTCCTGAATCAGGCGGTGGTCGGCGTCGCCGGCACCCAGACCGCCATCGGTGACGCCATCGGCCTGGCGATCAAGCGCCTGCATGAGGAGGGGGACAAATCCGGCGGCGAGACCGTGCTGATCCTGCTCACCGACGGCAGCAACACCGCCGGCGCGATGCCCCCGGAACAGGCGGCAAAACTCGCCGCCGCCGCCGGCCTGCGCATCTACACCATCGGTGTCGGTTCCAGCGGCGAGGCCGGTTTCTTCGGTTTCGGCGGTGGCGGCGGCGATCTCGACGAGGACACCCTGAAAGGCATCGCCCAGGCCACTGGAGGAGAATACTTCCGCGCCACCGACGCCGACGCCCTGCAACAGGTGTACGCGCGCATCGACAAGATGGAACCCAGCGCCGGACGAGAGCAGTGGTATCGCCCGAGCGACGAATGGTTCTACTGGCCGCTGGGCCTGGCACTGCTGTTCAGCCTGCCGGCGGTGGCGTGGCGGGGGGCGGGATGGAATTGATTCAGAACCTGCATTTTCTCCGCCCCCTCTGGCTGCTGGCCTTGCCCGTGCTATGGGCGCTGGCTTGGTGGCTGGCGCGGCGGCGCGGTCGCGACGGCGACTGGGCGCGCTTGATCGACCCGGAGTTGTTGCCGGGCCTGCGTCTGGCCGCCGCTGCCGGGAAAAAGACGGCTACGCCCTGGCCCTGGCTGGCGCTGGCCTGGAGCCTGGCGCTGCTGGCTCTGGCCGGACCGGCCTGGGAGCGCGATGCCACGGCGGCCTGGCGCGCGCCCGGCGCCTGGGTGCTGCTGCTCGACCTGTCGCCATCGATGGCGGCGGCGGATCTGGCGCCGAACCGCGCCACCCGCGCCCGCTATGCCATCGACGACCTGCTCGCCGCCGCGCGCGACGCCCGCGTCGGCCTGGTGGCGTTCGCCGAAGAGGCGTTCACCGTCACGCCGCTAACCGAAGATGTCGCCACGGTGCGCGCCATGCTGCCCCCCCTGGCTCCGGAGATCATGCCCAGTCCCGGCGACAACCTTGCCCCGGCGCTGGAGCGGGCCGCGAAACTGCTCGAACCGGCCGGTCGCCGCGATGGTTTGGTCATCTTGCTGAGTGACGGCTTCGCCGACCCCGCCGCCGCCTTCGCCGCCGCCCAACGCCTGCGCAACCAGGGCGCGACGCTATACGTGGTAGGCATAGGCAGCGCGACCGGCGCTCCGCTGGCCGATCCGCGCGGCGGCTTTACCCTGGACGGCAAAGGCCAGCCACGCCTGGCCCGTTTGGATGTGGATCGCCTGCGGCAACTGGCCGCCAACGGTGGTGGCCGCTATGTCGATCTCGCCAGCCTGCCCACCCTGATAACCGAGTTGCGGGCCAGTTCCGGCCGTGCCAGCGGCGCCACGGCGATGGCGGGTATCGAGGTGGCGCACTGGCGCGATGCCGGGGTCTGGCTTTTGCCGGGGCTGTTGTTGCTGGTGGCGTTTCTCGGCCGGCGGGGGTGGCTGTGATGTCGTGGCGATCGATGCGTGCCTGCCTGCTGGTTTTATTGTTGCTCGCCACCGGCGGCGCGCGGGCGGAGGGCTTCTGGTCCAGCCTCTGGCGCAACGCCGATCAGCGCGGCGAACAACTCCTGCGCCAGGGCGACGCGGCCGCCGCCGCGCGCGCCTATGCCGACCCGCGCCGGCGCGCCTACGCGGAACTCAAGGCGGGTGATTACGCGGCGGCGGCGCATGATTTTGCCGCCTTCGACGACGGCGACGCCCATTACAACCGGGGCAACGCCCTGGCCCACGCCGGCGATCTGGCGGCGGCGTTGAAGGCTTATGACAGCGCCCTGGCGCGCGACCCGAACAACCACGACGCGCGCCACAACCGCGAACTGGTGGCGAAGGCGCTGCAACAGCAACCGCCGCCGCCAAAGCAAAACAGCGGCCAGGGGCAATCCAACAAGCAGGGGGGCAAGGATGCGGAATCCAGCGGCCAGCCAAGTGGCCAATCCGGAGGCCAATCCGGCAACCAGAACCAGGACGCGCCGGGCCAATCCTCGTCCGACCAGACCGGCAAGCCGGGGCGGGAGCGGCGCGCCGGCAAGTCTGGGGATCAGGGCCGGGGAGGGGAACAGGCCGGACATGAGCAGGCGGCGAATATGCCGAATGCGGCCGATCAAGGTGGCGGCCGGAATGGGCAAAACCAGCCCGCCGGGAACGAGGCCGAGCAGGCGCGCCGCGATGCCGAGGCGAGTCTGGGCCGGGAGGCGGACAGAAATGCGGCGGGAAAAAATGCCACCTCTGGCCAAGGCGAGACACCGCGCGGCGAACAGCAACTCGCCCGAGAACAATGGCTGCGGCAGATACCGGACGATCCCGGCGGTCTGCTGCGGCGCAAATTCATGATTGAACATCTGATGCGACAGCAAGGTAATCAGCGATGAATCGGGATGCCCCCCCCTGTAGCGCAGGCATCCTGGCCTGCTCGTCTCCGCAAACCCGGAACAGCCGGCGGGATTCCGGCGCGCCATTTTCGACCATGCGGCTATTCCGGCGACTCGCCCTCCTGGCGTTGCTCGTTCTCCCCAGCCTGCCGGCGGCGGCGGCGCTTCAGGCCTGGCTGGACCGCGACCGGGTGGAGCCAGGGGAATCGGTCGAACTTACCCTGCAACGCGACGGTCGCGGCGACAGCCAGCCGGATCTGGCTCCCCTGCAACGGGATTTCGCCATCCTCGGGAAAGCCAGTGGCACCAGTGTCCAGATCGTCAACGGCCAAATGACCGCGCAGGTCCAGTTGCGCCTGACCCTCTCACCGAAACATGACGGGCGGATCGCGCTGCCGCCGTTGAACTGGGGCGGCGAACGCACCCCCGCCCTGGTTCTGAGCGTCGCCGCGAATGCCGCCGGCGCCGCCGACAAAGCCAGCCCCGGCGCCACGCCATCCTCCCATGTCTTCCTCACCAGCAGCCTGGCGCGGAAGCAGCCCTACGTTCAGGCCGCCACCGCCCTGAAGTTGCGCCTCTATACCGACCAGCCCCTGTACCAGGCCAGCCTCGACCTTCCCGCGAGCAACGATGTTCTGGTCCAGCAGATCGGCAAGGATCGCCAGGGCAACGAAACACGCGGCGGCCGCGACTATCGGGTCATCGAGCGCGACTACCTGTTGTTTCCGCAGCGCAGCGGCCGCATCAGCCTCGCCGGGCCGCTGCTGCAAGCCCAGGTGGCGGATGCCCACGCCACCGACCCTTTCGGCAATTTCTTCGGCGGCAATCCTTTCGCCGGCATGATGAATGCCACCCGCCCGCTGCGCTTGCAGGGCGCCCCTATCGTCCTCGACGTGCGTCCCCGCCCGGCCGGCGTGGCCGGGGAGGACTGGCTACCCGCGCAACGGGTCGACCTGGAGGAAAGTTGGCGCCCGGATGACGGCGCGGTCCACGCTGGTGAGCCGATTACCCGCCACCTGCGTCTGTCCGCTCTGGGCCTGAGCGCGGCGCAGTTGCCCGATCTCGCCGCCCGGATGCCGCTGCCGGAAGGGTTGAAGGCCTACCCGGACCAGCCCCGACTGGCGACCGAGGTGCGCGACGGCAACATCAATGGCAGCCGCGAGCAGGACATCGCCGTGATCGCCAGTCGCCCCGGCCGCTACACCCTGCCGGCCATGCGCCTGGTTTGGTGGGATACCACCCGGAACAGCCCGCGTGAAATCGTGTTGCCGGCGCGCGCGCTGGAGGTGTTGCCGGGCGTGGGGGCCAGCACCGAGACGCCGCCGCCGGAAGCCGCGCCCGCCGCTCCTGCCACCGCCGTGCCTGGCCCGATGGCCACGCACGGCGGCACGGCGCTTCCCTGGCCCTGGCTCAGCCTGATCCTGGGCCTGCTCTGGCTGGCGACGTTGCTGGCCTGGTGGCGCGCGCGCCGGTCGCGTTCCGCTACCGCGCCCGCGGCGGTCACCTCCAGCAGCCCGGATTCGATCCGCGCCGGCGAGGCACGCAAGGCGTTCCGCCACGCCTGCCGTGACAACGCCGCGTCGGATGCGCGTCGGCAACTGCTGGCCTGGGCGCGCGCCACCTGGCCGGATGACCCGCCCGGCGGCCTCAACGCCCTGGCCCGGCGTCTGCCCGACCCCAAACTGCCCGCCTTGCTGCGGGAACTCGATCGCGCCTGTTACGCCGGCGGCGAATGGCGGGGAAATGCGCTGTTGGAAGCCCTCACGGCCTTGCCCGACGCGGCGGGAAAAGCGGCTGGGAAATCGTCTGAACTGGCCGGCCTGTATCCCTGAGTGGTGGGGTTGGCGTAGTCGGAGGCGCGTCGGCGCTACATGCCTACCTCGGCGAACGGGCAATCCGGGTCGAATCAATGCCCTGGGACTTGTCAGGTGAGACTTGATCCCAGATTGGCCAATAGCCGGAGGCCCACCTGTAGCGCAGGCGTCCCGCCTGCTTCGTCCTTCCGATCACGCCTACGAAGCAGGCGGGACGCCTGCGCTACAGGCCTACTTTGTGGCTAATGGACAATTTCGGTTGAACCCGGCCTCCCGGAACTTTCTCAACGGCCCGTTTTCAATTGCGCACGGCGCACCTTTTTCGCGCCGGGCTTTTTTCAGGAGGTCTCCATGAATACCGGAATTTCAAAACCTTCACTGCTCACATGGGTGCTTGCCCTGGCGACGGGCGCCGTCCACGCGGGTGAATGCCCCCCAAGTGGCAACGCTCAGGCGATGCCCCAGGCGTCTGCGGCCATGCCCGTTCCGGCGCGGCCTTTCTACTACAACCCATGGGGTAATCCCTGGGCCGATTTCGCGCGCATGCAGGCGCTGATGGACCGGCAATTCAATGCGATGAACACCTTGCCGGTCATGTTCGTTCCGCTGCCGACTTTGGACCTGCCCACGCCGGTTTCGACCCTGCAACCCACCCAGGAAGGTTATCGCCTCCAGCTACCTCTGCCTGGTTTCAAGGCGGAAGACATCCACGTCCGCCTCGATGGGCAGGTGCTCACCATCACCGCCGAAACCACCAACACGGTCAAGGCGGGAGAACAGGAGGCGCAAAGCCGGAGCAGTCGCGCCTTTGCCGAAACACTGACGCTCCCAGGCCCGGTCAAGGCTTCGGAATTGAAGGAAAGCTACGAGAACGGTGTCTTGACCATCACCCTTCCCGGCCGTAAGGACGGCACGAGCTAAGTGATGACCAGCGTCGCCGCGGGTGAGGCCGTACTCACATGTTCATAGCCTTGCTCGTCTGCGCGACGCTGATTCTTGCCACCACGTTGCTGCATTACGAATTTCTCCGTGGCTTGTCGCTGGTTCTACAGAAAATCCACGTGTCCGGCCGGGTTCGGGTCTTGATGGGCATCCTCGGCACGTTTGTCGCGCACATCCTGGAGATCATGCTGTATGGCGCCGCCTACTTTTTCCTGCGCGACAAATTCGGCCTCGGGAATTTCACCGGGCAGTTCATCGACAGCTTCCCCACCTTCGTCTATTTCTCGGCGGAAACGTATACCTCGGTGGGCTTCGGCGACATCATTCCGACCGGCCCCTTGCGTTTCGTCTGTGGCACCGAGGCGCTCAACGGTCTGCTGCTGATCGGCTGGTCCGCGTCCTTCACCTATGTCTTCATGGAGCATTTCTGGAAACTCGATGTCGATCCGGAGTGACGCGGGGGCTTTGCCCCGCGTACCTGGTTTATTTCCCCCGAATGGTTTTTGCTCCTTATACGCAAGTCATTGAATAACCATGGAAATGTTCCTTGGCACGGAGCGTGCTGAAGCAGGATTGCGGCAATCACCGCAATCCCGCATTCGAGACAAGGAGCCCATCATGAACAACTTGCGCATCAAACCCCTCACCCTCGCCCTGATCAGCAGTTTCGCCATCGCCCAGGTCGCCCTGGCCGACGCCGAGCCGCGCCTGCATGAGGATGTCAGCGTCACCCCGGGGCGCGCCATCACGCCCGCCGACGAGGCGGTCATCTCCTCCAGCGCCAATCGGGTGCTGCACCACATCGCCCACGCCCGCGACGCCTTGCGCAAGAAGGAGGGCGAACAGGCGAAACAGGAACTCAAACAGGTCGAGACTCTGCTCGACATCATCCAGAGCACCGTGCCCACCAGCGTGGTCAAGAGCCGGGTTTGGACCGCCGACGACAAGCTGAAGTACGAGAACAGCGAAGAGGTTCCCATCTCCAGCGTGCCCATCTACGCCAGCCTGGACGAACGCGCGGACTTCGATGTGGTGAAGCTGCGCGCGGCCCGGTCGGCCGCGAAGGTCTCCACCAAGGCGCCTGGGAATACACCCGCCAAGGCGGACAAGAAGCCGGCGACCGAGGAAGCGGAAGCCAGTGATGCCGCCCTTTATTACGAGGAAATGGATCTGCCCTTGAACACCACCCGCCATTTCGTCGCCATCGCCCAGACCGAACTGGCCGGCAAACATTTTTCCGAGGCCGACCAGGCCTTGCGTGCCGCTCTCGACAGTGTCGATACCGTGTCCGTCTATCTGCCGGCGCCCTTACTCGCCGCCCGCATCAACCTGCAACGCGCCGCCGACCACTACGACGCCGACCAGAAGGACCTGGCCCGGGCGGATGTGGACCGCGCCATCGCGCAATTGAACGAGGCACAACAGCAGGCCGACCCGGCAAGCCAGAATGATGTGAAGAAGATGCTTGCCGACGCGCAGTCCCTGCAAGCCCGTGTCGACAGGAACGAGCCTGGCTTCAAGGCGGAATTGAAGGGTCTCTGGCGGCGGACCAAGGCGCATGCCGACCGCGCGATGGAATCCCTCAGCGTCGGATGGGCGAAATTGCGCCAGAACGACCCGCTGCGTCGTGACCTGATCGAGGCGAAGCGCTATGTGGCCTACGCCGATATCGACGCCAACGTGGGCGATGATTTCAGCCAGTCGAAGCGCGATCTGGAACAGGCCAGGAATTGGCTGGAGAAAGCCGCCGAGGCGACCGCCAAGACCGGCAACGGACCGGATGCGGCGGTCTACGTTAAAGACATCCGCGCCGTGGTGGATACGCTCCTGGCCGGCCAGGGCAAGCCTGACCAGGGCGAGCTGAGCAATCTCGAACAGCAACTGGCACAAGCCATCGCGCGCTCGTGATGACGCATGGAATCCGGAGGGGCGCGCTCCTCCGGGATGTTTCCAGCGCCACGCGAAAGGAGAACTATCATGTCGCATCTCGTCGATCTGCTAGGTACTTATGGGCTGTTCCTGGGTCTTCCCCTGCTGTTTCTCGCCATCGTCTTCTGGGTCTATCGGCCCGGCGCGGCCCACCGCTATCGGCAAGATGGGCGATTGCCATTCGCGGGGGGAGAAGAGGGCGGACAGCCACCGCCGTCCAAGTAGCGTCGGCATCCCCGCCGGCGCTAGATAAATAACTGACTACGGCCCGCCATGCTCCGTCCCACTCCGCTGCTGCGCTCCATCGCCCTCCCGGTCGTGGTCACTGTGGGGCTGTTGCTGCTGGCGTTGGCCGGCATGTTGCTGATTACCTCGCGCAGCCTGACCCGCATGACCCCTTTGCAGGAACATCTGGTCGTCATTCAGGGAATGCACGACCAGATGCTCGCCATGCAGCGCGTGGCTTTGCGCGGACTGGATGCGGCGACGCCGGTCCGGGCCGACATCCTGCTCGACCTGCAAAAATCACTGATCCAGATGGCACGCGCGCCCGGCCTGCTGACCGCGAGCGGGCGGCAAGGCCTTGCCGCGGCGGTGGACTTGCTGGATGACGCCGAACCGTCGCCGCGTGAGCGCCTGCAACGCGGCATCACCCTGCTGCAAGCGGCGCTGGTGGAAGAAAACCGCGCCCATGCCAGCCTGCTCGCCGCCATCCAGACTCAGGCCCGCCTGGAAAAGCGCCTGGCGGCGGCTTCCCTGATCCTCATTCCCCTGGCGGCGGCGTTGGTGCTGTTTCTGCTGCGGCGCCGCTTTCTGCTGCCGCTGGATAACATCAACACGCTGCTCAGCCGCTTGGCTTGCGTTGACAACACACAGGGCGATTTCGCCCCCGCCCGGGTGGAGGCCGTGGACCCGGTGCTGGAGCCGTTGATCTCCAACTACAACCACATGGTGGCCCGGCTGGCGAGCCTGGAGGCCGAACAGCAAGCGCGCCAGGCGGGCCTGGAGGCGGAGGTACGCGCGGTGACCCGCGAACTGCTGGCGCATAACCGCAGCCTGGCGCAGGCGGATCGCCTGGCGGCGGTGGGGGAGATGGCCGCCGGCATGGCGCATGAGTTGCGCAATCCCCTGGCCGGCATCCAGCTAGCCCTTGCCAATCTGCGCCAAGATTTGCCGGATGAGGATGCTCGGGCGCGACTGGAACTGGTTGGCGGCGAACTGCGGCGCATCACTGATCTCATGAATGGTCTGTTGGGCCAGGCGCGCCTGCTACCGGAGGCCGCGGTGGCGGTGGACCTGGCACGCACCGTGGCCGAGGTGTTGGCGCTGGCGCGCTACCAGGTGCCGCCGGGCGTCGTCTTCGAGCAGGACATTCCCGACGCTCTGCGCTGCTGGCTTCCGGAAAACCAGTTGCGTCAGGCCCTGCTCAACCTCGCGCTGAATGCCGCCCAGGTGATGGACGAAGGTGGCGCGGCACGGGTGAGCGCCCGCCTCGGCGAAGGCGGGGTGGCTATCAGCGTCAGTGACCAGGGCCCCGGTTTTCCTGAAACGATGCTGCGTGGTGGTGTGCGGCCGTTCGCCACTGCTCGTCCCGGCGGCACCGGCCTCGGCCTGGCCAGCGTGCGCCGCCTCGCGCAGGATCTGGGCGGTACACTGCAATTGGATAACCTGGAGCCGCATGGCGCGCGCGTTACCCTGTTCTTACCCTGTCGATCCGCCGAGAACTGATCCATGCCACAAACCCTGCTCATCATCGAAGACGAAGTCCTGCTTGGCCAGGAACTCTTGCGCCATTTTCGTCGCGAGGGCTGGGAAGCGCGCCTGGCATCCCGCCTGGACGACGCCCGTGGCCTGTTGTTGACTCGCGATTTCGAGCCGCTGGTGGTGCTTTCGGACATGAATCTGCCAGATGGCAATGTGCTGGATCTGCTGGAAGAAGCGAGGGTCGCGCGCCTGCCCGGTGAATGGGTCATCCTCACCGGTTATGGCGGGGTGCCGGATTCGGTGCGCGCGCTCAAGCTGGGCGCCTACGATTTCCTGGAGAAACCCTTTCTCCCGGAACGCCTGGACATGGTGCTGGCCGGCGCTTTGCGCGCCGCTCGCGCGCAGGCGCGCCTGGCCGACCAGACCGCCGAGGAAACGCGGCGCTATGGCGCGGAACGTTTCATCGGCGATAGCGTCCCGGCGCGGGAAGTGCGCGAGATGCTGGAGCGGCTGGCCCAGGTGCCTTTCTCCTCTCTGCTGATCGGCGGCGAAACCGGCACCGGCAAGGGCCTGGCGGCGCGTATCCTGCACTACGCCGGGCCGCGCGGCGACGCGCCCCTGGTGGAAATCAATTGTGCCGCGCTGCCGCGAGAACTGGTGGAAGGCGAATTGTTCGGCAGCGAGGCGGGCGCCTACACCGGTGCCAAGGGGCGCCGCCGCGGCCTGTTGGAACAGGCTGGCGGCGGCACCCTGTTCCTCGACGAGATTGGCGATCTGCCGCCGGAGTCGCAGGTCAAGCTGCTCAAGGCCATCGAGGACAAGCGGGTGCGCCGCCTGGGCGGCGACCGTGAGATCGCGGTGGACTTGCAGATCATCGCGGCCAGCAACCGCGATCTGACCTGCGAGGTACGCGAAGGCCGCTTCCGCGCCGACCTTTACCACCGGCTTTCAGTATTTCGCCTTGATCTGCCCGCGCTGCGCGGGCGCCGGGAAGACCTGCGGCAGCTGGTGCCGCACTTCGTGGCGGAATACAACGCCAAGGCCGGCAAGCGGGTGAAGACCATTTCCGACGAGGCCTGGCGGCATCTGGAAGCGCACGATTGGCCCGGCAACGTGCGCGAGTTGCGCAACGTGGTGGAGCGCTGTGTGCTGTTCGCGGAGAACGAGGTGTTTCCCTTGCGCTGGTTGCAACTGCAAGGTGCCCCCACCCCGGCCGCGACCCATGATGGCAATGGCGTCTGGCTGCCGCTGGACGGCAGCCTGAGCCTGGAAGACATGGAAAGAACCATCGTCGAAGCCGCCCTGGCGCGCGCCGAAGGCAATGTCACCGGCGCCGCGAGGCTGCTCAAGAGCACGCGCGAAACCCTGCGCTACCGGGTGGAGAAGTTCGCCCTGGGCCATAGCCTTCCACCCACCTGATCCGCCATGTCCTACCTCAACGATCCCCGTGTCCTGTTCGCCACCGAGCGCACCCTGCTGGCCTGGAACCGCACGGCCATCGCCCTGATGGGCTTCGGATTTCTGGTGGAACGCTTCGGCCTGTTCCTGCATGTGGTGCTGAGCCACCAGAGCGAGCCTTTGCACCGCAGCGCCTCCCTCGTCATCGGCATCGCCTTTATTCTGCTGGGTGTGGCGGTCTTGCTGCTGTCTGTGCGGCAATACCGGAAAGTGGTATTTACTCTGGGCGCGGGGGAGATTCCCAATGGCTACTGGGTGAACGCGCCGGTACTTACCAACCTAACAATGGCCTTGCTGGGGTTGATGCTGGCGGCTTATCTGGCGCTGGTGTAGTCGCGCCGGTGGAATGCGGCGCTACGGCTTCCCGTCCATATTCCGTCGCGGGAAGCGAAATATCGCGGCATTACGCAACCCGGATCGGGTTGGAACGCGATCTGACAACCCGCATGGGTAATGTCGGCGGAGGTCTTGGATATCACGGCGTTTTCAGCGAACCAGCGGCTTCCGGTATAGTCGGCCACTTCGCGCGTGCTGAACTCGCGTATTTATCAACCCTGGACTTGCCCATGAAGATCAAAGCGACAAACCAAGCGATCACGGACTTCGTGGGCATAAAAAAACCGCGTGATACTGGAAGCCAGCAATCACGCGGTCTGTATTGGGTTTCTTGGTGCCCAGGAGAGGACTCGAACCTCCACGCCCTTGCGAGCGCTAGGACCTGAACCTAGTGCGTCTACCAATTCCGCCACCTGGGCCAAGAAGCCGCGCATTCTACTGACCATTAAATTTATGTCAACGAAAAAAACACCTGCCCAAACCGTAAAAAATCCCCCCGTGAAAGCCGTGCAATCCAGGGCAAAAAAGCCCGCTTCCGCGCACGTCGACGCCTCTCCCACTCAGCCGACAATGAAGTCGCCAGCCAAGCCCCCGCGTCGCGGCCAGAAGGCCTTGCGCTGGCAAGATCCGTTCCTCGAGCGCGAACGCGCCAAATACGGCCATGCCATGCCGAGCCGTGAATTCATCCTGCAACTGGTAGTCGAGGCTCCCGGGCCGGTGGATACCGATGAACTCGCCATGCGCCTGGGGCTGGAAGCCGACGAGATGGATGCCTTCATGATTCGTTTGCGCGCCATGCAGCGCGATGCGCAGATCATGATCAACCGCCGCGGCGCGCTCTGCCTGCCGGAGAAGATCGAGGTGAAGAGCGGCCGCGTCGACGGCCATGCCGACGGTTTCGGCTTTTTCATTCCGGACGACAAGTCGGGCGACATGTTCCTGCACGAGAAAGAGATGCGCGGCTTGCTCCACGGCGATCGCGTGATGGTGCGCGAACACGGCCAGGACCGGCGTGGGCGCAAGGAAGGCAAGGTGGTGGAAATCCTGGAGCGGGCCAATACCAATCTGGTTGGGCGCCTTTACCGGGAACGTGGTTATCAGTGGGTGGTGGCGGAGAACAAGCGCATCAGCCAGGACATCCTGGTGCCCAACCACGAAGATATGGGCGCTTCCAACGGCAATGTGGTGATGGTGGAAATCACCGAGCAGCCGACCAAACACGCGCCGCCGGTGGGCAAGGTCATCCAGGTGCTGGGCAACTATGCCGATCCCGGCATGGAAATCGAGATCGCCCTGCGCAAACACGATCTGCCCAACGAGTTTTCCGATGACGTCCTGGCTCAGGCCAGGAAGCTGCCCAAGGGCGTGCTGAAAAAAGATCTCGGCGGTGACCGGGAAGACATCCGTAAATTGCCATTGGTGACCATCGACGGCGAGGATGCCCGTGACTTTGACGATGCCGTGTATTGCCAGCCTGAAGGGCGGGGTTTCCGCCTCTGGGTGGCGATCGCCGATGTGTCCCACTACGTGCAGCCGGGTTCGCCGCTGGATGTGTCCGCGCTGGAACGCGGCACCTCGGTGTACTTCCCGCGCCGCGTGATTCCCATGCTGCCGGAGGAACTCTCCAACGGCCTGTGCTCGCTCAATCCCGAGGTGGATCGCCTGTGCATGGTGTGCGAGATGGAGATTTCCAGCTTCGGCAACATCAAGAAGCACCGCTTCTACCCGGCGGTGATGCACTCGAAGGCGCGCCTGACCTACAACCAGGTCTGGGACTGGCTGGCCGCCGGCCAGACACCTGAAGACAAGACCTGGGTGCTGCCGCATCTGCAAAACCTCTACAAACTGTTCAAGGTACTGTTGAAGGCGCGCGGCAAGCGTGGCGCCATCGACTTCGAGACGGTGGAAACCAAGATGCTGTTCGACGAGCACGACAAGATCGAACGCATCGTCGCCACCACCCGCAACGACGCGCACCGGTTGATCGAGGAATGCATGCTGGCGGCCAACGTCTGCGCCTCGGATTACCTGCAGAAGCGCAAACACCCGGCGCTGTACCGGGTACATGAAGGGCCGACACCGGAGAAGCTGAAAGCCTTGCAGGAATTCCTCGCGGAATTCGGCTTCTTCCTGACTGGTGGAGACGACCCGCACGCCAAGGATTACGCGGATCTGCTGCTCAAGCTGAAAGGCCGCCCGGACGAGCAACTGCTGCAAACCGTGCTGCTGCGTTCGCTACGTCAGGCCGTCTACAGTCCGGAGAACGCCGGCCACTTCGGTCTGGCTTATGAGGCCTACACCCACTTCACCTCGCCCATCCGCCGTTATCCCGACTTGCTGGTGCATCGCGCGATCAAGGCCTGCCTGAAAGGCGAGGTCTACAACCCGGGAAAATGGGAAGACATCGGCGCCCAATGCTCGAAAAACGAGCGCCGCGCCGACGACGCCACCCGCGACGTGGTGGCCTGGCTCAAGTGCTACTACATGCAGGACAAGATCGGGGAGGAGTTCGACGGCGTGATTTCCGCGGCGGTCAGCTTCGGCATGTTCGTGGCCTTGAACGAAGTCTTCGTGGAGGGTCTGGTGCACGTCACCGAACTGGGCCAGGACTACTTCCACTTCGACGCGGCCCGCCATCAGATGCTGGGCGAGCGCACCGGCAAGCGTTTCCGTCTGGGCGACAAGGTGCGCGTGAAAGTTGCGCGCGTCGATCTGGAAACCACCCGCATCGACTTCACTCTGGTGGACAATGCCGCCCTTCCCACAACCTCCCCGAAAGGGGGCGCGAAGCACCCCTCGCCCGCGGGCGGGATGCCGCAGGGTAGGGGCTCCACCAGAGGGGCTGGGGCTGAGGGGAGTTCCAAGTCATCGTCCAACAAAGCACGAAAGAAATGAGCCAACGAGTCCTGATTCACGGTTTCCATGCCGTCACCGCGCGCCTGCGCCATCACCCGGAAAGCATCCAGGTCGTCTACATGGATGAAAGCCGCCGCGACCGCCGCGCCAAGGATCTGATCAAGGCCGCGGAGGATCGTGGTGTGCGCGTGGTCCTGGCCAACGGCGCCCGTGTCGATGAAATGGCGCGCGGCAAGTCGCAAGGCGTGGTGGCCCAGGCCAGCCAGATCGAACTCGCCAAAGACCTCGATGAAGTGCTGGATGACCTGAGCGAACCCGCCCTGCTGATGGTGCTCGATGGTGTTACCGACCCGCACAATCTGGGTGCCTGCCTGCGTAGCGCCGATGCCTTCGGCGTGCATGCCGTGCTGGCGCCCAAGGATCGCTCCGCCGGCCTTTCGGCCGTGGCCATGAAAGCCGCCAGCGGCGCCGCCGACTCGATTCCTTACCTGACGGTCACCAACCTGGCGCGCACATTGCGCGACCTGAAGGAACGCAACATCCTCATCGTCGGCACCGACGACGAAGCAAGCGCCAGCCTGATGGATGCCGATTTCACCAGCGCCGCCGCCCTGGTGCTGGGCGCGGAAGGTGCCGGTATGCGCCGCCTGACGCGGGAACATTGCGACGTGCTGGTCAGCATCCCCATGTTCGGCCAGGTGGAAAGCCTCAATGTCTCGGTCTCCGCCGGGGTGTGTCTATATGAAGCGCGCCGACAAAGGACGCTGGCGGGGAAAATGTAGCGCCGGCTTCCAGCCGGCAGATTTAAAGACGCCGGCTGGAAGCCGGCGCTACGGGAATACAGCGCATGAACCAGAAAGACGCCTGGAAACTGATCAACAACGCCGAGTTGCTGCACGGCGCCACTGAAATCGAACTGGCCCTCGACCACCTCGCGGCGCGGATTAGCGACGCCCTCGCCGATACCTTTCCGGTTGCCCTGTGCGTCATGGGCGGCGGTGTGGTGTTCGCCGGCAAACTGCTGCCGCGCCTGGGTTTTCCTTTGGAGTTCGATTACCTGCATGCCACCCGCTACCGTGGCGGCACGCGCGGTGGCCAAATCGACTGGGCGGTGCTGCCGCGCATGGACTTGACCGGCCGTACGGTGCTGGTCATGGATGACATCCTCGACGAGGGCCATACCCTCGCCGCCGCCAAGCAGCGCCTGCTGGAACTGGGGGCCGCCGACGTGAAAATCGCCGTGCTGGCGGACAAGGAACTCGGCCGCGAGAAGCCCATTACCGCCGATTTTGTCGGTTTGTCACTCCCCGACCGCTACGTGTTCGGCATGGGTATGGATGCCTACGGACTCTGGCGCAATCTGCCGGGAATCTACGCAATGAAGGAGCAATGATGCTGGCCATCATAGGCGGTACCGGGCTGACCAAGCTGCCCGGCCTTTCCATCACCCATCGACAAGTCATCCGCACCCCCTACGGCGAACCGTCCGGGCCGCTCACATTCGGCGATCTCGACGGGCACCCCGTGGTGTTCCTTGCGCGCCACGGCTACGGCCACACCATCCCACCGCATCTGGTGAACTACCGCGCCAATATCTGGGCTCTGCATGCGCAGAAGGTCAGCCATGTGGTCTCGGTCGCCACCGTCGGCGGCATCCATGCCAACCTCGCGCCTGGCCGCCTGGCGGTGCCGGACCAGATCATCGACTACACGCACGGGCGCGAAACCACTTTCGCCGACTACGGCGATAAGCCCGTTACCCATCTGGACTTTACTTGGCCATATTGCCCGGAAATGCGGCAACGCTGCATTTCCGCCCTGGAGAAAGCGGACGAGAGCTTCATGGATGGCGGCGTTTACGCCAGCGTGCAGGGCCCGCGCCTGGAAACCAAGGCGGAGATAGACCGCATGGCGAAAGATGGCGCCGACATGGTGGGTATGACCGGTATGCCGGAAGCCTATCTGGCGCGGGAAATTGGTCTCTGTTACGCGGCCGTGGCGGTCTCGGTGAATTGGTCCGCAGGACGTGGTGACAGCGCCGAAGGCATCTCGCCGGAAGTGATCGAAGCCACCCTGAACGATGTCATGGGCCGTTTGCGTGGCGTCCTGAAAAACCTCGCCTGCATGAGTTACGGCGAGGAAGCCCCGGCCGGCAACGGCGGTGTCTGTTCGGTCTGAAGTGGCGACACGCGGCCGCACCTGTAGCGCCGGCTTCCAGCCGGCTGTGTTAAAGACGCCGGCAAGGATGCCGGCGCTACGGAGCTGACATGCCTATCCGCGACATCCTGCGCATGGGCGATGCGCGTCTGCTGCAAGTGGCCGAGAAGGTGGAGGTTTTCGATACCCCGGAACTGCATGCGCTGGTCGCCGACCTCATCGATACCATGCGGGCCAACGACGGCGCCGGGTTGGCCGCGCCGCAGATCGGCAGCAACCAGCAAGTGGTGGTATTCGGCGTGGAGAGCAACCCGCGTTATCCGGATGTCGAAGCGGTGCCATTCACGGTGTTGATCAATCCGGTTCTGACGGCCATGTCGGAGGACGTGGAGGAGGGCTGGGAAGGTTGTCTGTCCTTGCCCGGCCTGCGCGGCAAGGTGCCACGCCACACTCGTCTGCGCTACAGCGGCTTTGATCAATTCGGGCAGCCTCTCGCGCGCGATGTGGCCGGTTTTCATGCTCGGGTTGTGCAACATGAAACCGACCACCTCTGGGGCATCCTCTATCCCCGGCGGATACGCGACCTGCGCAATTTCGGCTTCAGTGACGTGCTGTTGCCCGAGCGCGCTGACTGAAGCAACAGGGGCGTGAAAAATATTTCCAAAAAAGGCTAAAGTTTTTTCAGTCATGGCCGAAAAGGGTGCAAGGCAAGGAAGTTCATCCAAGCCTCGGAGGCAGAAGCCCTCCCTCAATTGACCCTAGAAAAGGAGTTTCATCATGGCAATCGGCGACATTGGCCTAACCTCTTCCATGCGTTCCAACCTGATCAGCCTGCAGAATACCTCGCGGCTGTTGGGTGCTACCGAAGAGCGTCTTTCCTCCGGTAAACGTATCAACACCGCTGTTGACAATCCCGCCAACTTTTTTGCGGCGCAAAGCCACAACACCCGCGCCAACCTGCTGACCGGCCTCAAGGACAACATCAGTGAAGCCATTCAGACGGTGAAGTCCGCGGACTCCGGTATCAAGGGTGTGCTCTCCACCATCGAAGCCCTGCGCGGTGTCGTTACCCAGGCGCGTTCCGCCATCAACGACACGGTCAACAGCGGAACGATCCTGGCGGGTTCGAACGCGGCCGATGCTTCCGGCTTCACCGGGGCCAGCGGCCTGACCGGGCAGTACAACCGTTTGGTCGAACAATTGAACAACCTGGTGTCCGATTCGAGCTACAACGGCACCAACTTCCTGACCAGCGGTAGTGTGACGCTGACGGTGAACTTGAACGAGAACGCCACGACGAAAATCGTGATGTCCGGCTTCAACTCCGGCGCCAGCGGCTTGGCTATCTCCGGTGGTGGCACTTCTCTGACGGTCGCGGGAACGACCGGAAGCATCACGGCGAATGATCTTGATAGCGCGTCTGAACTGAACGCTATCGAGTCTTCGCTGAATACCGCGATTGCGACCTTGCAAACCAAGGCCTCCGAGCTGTCGGCCAACCTCAGCACGCTCACGACCAGGCAGACCTTCATTACCGAGATGGTGAACACGCTGGTAACCGGTGCGACACACCTCACCGAGGCTGACACCAATGAGGAAGGTGCGAATCTGCTCTCACTGCAAACCAAGCAATCATTGGGTACGACTGCGTTGAGTATCTCCAACCAGGCGCAACAATCGATCTTGAGATTGTTCTAATCCAATGATGCTCGGTAACTTAGCTCGCGTGAGCTTGAGGGCTCACGCGGGAGGAGGGTGAAATGGTCACTGAAATCTCAGGGGCTGGAGTTGGTCACTCGGTAGTTGGTCAAACCGGTACAACGGCCGCGCAACGGCCTGTAGGGACGGTTCGTCCGGATGACGCAGGGTTGTCGCGGCCAGGTGTGTCGAGTGACAACCAGACACTAGCCTCCACTCAAGTGGTGGGTACTTATGCACAGTTACGCGTCAGTCAAGAGGCGCTGAATCAGGCCGCGTCGGTGGTGCGCAAAGTGGGTGATACGGTTGAGCAATCGGGCAAATTGCTGGGCAAGATCGAAAGTAACCTGGGTGAGATCGTGAAAATGTATCCGCCCTATCCGATCGACAGTCCGCAAAGAATCTCCCTGCTCAACGAAATTTCTGGTCTACGCAAGGAAATCGAAAGTCTGACTTTGCCGCCAGCGGCTGCTGTTGATGCTGTTGGTCGCCTGTTTTCAAATCAGACAGGCACGACCGGCAAGGGAGATACAGCCACCGACAAGCCGGATGCGATCTCCGCCGTCAAGGGTCAGCCTTGGGACTTGCCCAAGCTCGATCCGCGCACGGCAAGCGATGCGGAAGTCAGCAAGGCGCTCGATCAGGTCAAGGCCAGGATGTCATCCCTGGAGGACTTGCAAACCAGGATGTGGAAAGACGTCGACAATTTCGTGAAACAGGCGAAATCGCCCGAAGCGCAGAGCCAGGCGGTCGGAGTCCGTGATCAGCTTGCCGATCTTGGCAATATTGGGATCGGTAGCAACGCAAGCCAGTTGAACCAGGCTGTCGAGTCGAAGTAACAGAGTGGTAGGGCAGAATGCCTCTAAAACTTGATTTGCGGCCCCACGAGAAGCTGTTTCTCGGCGGGGCCGTTCTCGTTAATGGCGATAGTCGTTGTCAGTTAGCCGTTTTGAATGACGTTCCGGTCTTGCGCGAGAAAGATATCCTCAAGGAAGAAGATGCCGACACGCCTTGCAAACGGATCTATCTGGCGGTGCAGATGATGTACATGGATGCGCCCGGTTTGGCGCGCTACCACCAGTATTACTGGGAGCAGGTGAAGGCCGTGACCCAGGTGGCGCCCAGTACGGCGGAATTGATCGGCAAGGTGAGTGATTTCGTGCTCGAAGGGCAGTATTACCAGGCGCTGAAATCGGCGCGTGAATTGATCCGTTATGAACAGGAGTTGCTCAGTAATGCCCGCAAATCCGCTTGATGCCTACCGTAGCGTAGAAAAAGCCACGTTGTCGCAACGCGATCTCGAAGCGACCGTGTTGACGAAGGCGGCGCTGCAATTGCAGCAACTGAGAGATAACTGGACGCGCGAGGATCATGACGCACAACTCGAAGACGCGCTCAGCTACAACCAGCGTGTCTGGACCTTCTTTCAGGCGGAGTTGTCGGTGGAAGAAAATCCGTTGCCCGAGGAAATAAAGCGCAATCTGCTGGCCCTCAGCCTTTTCGTTGATCGCCGCTCCTTTGACGTCCTGGCCTATCCGGCCCCCGAGAAGCTCGACATCCTCATCAGCATCAACAACAACGTCGCGGCGGGATTGCGCGGCGAAGCCGGCTGAGGTAAACCGCCCGCTGGTTCAACCACTTCGTACCTGGCCGCCAGATGTTCAATGACAAATCGATACTGGTGACCGGCGGAACCGGTTCCTTCGGCAAACTCTATATTCGTACCCTGCTCGCGCGTTATCGGCCGCGCCGGCTCATCGTCTATTCCCGCGACGAACTCAAGCAGTTCGATATGCAGCAGGAGTTCAACGCGCCCTGCATGCGCTATTTCATTGGCGATGTGCGCGATGGCGAGCGCTTGACCCAGGCGATGAACGGGGTGGATTACGTCATCCACGCCGCCGCCCTGAAGCAGGTTCCCGCCGCTGAATACAACCCGATGGAGTGCATCAAGACCAACATCCACGGGGCCGAGAACGTCATCAAGGCGGCTCTGGCCAACAATGTCGACAAGGTCATCGCCCTGTCCACCGACAAGGCCGCCAACCCGATCAATCTGTATGGCGCCACCAAACTCGCCTCAGACAAACTGTTCGTCGCCGCCAACAACATGGCCGGCGGCGCGCGTACCCGCTTTGCCGCCGTGCGCTATGGCAATGTGGTCGGCTCACGCGGCTCCGTGGTGCCGTTCTTCACCAGGCTGATCGCCGACGGCGTCGACAGCCTGCCCATCACCGACCCGCGCATGACCCGTTTCTGGATCACTCTGCAGGAAGGCGTGGATTTCGTGCTGAAGAATTTTCAGCGCATGCGCGGCGGTGAAATCTTCGTGCCGCGCATCCCCTCCATCCGCATCACCGATCTGGCCGCCGCGATGGCGCCCGATCTGGCCACCCATGTGGTCGGCATCCGGCCTGGCGAGAAACTGCATGAAATCATGTGTCCTTCGGACGATTCCCACCTTACCCTGGAGTTTGTCGACCACTTCGTGATCCAGCCCTCCATTCGCTTCTACGGCCTGGAAATCGATTACCGCCACAACGGCCTGGGCGAGGTGGGGGAATCGGTGCCGCAAGGCTTCGAGTACAACTCGGGGAGCAACCCGGATTTCCTCGACGCGGAGGGAATACGCCAGTTCAACCTGCGGGCCGGCGAGTGATTCCCTACGGCCGCCAGGATATTCGCGAAGAGGATGTGGCCGCCGTCGCGGCGGTATTGCGTTCCGACTGGCTGACCCAGGGGCCGGCGGTTCCCCGCTTCGAGGAGGCCGTCGCCGCGCGCTGCGGGGCGGCCCACGCGGTTGCCGCGAACAGCGCCACTTCCGCGTTGCACCTGGCCTGTCTCGCGCTGGGCCTCAAGCCGGGTGACCACCTCTGGACCACGCCCAACACCTTCGTCGCTTCCGCCAACTGCGGCCGCTACTGCGGCGCCTCGGTCGATTTCGTGGACATCGAGCAAGACAGCCTCAACCTCGACCCCGCCGCCCTGGCCGCGAAGCTGGAATGGGCGGATGCGGCCGGAAAACTGCCCAAAATCGTGGTCGCGGTGGATTTCGCCGGGCAGAGCTGCGACATGGCCGCGATACGCGCCCTGGCCGATCGTTATGGCTTTCGTATCATCGAGGACGCTTCCCACGCCATCGGCGGCCGCTACCAGGGCCAGCCCATCGGCAACGGCCGCCATGCCGATATCACCGTGTTCAGCTTCCACCCGGTCAAGCTCATTACCACCGGCGAGGGCGGCATGGCCTTGTGCAACGACTCCGAACCGGCCGAACACATGGCGCGCCTGCGTAGCCACGGCATCCGCCGCGACGCGGCGGCCCAGGCGGCGGAAGGCCCCTGGTATTACGAACAGACGGAACTCGGTTTCAACTACCGCATGACCGACATACAGGCCGCGCTCGGCCTCTCGCAACTGGCGCGCCTGGACGACTATGTGGCCGCGCGCCGCCGCCTGTCCAACCGCTATGACCGCTTGCTCGCCGGCCTGCCCGTGCAAACACCCTGGCGCGATCCCCATGCTGAATCAGCCTGGCATCTCTACGTCATTCGCCTGGAAGGCGCCGTTCTGGCAAGAACCGGCCGCCGCGCCGTGTTCGAGCGCCTGCGCGCGGCCGGCATCGGCGTCAACGTCCATTACATCCCGGTGCACTTGCAGCCGGATTACCGGCGCCTCGGCTTCGCCCACGGTGATTTCCCGGTCGCCGAGGACTACTACGCCCGCGCCATCACCCTGCCGCTCCATCCCGGCTTGAGCGACGCCGACCAGGACCGGGTGGTCGCCGAATTGAAGGAGGCCCTGGCTTGAAACTCTGCGTGATCCCCGCGCGCGGCGGCAGCAAGCGCATTCCGCGCAAGAACATCCGGATGTTCGCCGGCCGCCCCATGTTGGCGCACTCCATCCAGGCGGCACAGGCCTGCGGCCTGTTCGACCATATCGTCGTTTCCACCGAGGACGAGCGCATCGCCGAAGTGGCCATGGCGAACGGCGCCGAAGTTCCCTTCCTGCGTCCCCGCTCGCTGGCCGACGACCATACCGGCACCGACGCCGTGGCGCGCCATGCCATCGAATGGTTCCAGGCGGCCGGGAAGCCGGTGAGCCACATCTGCTGCGTCTATGCCACCGCGCCCTTTCTGCGCGCCGCCGACCTGCGCGCGGGCTACGAAAAACTCATCGCCTCCGGCAAGTCCTTCGTGTTTTCGGCCACCCGTTACGTGTTCCCGATCCAGAGGGCGATCCGGCTCAACGCAAAGGGTGAAGTGGAAGCCCTGTTCCCGGAGCACCTCTTCTCTCGTTCGCAAGACCTCGAACCCGCCTACCATGACGCGGGCCAGTTCTACTGGGGCACGGCGCAAGCGTATCTGGACGAGGAGATCATCTTCTCGCCCGCTTCCCTGATCGTCGAATTGCCGCACTACCGGGTCCAGGACATCGACACCGAGGACGACTGGGAATCCGCCGAACTGATGTACCGTTTGCTGCAAGACAGGGAACAACGCCGGGCGAGCCGGCAGCCATGACCAGGCCGCCAGCGCCCTGTCGGATCGTCGAAGCGAGGAGGCCGAAGTGAAACGACCCCCTGGCTCGCCGCGCCCGTTTCCCCCGAAGGAACTGACATGAGCACCACATCGACACGCGGCGGCATCGACCTTGCCCTGCTGCGCCGCCTGTACCAGGACAAGCGCAACATCATGGAGTACCTGCGCGGCGCGGAAGGTCGCAACGATGCGTTCACCATCAGGGCATCCTACGACATGCAGGCGGGCAGCTACACCGAGGCGATCAAGGATCCGGAACTCGCGCGCGCCAATCTGGCCGCGACCGCCGCGCTCGCCCACATCCTGGACGGTTTCTCGCCACAGCGGATACTCCATGTGGGCACGGGCGAGGCCATCACGCTGTCGCATGTCGTCAAGCAGATGCGCAAGCGTCCGGCGCATTGCCACGGGCTCGACCTGTCCTTGTCCCGCCTGCTGGTGGGGCAGCGCAATATCCTCGATTGGGGCGTGCCCGAGATTCGCCTGTTTCTCGCCGAGATGAGCACCCTGCCGATCCGGGACAACGCCTTCGACGTGGTCTTCTCCAGCCATTCGCTGGAGCCGAATGGCGGCAAGGAAGTGGAACTGCTCGCCGAAATCTATCGCGTCACCGGCGGCCATATCGTGCTCCGGGAGCCTTCATACGAACTCGGCAACGCGGCGACGCGCGCGCATATCGAGCGGCATGGTTATGTGAAGGGGCTGGCCGACACGTTGCGCGGGCTGGGAGCGGAAATCCTCGAACATCGCCTTTGGGAAACCAACGAAAACCCGAACAACCAGGCGGCCCTGATCATCGCCCGCAAGCCGGGCGCCGCGGTGGAGACATGGCCGGAGGGGCACCCCTACGTTTCGCCGGTTTCAGGCGGGCCGCTGCGCGCCTCGCGGGAGGCGTATTTCTGCCCGGACGACGGCCTGGTCTTCCCCATCCTTGCCGGCATCCCCTGTCTGCTGCCGGAGAACGGCATCTTTTCCTCCCGATTCCCGGAACTGGTTGCCCGTCTGGCCGAGGCGGCGGATGTGGGTACGGTCGCGGAACCCGATTCCGCTCGTTGATGCGTCCGCCTTATCCCGAACTGGCCCGCGCGGTCGCCGAAGGCTTCTCGCGCGAATACTCGGTCCTGTTCGGCCGGGCGCGGGATGCCTTGCTGGCCATCCTGGAGGTGATCGGCGCGCAAGGCCCCTTGTTGATGCCCTCGAACATCTGCCCGGAGGTGTATCTGGCCTTCGTGGCGGCGGGACATCACCCCACGCTGGTCGCCGTCTCCGCAACCACCGGACTCCCCGACGACGCGGCCTACGCCGCCGCCATGCGCGGCCGCGACCGGCCCGGCGTGGTGATGCCCACGCACCTGTATGGCTTGGTCCAGCCTTACACCGAAACGCTCGCCGTGGCGCGGGAAAGGGGCTGGTTCATCATGGAAAACGACAGCCTGGCGACCGGGCATCGCGCGTTGGGCATGCCTTCTCAATTCGCCGCCGCCGCACCCGCCGTGGTCAGCTTCGGCGCCGGAAAGACCATCGCGGCGGGCGCGGGGGGCGCGGTGCTGACCAATGACGCGCGGCTGGCCGGGCAACTTTCCGCTCTCGCCGGCTGTTATCCCGCCGGCGACGGCGAGGACGCTCGGGAAGTGGTCCGGCTCGGCTGGATCAGGCGCGCCAAGCGTGGCGACATGGTAGCTCGGCTCGCCTGTGAAAGCGCCTTGCTCCAGTCCGCCGACGGGCAACGCTTCGCCTTCCCGGCGTGGGCGGAAGCACCCTTGCGCCAGGCCCTGGAAAAACTGCCGGAAGAAATCGCCCGACGCCGGGAGGCCGTCCAGGCATGGCGCGCGGCGCTGCGCGCGGTGGGCGACCCGGTCGAGTTTCCCGAGATCGAACAGGTCGCGCCCTGGCGTTTGATCGGGAGGGTGGCGACCCGGCGCGACCGGGTGCTGGATAGCCTGCGCGCCGCCGGGATCGACGCCGGGGACAATTACCCTGCGCTGGATACCTTCTTTCCGCGCCATGCCGCCTATGTGGCTTCAAGCGCGCCGGAGACCGCCCGGCATTGGCAGGAGAGGGTGCTCAATCTCTGGTTGACGCCGGATTACACCCCGCGACGCATACGCCAGGCCGCGGACCTGATCGCGGCCGCGCTGGAGGGCGCGTGATGCCGGCGCCGACCACTAACCTGCCGCATCTCGTCGCGCGGCTGGATGCGACCCATGAAAGCGGTATGGCCCATGCCATCCGGGTGAACGCCATCCTGCGCGAGATGGCCCGGCCGCATCGCCTCACCGTGATCGGCCGGGGCGAACCGCTGCAACGATTTTTTCCCGATGCCGCGCGCCTCGATCCCGATGCCGTGGGGGCGGGCCGGCCCTGGGAGTCCGCCGTGGCGGCGTTGCGGCCGGATCTGCTGCTGATCGACCTCCCGCGCGCGCTGGAGGTGCGCTGGGCGGCCTTGCGCGCGGCGTATGCCGGAAAAATCGCGCTGATCGACGACTGGGGCGGCGCGGTCGATGCCGACCTCATCATCAACGGCACCGTCCTCGACGCCTACCACCATTACCCCGCCGCGCGCGCGGGCGCCACGATCCTGGCCGGCCCCCGCTATGCCTTGCTGCGCCCGGCGTTCCGGCGTTGCCGCTGGCGCGAGCCGGCCGGGGACAATCTGGTGGTCGTCGTCGGCGGCGGCGAGCGCGCCGCCGAATGGGCCTGTTTTCTCGCCAGTCAAACGCCCTGGCCCGCCGTTCCGGTCACGATGGTGGTGGGCGCGACCTTCCCGAGGTTGCCGGAACTGGCCGCGCCGGCGGTTTCCGGAAACATCACGCTGCGCGCCGGCATCGAGGGCGACGAATTGGCCGGCCTGCTGTCAGAAGCCAGCCTCGCCCTGACCACCGGCGGCATGATCGTCTACGAGTGCCTGGCTCTGGGGACGCCGCTGCTGTTCTTCCCGCAGTTGCATGACCTGCTGCCGGAAGCCGAATGGTTCGCGGCGCGCGGTGTCGGGCGGTCTTTGGGCCATGAGGGCGGTTTCGACGCCGGCGCGGTGCGCGCCGAAGTGGCGGCCCTGCTCGCGGATGCCGCCGCGCGCCAGGCCATGTCGCGACGGCAACGTACGCTGCTCGACGGCCTGGGTGCGAGCAGGGCGGCCGCGAGTATCGAGGCCTTGCTCGACCGCGCCGAAGCCGGAGTGCGCGCATGAACCCGGTGCGCTGTTGCGCCATCATGCAGCCGACCTTCTTTCCCTGGGCCGGGTACTTCAACCTGATCAGCCAGGCCGATGAGTTCGTGTTTCTCGACAACGTGCAGTTGGAGAAGCAGTCCTGGCAGACGCGCAACCGCGTGCTCGCCCAGGGCCGGGAGCTCGCCATCATCGCGCCGATAGAGAACCGGAGCCTGCAACAAAGCATCGCGGAAACCCGGCTGCACGACCCCCGGCGGCATTTCCCCAAACTCGCGAAACAACTGGCCCAGGCCTATGCCCGTCACCCCTTCGCGGAGGACTTGCTGGACCGGCTGTCGCCGCTGTTGTTGAATCCCCCGGAGCGACTGGGTGAATTCAACAGCGACCTGATCCAGCGGATTTCCGGCTGGCTGGGCCTGCGAACGACCTTCCGGCGCGCCGGCGAACTCGACGTCGCGGGGGCGCGCAGCGAGCGTCTGGCGGCCATTTGCCGAACGCTGCATTGCCGGCGCTATCTTTCGCCTCCCGGTTCCCGGGACTATCTGATGGCGGATCGCTTTCCCGAGTTGGGCGCCGAGGTTGCCACCGAGGTTGGCGCCCTTGAACTCGTGTTTCAGGATTACCATCCCGCGCCATATCGACAATTCGGCAATCGCGGCCCCTTTGTCTCCCATCTCAGCATCATCGACGTCGTCGCCAATCTGGGCTGGGAGCAAGCCGCTTCGTATGTGAGGCAGAGTTCGACATGACGCCGCAAATCAGAATCGCCGACAGGCTCATCGCGCCGGGCGAACCGCCCTACATCGTCGCGGAGATGTCGGCCAACCACCTGGGCGACCTGGAACGCGCCTTCGCCATCCTGGAAGCGGCCAAGGCGGCCGGCGTCGACGCGGTGAAGATGCAGACCTACACCGCCGACACCATCACCCTCGACCACGACAGCCCGGAATTCGTCATCCACGGCGGCCTCTGGGACGGGCGCAGCCTGCATGACCTCTACCAGGAAGCGCACACCCCGTGGGACTGGCATGAACCCTTGTTCGCGAAGGCGCGGCAACTCGGGATCACCCTGTTCAGTTCGCCCTTCGACGCCAGCGCCATCGACCTGCTGGAAACCCTGGACGCCCCCGCCTACAAGATCGCCTCCTTCGAACTGGTGGACATCCCGTTGATCCAGCGCGCCGCCGCCACCGGCAAGCCGCTGATCATGTCCACCGGCATGGCCGACCTGGGCGAGATCGAAACCGCCGTGCGCGCCGCGCGTGGCGCCGGCTGCGACGAATTGCTGCTGCTGCATTGCGTCAGCGGCTACCCGACGCCGGTGGAAGACAGCAACCTGAGAACCCTGCCGCATCTCGCCGCCGCCTTTGATTGTTCGGTCGGGCTCTCCGACCACAGCCCCGGCGGCGCCGTCGCCGTCGCCGCCGTCACCCTGGGCGCGGTCATGGTGGAAAAACACTTCACCCTGCGCCGCGCCGACGGCGGCCCCGACGCCGCCTTCTCCCTGGAACCCGAGGAACTCGCCGCCCTGGCGCGGGATTGCCGCGCCGCCCACGCGGCGCTCGGCCGGATCAGCTACGAGCGCGCCCCCAGCGAGGAACGCAGCGCCGCTTTCCGCCGTTCCCTCTATGTGGCGCGCCCGATTCGCGCGGGCGAAACGCTGACCCTGGAAAACGTGCGCTCGGTGCGGCCCGCCAACGGCCTGGCGCCCAAGCACCTGCCGGAAGTGCTGGGCCGTCGCGCCCGATTCGACCTGGCCGCCGGCACACCACTGGCCTGGCCTCTGCTGGAGTGACTATGAAACGGCCCCCACGCTCACTTCGTTCGCCGCCCCCCGGGGGGGCGTGTCAGTACCTTGGGACGGCCCGGCGGTACTGACATGGCGCGTATCGTCGTGATCGATTACGGCATGGGCAACCTCAGCTCGGTGTGCAACGCCCTGGCCGCCATCGGCGCCACGCCGCTGCGCGCGCGCCACTCCGAGGAACTGGCGACGGCCGACGCCATCATCCTGCCCGGTGTCGGCGCCTTCGCCGCCGGCATGGAAAACCTGCGCGCCGGCGGCTTCATCCCCGCACTGCGCCATGCCGTGCTGGAGCGAGGCAAGCCCTTCCTCGGCATCTGCCTCGGCATGCAACTGCTGGCCGACAGCGGCAGCGAACACGGCCCCAGCGCCGGGCTGGGCTTCATTCCCGGCCGGGTGGAAAAACTGGTTTTGCCGGAAGACGGCGAAAGCCGATTGCCACACATCGGCTGGAACGACCTGAAAATCCGCCGCCACGACGGCCTCTATGCCGGCCTCCCCGATGGTGAAAACTTCTATTTCGTGCACAGCTACGTTTTTGTTGCCGCCGACCCCGCCGTGGTCAGCGCCACCTGCGAACACGGTGTCGAATTCACGGCCAGTCTGGAAGCGGGCAACATCAGCGCGGTGCAATTCCACCCGGAAAAAAGCCATCGCGCCGGGCTGAAACTGCTGAGCAATTGGCTGAGCCGGGTGGGCAAGGCATGAGTGACGCGATCTGTAGCGCCGGCATCCCTGCCGGCTTCGTAGGGCTGAATAAAACAGCCGGCAGGGATTACCGAAGGGTAGGGGCTTCATCAGCCGGCGCTACATCGCAATGCTGAAAAAACGCCTGATCCCCGTCCTGCTCCTGCAAAACGGCCAGCTCGTGCGCAGCGAGAAATTCACCATTCATCAGGTGATCGGCAACCCCATCCACGAAGTCGAGCGTTTCAATCATTGGAGCGTGGACGAACTGATCTACCTGGACATCAGCCGCGACGACCATTACGACCTGCGCCGCGACGACAAGAAGGTGCGCGGCCTGTCCTCGTCCCTGGAAATCCTCGCCGAGGTGAGCAAGACCTGTTTCATGCCGCTCACCTGGGGCGGGCGCATCCGCTCGATCGACCAGATGCAGGCGATCTTCGCCGCCGGCGCCGACAAGATCACCCTCAACACCCAGGCCTGGCGCGAACCGGCGCTGATCACCGAAGCCGCGCGCCGCTACGGCAGCCAGGCCGTGGTGGTGAGCATCGACGTCCGCCGCCACGCCGACGGCCGCCTCGAAGTCTGCGTCGAAGGCGGCCGCGAAGCGACCGGCCTGGCCCCGGAGGAATGGGCGAAGCGGGTGGAAGAGGAGGGCGCCGGGGAAATTCTGCTGCAAAGCATCGACCGAGACGGCGCCGGACGCGGCTACGACCTCGACCTGATCCAGCGCGTCACCGCCGCCACCCGCATTCCGGTCATCGCACTGGGCGGCGTCGGCGACTTCATGCACTACGCCAAAGGCATCGAAGCCGGCGCCTCGGCGGTTGCGGCGGCCAACCTCTGGCACTTCAAGGAACTGGCCGACCGCGGCGGCAAGCGCGCGCTGGCGCGGGCCGGGGTGGCGGTGAGGATGTGACGCCGGAAATCATTTTGCCAAGGCGTACGACACGGCGTACGCTCAGCCCCGCCGATCCAAGGAATCAAAGACATGAATACGCTTACCGCCAGCGAGGCGCGCTCGAAGTTGTACCGGCTTATCGATGAAACGGCGCTGAGTCATGAGCCCGTGGTTATCTCCGGCAAAAGAAACAATGCGGTCCTGCTTTCACAGGAGGACTGGAGCGCAATCCAGGAAACCCTGTTTTTGCTATCCATTCCAGGAATGCGGGAGTCCATACGGGAAGGCCTCGCCACGCCGCCGGAACAATGCGGCAAGGAGCTCGATTGGTGAGTTGGCAACTGGTTTACGCCAAGCCGGCCCAGAAGGACGCCGGCAAACTGGCCGCGGCCGGATTGAAGGACAAAACCCAATCGCTGCTTGCCAGCATCGCGGAAAACCCGTTTCAGAATCCTCCTCCCCACGAAAAACTGATAGGCGATCTGGCCGGCGCCTACGCGCGAAGAATCAACATCCAGCACAGGCTGGTGTATCAGGTGCTCGAAGACATGCACATCGTGAAAATATTGCGTATGTGGTCGCATTATGAATAACCAGCGGTAGCGGCTTTGCTCAAGTACCGCGTGAAATGGTCCGTTATCGGCCGCGCTTCAATGATAAGTAGGAGACAACCTTGCCCATCCGCTACTGCGCCCAATGCGTCTACCCCAGCAGTTCCGCCGCGCCCCTGACTTTCGACGAACACGGGGTCTGTTCCGGCTGCCGGGTGGCGGCGCAGGTCGAGACCATCGACTGGTCGGAGCGGCGCGCCATGATGGAGGAACTGGTGGACCAGTACCGCAACCCCGACGGTTATGACGTGCTGATTCCCGTGGGGGGCGGCAAGGACAGTTATTTCCAGACTCACTTCGCGATCAAGGAACTCAAGCTGCGGCCGTTGCTGGTGACTTACCACGGCAACAACTTCCTGCCGGAGGGCGAGGCCAATCTCCAGCGCATGCGCGAGGAGTTCGACGCCGACCACATCATCTTCCGGCCCAGCCAGGACGTGCTGGTGCGCATGAACCGCCTGGGTTTCACCCTGCACGGCGACATGAACTGGCACAACCACTGCGGCATCAAGACCTATCCGATCCAGACGGCGGTGCGCTACAAGATTCCGTTGATCCTCTGGGGCGAATACGGCTGGATGGACCTGGGCGGCATGTTTTCCTACAACGATTTCGCGGAGTTCACCGCCAAGACGCGGGTGGAACACGACCTGCACGGTTTTGACTGGAATGATTTCACCGACGCCGGTCTGGAACGCCTGGGCCGCTCAGAACTGAAGCAGGGCATCACCCCGCGCGACCTGCACTGGGCGCAATACCCCAGCGACGACGAGATCGACGAGGTAGGGGTGCGCGGCATCTACCTGGGCTTCTACGATGCCTGGGACGGCAACCGCAACGCCCGCATTTCGGAGGAGCTGTACCACTGGGAGCCGGCGCGGCAGCCGTTCGAGCGCACCTATCGCACCATTTCCAACCTGGACGACATGCACGAGAACGGCATCCACGACTACATGAAGTTCATCAAGTTCGGCTATGGCCGCGCCAGCGACCATTCCTGCAAGGACATCCGCCTGGGGCTGATGACGCGCGAGCGGGGGATCGAGATGGTGCGCAAGTACGACCACGTCAAGCCGCGCCGCGATCTGGAGCGCTGGCTGGTCTATGTGGGCATGTCGGAGGCCGAGTTCGACGCCATCGCCGATACCTTCCGCGACCCGCGCGTCTGGCGCATCGTCGACAACGAATGGGTGAAGGACAACCTCTGGGGCGGCGAATCGGCCTACGGGCCGGTGCACCTCGCGGCCGACGATCCGCGCCGCGCGCGCTACCAGCGTTGATCAGGCACAAACAGGAGACCGCACTTGCGCAAGTTCCGTTTCAGCACGTTTCAAGAGGTGGCGAAATTCGCCGCCGGGCGCCCGCTGGTCCTCTGGGGGGGCGGCAATATCGCGGCGAAGACTCTGCGCAAGCTGGGCCGCCCGATCGATCTCCTGATCGACAACAACCCCAACCTGCTCGGCACCGAGCAGTTGGGAACAGTGGTGCGGGGGCCGGACGCGCTCGCCAGCCTGGCCGGCAAGCCCTACATCCTGATCTGCACCACTTCCTTTCTGGAGGTGTCCGAGCAACTGGCGGGCCTGGGCTACGACCCGGAGAGCGATTTCCTGGTCAGTCCCATCCTCAACGATCTCAGGATCATCGCCGAGATGGAGACGCTGAAGACCCGTTTGTTGTTCACCAGCGGCCTGCCGCCGCTGGACGACCCGCATTGCGGCGGCGGCCTTTATCAGCTCGACCTGGACGGCGATGCCTGGCGCTACCGCAAGGTGCATTCCGGCAATTGCCACGGCCTGATCGAGTTCGGCGAGCATTTCATCGTGATCGATGACGAACTCGGCCTGCTGGAACTGGATCGCGATTACCGCATGGTCCGCGTCGGGGGACTGCCCAAGGGCGTGCGCGCCCACGGTGTTTCCCACAGCCCGGCCAGCGGCTGCTTTTATGTGACGTGCAGCTACGCCGACAAGGTGCTCGAACTGGACGCGGATTTTCGTCCGCTGCGCGAATTTGCCCTTTCCCACAAGCACGCGCGCGACGGCGAGCCGCATCACCACTGCAACGACTGCCTGGTGGTGGGCGATAGCCTGTATGTCTCCATGTTTTCCGTTACCGGCAACTGGAAGCGCAATGTGTTCGACGGGGCGGTGCTGGAATTCGACCTGGTGACCGGGGAAAAACTGGGGCCGGTCATCGGCGACCTGTGGATGCCGCACAACGTGGCGCTGATCGACGGCTCCCTGACCGTGCTGGATTCGCTGCGCGGCCGCCTACTCAAGAACAACGCCCAGTGCATCGGCGAGTTCCCCGGCTTCGCGCGCGGCCTGGCGCACGACGGCGCCCACTTCTACGTGGGCCAGAGCCGCAACCGCAACTACAGCAGTTTCATCGGCCTGTCGAAGAACATCGCCATCGACACCGCCATCATCGTCTTCGACGAATACACCAAGGTCTCGCGCAGCCTGCAACTGCCATCAAGGCTGTCGGAAATCCATTCCATTCTGGTGCTTTGAGCCCCCAACCCCACAGGAACGACGCAAGCATGGAACAGCATCAAGACCTGATTCACTGGAAATCGCAAGCCTGGTTCGACCCCGGCATGGTGGCCTGGTACTCGCGGCAGATGCGCGACCACAGCGGCACCAACGCGCTCAAGTACCGGGTCGAACAGGATATCTGCGCGAAGTATGTGGTCGGCCCGCGTCTCCTGGATGTGGGTGTGGGCACCGGGCGCGGCTCCATCCCGTTCGCGCGGCGCGGCTTCGCGGTCACGGCGGTGGACAGTTCCCAGGCGATGCTCGACGAATGCCGCCGCCAGGCTGCTGACGCGCCCATGCGCTTGCTGCGCGCGGACGCGACGAAGTTGCCGGCGGAGGAGGGCGAGTTCGATACGGTCATGTCGCTCAACTTGATGGTCCACCTGCCGAACTGGCGGGACGTGGTCACGGAATGGGCGCGCGTGGTCAAACCCGGCGGGCGCATCGTGTTCGACCTCAATTCCCTGGACCACTACAACACCATGCAGGGCCGCGACGACCGCTACCAGGATCTGATTCCGACCCGGCCGGATGACTATGCCGGGTTCATGCTGGCGCTCTCCGCCCGCGACATCGTCGAATACGCCGACGCCCACGATCTCGCCGTCGTCGATCTGGTTCCCTACGGCGGCTTCGCCAGCGATTCCAGCCGCTGGCCCTGGCGCGACGGTTTGCTGAAGCAGAAGCACTGGTGGCGGCGGCAACTGGAGTGGGTTTCCCGTGACGCCGCGCTGTTCGATTTCACCCTGTTCATGGAACAACGGTTGTTCGCCGCCCTCACCACGCGGGTGGTCGGGCGCTACATGGTGGTGCTGGAAAAACGCGTCGATCCGGTGGCGAACCAGGCCTGGCTCGCCGAGCGGGAGGCGTTGAACGACAAGCTGTCCGGCGTGATCGACGCCGCCCTGTTGCGCGACATCGTGCCCGGCGGCTGGGAGGAATGGCGCGCCACCCTGAACACCCTGCTGGACCATCCGCGCAACCGGGTGCTGTTCGGCTTTCTCGCGCAAGCGCTGGGCGAGCGGAACGTCGACCTGGCCCTGGCCGAGATACTCGACGCGCGCCATCTCGACGCGCTGCGCGACTGGATCAGCCAGGAGTCCTGCGACACCCACGCCCTGATCATGGCCAGCGACTGGCATGCCTGCCCGGATTTCGCCGAGGCCATGACGCTGCGCGGCGTGAATCTGGGTGTCGGGCTGGAATACGGTCTGATGCGCCGACTGCTGCGCGACTATTTTCAAGTGACCGCCACGGAGGCCGGCCAATGAAGCCCTCCGCGCTGATCAGCCTGTTGTGGCCCAACAACCATGCGGTGCTCGGCCATTACCTGGCGAATCGCCACCGGGTGGTCGTCGCGCATCCTGATGCCTGCCTTCCGGGATTGCGCCAGATCGTCGAGATGGGCGGCTCCCGCCTGGAGGCGCTGGAGATGGGCGGCGACATTGCCGCTGATCTCGACGCGCGCCTGGATCGTCTGACGGAACTGCTGGCCGCCGATGGCTGGAGCGAGTGCTGCGCCGCCCTGGGGGTGGCCGATCCGGGCGGATTCGCGGCGTGCGTGGCCGGGAACGCCGGCAACCTGCTGCACCTGGCGCTGGATACCGTGCTGGCGCTGGATCGGGCGCGTGAGCGCTACCACATCGAACTCCTGGTCATGAACGAGGATGTCATGCTGGTTTCCCGAATTGCCACGCACTGGGCGCGCCGGCACGGCATTCCCAGCCTGCACCTCGCCCATGCCTTGCCGCTGGGCATTCCGTCCAGCCTGCATCGTTTCCTGCACGCGGACCATCTGGCGGTGTTCGGCGCGCGCGGAGCGGAGGGTTTCCTCGACAGCGGCGTTCCTTCCGAACGCATCCACATCACCGGCAACCCGGCCTGGGATGATTATCCCGACCTCCTGAGCCGGCGCGTGGAAGTGCGCCGCCTGGTCGCCGGGCATCTCGGCCTGGATGTCGCGCGGCCCATCGTCGTCTACGCGCCCAGTTGGGATGCCGGGATGAGCGCGGTGGTGGCCGATCACACCGCCAGACAGGGGCTTGCCGACTTCCTGGCGAGCGCGCGCGTCCTGCGCGAGAAAAAACTGGATGCCCAGTTTGTGGTCAAGGGCCACCCCGGCGCCGATGGCCGCGACGAAGCGTTGCTCGACGCGCTGCGCCGCGAACTGCCCGACTGCCCGCCGGTGGTCTATACGCGCCTGGACCCGCGCGAGCTGATCGTCGCCTGCGATGTGACGGTGTCCTCGCATTCCAACTTCGCTGTGGAAAGTCTGTTGGCCGGCAAGCTCACCCTCAATCTGCTGGACGAATCCGCGCTGCGCCTGGGCAATTGTTTCGACGCCGGATCGGGGGTGCTGGAAATTTTGCCCGCCGATCTCGCCGCGACCCTGATCCGGGTGCTGAGCGACCCGGCCCAGGCCGACGAGGCGCGCGCCCGCATGAGCGAGGCGGCGGGCCATTTCAACGCCGGCGGCGACGGCCGCGCCGCGCGGCGGGTGGCGGAACTGATGGCGAGCCTGGCGCGGCCGCTTGAGGCCGGAGCCGGCCCGCAAGCGCGCCGACGTCTGGGCTATGTCTGGGAGCAACTTTCGGAACTGGAGGATGCCGACCTCAAGGGCGCCTACCATGACCACGCGCGCAAGGAACTGTTGTTGCTCCTGGAGCGGCCGCCGCGTCGGGTGCTCGATGTCGGCTGCGCCACCGGCGCCACCGGCGAGCTGATCAAGACCGCCTGGCCGGAGTCGCACGTCACCGGCATCGAGCTCAACCGCGCGGCGGCGGCGCGCGCCGAGGAGCGCATCGACAAGGTTCTCGGCGAGAAGCTGGAGGACATCGACTTCGCCGCCGAAGGCATCGCGCCGGGCTCCATCGACACCGTGCTGCTGGCCGATGTGCTGGAACACCTCTACGACCCCTGGGATGCCCTGCTGCGCATCCGCCCGTTGCTGACCGAGGATGCCCAGGTGCTGGTCAGCCTGCCCAACGCGCGCAACCTCTGGCTGCTCAACGAACTCGCCGGCGGCCGCTTCCCCTACGCTTCGGAGGGCTTGCTGGACATCACCCACATCCGGTGGTTCACCCGCTTGGAGATGGAAAAAATGCTGCGCGAGACCGGCTATCGCGTGGTGAAAAGCAGCCGCACCGCGACGGCGGGGTTGCAGGAGTTGACCCGGCCGGCGGGTTGCACCACGGTGGAAACCGAAAAAATCGTCCTCAAGAACGTCGATGACGAGGAATTCGAGGACCTCAAGGCGCTCCAGATCATGTTCCTCGCCAAGCCGCTCAAGGACGGCGAAGCGGCGGCGTCACCGGCGGATTTCTACGCTATCTGGCAACTCGGCCACTCCTACCTCAAGCGTGATGCGCTGTGGATCGCGGCGCGCATGGAGGCCTTCTCGCGCCGCCCGCTCTACCACCTCGCGGTGATCGTTCCGGCGGGCTGCGAGGATCGCCTGGCCAACAACATCAAGTCGCTCGGCCACCAGTTTTATCAGGACTGGAAGCTGACCGTCGTCTCCTCCGAACCCGCGCACCCCGCCCTCGCCGATACCGCTTCCATCGCCTGGGCCCAGGCGCCGGGCGAGCGGCATCTGGAAGAAGCGAATCGCGCCCTGCTGGAAACGGAAGCCGATTGGGTGGGCATGTGGGAGGCCGGAGACAAGCTGGCGCCGCATGCCTTGTTTGCCTTTGCCGACAAGGCGGAGCGGCATCCGGAGTATCAGGCGCTGTACAGCGACGAAGACCGGGTGGATGGCGAGGAGGCGCATTCCGCGCCGTTCTTCAAGACCGATTTCAATCTGGAAATGCTGCGCGCGGCGCCCTTCGTGGTGGGTGGCCTGCTCTTGCTGCGGCGCGACCTGTTCACCGGCTTGAACGGTTTTGATGTGGAAATGGAAGGCGTGGAAGCCTTCGACCTCACGCTGCGCGCCTGGGAAAAAGTGGGCCATGCCGGTATTGGTCAAACCGGTATTGGCCACATCGCCGACGTGCTCTATCACCGCCACGCCGATGGTGGCCATGGTCGCTTGAGCGGCGAGGCCATCGCCGCCGCGCATCGGCGCGCGCTGGAGCGGCATCTGGCCCGTTGCGGCCTCGCCGCGCGGCTGGAGGAAGGGCTGTTGCCCGGCACCTTCCATGTGCGTTATCCGGTGAGCGGCGACCCGCTGGTTTCCATCCTGGTGCCGACGAAGAACCAGGCCGATTTCCTGAAACGCTGCCTCACCTCGCTGATCGACGGCACCGGCTATTCCAATTGCGAAATCCTGGTGCTCGACAACGGCAGCGACGAACGCGAAGCGGTGGCCTATCTCGATGAACTGAAGGCGCTCGCCTCGCCGCGCCTGAAGGTGCTGGACTGCGCCGGCCCGTTCAACTTCTCCGCCATCAACAACCGGGGGGCGCGCGCGGCGCAAGGCGAATACCTCGTGCTGCTCAACAACGACACCGCCGTGCTGCACGAGGAATGGCTGGAGGAAATGCTGGGTATCGCGCAACAGGCCGATGTCGGCGCGGTGGGCGCCAAGCTGTTCTATCCGGACGGGAAAATCCAGCATGCCGGGGTGATCCTGGGCATGAATGACGCGCCGGCGGATCACCCCGGCATCGGCCAGGCCGCCGAGGACGACGGCTATTTCGGCCGCCTCAAGCTCACCCAGGAGTTCTCCGCCGTCACCGCCGCCTGCATGCTGGTGAAGCGGGAGCGCTATCTCGAACTGGGCGGCCTCGACGAACAGCGCTTCCAGGTCTCGTTCAACGACGTGGACTTCTGCCAGCGGCTGCGCCACAAGGGCTACCGCAACGTGTTCACGCCACACGCGCGTTTGCTGCACGAAGGCTCGGTGAGCCAGTCCGGCGGCGTGGAGGCGCGCGCGAAAGCCGCCAAGCAGGCGCGTTTTCTGGAAGAACAGAACCGTTTTTATGACGCCTGGCGCCACGATGTCGCCTTCGACCCGGCCTTCAACCGCAACCTGTCCACGCACGGACGCGATTTCCTCATCGAAATCGCCCCGGCCCTGGCCTGGGATCCGGAGTGGCGGCCGCGTCCACGCATCCTCGCGCATCCGGCCGACCGCTTCGGCTGCGGCGAATACCGCGTCATCGCGCCGATGCGCGCGCTCAATGACGCCGGCCACATCATGGGCTGGGAAACCGGCAACTACCTGACGCCGCCGGAACTGTTCCGCATGGAGCCCGACACCATCCTGCTGCAACGCCAGGTGGACCCGCACCAGATCGAGCTGATCGAACGCTATGTCCGCCACAGCAAGGCGTTCCGCGTCTACGAGATCGACGACCTGATCACCAACATCCCGATCAAGAACATCCGCAAGCAGCATTTCGTCGAACAGAAAGACCTGCACAAGCGCTTCCGCAAGGGCATCTCCCTGTGCCACCGCTTCATCGTCTCCACCGAGTACCTGGCGGAGCATTACCGCGGCTACATCGACGACATCGTGGTGGTGCCCAACTACATCGAACGCGAGCGTTGGGGCGGTTTGCAACCGGCGCGCCGGCGCGGCGTCAAACCACGCGTCGGCTGGGCCGGCAGCATCACCCACGATGGCGATCTGGCGGTGATCTTCGATGTGGTGAAGGCCACCGCCAAGGAAGTCGACTGGGTGTTCCTCGGCATGTGCCCGGACGAAATCCGTCCCCATGTCGCGGAATTCCACCCGGGTGTAAGCTTGGAGGACTACCCCGCCAAGCTCGCCAGCCTGGACCTCGACCTCGCGGTCGCGCCTCTGGAAGACGTGCCGTTCAACCACGGCAAGAGTCATCTTCGCCTGCTCGAATACGGCGTGCTCGGCTACCCGGTGGTGTGTAGCGATTTCACGCCCTATCGTGGCGACTACCCGGTCACTCGCGTGCCCAACCGCTACAAGGACTGGGTGGAGGCGATCCGCGGCCATGTGGGAAGCACAATGGCCGACCGCGACGAACTGGCGCGGCGCGGCGATGCCCTGCGCGAGTACATCCATGCCAACTGGCTGCTGGAAGACCATCTCGATGTCTGGCTGAAAGCGTGGCGGCCATGAACGCCATGCGCCCCTTCGACCCCGCTCCCGACCTGCTTCCGGACGCACGGACCGTCAGCGACTTCATGAGCGAGGGTATGGCGCGTTTCGAGGCCCTGACCACGCATTTCGGTCTGGCGGACGACCCCGAGGGCGCGCTGCAACTGGGCATCGCCCTGCAAGCCTATGCCAAACGGGACGCCGATTTGGCCGCGCTCACTCTCAAAACGTTCGCCGCGAGCGAAAGCCGGTTGCCGGCGTTGAGCCGGGTGTTCGAGGTGCTCTACAAAACGATCAACAGTGAGTCACTGGTGGACCCGACGCACTGGGCGCAACTCGCGGTCGAACTCTATGGTGAGCATCCACAGGCGCCGGAAGCGCAACGCCTGATCCTGGAGTTCTTCACCTATTTCGGCCTCTGGAGCAACGCGCTCAGCGTGCACGCGCTTCTGCCGGCCGATCTGTTCGAACCCTGGCGCCGCCACCTCATGCTCAGCCGCGCGCGCGCCGAAGGATATCGGCCTAAGCAACGCTTCAGCTTCGTGTTGCTTACCTGGAACCGCGCCGACCTGCTCGACCGCTGTCTCACGGAAATCCGCGCCAAGGCGGGCAGCGAAGACCACGAAATCCTGGTCGGGGTCAACGCCAGTAGCGACCACACCGCCCAGGTGCTGGAAAAACACGGCATCGAACGGGTGTTCTGGAATACCCGCAACGACTCCATCGACTACTACCGCGCGCTGTTCGATGCCGCCCACGGCAACACGATCATTGAAATAGACGACAACATCGTCGAATTGCCGCGCGACTTCGATCTGGTCCTGGAACGCCATCTCGCGGCATTTCCCGAGTACGGCTACATCGGTTTCCAGCCCACCCGCCTGGACGCCACAAGCGGCGCTCGTTCCCGCATGGACGGCGCGCCGGACGCGGAGTACCAGGTTCTGCAACGCGATGGCCTGACCCTGCACGTCGGCCCTACCTGGGGTTGCTGCGCCGCCATCACGAAACGCGACTGGCTGGATTTCGACGGTTTCTATGGCCTGCGCATGAGCAAGACCCTCGGCGAGGAACCCCAGATCACGCGCAAGCTGGGCATGCGGGGCAGAGGCGCGGCTTTGCTGCGTGGCGAAGCACTATTGAAGTCGTATTGACCGGAAGGCTGCCAGGTAGTTGATTTTGTGGCCGCCCGAGCGAACTATTCGGCCATGGCAACAAACGATTCTGGGAAACCTGGCCATGAAGCCTTGCAAGTCTGCTGGACAGCATAGTTCAACACAGGTGCCACGCCGCGAATGCGCCCGCGACCCCATCGCGGATGTAGACCCGATGCGCGTTGATGTACGCATCGGTGACCACACGGACGTGCCGCTGGAACACTGGCAAGACCAACTCAAGGAAAAGCGCCGGAAACGCGGGCCGCGCCCCGCCAAGCCCGAAACACCCGCTGCCCCCAGCCAGCAGCCACCGGATGCTCTGATCGACGATTACGCCGGGCCGCGACCCTCTTAGTCCCCCGCAAGCCGGGTTTGACTTCATGCCGGGGGGCGTTAGCTGATCCCTGGATGCCACCCTAAAGTAAATCCCGGTTCGGCCGTAATAGTCCCCGTACCCCTGTTGCCTGTCGGCACGGAATCCATGCTCCATGCTTGAACACCTCACCTTCACCGGCTCCGAATTGCTCGTCTTCGTGATCCTCGCCGTGGTGCTCGCCACGGTCATCTATCTCTTGGAGGCGTTGCTGTTTTCCCGCCGCCGCAAGCCGGTCGCCACCCCGGAACTGGACACGCGCATCGAAGCTTTGCAAGCTGACCTGGCCGCGCTCAAGGCGCGGGTCGAGAGTCTGGAAGCGAAGCCGCCGGTGGAATCCGCGCTCGATACCCAGGCCGTCACCTATGGCGAGGCCATGCGACTGGCGCGCGAGGGCGCCACACCGCAAGAACTCGCCGGGCAACTCGGTATATCCCGCAGCGAAGCCGAATTGATCATCGCCTTGCAGCGCACCGATTCATGAACCTGTCCGCGCTGCCGCAGTTGCTGGCCTCCTGGCTGAAGGCCCAGGGAGCGGAACTGCTGGCGCCTGGCAAGAGCGCGCCGCCGCAGGCCAAGGACAACTTCCAGCCCGGCGCCAGCTACCAGGGCAAGGTGCTGGAGAACCTGGTGGGCGGACGCAATCTGGTGCAGGTCGGCGGGCAGCAGCTCAGCATGGCGCTGCCGCGCGGCACTCAGGCCGGCGACAGCATCCGCCTGACTTATCTGCATAGCGTGCCGCGCCCCACTTTCGTCATGGAGCGCGCCGCGATCAGCGCGGTACAGCCGGTGCGCCTGTCGCAAGGCGCGCAACAACTTACCGCGCTGGCGCAACTGGCGCGGCCGACGGCCGGCGCCCAGGCTGGCCCGCCGCCCACCACGCCCGGCGCCGCGCAGCTTGCCCAGGCCGGAGTGGCCGCGCGGCATCCCATTTTCAGCAACACCGCGCCGCTGGCCAACCCGCCTTCGCAGTCGGGTGGCGGCAGCCTGCCCATGACCGCGATGACTGGCGCCTTTGCCAGCGCCACCGCGCTGACCGGCGGCACGCCGGTGGACGCCACCCGCGCCGGGCTGGCATCCGGACCCTCCACTTCCAACCTGGCCGCGCTGCAAACCGGCGTGGCGGACAGCCAGACCGCGCTGCCGCAACGTTTGCACCAGACTCTGCGTGAAAGCGGACTGTTCTATGAATCGCACCTGGCGCGCTGGGCGCGCGGCACTTTTGCACTGGCCGACCTGCGCAACGAGCCGCAGGCGCGGCTTGCCGACGGCGCCCACAACATGGCCACAGCCGCCGGCCTGACCAACATGCCGGAAGAAGCCGCGCGCCTCGCCGGCCGCCAACTGCTGATGCTGGAAGGTTCGCCTTTCCTCTGGCAGGGCTTTGCCTGGCCGGGGCAGTGGCTGGAATGGCAGGTACGGGAACAGACCGGCGACGGCGCCGGGCCTGGCGAGGAAGCCAATCCCTGGGTGACGGAACTGCGCCTGACCCTGCCACGATTGGGTGGGGTCAGCGCCAGAATGTCGCTGGTCGGCAACCGACTCAGCGTCGGCTTGAGCGCAAATGAACCGGGTACACGGGAGGCCATGAGTGCCGCCTTGCCCAGCCTGGAACGGGCATTGCAGGCGGCTGGCCTGAAACCAGCCGGCCTCAGTGTCAACGCCGGCGATGTCCAGGCTGATGCGCTCTCGGCCTGATACCACATCTCAAGCCGTCGCCCTGGTCTACGACCCGGACGACGGCGCCCCCCGTGTGGTCGCCAAAGGGCGTGGCCTCCTGGCCGAGGAGATCATCGCTCGCGCCCAGTCGGCCGGCGTGTTCGTGCATGAATCACCGGAACTGGTATCGCTGCTGATGCAGGTGGACATGGACGCGCGTATCCCGCCCGAGTTGTATATCGCCGTCGCGGAACTGCTGGCCTGGCTGTATCAACTGGAACAGCGTGAGAGCCTCGCCTGACTCATGACTCCTTGAGCGTCCGCTTGCGCTCCTTGGTGTAACGCCACCAGGGCAGCGGCGGCTCACCCCCCATGAAGCGGGTGGCGGCAATGAAGGTATCGAGCAGGCAAGGGTCGTGCATGACGCCGGTCTGGGCGCAAAACTGCTGGTAGAGGACGTAGGGGTCCTGGCCCTTGAGATCGGCCGGGACGTGAATGCCCAGTTGCCGCAGATCGCCGGCCACGGCCGGGCCGATGTTGGGAATGGCCTCCAGTTCCACGGCCTCCGCCGCCGCCTTTGCTTTTTTCATGATCAATCCCGGTAATGTCCATCAGGTGTACGGGTTTTACAGCAAATTGTGGGTGGTTCCATGAAGCCTGTTCCGGGTTCGGCAGCATCATCCCGCTGATCGACCCCGACGTGGTGGAAGTGGGCTACCTGGGCGGCCTGTCCACGACGCGCTGACAAGGGGTTCCCCCCTTTTTCAAAGGGGGGCAGTCGCTTACTCCATGCGCAACGCCATGAGCGGCGGCTCATCCAGCAGGTCGCGGGTGGCGAACCAGCCGGCAAGCAGCACCAACAACATGCCGCCGCCGAGGCCGAACAGCCAGATCCACGGGTCGGGGGTGTGCGGCAGGTCGAACACCTTGTTGGCCAGTACCCAGGCCAGGACGCTGCTGGCACCCGCCGCGACCAGGCCGGCGAGCAGGCCGAGGAAGGCGAATTCGCTGGCCAGCGCCGCGCGCAGTGTGCGCTTCGAGGCGCCCAGGGCGCGCCAGAGGCCGATCTCCCGTGCGCGTTCGGCGCGCCGCGAGTAGAGGGCGGCGAGCATGACCAGCACGCCCACACCCAGGCTGAACAGAAACACCAGTTGCACCGCCTGGCTGACCCGGTCGGTCAGGCCGCGCAGTTCGTTGAGCATCTGGGCCACGTCGATCGCGGTCAGATTGGGAAAGGCGGCGATCAGGCCCGCGAGCACGGCGCCGCGCTTGGGAGGCAGGTGGAAACTGGTGATATAGCTCTTCGGCATGGCGCTCATCGCGCCAGGCGGGGTGGCAACGAAGAAGTTCACCCGGAAGGAATCCCACTCGACGTGGCGCAGGCTGCTGACGTGCCCGGATAGCGGCAGGCCGCCGACGTCGAAGTCTAGTTTGTCGCCGAGACGGATGTTCAGGGTCTTGGCAATGCCGGCTTCCACCGTGAAGCCTGAAGTTTGCCCGGGCCACCACCAGTGGCCCGCTTCCAGTTCGTTGTCGGGCGGCAGTGTGGCGAGTTCCGAGAGGTTGAACTCACGTTCCGCCAGGCCGCGGGCGCGGCCTTCCGGGTAATCCTCGGGGCGTACCGCGCGCCCTTCGATGGCGGTGAGGCGGGCGCGGATCATCGGGTAGAGCGTCGTGTTCGGGATGTCGTTGTTTGTCAGCCAGGCTTGTACCGGCGCCACCTGTCGCGGCTGGATGTTGATGACGAAGCGATTGGGCGCGCCTTCCGGCACCTGGTTGCGCCAGGCATCGAGCAGATCACCGCGCACCAGGGTGAGCAGCAGCAGCGCGAGCAGACCCAGGCTCAGGGCCATGGCCTGGAGCGTGGTTTCCCAGCCACGTTGTCTGAGGCCGAGCAGGCCGAGACGTGGGCCGGGCGGTAAGTGGCGCGCCAGCCGGGCAAGCGGCCACAACAGGGCCTGAATCAGCGCCGCCGCGAGCGCCATCACGCCGAGCACGCCGCCGCTGACGATCAGGGCGAGGCGGGTTTCTCCGGCCTGCCACCAGATCAGCCCGGCGACCAGGGCAAGGCCGACCAGATGGGCGAGCCATGCGCCGCCCGCGACGGGTCCAAGATCACGGCGCAGCACGCGCAGCGTCGGCACCCGCGCCAGGCGGAGCAGGGGGGGCAGGGCGAAGGCCAGGATCAACGCCACGCCGGCCAGTATGCCCAGCCCGAATGGTTGCCAGGAGGCCGCCGGCAGGCCCAGGCGCAGCACCCCGCCGAGCAGATTCGCCAGCGCCTGTTGCGTGACCCAGCCCAGCGCCGCGCCGAGCAGGCCCGCCGCCAGGCCGAGGCCGGCCAGTTGCAGGAAATAGAGGCTGAGCAGGCGGCGCTGGCTGGCGCCGAAACAGCGCATCAGGGCGTACTGGTCGAAATGCCGTTGCACATAGCGGCGCAGCGCCATGTGGGTGGCGGCGGCGGCGAGCACCACGGTGAGCACGGCGGCCAGGCCGAGATAGCGCCGCGCCTTGTCGAGGATCTGGCGCAGTTCCGGGCGGGCATCGCGCACGTCCTCCAACTTTTCGCCGCGTGCCAGGCGCGGCTCGCACCAGGCGCGGAAATCGGCCACGTCCTGATCGCTGCCGGCAAGCAGCAGACGATAGGTGATACGGCTGCCTTCCTGCACCAGCCCGGTTTTTTTCAGGTCAGCCGCAGTGAGCAGCACGCGCGGCGCCAGAGCCATGAAGTTGCCGCCGCGTTCGCCCTCGAAGGTCAGGATGGCGGCGACCTTGAAGCGCGCGGCGCCGAGTTCCACCTCGCCGCCGACCCGCACACCCAGTTCGCTGGCCGCGCGCGAATCCAGCCAGACTTGCCCGGGGCCGGGCAGGTCGCGGGTGGGGGCGTCCTCGGCAAACGGCGCCGGGGCGACGCGCAAACTGCCGCGCAGGGGGTAACCGTCTGCCACGCCTTTGATGCCTGCCAGCAGGTTCTTCTCTCCGGCCAGCGCCATGCTCAGAAATGCCGCGCTGGAACTGACTTGCAGGCCGCGCTGCCGCGCTTTTTCGGCAAACGATAGCGCCAGCGGATGGTCGGAAGCGATCGCCAGATCGGCCGCCAGCAAGGTATTGGCTTCACGTCCGAGCGCCTGTTTTACCCGGTCGCCGAAGAACGCCACGGCCGTCAGGCTGGCCACCGCCAACGCCACGGCCAGAAGCAGGACGCGGATTTCACCGGCACGCCATTCACGGGCAAGAAAGCGGAGTGAGAGAGGAAGCATGGTGGCTGCGTCAGGTAGGTTGGGTTTGGCTCCCCCCTTTCACAAAGGGGGACCGGGGGGGATTTCTACAGTGGTTCAGTGGTTGGCACAGCAAAACAAATCCCCCCTGCCCCCCTTTGGGAAAGGGGGGGACTAATTCAATTCGCCACCAATCGCCCCGCCTCCAGCCGCAATTGCCGCTGGCACAGCGCGGCGAGGGCGGGGTCGTGGGTGACGACGACGAGGGTGGCGCCCTGGGCGCGGTTCAGTTCGAACAGGAGTTCGATGATCTGGGCGCCGGTGTGGACGTCCAGGTTGCCGGTGGGCTCGTCGGCCAGGAGGATGCGTGGCGCCACGGCGAAGGCGCGGGCCAGGGCGACACGCTGTTGTTCGCCGCCGGAAAGCTGCGCCGGCCGATGCCGGACACGCTCGCCCAGGCCAACCTGCTCCAGGTGGCCGCGCGCCACTTCGGCGGCGTTGGCCTGGCCGGCCAGTTCCAGCGGCAGCATCACGTTTTCCAGGGCGGTGAGGCCGGGCAGCAACTGGAACGACTGGAACACGAAGCCCATGCCGCGCCCGCGCAGCGCCGCGCGGCCGTCTTCGTCGAGGTCGAACAGGTTTTCCCCGTCGAGCAGCACCCGCCCGAAGCTGGGAACATCCAGGCCGGCGATCAATCCCAGCAGGGTGGATTTTCCGGAACCGGAGCTGCCGACGATGGCCACGCTCTCGCCGGGGTTCACGCTGAAGGAAACATCGGCGAGGATGTGCAACGCGTCTTCGCCTACTTGTACCGATTTACCGAGGTTTTCGATGTCTATACGCATGAAGGTTTTTGCTCTCTTGTTGCTGCTGAGCGGGCCGTTACTGGCCAGTGCCGGAGCCTCGCCCACCATACTGGTGTTCGGCGACAGTCTATCCGCCGCCTACGGCATTCCGCGCGAATCCGGCTGGGTGAGCCTGCTGCAACGGCAATTGCCCAAACATCGGGTGGTCAACGCCAGTGTCTCCGGGGAAACCACAGCGGGTGGCTTGACCCGTTTGCCTGACATCCTGGCGGCGCATCGGCCGCACCTTACCATCATCGAACTGGGCGCCAACGATGGTTTGCGCGGACTGCCGTTGCGGCAAACCACGCGCAACCTGGAGGCCATGATCGATCTGGCGAAACAACAGGGCAGCGCGGTGCTGCTGGTCGGCATGCGCCTGCCACCGAACTATGGTCCGGCCTATACGCGCCAGTTCCAGGACTTGTTCACGCAAGTGGCGCGGGCGCGGAAAGTGCGTCTGGTGCCGTTCCTGCTAGCCGGAATGGCCGACCAGCGCGACCGCTTCCAGGCCGATGGCCTGCATCCGGACGCGGGCGCGCAACCGCTGCTGGTGGAGAATGTCTGGCGTGAGTTGAAGCCCATGCTCAAGGAGAAATGATCCTTGATTCCTCAGTTGAACACGTCCTAGTGTGCGGTTGGCGCGATGGCTGGCAAGGCGCAACGACGCGCGGGGCTGTTCCCCGCAAGGAGGCGCAACGCAGCCAGACGGCGCGCCAACCGTGCAATCGGATGTGTAGTAGCGAGTTCTCTAATGGGATGAGGGTTGTCGAAGGCTGTGAGACAGCATACATGCACCGTTTCGAGGGACGATGAACGGTCAACTGAGGAATCAAGGATTATGGAAGCGCGCCTGGTCGAGATAGAAATCAAACTGAGTTACGCGGAAGACACACTGGAAGAACTCAACCGCACCGTGTTCCGCCAGCAGGAGCAGATCGACCGGTTGCAACAACTGGTGATCCGTCTATCCAACCAGCTCCAGGACATGGCGCCGCCGGAAGGGCGTGATCCGGGCGAGGAACGGCCGCCGCATTATTGAGGAACTGTCCCCGCACGCTAACGCTCACCGCATCCTACGTCGTCGTTTCATGAGTTGGGGTGGTTGAACCCGCTTCGCCCACCGTGACCCGCGCGCTGGCACTGCCTCGGGCGAAGGCCAGTTCCAGCCGTTCCCCTTCCGTGAGCAAACTGCCGTCCCTGACCACGCGGCCTTGCGCGTCGCGCGTAATGCTGTAGCCGCGCTCCAATACCGCTTGCGGGTTGAGATGGCCGAGATGGGCGGTGAGGGTGGCCAGGCGGTTGCGGTCGGGGTGGTTGCCCCAGGCGCGCGCGAGCGCGGCCCGCAAACGCCGCACCGGTTCGCGTAGCGCGGTGGGGTTCGGTTTCCCGGCGGCGAGGCGTTCGTACAGGCGATCGACCCGCCGCCGCGCGCGTTCCCGCTGGGCCAGGCGCGCCAGTCGCAGGCGATCGGTCAGGTGATCGAGATGTTGCCGTTGCGCGGCCAGGTGCTGCGCGGGGTGGCGCAGACGCCGTGTCAGGCTGTCCAGGCGTTGTGCCAGTGATTCCAGGTGGCGACGTCGTGCCTGGACCTGGCGTCGCTTCAGGTGGTCGAGGTGTTGCGCGAGTTCCTCGCGGTCCGGGGTGGCGAGCTGGGCGGCGCCGGTGGGCGTGGGCGCGCGCAGGTCGGCGACGAAATCGGCGATGGTGAAATCGGTTTCATGGCCGACGCCGCTGACCAACGGGATGGGGCTGGCGGCGATGGCGCGCGCCAGGCTCTCGTCATTGAACGCCCACAGGTCTTCCAGGCTGCCGCCGCCGCGCACCAGCAGCAATACATCGCATTCCATGCGGCGGGTGGCTTGGCCCAAGGCCGCGCGCAGGCCGGCGGGTGCTTCGGCGCCCTGCACCGGGGTCGGGTAGAGCACCACGGCGGCGGCTGGCCAGCGCCGTTTCAGGGTGGTCAGAACATCGCGCAGGGCGGCGGCCCGCGGCGAGGTAATGATGCCGATGGCGCGCGGGTAGCGGGGGAGGGCGCGTTTCCGCTCGGGCGCGAACAGGCCTTCCTGTTCCAGCTTCGCCTTCAGCTTCAGGAATGCCTCGAACAGCGCTCCGGCTCCGGCGCGGCGCATGGCCTCGACGATGAGCTGATAGTCGCCGCGCGCCTCGTACAAGGTCGGCTGCGCGCGCACTTCCACGCGGTCGCCCTCGCGCGGTTGCCAGTCCACGAACTGGTTGCGGTTGCGGAACATGGCGCAACGCACTCCGGCCTGGGCGTCCTTGAGGGTGAAATACCAGTGCCCGGAGGCCGCCCGGCTGAGATTGGAAATTTCCCCCGCCACCCAGCAGGAAGGCAGCGCCTTTTCCAGTGCCAGACGCGCCAGACGGTTGAGTTCGGAGACGGAGAGGATGGCGGGAGAGGACATGGCGTGGGGGTAAGGGGAAGTAGGTCAGGTTGCGGGCTGTATCGCTACCTGACGATCCAACTTTCTTGGCACCTCAGGATGCGGCAATGTTTGAGGCGACATTCGTCAGGCAGCAAAAAGACTCAGCCTGACCTACGACTCCGCGAAGGCGGCATCGATCATGCCGCACCAGATATGCCCGATGAGGATGTGGCACTCCTGCACGCGGGCGGTGACCCGATCGGGCACCACCAGCGCGTGGGCGGTCATGTCGAGCAGTGCCCCGCCATCGCCACCGAGCAGGCCGAGGGTGATCAGTCCCATCTCATTCGCCTGTTCCACGGCGGCGATGACGTTGCCGCTGGTGCCGCTGGTGGAAATACCGATCAGCACATCGCCGGGCCGGCCCAGCGCCTCGATCTGGCGGGCGAACACGCGCTCGAAGCCGAAGTCGTTACCGATGGCGGTGAGCGCGGAGGTGTCGGTGGTCAGCGCGATGGCGGGCAGGGCGCGGCGGCGGGTTTCGAAACGGCAGAGCATCTCGGCGGCGATGTGCTGGGCATCCGCCGCGCTGCCGCCGTTGCCGCAGAGGAATATCCGGTTGCCATAGCGCAAGCAGGCCACCAGCAATTCGCCGTGTTCCTGAATAATTGTTTCCTGTATCCGGAGTGCCCGAACGGCTTCCAGATGGGCGTCGAAGATGGCTGAAATCGGAGGCATGGTGTGTTGGCCCAAGTAGAATACGCGCCGATTTAACCACCCAATTCATTGCTCATGCATTTGAAACTGCCAGATTTCTCCGCCGCCTCCGTTCTGGTCGTGGGCGACGTGATGCTGGACCGCTACTGGCAGGGGCCGACTTCACGTATTTCACCGGAAGCGCCGGTGCCGGTGGTGAAGGTGGAGGGCGACGAATTGCGCCCCGGCGGCGCCGCCAACGTGGCCTTGAACGCGGCGGCCCTGGGTGCGCGGGTGGCGGTGATCGGCCTGGTGGGTGAGGACGCCGAAGCGGGTCTGCTCGCCGAGCGACTGAGCGCGCGCGGTGTTTCCAGCGACTTTGTCGCGGTGCCCGGCAGCCGCACCATCACCAAGCTGCGCATCCTGTCCAAACACCAGCAGCTCATCCGCCTCGATTTCGAGGATGGTTTTGCCGCCTGCGATGGCAGCGGCATTCTCAGCCGCTACCTGCAAGCACTACCTCAGGCGAAGGCGGTGGTGTTGTCCGATTACGCCAAGGGCGTGCTGCGCGATACCCAGCCGCTGATTCGCGCCGCGCGTGAACGGGGGCTGGCGGTGGTGATCGACCCCAAGGGCTCGGCGTTCGAGCGTTATCGCGGCGCGACCCTGCTCACGCCGAACCAGTCGGAGTTCGAGGCGGTGGTCGGGCCGGTGCTGGATGACGCCGATCTGGCCGCCAAGGGCAGCGCCTTGCGCGATGCGCTCGATCTGGAAGCCCTCCTGGTGACGCGTAGCGAAAAGGGCATGTGTCTGCTGCAACGCGGTCACGCGCCGGTGCATCTGCCGACCCGCGCGCGCGAGGTATATGACGTAACCGGCGCCGGCGATACCGTGGTGGCGGTGCTGGCGGCGGCTCTGGCGGCGGGCGAGGCGATGATCGACGCGGTGGCGCTGTCCAATCTGGCGGCGGGGGTGGTGGTGGGCAAGCTGGGCACGGCCACGGTGTCGCCCGCCGAACTGGCCGCGGCCATGGAAGAACACCTACCGATCCTGCGCGGCGCCGTCGCGGAAGACGATTTGCTGGCCCTGGTGGCGCGGGCACGCGCGTCCGGCGAGCGCATCGTCATGACCAATGGCTGTTTCGACATCCTCCATGCCGGCCACGTGACCTATCTGCAACAGGCGCGCGCGCTCGGTGATCGTCTGATCGTGGCGGTGAACGACGATGATTCGGTGCGTCGCCTGAAGGGCGAGACACGTCCCGTGAACCCGCTAGCCGCCCGCCAGACCGTGCTGGCCGCGTTGGCGGCGGTGGACTGGGTGGTGCCGTTCGCGGAAGACACACCGCGGCGCCTGATTTGCCGGGTCTGCCCGGATGTCCTGGTGAAGGGGGGCGATTACCGCCCCGAGGAGGTCGCCGGCGGCGAATGCGTCATGGCGGCGGGCGGCGAGGTGAAAATTTTGACCTTTGTGGCGGGGCATTCCACCTCCGGCATGATCGCAACCATCAAGAAGGGATAGCCTCCCCTCTCCCATCGGGAGAGGGGCCGGGGGTGAGGGAAACCCGCCCGAAATTAGGAGAAACGTATGTACATCGTGACAGGCGGGGCGGGTTTGATCGGCAGCAACATGGTCAAGGCGCTGAATGTGCGCGGCATTTCCGACATCCTGGTGGTCGACGACCTCAAGGAAGGCATCAAGTTCAGGAATCTGGCCGATTGCGACATCGTCGATTACATGGATCGGCTGGACTTCCTCAAACGCGTGCTCGGCGGATGGGATTTTGGCAAGGTCGACGCCGTGATTCATGAAGGCGCTTGTTCCGCCACCACGGAGTGGGACGGCGAATTCATCATGAAGAACAACTTCGAGTACACCAAGGATCTGCTGCTCTGGTGCCAGGCTCATGAAATCCCCTTTATTTATGCCTCCTCCGCCTCGGTCTACGGCATGGGCCCGGTGTTCAGCGAGGAACGGCAACATGAGCAGCCGCTCAATATGTACGCCTATTCCAAGTTCCAGTTCGACCAGTACCTGCGCCACCACCAGGGTGCCCTGACCAGCCAGGTTTGTGGGCTGCGCTACTTCAACGTCTACGGCCCGCGCGAACAGCACAAGGGCAGCATGGCCAGCGTCGCCTTCCACTTCCACAACCAGATACTCAAGGACGGCCGGGTAAAGCTGTTCGAGGGCACCGACGGCTATGGCAATGGCGAGCAATTGCGCGATTTCATTCATGTCGACGATGCCATCGCGGTGAAGCTGTGGCTGCTCGATAACCCCGGCGTTTCCGGTATTTTCAACGTCGGCACAGGGCGGGCGCAGAGCTTCAATGACGTGGCGCGCGCGGTGATCCAGTACCACGGGCGCGGCGAGATCGATTACGTGCCGTTCCCCGACCATCTCAAAGGCCGTTACCAGAGCTATACCCAGGCCGACATCGGCCGACTGCGCCAGGCCGGCTACACGGCCGAGTTCATGAGCGTGGAGGCGGGCGTACCGAAATACCTGGCCTGGCTGGAGTCGAATGGTGGCGCTCAGTGACCAACGTGAAACAAGCTCGCGCCTTCACTGTGGCGCCGGCTTCCAGCCGGCTTCGTGGGACTGATCAGAAAGACGCCGGCTGGAAGCCGGCGCTACAAGTGCGCTGGTTTCATCATCGGGGGTGGTCACAAGTCATACCCGTTAGCGCTTCATGAACGCCGGCAGCCAGCCGGCGCCGTGGGACGTGGCCGCTTACCTTGAGCGCATCCAGGCGGAGGCCGGAGATGCGACGGGATGGGATGGCTGGCGCATCCGAACGAAACAACGCCTGCGCGTCTGGTGGTTCCGCGCCGCTTTGCGCGGCAACCTGGCGGTGTTCGCCGACCCGGCGCTGCGCCCGGTGCTCGACCAGGATCTGAATCACGGCCAGCGCGTCCTGCGCCCTTATCTGATCCGTGGCCTGAAACCCGCCGGGCGCTTGCTGGCGGTACGCGATCACTTTCAATTTCTCCTCAGCCATCTCAGCGCTCTGGCGATACACCGGATATATGTTGACGGCGCGGTCCTGCTGCGGCGGGAAACACCGGCCGGGGAAGTGGCATTGAAATTGCTGCCTCCTACCGGCCTCGGCCGGGAGGGCGAACTGCGCATCGACCTGCAACTCGACGGGCGCACCTTGCACATGCTGGCGGTGGCCGTGGTGAGCCCGCAACGCCTGGGCCTGGAAGGAACGGCGCCGGTGTTGTGGATCGGTTGCAGCAAGGGGCCGGGCGCGGAGGAAGACTTCCCGGAATTGATCAAGCGTGTGACCAAGGCGATGCAGGGCATGCGCCCCAAGGCCTTGATCCTGCACGCGGCGCAGGCGCTGGTGGCGGCTTGGGGGTTGGCCGGCCTGTATGGCGTGGCGAACGAGGGCACGGTATTCGCCGGCTATCGCGATCTGAAAAAACGCATCAAGGCCGACTACGACCAGTTCTGGCGGGAGTACGACGGTCACCCGCTCACTCCTCACGTCTACCAGCTTCCTCTGGAGCCGATCGCCCGCGATCCCGCCACGCTGGCCTCCAGCAAGCGTTCCGCCGCCGCGCGCAAGGCCGCGACCGCGCGCCAGTGGTACGACGATCTGGCGCGCGCGGCCGCGGAGATGAGACACCAATGACGGTGGCGCGGCAATGTCTGGTGGTCGGCCCCTCCTGGGTGGGCGACATGATCATGGCGCAAAGCCTGTACACGGCCCTGCGCCGCGCCCACCCCGACATGGCCATCGATGTGCTGGCGCCGGCCTGGTCGGCGGGCATCCTGGCGCGCATGCCGGAGGTGCGCCGCGTTCTCGTGTCGCCGTTCGCGCACGGCCGCTTCGACTGGGCGGGACGCCGCCGCCTGGCGCGCGAGTTGCGGCCGACGGCCTATGACCAGGCCATCGTCCTGCCCAACTCCTGGAAATCCGCCCTGGTGCCATTCCTCGCCGGCATACCGCTGCGCACCGGCTATCTCGGCGAGTTCCGCCACGGCCTGCTCAACGACGCCCGCCGCCTCGACAAACAGGCGCTGCCGAGGCTGGTGGAGCGGTATAGCGCCTTGGCCTTTCCCCCCTCCCCCACCGGGGGAGGGGCCGGGGGAGAGGGAGCAACGCTTGCCCCCCCACAACCGCGCCTGACGATCAACCCCCAGGCCCAGCAAGCCAGCCTCGCACGCCTCGGCCTCAAGCTTGACCGCCCGATCCTGGCACTCTGCCCCGGCGCCGAATTCGGCCCCGCCAAACGCTGGCCGGAAGCTCATTACGCGGCGGTGGCGCGCGCCAAATTGCGGGACGGCTGGCAGGTCTGGCTGTTCGGCTCCGCCAAGGACCGGCCCGTGACCGAGACCATCGCCGCTTCACTCCCCTCCGCTGGGGATGAGGGCGCATCGGTGGCCAACCTGGCCGGCCGGACCAGCCTGGAAGAAACCGTCGATCTGCTCGCCTGTGCAACCTGCGTGGTCAGCAATGATTCCGGCCTGATGCACATCGCCGCCGCCGTGGACGCGCCGGTGATCGCCCTCTATGGCTCCACCGATCCGGGCTACACACCACCTTTTTCGGCGCGGGCGCGCGTGTTGCGCCTGGGCCTGGATTGCAGTCCCTGTTTCAAGCGCGTCTGCCCGCTCGGGCATCTCGATTGCCTGAACAAGTTGGGCCCGGAACAGGTGTTGGAGGCGTTGCCGGAATGAATCAGAGCGTGTGGGCGATCCTTCTGGCGTTCCTCGATTTCGCCGCATGTATTGATAAACTCGCCGCATGCGCCTGACAACCGACCAATGCCATCTGATCCTCGCCACCGTGCGCCGCCATGTCGGTGTACCACATCGCGTGTTGCTCTACGGTTCACGGCTCGATGACCAGGCGCGGGGGGGCGACGTCGATCTTCTGATTGAAAGTGATGCCGTCATGCCAACCCTGCAGCGCGCGCGTATCAAGAACGAACTGGAAGACCGCCTGCATCTGCCCATCGACTTGATCGCCATCCAGTCCGGCCGCGAGGCCACGCCATTCCAGACCATCGCGCTGGCTCAGGCGGTGCCGTTGGATTTGTCCCAACATGACCACTGACCCGACCCTGCTCCAGGCGGAGCGCCGGCACCTCGCCAATCTGCTGGAAGCGGTGCAACGCTGCGTCCATTTTCTCGACGGGTCAGAGCGGAAGCTCCCCTTTCCCCTCGAACCCAGCCTGCTGGAAGTTCGGAAAACCGACCCGGAATTGTTCGAGCCCCTGGCTGCCGTCAATGAGCGATTCGCCAAGCTGCAAGATACCTTGGGCGCCGCCATGCGCCATGCCCTTCTGCTGGCCGGCGAGCGCAACGATTCCTTTCTGAAAGTACTGGCCTTCTTCGTGAAAGCCGGGGTGGTTGAAAACACGGAGGACTGGCAGACCTGCCGCGCCGCGCGAAATCTGGCCGCGCACGATTATGAAATCGACTACTCGGCCATCGCCGAACATTTCAATACCCTGCACGAACTGACTCCCATGCTATTCGACACCTCGCTGAAGTTGCATGAGTACTGCGCGGAGAACCTGGGAATCGCGCCCGCGGACAGCGAATTGCGGCAACTGTTTCGCGAAGCCTGTGCGCGGCGGCTGGCGTCCTGAACGCATGTGCCGTTTTTTATCTCAATTTCCTCCGCGTTTTGCCGGAAGTGGACGTATGAAAACTTCTCTGGCACTCGCCTCAAGACGTGACGGCGTGCGTGATATGGCGGGGCGTTTTCGCGTCACCAATGTCCGCGCATTCGGCTCGGTTCCGCGGGGTGATGATGCTGACGACAGCGACCTGTTCGCGTTAGTCGTTGATCTTTGTGAAAGTGCGTGGAGGAGTGTCCTCCCCCTTTCTCAAAGGGGGAATGAGGGGGATTTAGCCACGTTTGCTTGGGTGATCGTCTCGGAAATCCCCCTTAACCCCCCTTTGAGAAAGGGGGAGGGCCGTACCCCAACTTCATCAACGGCCAACGTGCACAGAGCCGACGACAGCGGCCTGGATCTGCTCGTCGATCCGCTTCCCGGGGCCACCTTGTTCGACCTCGGTGGCCTGAAAATCGAACTCGAAACCCCGCCGGGTGTTCCCGTCGATCTCCTGACGCCTGGCGATCTGCCTCTGAAATTTCGTAAGCAGGTGTTAGCCGGGGCCATGCCGGTATGAACGAGCCGGCCGAGGGAGGGGCGGCATGAAGCCGGGTCTGTTTCGTTGCGGCGCCGCCGATAGCGGCGCGATGGGGCGTTGCCTGCTGCTCTGGCTGGGCCTCTACCTCGGGCTGCATATCTGGATGCGCCTGGCGTTCTCCTCCACGCTACAGGTGGACGACGCCGAACAGGTGTTGCACGCCGGTCATCTGTTGCTCGGCTACGAGTTCCCGCAACCGCCGCTTTACACCTGGCTGACCTGGGGTGCGTTCCAGGTGTTCGGCCCCAGCCTGGCGGTGGTGACGGTCATCAAATATCTCCAGATCGCCGCCTTGTTCTATGTAACCTGGCGGCTGTCGCGGCATTTGTTCGTGGAACCGCTGTGGCGTGCCGCCGCCGTGATGAGTTATCTGTTGTTGCCGGTGTTCGCCTGGCAGATGCATGTGGGTTTCACCCATACGGTGATGATGGCGCTGGCCATGGCCATGACCCTGCATGCGCTGCTCTCCCTGGGAGAAACTTGCGACGGCAAACGCTATGCCTACCTGGCCCTGGCCATCGCCCTGGGTATGTACGCCAAATTCGGCTTTTTCCTGTACCTGCTGCTGCTTGGCTTCGCCGCTCTGGCCACCCCGCGTTACCGCGCGGTGCTGGCCGACCGGCGCATGGCGGCGGTGCTCATCGTTTGCCTGGCGCTGGCCGCTCCCTATTACGGCTGGTTGATCGAGCACTGGGCCTGGTTTCACACCTCGCTGGCCGGAAAGATGGAGGGCGAACATCGTCTGCATCTCGGTGTGCTGGCGCATGCGCGTTTGTTGCTCGCCGGAGTGGAATACGCCTTGCCGCTGCTGCTGGTTCTGATCTGGGCTTTCCCTCGCCTGTACCTTCCTCCTCGCCTGTTCCCGCGTAACACGGCTGAGCCGGGCGACCCGGAGCGGCTGCTGGGCCGTTTCCATTTCGTCCTGCTGGCCATCATGCTGGTCCTCATGGTCGTGAAGCCGGTGGATTACGTGAAATCGCGCTGGATGGTCACGGTGCTGTTCCCCCTGCCATTCTGGCTATTGCTGCGCGCGCGCCGCGCCTATCCCGAGTGGGCGCGCGGCATGCGCCGTCTGCTGCTGGTCGGCATCGCCCTGAGTCTCCTCATCGTCGGCGTGCGCCTGGTGGATTTCGCCTTCGGCGCGCGCTGGCATGCCGACGGCCGCGTGCATCTGCCGGTCATGCGGACCCTCGCCAGCCTGCCGCTCGACCCGCGTGGAGCCGCGTTCCTGGTGGACAACCCCTATGAAGCGGCACACGTCGCCATCGCCTACCCCGGCATCCCCCTGTATTGCCTGTCCTCGCGGCCGCCGGATCGCCCGGTGCCTCCGCCCGACCGCCTGATCCTCCTGTGGCTGGGCGGCACGACGGCGGTACCGCCGATTTTTCCCGACTATCTTGCCACGAAGATGGGTGTGATCCCGGCGACTTACCAGGCGGCAAGCCAGGGTACATTGCACTTGCCCGACGACTGGCTGGGTTATGTCGTTCACTATGCGGAGTGGGTTAGGTCAACAGGAGATACACGTTGAAAGTCAGCGGCTTCACTTTCATCCGCAACGGCAGTCTGTTGGGCTACCCCTATGTGGAGAGCATCCGCTCGGTGCTGCCGATCTGCGACGAGTTCGTGGTGGCGGTGGGCGAGAGCGACGACGACACGCTGGAGCGCATCCGCGGCATCGGCTCGGACAAGATCCGCATCCTGGAAACCCGCTGGAACGAGTCCATGCGCGACCGGGGTTTCGTTTACGCGCAGCAGAAAATGATCGCCCAGTTCAATTGCTCGGGCGACTGGGCCTTCTACCTGGAAGGCGATGAAGTCCTGCACGAGGATGATCTGCCCACCATCCTCGCCAGCATGCGGCGCCATCTTGATGACGCGCGGGTGGAGGCACTGGTGTTCGACTACCACCATTTCTTCGGCAGCCCCGACTGGCGGGCGATCAGCCCCGGCTGGTACCGGCGGGCGCCGCGCATCATCCGCAACACGATCCGCACCTGGGCGCCGGACGGTCTGTTCTGGGTGGTGATGGAGGGCAACAAGCGTGGCCGTTATCCGCGCGCCGCCCTGGCCGGCGCGCCCATCTACCACTACGGCCATGTGCGCCGCATCGGCGCCATGCACGAGAAACAGCAGCGCGTGGGCAAATACTGGGGCGGCAGCGCCGGCCTGTTCGACGCCTACCGCATCGACCCGCAAGCCCTGGCGCCTTTCACCGGCAGCCATCCCGCCGTGGTGCAGGCGTGGCTGCAACAGGAAGGAGAAACCGCCTATGCGCCCGACCCGACGCACCTGCCCAGCCGCAAGGAGCGCAAGCATCGCTGGATGATGAAGCTGGAGCGGGCGTTCGGCGTGGAACTGTCCAAGAAACACTTCACACTGGTGCGGTCATGAAGCTGTCGGTCATCATCATCTGCAAAAACGAGGTATCGCGCCTGGGCGCGACCCTGGAGTCGGCCGCTTTCGCCGACGAGATCATTGTTCTCGATTCCGGCAGTAGCGATGGCACGGTGGAACTGGCGCGGCAATTTACCGACAAGGTGTTCGTGGCCGCCGACTGGCCCGGTTTCGGTGTGCAGAAGAACCGCGCGCTGGCCCACGCCAGCGGTGAATGGGTACTTTCCATCGACGCCGATGAGCGCGTCGGCGCGGAATTGCGCGCGGAAATTCAGGCCGCCATCGCCGCGCCGCTGGCGGAGGTCTATGAAATGCCCATCCTCACCAGTTACTGCGGGCGCTGGATTCGCCATTCCGGCTGGTGGCCGGACTACAAACCGCGCTTGTTTCGGCGTGGCGCGATCCGTTTCACCGAGGACAGGGTGCATGAGCGCCTGTCGTTTCAGGGGGCACCGGGGCGCCTGACGGCACCGCTCTATCACGAGAGCTTTCGCACGCTGGACGAGGTGCTGGACAAAGTAAACCGCTATTCCAGCGCCGGCGCCGAACAGGCTTTGATGCGCGGCAAGCGGGGTGGTCTCGGCAAGGCGGTGGCGCACGGGTTATGGGCCTTTCTGCGTACCTATCTGTTACGCGCGGGATTCCTCGACGGACGCGAGGGGTTCATGTTGGCGGTATCCAATGGCGAGGGGGTGTATTACCGCTACGTGAAGCTGATGTATCTGAGCGAGAAGGGCCGTGACGGGAAGTGAACCGTTGCGCTTTACCGTCGCCGTCATTCATCGCAATGGCGCCGAGCGTCTGGATGAAGCTTTGTCCAGCATCGCGCGGGCAATCGACCCGGTTCGCGACGAGATCATCGTGGTCGACAACGCCAGCAGTGATGCTTCCCTGGAGCCGGTATTGGCGCGGCATCCCGGAGTTCAGGCCATACGCAATGAATGCAATGGTGGTTACGCATACGCTTGCAACCAGGCCATACGCGCCGGGCGTGGCCGCTATTTTCTGGTGTGCAACAACGATCTTCGACTGCCGTCGGATGCCTTGACACGCTTCGAGGAGGATTTCCAGGAATTTCCCAAAGCGGGGTTGATCGGTGGCCAGTTGTTGGGTGAAGACGGGAGCATGCGGCATTCCAGCGGCGGTTCTCCCGGGTTTCTCAGCGAGATGGGCCTGCTGCGCACCAGGGAGCAGCCGCCGGATCGCGGCCGGGTGGAACAGGTGGAAGGGCTGGTGGGCGCCTGCATGGCGGCTCGGCGCGCGGCGGTGGAGGCGGCGGGTGGGCTTGATGAGTCGTTCTTCTTCTATTTCGAAGAGGCGGAATGGTGCGTGCGTATGCGTCGGTGTGGCTGGGAAGTGCTTTTTGATCCTCGCGTGCGGGTCGTGCATGTGGGTGGCGCCAGCACCGGAGGCTTGGCGCGGGCGGCGCGTATCGAGTTCTTTCGCTCCCGCCTCATCTACTATCGCCGCACCATGAACTTGCCAGAGACCGCGCTGCTGTATTTATGGCGTGGTTTGCACCTGCTCTGGGGACTTGTCAGTTATGGCTTGCTGGTGGGCCTGACCCTGGGGCGCTCGCCGCGCCTGCGCGGCAAACTGGACGAGCGCCTGCTCCTGCTGGCCTGGCTTGCACGCGCTTGCCCAACAGATTGGGGCCTGCCGGATAAATGCCCGCGCGGGCCGGCAACCTGATGATGTTTTTGACGAATTCGAAGGAAGATCAAGTTGAACGACAGCCGACTGTTCATTAACGACTGTCCCGCTTGCGGGGCACATGACTGGGAAACCACACCGCTAAGTTTGCGCGAGGGACCGTTGCGGCGTTGCCGGGCCTGTGGCCACTATGCCAGTTCCAGCAGCGCCGCCGAATATGGCGAAACCATGCGTGAATTCGAGAATCCCGCCGGCACCTTGCCCAGCGACGGTTCCATGCAACGGCGCCGCACACTTATCGGCCGACGCCTGGCCTTGCTGGCGCGCCTGTTGAACAAGTCCGCGAAGGAACTCAGCCTGCTTGACGTGGGGTGTTCCAGCGGCGCCCTGCTAAGCATCGCCAGTGAGGCGGGATTTTCCGTGCAAGGGGTCGAGCCCTCGAGCGCGCCCGCGCAGACCGCGCGTGACCAGGGATTTACCGTGCATACCGGCTTCCTTGAGCAAGTGGGGTTGCCGGATGCCGGGTTCGACATCGTCACGCTCATGGAAGTCATCGAACACCTGCCGCAACCGCTCAAGTTGTTCCAGGAAATTCGCCGGGTGCTGCGGCCGGGTGGCCTGCTCATGGTGTCCACGGGTAATGCCGGAGGCCTGACCCTGCGCGCGACCGGCGCCGCCTGGGAATATCTCGATATGGCGCGCCATGGCGGCCATGTCAGTTTCTTCACCCCCTCCTCCATGCGCCATCTGGCTGAGAGGGCGGGCCTGGAGAATGTTCGTATCGACACCCGCAACCTGCGTCTGGTGGAGAAGGGGCGCCCCGGTTACCGCCCGGCCAAGGTGCTCTCCGAGTTGCTGGCCTGGCCGGTAGCTCGTTTGGGACTGGGGCACGATCTCGTCGCCGTGCTGCGGCGGCCCGCCGGATAGCGATCGACGGATGCGCGGCGTCACCCTCATCGTCACCACCTATAACCGACCGGATGCGCTGGATCGGGTTCTGGCAAGCATCGCCGGGCTGAACCCGGCTCCCGCCGAGGTAGTGGTGGCGGACGACGGTTCCGGGCCGGATACGGCGGCGGTGGTCCGTGACTGGCAATCTCGCCTGCCGTTGATCCATGTCTGGCATCCGGACCAGGGGTTCCGTGCCGCCGAGGCGCGTAATCGCGCGGTGGCGGCAAGCCACTCCGAGTATCTGGTCTTTCTTGACGGGGACTGTCTGGTCTTTCCGGATTTTGTCGGCCGCCACCTCGCGTTGGCCGAGCCCGGTCGCATGCTGGTGGGCAACCGCGTATTGCTGTCTCCCGAACTGACCGGGGCGGTTTTGGCGGGGCGGACGAACCCGCTGTCCTGGAGCGGCGTGGACTGGTGGCGCGCCCGCCGCGAGGGCCGGGTCAACCGTTTACTGCCCTTCCTGCGCCTGCCGGGGCGTGGCTGGCGGCTGCGACGGCCACGGCGTTGGCGGGGTGTACACACCTGCAACCTGGGATTGTGGAGGCGCGATTTCGTCGCTGTGAATGGTTTTGACGAGCGTTACCAGGGCTGGGGGCACGAGGACGCCGATCTGGCGATTCGTCTGATGCATGCGGGAATCCTGCGCAAGGATGGCCAGTATGGCGTTCCCGTGCTGCATTTGTGGCATCGCGAGAATGATCGGGGCAACGAAGCGGAGAACCGGCGCCGTCTCGACGAAGTCCTGAGAGGGAGCCGGCCGCAGCGAGCGGAACTGGGGCTGGATCGTCACACTACGGATCAGGCTCGCTGAACCGCGCCGCCGGGTGCTCCGGTTTTGCTGGCCGTCAACGCGGCCAGAAGCGTGAAAAAGACGAAGCAGGTCGAGTGATCGAGCAAATAGGAATTGGCCAGGCTCCCCACGCCATAGGCAATGGCCAGCGCCGCCATCCACAGACTTTCCAGCGATTGTGTACTTCGCGCTGAGCGCAGCATGGCGAGGTACAGGAAAATCACGGCGAGCGCGCCGCCCACCCCATGCTCGGCCCAGTAGAACAAATAATCATTGTGGGGATTCGCGGTGGGAGAAGTCAGGCTTCCGTGGGCTTCGGCCTCTTGCCGGTAGGCTTCCGAGAAACCGCCCGTACCTTGGCCGAGCCAGGGATGCTCCCTTTTTATCATGCGCCAGGTGACCTGCCAGAATTCAACGCGATAGCCCACCGAGGTCTCCACTTGCCCTTCCTGGTAACTCTGGATGTCGCTGGATACGTTGTGCACACCTTGCTGCACTGCGGATTCAGGATTGAGCACGACGGCCGCCGCCAAACCGGCGATTGCCAGGAACAGCCACATGGTGGCGCGCGCGCGCGCGCGCAGCGTGGTGAAGAGGAGCAGCAGGGCAAGTAGCAGGAAGGTGCCTTGGGCGGTACGTCCACCCACCAGAAGCAGGATGTCCGCGGCGCTCAGTGCCACCAGCAGCCAACCCAGCCAGCGCAAGGTCGGTTTTGCCGATGACCGCAGCAGCCATGACGCCAACCCGAAAGCGGCGAGTCCGAGAAACAGGTTGTGTTCGGTGTGATTGCGGAAAGTGGCGGAATCGAAACGTGCCGCCGCATGGAGTAGTGGGATGCCGGTGGCTGAAACGAACAGGGAAGTCAGCAGCGTCAGCAGGGCGCCGAGTCCGAATCCGATATAGAAGGCCTGGCGGTGCGCCGGGTTCTGGAAAAACGGCAGCATGAGAAAGAACATCGCGTAGCGGCTGTGCTTGCCTAGCATGGGCCAGGGGTCATAGCCATGCGCCAAGGCGATCGGGATGCCGACCAGGACAACCAGGCTCAGGAACAGCATGGCCAGGAAGATCGGTTGCTTGCGCGCCTGTTTCCAGCTTTCTAAGCAGGCGGCCGGGTGCATGAGCGCCCAGATCAGCGCGCCCAGGGAAAGGACGCTGGTAAGCGCGGTCGAGAGCGGTAGGACGAATGCGAAGCCTAGGGCGTACCAGGACCATCCCCCGAACCTGGAAACGGTAGTTGACCGCTCGATTGTCATTGGAACCCCCTGTGAATAGCGACCCTCGTGCCTTCGATCACCCTCGCCCATTCGGTGAGTCCGCTACGCACCCGCTGGCACGTCCGGTCGGGCGCCCGCCTTTGTCGCTCCTCCTTGCGGGCCCCGGCCCGCAGCGTCGTCGCTTCGCGCCAGACGCCCGACCGAACGCACCAGCGGGTGCGTTCAACCGCCGCTTCCAGGTTGATTTGTGGCGTCATTCCTGCCCTCCCAGGCGTTGCTGCAACCACATCATTTCTTCTGGCGGCCATTTCTCGCCCAGGCCGATCAGCTTGTCCGCGTCGGCGAAACTCGGTGGTCGCGCCTTGATGGTCAGTCTGATGAAGTGGTGGTTGAAAGTGTCCAGCGCGATATGCATGGGCTTGATGTCGCCATGGCTGGCCGCGCGTTGCTTGCTGCGCAGGTAGAGGTCGAAATCGCCGGCCTGAATCCGTTCGTCCCACAGGCCGATCTTGTCCAGCGCGGCGCGTCGCATCAATACGGTGTTGCCGACGAAGCCTTCGGCGGCTTGCAGGTGGAATTTTCTATAGCGGAGTTCGCAGAAATCCGGCCAGTCGCCGTGGTACATCCAGCGATGCATGAGGGACAGGCTGCGTTCATTGATTCCCAGCAGGGAACACACCGCCTTGATGCGTTTCCAGCGGCGCTTCAGGGCGCGCGTGGCTTCCGGAGTCTCCAGTTGTTCCACACCGCAGCAGGTGGCCACGTCGAGGCCGTTGGCATCCATGTTGTCCATCAGATGCCTGTCCCAGCGAGGGCTGACGATGATGTCGTTGTTGAGAAAGCCCAGCCATTCGCCCTTGGCGATCGCGATGCCCTGGTTCTGGCTGACCGGGTAGCAGTAGTTCACCGGATTACGGATCACCCGCGCGCCCATGCTTTCAAAAAAATCCGCGCTGCCGTCCGTGGAGGCGTTATCGATGATGATGAGTTCGAAGGGGCTGGAGGTGTAGCGCTGTAGATTGGCCCAGAACAAGCGGTTGACCGGCAACTGGTTGTGGATGGCGGTGATGATGCTGAGCATGGCAAGCGGGCGTATAGCGGTGGCGCAGTTTACCAGCGGGCCGGTTCTTTCTCGTGGGTGGACGCCCGGCGCATGCCCAAATGAGGGATGTCAGCGGCTTGCGAATCCGCTGCCCAAGCCATGCGGCTTATGGTGCAATGCGCAATATTCCTCACGCCCGAATCAGCCCATGCTCCCTACCCGACACCACGAACACGGCATCCACACGGTCGATGCTGGCTATCTGCGCCCCGGCCTGGCCTCCATCCACTTCATTGTGCGGGATGGCCATGTCGCCCTGGTCGATACCGGCACCTTGCATTCCGTCCCGCATATTCTCGCCACGCTGGCGGAACTGGGCCTGGGGCCCGAGACGGTCGAGTATGTGATCGCCACCCATGTCCACCTCGACCATGCCGGCGCCGCCGGCGCGTTATTGGCTTGCTGCCCGAATGCGCGGCTGGTGGTTCACCCCAAGGGGGCGCGCCATCTGATCGACCCGGCCAAACTGATGGCCGGCTCCATTGCCGTCTACGGCGAAGAACTGTTCCACCAACTTTATGGCGACATCATCCCGGCGCCCGCCGAGCGCGTCATCGAAGCGGATGACGGCCACCGGATCGACTTCCACGGCCGCGTCCTGACCTTCATTGACACTCCCGGCCACGCCCGCCACCACTTCTGTATCCACGATTCCGTCAGCAACAGCATTTTTACCGGCGACACCTTCGGTATTTCCTACCGGGAGTTCGATGTCGGTGATCAGGAAAATGCGCGGCCCTTCATCTTCCCCACCACCACCCCGGTCCAGTTTGAGCCCGAGGCCTTGCACGCCTCCATCGACCGCCTCATGGCCCTGCGCCCGGCCGCCGCCTATCTCACCCACTACGGCCGCGTGACCGATCTGCCCCCTCTGGCCGCGAACCTGCACAGGCTGATCGACGAATTTGTCCGCCTGACGCGCGCGGTGGAAGGAGCGGGCGAAGCCCGCCATGACGCGTTGAAAGCCGCGATCGAACAGTCCCTGATCGCGGCCGCCCGCGCCCACGGTTGCACGCTGGGGACGGAACACATGCGGGAACTGCTGGCGGGTGATGTGGAACTGAATGTCCAGGGCCTGCTGGTGTGGCGGGATCGGCTGCCCGCGTAGGTTTTCTTCAGACGTAAAAAAGCCGCGCAATGCGCGGCTTTTTTCGTTACCAGGTGTCGCTCAGGCGAAATTCGCGCTGGCGAAGTCCCAGTTGACCAGGCTGTTCAGGAAGGTTTCCACGAACTTGGGACGCATGTTGCGGTAGTCGATGTAGTAGGCGTGTTCCCACACGTCCACGCACAGCAGGGGTTTGTCGGCGGTGGTCAGGGGGGTGCCGGCGGCGCCCATGTTGACGATGTCGACGGAACCGTCGGCCTTCTTCACCAGCCAGGTCCAGCCGGAACCGAAGTTGCCCACGGCGCTGGCCTGGAAGGCTTTCTTGAATTCGTCCAATGAACCCCACTTGGCATTGATCGCGTCGGCCAGGGCGCCGGTGGGCGCGCCGCCGCCGTTCGGCTTCATGCAGTTCCAGAAGAAGGTGTGGTTGGAAACCTGGGCGGCGTTGTTGTAAATGCCGCCGGCGGGGGCGGTCTTGACGATGTCTTCGAGGGATTTGCTCTCGAAATCGGTGCCCTTGATCAGGTTGTTCAGGTTGGTGACATAGGCCTGATGGTGCTTGGCGTAGTGGTATTCGAAGGTTTCAGCGCTCATGTGGGGCGCGAGAGCGTCTTTGGCGTAGGGCAGGGCGGGCAGTTGATGTTCCATGTGCTGTTTCTCCGTGATTAGTAGGTGTGTCTGCTTACAAGACCGGCCGATTTTACGGGTGCGGCGGGGTTGCGGCAATAGTTGACTGAAACTATGGGTTATTTTGATGTTGGGTTCAGGGTTTAGAGGAAGACCAGATTTCAACGAACATCGAACCGTACCTGATCCAATAACTGGCCGTCCCGATCCATGAGGGAAAGCGCATGGCGACCACGTTCCAACAACCAATCCTGTGTCTCCCTCCGGGTTTCGTCGAGTTGCCACCAGGCGCCGACCGGAGCGTGGCTGGCCTGGAACACCAGGCGCTGCCGGGCCGGTGGAATATCCGGGTCGAGCGCGAGAATACCGCCGTCTCCGGGATTGACGATTTCCGGCGGCGGGGTCGCCGCGTTCCAAGTGGTGCCGTGCGGCTCGCTACCGGGCAGGAACCATTCGCGCCGGGGCGCTTCGCCGGGCGGCTGGACCCGTTTTCGGGTCAGCCCCCTGGGCGGATCGGGTGGCAGCGAAGGTGTCTCGGCATGCAGCCGCCGCATGATCGCCGCCCAGGCCGGGGCGGCGCCGCTGATGCCGGAAACGTCGTGCATGGGGGCGCCGGAAAAATTGCCGATCCAGACGCCCACCGTGTAGCGCGACGAAAAACCGAGGCACCAGTTGTCGCGCATGTCCTTGCTGGTGCCGGTCTTTACCGCCGTCCAGAAGCGCGTGGCGAGCGGGTTTTCCAGGCCGAAGGTGGTTGCGCGGGCCTGCCGGTCGGAAAGAATGTCGGCGACCAGGAAGGCGGATTCCCGGCTTTGCACACGGTGCGTGGTTGGATTGTGCGTGTCCTGAGTGAATCGTATCGGTGAGTAAACGCCGCCGTTGGCCAGCGCGCGGTAGGCGTTGGTTTCCTGTTCCAGCGTCACATCCAGGCTGCCCAGCGCGAGGGAGTAGCCGTAGAAATCGGCGTCTTCCGTCAGCCCGTCAAAGCCGAAGCGCACGAGACGCGCGGCAAACGGTTCCAGACCCACCAGTTTCAGGGTCTGCACGGCGGGAATGTTGAGCGAGCCCGCCAGGGAGGTACGCACGCTGACCAGGCCGCGATGCACATGGTCATAGTTCTCCGGCGCGTATTGGCCGCCCGCCGTGGTGATCGAAAGAGGCGTGTCTTCCAGCGGCGAGGCGGCGGTGAGCAGGCCATTTTCCAGCGCCAGGCCATAAAGAAAGGGTTTCAGCGTCGAGCCGGCCTGGCGCGGCGCCCGCACGCCGTCACTCTCCGGCGAGTCGGAGTCACGCGCGCTGACGCTGGCATAGGCCAGCACTTCGCCACTGGCGTTATCGAGCACCAGCGCGGCGGCATCGTTCACCTCGCGTCCGGCCAGGTGGGCAAGCTGCTGCTTGAGCGTGGCCAGCACATGGCGTTGCAGTCCTGCGTCGAGACTGCTGCGGAGGCTCCTGCTCCCCCCATTTTTTTCAAGGGCACTTGTCGCGTTAGCTGTTGATAGGAGTGAAAGCGCTTGGGGTAGTGGTTTCCCCCTTTCCAAAAGGGGGAATGAGGGGGATTTAGCGACGTTTGCCTGGGCCGCCGCCTCAGAAATCCCCCCTGCCCCCCCTTTCGGAAAGGGGGGAATCACTGATCCCACCGCTTCTCCAGCAAATTCAAGCCGCGCATTGCCAGTGGGGGGCTGGGGGGGATTTGTGCTTCCGATCAACCTGAGCGCCAGATGCGGTGCCAGATTTGCAGCCGCGACGATGGGATAGCGCCCGCTCAGGGTGTTGAGAGTGAGTGCCTTGAGCGCGGCGCAATCCGCCATTCCCGGCAGGCCGGCCGCCAGCGCGCAGACTCGTTTCGCCACATCGCGGGGCCTGGCGTTGGGGGCGCGGATCAGGGTCGCCAGAATCAGTGATTCGGCATCGCTCAGGCCAGCCGGGCGCTTATCGAACAGGCCGCGCGTGGCGCTGTCGATGCCGGTCAACTCGCCTCGAAACGGCGCCAGATTGAGGTAAGCCTCCAGTATCTGAGTCTTGCTCCAGCTTTGCTCCAACTCGCGCGCCGCTTGCATCTGCCGCCATTTCTCCGCCACGTCGCGGCGCCCGCCACTGGCGCGATATTGCGCATCCAGCAGCGCGGCGAGTTGCATGGTGAGGGTGGACGCGCCGCGCGGCTTCGCGCTCAGCCAGTTGCTCAACGCCGCCTTGCCCGCCGCCAGCCAGTCGACCCCGGCATGCTCGAAGAAACGCCGATCCTCGGCGCGCAGGACAGCCGCGATCAGAGCTGGGGAAATTTCCGCCAGCGGAGTCCAGATGGTGCGGCGGATGCTCGGGTCGATCCGGAGTTCCTGCAACAACTCGCCGTGGCGGTCGAGCAGATGCGCTTCCGAGGAGCGCCAGGCGGCTTTGACCTGGGAATAGTTGGGCAGCGAGGCGGGAAAGGCAGCGTGGAGCGGGGCCGCCAGTAGCCCCGTTGATAGGCCAATGAGTAGCCTGGCTGTGATTGCGAGATATTTCGGCAGGGGGACAATCCAATCAGGCCAGATCAAACATCTGGTCGAATTTCACCGTTTGCAGTATCTGCAAGGTGTAGCCGCCGGCGCCTTTGAGACGGATCTGTTTGCCTTGCTCGGCGGCCTTGTCTTTGACCAGCAGCAACATGCCGAGCGCGGAACTGTCCAGGTACTCCACGCCGGAAAGATCCATATTCAGTTGCTTGCAACCGTGATCGTCCAGTGCCTGTTCGGAAAGCTGGCGAAACTCGCGGTGGATTTGGAAGGTGAATCTGCCGCTGATGGAAACGGTGCAGATGCTTCCCTGGTGGCTTAAGGTGACAGGCATGTGATCTGGGCGAAATGAAAAATATTGCGAGGATCATACTGGTCGGCATGATCTATGGCGAAAGGAATATAAACCAGGAAGCTGGGCTGACTCGGTATCCGCTGTCGAAATTGACAAGGCCCGTCGCAACGGGCCTTGAGATAAGTACACCAGAAACTATTTCTGGCTACCGGGAACCGCTTGTCTCGGCCCTTTGGCTTCGTCCATTTCGTAAGTCACCACGCCCTGACGCAGTTTCGGTTCACTCTTGAACATCGTCCCAGCGAGCGTCGGTTCGTTCGCATTGCTGGCCTTCTCGACCACCATGACGGTAGCGCCGGTGGCGGCAATGGCGATCAGCCCTATCGGCAGTAATGCTGCCCATCCGCGTTGTTTCAACATGATGAACTCCTTTCCTTTTTGCCACGCTCCATCCTCTACTGGGAATTATCCTTGGTGATAATGCATTAGTACATTTCGATTCATTTATAGACCATGCAAGCGACATGGAATGCAACGGCTGTTGTTCAAATGGGAACAAGAGTGTGCCAGTCAACCGCCGATTCGCCGAGGTCCTGGGCCAGTCCGGCGTGGGTGACATGGCCGGCGGCGAGATTGAGGCCGGCGGCGAAGCCGGGGTCGGCTTCCAGCGCGGCGCGCGGGTTGGCGAGCAGACGGAGCAGGTAGGGCAGGGTGGCTTCGGCCAGGGCGAGGGTGGCGGTACGCGCCACCGCGCCGGGCATGTTGGCGACGCAGTAGTGGACGATGCCTTCTTCCACATAGAACGGGTCGGAATGGGTCGTCGGACGCGAGGTTTCCGCCATGCCGCCCTGATCGATGGCGACATCCACCAGGGCGGCGCCGCGCGGCATGGCGCGCAGAAGTTCACGGCTGATCAGGCGTGGCGCGCGGCGACCGTGGATGTAGGCGGCGCCCACCACCAGATCAGCATCGCGCAGGCATTCCGCGATGCTGTCTTCATGCGAGTAACGGGTTTTCAGGCGGCCGCCGTATTGGTCGTCGAAGGCATGCAGGCGTTCCGTGCCACGGTCCAGCAGGGTCACGTCCGCGCCCAGGCCCACGGCGAGGCGAGCGGCGTTGGCGCCGACCATGCCGCCGCCCAGGATCACGACCCGCGCCGGCGGCACGCCGGGCACGCCGGAAAGCAACACACCACGTCCGCCGTGCTTCATTTCCAGGGCCTGCATGCCGGCCTGGATCGCCAGTCGGCCGGCGATCTGCGACATCGGCGCCAGCAAGGGCGTGTGGCCGGTTTTGTCGATCACGGTCTCGAAGGCCAGTGCCGCCGCGCCCTTGTCGAGCAAGGCGCGCGCCAGTTCCGGCGCGGCGGCGAGATGCAGATAGCAGAACAGCCACTGGCCGGGGCGCAGCCAGGCCACTTCGTCCGGCTGCGGCTCCTTGACCTTGAAAATCAGATCGGCGCTGTAAACCTCGGCGGCCGAGTCGACGACGATGCCGCCCGCCGCGCGGTAGGCGGCATCGTCAAAGCCCACGGCGCTGCCGGCATTACTCTGGAGGGTGACCGTATGGCCGCCACGCACCATTTCCGCCACACCGGTCGGGGTGGCCGCCACCCGGAATTCGTGGTCCTTGATTTCCTTGGGGATGCCGATGTGCATGGTGGTCTGGCATGAGGTGTGGGAAGAGGTAGAGGTTATACCGCGAACAGCCGTGTGTGCTCGGTGACAGGTTCCTCCCTTTGCAAAGAAGGGCTGGGGGGGATTTCTCCAAGGGTTGTGCGAGTTCGAACGTTGCTAAATCCCCCCCGCCCCCCTTTAAGAAAGGGGGAAGCCATCACGGTTTCCAGCGCTTCAGCAGCAGCGAGTTGCTGACCACCGAAACGGAAGACAGGGTCATCGCCGCGCCGGCGATGACCGGGTTGAGCATGCCGGCGGCGGCCAGGGGCAGGGCCAGCACGTTGTAGACGAAGGCAAAGAACAGGTTCTGGCGAATCTTGCGCATGACCGCGCGCGAAAGCGCCACGGCATCGGCGACGCCGTTGAGGTCGGAACGCATCAGCGTGATGTCGGCGGCTTCCAGGGCGATGTCGGAACCGGCGGCCATGCCGAAACTGACGTCGGCGCTGGCCAGGGCCGGGGCGTCGTTGACACCGTCGCCGGCCATGCCCACCACCTGGCCCTCGGCTTTCAGCGCGGCGACGGCGGCGGCTTTGTCTTGCGGTTTCACGCGCGCGCGCCATTCCGCCAAGCCGGCTTCTTGGGCGATGGCGGCGGCCGCGGCTTCCTGGTCGCCGGTCAGCATGATGGCGCGAATGCCGAGTGCCTGAAGCCGTGCCACGGCGGCTTGCGAGGAGGGTCGCAGGCGGTCGGCGAGGCTGAAGCGGGCGAGAAGGGTGGTTTCGTCGGCGAGCCAGATGCTGGTTGCACCGGGTTTGTAGGTCAGGTTGCTGGAGGCTACCTGGCGATCCGAGATCACTGCGTGAGCGTCAGGTAGTCGCCGCGCGCCAACCTGACCTGCGGTGGTTGCGGGCGAGGCCCATTCCTGGGTGCCGAGGCGCAGGCGGCGGCCTTCCACCTCGCCGCTGACGCCGTCGCCGGGTGCGTTGGCGAACGCGGCGACCGGCGCCAGGGCCAGGCCGCGCGCTTTGGCGGCTTCCAGCAAGGCCAGCGCGAGTGGGTGGGTACTGCCTTGTTCCAGGGAGGCGGCGAGGCGTAACGCGGCGGCATCGTCCAGCTCGCCTTGTGCTGCGATGCCCAGCAGCGCCAAACGCCCCTCGGTCAGCGTGCCGGTTTTGTCCAGCGCCAGCACCGTGAGCTTTTCGGCGCGCTCCAGGGCTTCCGCGGATCTCACCAGGATGCCCAGTTGCGCGCCGCGCCCGAGGCCGACCATCACCGCCGTCGGGGTGGCGAGGCCGAGGGCGCAGGGGCAGGCGATGACCAATACGGCGACGGCGGGGATCAGGCTTTGCGTGAAGTCGCCGCTGGCGAGCCACCAGCCGGCGAAAGTGGCCAGGGCGATAACGATGACGATGGGCACGAAGACGCCGGATATCCGGTCGGCGAGTTTCTGGATGGGGGCTTTGGAGCCTTGCGCGGCTTCGGTGAGACGCACGATTTCCATCAACTGGGTGTGGGCGCCGACACCTTCCGCGCGCAGGCGCAGCAGGCCGTCGAGATTCTGCGTGCCGGCATGGACACGGTCGTCAACGCGTTTGGCGAGCGGCAGACTTTCTCCCGTCAACAGGCTTTCATCCACACTGGAGACGCCATCCAGCACCACGCCATCGACCGGAATGCGCTCACCGGCTCGCACCAAAACGATGTCGCCGGCTTTCAGCAGGGCGGCTGCGATTTCAATGGCTTCGCCACTGCGCTCCACCCGCGCCGTGCGCGGTTGCAGGCCGATCAGTTGTTCGATGGCGCCCGAGGTGCGTGATTTGGCGCGCGCTTCCAGCAGCTTGCCCAGACGCACCAGGGTGACCACGGCGGCGCTGGCCTCGAAGTAGAGGGGGCCGGCGAGGAAGACCATGTAAATGCTGAAGAAATACGCCGCGCTGGTGCCCAGGGCGACCAGCACATCCATATTGGCGCCGCCGCCGCGCAGGCTGTTCCAGGCGCCGCTATAGAAGCGTTTCCCCGCCCAGAATTGCACCGGCGTGGCGAGCAACCATTGCAGCCAGGGTGGCATCCCCGCAAGGGGGACGCCGGATTCGTAAGCGCTGAAGCGCAACGACTCCGCTGTCCATTCGACATGGTGGACGCCGGCCAGCATCGGAATCATCTGCGCCAGCAAGGGCAGGGTGAATAGCGCGGAAATGATGAACACCCGCAGTTCATGGCTGTATTCGGCGGCCTTGCGCGCCTTCTCCTCGGCGCGGCTGGTTTCCGAGATCGGGCTGGCGCTGAAGCCGGCGCGCGCCACCGCCGCCAGCAGGCCGGCCTCGTCGATCAGGCCCGGCTGGTAGGAGACGCGCGCCTTCTCGGTGGCGAGATTGACCCGCGCCTCGACGCCGGGCTGGTTGTTGAGCACCTTTTCCAGACGGGTGGAACAAGAGGCGCAGGTCATGCCGCCGATGGCGAGATCCAGGGTTTGCGCGGGGATAATGAAGCCGGTTTTCGCGACCTGGTCGAGGATGGCCTGGGGAGCGATGACGGCCGGGTTGAATTCCACATGCGCTTTTTCTACCGCCAGATTGACGTTGGCCGTGACGCCTTCGAGCTTGTTGAGGTTCTTCTCCAGGCGCGCTGAACAAGACGCGCAGGTCATCCCGGCGATGGGGAGTTCGAGGGTTTGTGTAGCGCCGGCATCCTTGCCGGCGTCTTTTGAACCCGCCGGCAAGGATGCCGGCGCTACAGGGGCGCTCATGCCGCGCACCCTACCTGTCTAGCCAGTTCCAGCATGGTTTCCTCCGATGCCGAGTTCAGCGTCAGCGTTTCCGCGTTGACCGCCTGGGTGAAGTTGCGCCCCAGCGAGCGGGTGTAGGCGGGGTCGTAGTGTTTGATCAGCAGTTCGGCCACCAGTTCATCCCAGTACCCGGCATGTGCCTGGGCTTTCCAGGATTCGATCTGGGCACGGCCCTGGATTTCCAGCAGGCAATCCAGCTTGTGGCCTAGAGCCGCGGGGTCGGCGAGGAAGTGGGCGTATTCCCCGCGCAGGATTTCCACCCGCACCGGGATGTCGGCGTTCAGGTTGAGGCAGGCGCTTTCCCGCATTCGTCCGAGGAGCGACTCGGGCGTTTGCAGGTTGCCGATCTTCTTGCTCTCGGATTCCACGAACACCGGTCGGGCCGGGTCGAAGCGGCGCAGTTCGTCCCAGACTCCTGTCTCGAAGCTTTTCTGGGTTGGCTGCGGACGATCCGGATAGGCACCCAGCACCGAACCCATGTGCGCGGCCAGGTCTTCCAGGTCGAGCACCTGGGCGCCGACCTGACGCAACGCGCGCAGGAAGCGACTCTTGCCGACGCCGGTGGGGCCGCACACCACGCGGAAGTCGAAAAGCGCGGGCAGGCGCTCCAGTTCGTCGATGACATGGCGCCGATAAGCCTTGTAGCCGCCTTCCAGTTGCGCGGCCTGCCAGCCGATGGCGCGTAGAACGGTGGTCATGGCGCCACTGCGGTTGCCGCCGCGCCAGCAGTAGATCAACGGGCGGTAGGCCTTGGGTTTGTCGGCGAAATGGCTTTCCAGATGCCGCGCGATGTTGCGCGAGACCAGAGCGGCACCGGCCTTCTTGGCGTCGAAGGCGGAGGACTGTTTGTGCAGCGTGCCGATGCGGGCGCGCTCCTCGTTGTCCAGCACCGGCAGGTTGATGGCGCCGGGCGCGTGGTCTTCCGCGTATTCGGCGGGCGAGCGGGTGTCGATGATTTCGTCGAAGGCGAACAAGTCTTCGATGCCCATCACACCATCGCGGCGGCGTGGGGTCTGGATTTCAGCGCAGCGGTTCATTTGTCGCGCAGGATGCGGCCTTTCTCGCGCTGCCATTCGCGGTCTTTCTCGCTCGCGCGCTTGTCGTGTTGCTTCTTGCCCTTGGCCAGGCCGATTTCCAGTTTGATGCGGCCCTTGGTGTAGTGCAGATTGATCGGCGCCAGGGTGTAGCCGGCAACCTTGACCTTGCCGATCAGCTTCCTGATTTCCTGCGCATGCAGCAGCAGTTTGCGCGAGCGGGTCGGGTCCGGATGGATGTGGGTGGAAGCGGTGGGCAGCGCGCTGATGTGGCAGCCGATCAGCCAGACTTCTTCCTGCTTCACCACGACATAGGCTTCTTTCAACTGCACGCGGCCGGCGCGGATGGCTTTCACTTCCCAGCCCTCCAGCACGATGCCCGCCTCGTAGCGTTCTTCGATGAAGTACTCGTGGAAGACTTGTCTGTTGTCGATGATGCTCATGGGGGAGTCGTTGTGTGGGGCGGGGAGGGCGGCGGGGTTCGCGCTAATCGTGCTATTTTACCGGCCCCTCAAGCTCGTTGCTTCCACTGATGGCCAAAGTCGTTAAATCTGTTCTGGTTCCCTACTCGGCGGCGGAAATGTTCGCTCTGGTCGATGGGGTCGAGGACTATCCCCAGTTCCTGCCCTGGTGCGGCGGCACCGAACTGCTGCGGCGTGATGAAAACGTCACCGAGGCGACCATCCATCTGCATTACCTGCATGTGAAACAGCACTTCACCACCGAGAATGCCAAGCGCATTCCCGAGGAGATGGGCATCCGACTGAAAAGCGGGCCATTCCGCAAACTGGAAGGTTCCTGGCATTTCAAACGACTGGCGGACACGGCCTGCAAGATCGAGTTCGAACTGCATTACGAGTTCTCCAGCAACTTGCTGGAGAAGGTATTGGGGCCGGTGTTCGGTATGGTCACCAACAGCCTGGTGGACGCCTTCGTGCACCGGGCGGAAAACGTCTACGGCGCGCGCTGAGTCAATAACGATGACTGCTCAAATTCATGTCGAAGTAGTGTACGGCCGGCAATACCGCCAGAAGGTCGCACAGGTCATTCTCAACGAGGGCGCCACGCTGCGCGAAGCGGTGGAACGCTCCGGCCTGCTCGCCGAGTTTCCGGAAATCGATCTCGCGAAAAACAAGCTGGGCATCTGGAACAAACTCGCCAAGTTGGACGCCGTGGTGCGCGACAAGGATCGCGTGGAAATCTACCAGCCGTTGATTGCCGACCCCAAGGAAGTGCGCAAGCAGCGCGCGGCGGAAGGCAAAGTCATGAAGAAGGGGGGTGGGGATATCGCTGGGGAGTAGCTGTAGCGCCGGCCTACCCCTTGCGGGTGCGCCGGCGCTACACGCTTAATTCGCGCAGTTCTCCGAGATGGTCTGACTGGCGCGCTCGATCTCCGCCTGACGCGCGGCCGCGTCGAGAACCCGCGTCTGGCCCTGGGAATCGACCGTGCTGAGACGCATGTTCGCGCGTTGCAGCATTTCCAGGTTGCCGCGTGCGCGTTGACAGTTTTCCGCCTTGCGACGGACTTCTTCCTCGCTGGCTGCGAGTCGCTTGCTTGCCGCTTCCCTCGCTTTTTCCTGTTCCAGACGCCTGCTCGCGGCTTGATCCGCGGCCTGGCGACTTGCTTCCGCCGCGCGGGCCTCGGCGGCTTCGCTGGTCTGTAGATAAAACGGCTTGGGGGTGGTGCTGGACGGTGGATGGTCGCCGTAGTGGATTTCGCCCTGGGCGTCAGTCCACTTGTAGATGTCCGCCCCGGCAGGCGCCGCCAGCATGGCAAGCAGCAGTATGACGCCGGGGCGGAGCATGGAACGTTTACTTCAGTTCAGTGGACGGGTAAGACAGTTGCGCGATACCGCGCGCGACCTGGTCGGATGCGAAGGTGGCCTGCTTGATCACCGCGTCGCTGTTACCAGCCTTGGCGGCTTCCAGAGCATCTTTATAGGCCTTGTCGGCGGTGGTCCACAGGGCAAACTTGGCCTTGGCGGTCTTTACGTCGGCGGTGGCCTTGTCCAGAGCCTGTTGGGCGGCATCGCTGAGCGCCGACTTGGTGGCTTCTTTGGGAGCTTCGGAGGTCATGGCGGGGGAACTGCTGCAAGCGGACAGGGCGAAGGTGGTCAGACCAAGGAAAGCCAGGGTTGCGAGTTTTTGCTTCATGAGATGTCTCCTCTCGTAATGGGATGTGCAGTGCTGAAACCAACACGCTGAATTAGCGGCCGACGCAACTTAAGTCCCCGCCGATGCCCGCGTCAATCGGTTTTCCATGAATTGGTAGCTATTCACCAATGGTTTCAAAAGACATGTACCAGTAGGCGCGGCGGGCTTTCTGTACCATGCGGGTCCGCAATGTCTCCTGGCACTTTCATGGCCATCAAAGCAACCATCTTCAAGGCTGAAGTTCAGATCGCCGACATGGACCGCAACTATTACGCGGAACACGCTCTGACACTGGCCCGGCACCCCTCGGAAACCGACGAACGCATGATGGTGCGCTTGTTCGCTTTCGTCCTGCACGCGCATGAACAACTCGTTTTCGCCAAAGGCATGTGTGTGGAGGATGAACCGGATCTCTGGCGCCGCGATCTGACCGGTGCCATCGAGCTCTGGATCGACGTCGGCCTGCCCGACGAAAAATGGATCCGCAAAGCCTGCGGCCGCGCGGATCAGGTGTTGATCATCAGCTACGGCAGTCGCACCGCCGAGAACTGGTGGGAGCAGAATCGCAGCAAGCTGCTCAAACTCAACAACGTCACCGTGCTCAATCTGGCGCCGGAAGAGAGTCAGGGGCTGGCCGCCCTGGCGCGGCGAACCATGCGATTGCAATGCACCCTACAGGATGGCCATATCTGGATTACCGATGGCCAGGACACCGTCAGCATCCAACCTAATTATCTGAAAAACAATGCAAACCATTGATTTCGAATTACGTGGTGAATTTGTCGAACTCTGCAACCTGCTCAAACTGGCGGGCGTCGCCGACAGTGGCGGCCGTGGCAAAGCGCTGGTCGCCGCCGGTGAAGTGACCCTGGATGGCCAGCCGGAAAGCCGCAAGACCGCCAAGGTGCGCGCCGGCCAGGTAGTGGAGTGCATGGGCGTACAGATCCGCGTGCGGCTGGCGGATTGAGCCCGACGTGAATCAGTAGTAGCGCAGCAACACCTGCTGTTGCAACGGCCTTGTTCCCTCGCTGGTCAAGTCGTGTACGTAACTACAAGCGATTTCCCGTTCCTTTTGTGTGCTGGCGTATTCGGCCAGGTAAAGGTTGAGTGCTTCACCGGGCGGTAGTGTGGCTAGCCTGGATTGGTGGTCGCTGCATTCTTTTTCGGTCATCAGCCGGTGGCAAGTCGGCTCGGGTTTCATATCCGAGGCGACAGCAAGGGATGCCAGCAGGGTGGACAACAGCAAAAGTAACAGCTTGGTGTGCATGATCATCTCCTGAAGAGTAGGTAAATTAGACGATCATTATATTGCAAGAACCATACCAATATACTCAAGTTATGGCCCTGTTCTATTTTGTTTTCTATCTCATTGTATTTAAATGGTTATTTCTTGTGTTATCAAGCGTGGATGATAAGCGTGCACGAGTGGTATGCACCATTAACACTCGGATGCCCTGTAATGGTGCGTGACTGCGGATTGCCTGGCGCGTGGTTCGGGTGTCAGTGCGCACCGCCTGGACGTAAGATTCCACGATTGTTTTCCAACTCGACTCAAAGGACCCAGCCATGCTCCACCCCCTTGCCGGCCAACCCGCGCCCGCTGAATCCCTGATAGACGTGGCCGCCCTGCTCGCCGCTTATCGCAACCAGCCGGATGTCAATGTGGCCGCCCAGCGCGTCGCGTTCGGCACCAGCGGCCATCGCGGCAGCGCCTTCAATCTGAGCTTCAACGAGGCCCACATCCTTGCCATTACCCAGGCCGTCTGCGAATACCGCGCCGGCTCCGGCATCACCGGTCCACTGTTCCTGGGCATGGACAGCCACGCCCTGTCCGCTCCGGCGCAGCAGAGCGCCATCGAGGTACTGGCCGCCAATGGCGTCGATACTCGCATCCAGGCTGACGGCGGCTATACACCGACTCCGGTGATCTCGCGCGCCATCCTGGTCCACAATGCCAAAATCAGCGCCGAAGCCAGCGCGCCGCGTGGCGACGGCATCGTCATCACCCCCTCGCACAACCCGCCGCGCGACGGCGGCATCAAATACAACCCGCCCAATGGCGGCCCGGCCGATACCGACGTCACCGGCTGGGTCGAGAACCGCGCCAATGCCCTGATGGCCGACGGCAACCGTGATGTGAAGCGGCTGCCCTACGAGCAGGCGCTGGCGAAGGTGAAACAGGAAGACTTCGCCACGCCCTACATCGCCGACCTGGAAAACGCCATCGACATGGCCGCCATCAAGAAGGCCGGTCTGAAGATCGGCGTCGACCCGCTGGGCGGCGCGGCGGTGGCCTACTGGAAGCCGATCGCGGAGAAATACGGCCTCAACATCGAAGTGGTGAACCCGAACGTCGATCCCGCTTTCGCCTTCATGACCCTGGACCACGACGGCAAGATCCGCATGGATTGTTCCAGCCCCTACGCCATGGCCAGCCTGGTGAAGCTGAAAGACCGTTTCGACATCGCCTGGGGCAATGACGCCGATGTCGATCGCCACGGCATCGTCACGCCTTCCATCGGCTTGATGAACCCGAATCACTACCTCGCGGTGGCCATCCATTACCTGCTCACGCACCGTCCGCAATGGCCGGCGACGGCGGCGGTCGGCAAGACCCTGGTCTCCAGCGGCCTGATCGACCGCGTGGTGAACGGCCTCGGTCGCAAATTTCTGGAAGTGCCGGTCGGCTTCAAATGGTTCTCCGCCGGCCTGCTCGATGGCGGCTTCTGTTTCGGTGGCGAGGAATCCGCCGGTGCCTCCTTCCTGCGTCGCGACGGCAGCGTCTGGACCACCGACAAGGACGGCATCATCCTCGGCCTGCTCGCCGCCGAGATCACCGCCGTCACCGGCGAAGACCCCGGCCGCTACTATCAGAAGCTCGCCGCCGAGCACGGCACGCCCTACTACGTGCGCATCGACGCCGCCGCCACCCCGGCGCAGAAGGCCGCGTTCAAGCAGCTCACCCCGGAAAAGGTCACCACCGCCACCCTGGCCGGTGAGCCGATCACCGGCAAGTTCACCCGCGCCCCCGGCAACGACGCCCCGATCGGCGGTCTCAAGGTCGCCACGGAAAACGGCTGGTTCGCCGCCCGCCCCTCCGGCACCGAGGACATCTACAAGATCTACGCGGAGAGCTTCAAGAGCGCCGAGCACCTGCAAGACATCGTCAAGGAGGCGCGGGAAATCGTCAGCGCGGCGTTGGGCTGAGCCATGACCCTGGCCGTCAGCCGCCCCCGCCTCTGGCAACTCCTCGATACCCCCGAGCCGGGAGATCGTCGGGCGGCGCTGGTGGGGTCCTTCCTGGTCGTGCTCATCACCCTAAACCTGGCGGCGGTGATACTCGGGACGGTGCACAGCGTGGCGCTGCGCTATGGCGTCTGGCTGGACGCCTTCGAGACGTTCTCGGTCATGGTGTTCAGCCTGGAATACCTGGCACGCTTGTGGTCATGCACCAGCAAGCCGGCTTATGCGCGGCCCATTCTCGGGCGCTTGCGCTATTTCTTCTCACCCTTGGCCCTGGTCGATCTGATCGCGGTACTGCCGTATTTCCTCGGTTTCCTGGCGGTGGACATGCGTTTCCTCCGAGTCCTGCGTTTGCTGCGTCTGTTGCGGATCGCCAAGTTCGGGCGTTATTCGGAAGCGTTGGCCCTGTTCGGCCGGGTGATGCGCCACAAGAAGGAGGAACTGCTCCTCACCGGACTGTTGATGATGATCCTCATCATCCTGTCGGCTTCGTTGATGTATTTCGCGGAACACGACGCGCAGCCGGACAAGTTTCCCGACATCCCGACGACCGCCTGGTGGGCGGTGGTCACCCTGACCACGGTGGGTTACGGCGACGTGTTTCCGGTCACCGGCCTGGGCAAACTGTTCGCCTCTTTCGTGGCGATCTTCGGCATCGCCATGTTCGCCTTGCCGGCTGGCATTCTCGGGGCCAGCTTCAGCGAGGAGATGCGGCGGGATCAGTCGGCCAAGGTCTGCCCGCATTGTGGGCAGGCGCTGGATTAAGAGGTATCGGATGCTGGGAGGTACGAATTACATCGAACAACGTGACATTGAGCAATGCGGTTTGCGGCGCATCACCTGCAATAACCCACAATTCATGAGAGGCCAGCTAATGGTCGGTCGATGCTGAAATGCAGCCATTCGGAAGTGGATGCCGACACACAACGGTAAACCGCCCCGGCCGGCGTATATGGAACTGGCCGGGCGTGGCGGATAAAGCGTGTGGAATGGCTGTAATCGGCAGGCTATTTCAGGTCATCGGCATTGCGACTGTTCGGAGTAAAATTTTAAGAAATTTTCTTGGCATTCTCCCGACATGATTCTGCGCGCGCCGCGAGATTTAATCGTTCAAGCAACCCGTCCCGGCTTTTTGGTGTTTCTGTGATGGATTCCTCCGCATACGGCCTTTTGGACTCGTCGCGCGACACTCCCTCTTACGGCTCGGTTGCAGCGCAAAGCGGTATCGAGTCGGAATCCGCTCCCCCTAATTTCCTCAACTGCGTCGATCTCTTCGCTGGCGCGGGTGGATTTTCTCTCGCCGCGCTAAGGGCCAATATCCATGTAGTCGCCGCTGTCGAATTGGATAAGCACGCTTGCGACACCTACCGCAGCAACTTGATCGAGCGTTGCACGAACCCCGACAAGCAACCCCGGCTCTATCCAAGAAACATCCTAGAACTGTCGCCGGAAGCTTTGCGGGAAGCTCATTTTTCCGACGGAACCTCATGTGATCTCGTTCTGGGTGGCCCGCCCTGCCAGGGGTTTTCCGTTCATCGACTCAAGAATTCCGGGGTAGGTGACCCGCGCAACGCACTCATCCTTCGTTATTTCGAGTTCGTTCGGAGCCTGAAGCCGAAGGTTTTCTTGATGGAGAACGTTCCCGGCCTGCTATGGCCGCGCCACAAGGACTTTCTCGACGCATTCCTTCGACAAAGCGAGGAAGCCGGGTATCGAATCGTTGGGCCCTTGCGCCTGGATGCTAGAAATTACGGACTGCCTCAACGTCGGATACGCGTCTTCGTGCTCGGCATTCGCCATGATGCCGTCTTCGATGAATCAGTGTGGCCCCCGCAGCCGACTCATGGGGATGTTCAGGCCAGAGAAGCCAATCCCCACCTCAAGGCATGGGCAACGGCTGCCGAGGTATTCGCGAAGCCTGACCTGCCGGGCGACGAAAACAATCACCACATGAACCATACGGCGGTGTTGATCGATGTATTTCGGGCCACGCCGATCAACGGCGGCAGCCGTCGGGACTCGAATCGAGTGTTGCCGTGTCACAAAGAACATGACGGACACAGCGACGTCTACGGGAGGATCGACCCGAGCGAACCGGGTCCCACCATGACCACAGCTTGCGTCAACCCTTCCAAAGGGCGGTTTGTGCATCCCACGGAGCACCACGGCATTACCGTCCGCCAAGCCGCGCGCTTTCAGACTTTTCCCGACGATTTCGTCTTCAAGGGAGGCTTGATGGCCGCAGGCGTACAGATCGGCAATGCGGTACCGATCGATCTCGGGGAAGTGCTGCTGCGTGCGGTTTCCCGCGGGCTTGGTGTTGACCCCGTTGCTTGCCAGGAAAGTTCAAACGATGGTTGACGCCGTCTCCTTCCGGACTCGCGCCCGCACCATCGATCATCTGGGGCGCGAGCAGATCGCCGATTGCCCCACAGCCGTTTCCGAACTCTGGAAGAACGCCTACGACGCCTACGCCACTAGCGTCGGCCTACATATCTACGACGGCACAGTACCGATGGCCGCGATCGTTGATGACGGCCACGGGATGAACCGGCAAGAATTCATCGACAAGTGGCTGGTGGTCGGCACCGAATCGAAGGCGAGCGGGGGCGTTATTGATAAGGATGATCGTAACGGCCTTCCGCTCCGGCCGAAGCAGGGGCAGAAGGGAATCGGCCGCCTCTCCTCCGCCTTTCTCGGCCCGCTGCTCCTGGTGGTCTCCAAACGACGCAACCAACCGTTCACCGCAGCCCTGATCGACTGGAGACTTTTCGAAAATCCTTTCCTTTACCTTCAGGACATCGAGGTTCCCGTCGTCGAGTTCGACACCAAGGAGCAGGTTTTCGCGCATCTCCCTTCCATGTTCGAAGAGCTACGCGGCAATCTGTGCGGCAACGGCAGGGATAGCGCGCGTGCTGACCGTATCGCTGTTGCCTGGAAGAGCTTCGACGAGTTGGAAGCCTCTCAGGAAAAACCGTCGACACGATCCGCCATGGAGCGGGTCGTGGACGACGCAACCTTTGAGCCACGCCACTTCGAACAATGGCCGCTTTGGCGGGGAGAGAAGGAGCACGGCACCATACTGCTCATCGCGGACATCGTTTTCGACTTGGAAGCACAGTTGGAGGGGCGGATTCACCCGGAGGATGCCGACGCCGCGAGTCAGGCGAAGGAAAGGCTCTTTCAGACCCTGTCAAACTTCACCGATCCCTTCGCCGATCCAGATGAGGTCGAAGAAGGGTGCGGTGCAGAGGCGTTCGATTACTCAGTTACCTCATGGGAAGGCACTCTGCGACGGTCCATCATTTCGAATCAGCGGGAGTTCGATTACCACAATCTCGAAGAGTTGGAACATGTCGTGGAGGGTCGAGTAGACGAACAAGGGATATTCACTGGCCGGATAAAGGCATTTGGCCTGTGGCTGGGGGGAGAGGTCCGCATCCAACCCAAAGGAGACGTTCCAAATCGGGCCAACTCCAAGGTAGGGCCATTCCATATCCGTCTCGGCACGTTTCAGATAGATGCGCGCTCCTCAAGTCATCATCCGGAGGCTCATCGACACTTGAAGGAACAGGCCGACAAGTATGGAGGGGTCATGGTCTACCGGAATGGCCTGCGCGTGATGCCATATGGTCGGGAGGACAACGATTTCTTCGAGATCGAAAAACGGCGAAGCTTGCACGCTGGTCGTTACTTCTGGTCGAACCGAAAGACCTTTGGGAGGGTTGCGATCACTCGCGAGGGAAACCCGAACCTCAAGGACAAGGCGGGTCGTGAGGGAATCATCGACAACACGGCGGCGAAGGTATTCCGCGACCTAGTCGAAAACATCCTCATCAAGACGGCCTACACCTACTTCGGCACCAACTCCGACCTCCAAAAAAAATACCTCCCCGAGATCCAAGAGACCCGTGCCAGGGAGAAGGCGGAGGAAGAACGCAAGAAACAGCGAGCCTCAAAGAGAAAGCGATTCAGAAGTAATCTACGGCGGCTCGAACCAAAGCTCGCCGAGCTTCTCCGGGAACTGGAGTTGCTCACCGAGCGGGTGCGTGACTCTAGCCTGACCAGCGAAGCCGAAATCATAGAGCTTCGGGAACGGTTGATGGAGTTGAAGGATCGCTCGAAGGGGTTTGCATTAGGAGAGGCACCGCGGGATCTTGGAACACTGGAGGAAGAGTTCGGCGAGTACCGTTTCAATCAACGCCGGGTCGGCGAACTGCTGAATAATTTGGAGCAATCGTTGAACGCCGCCCTGGAGGCGGTAAAACCACGAGCCCCTCGCGTGATCGTTCATTCCGAGCTGAACAGCCACGCGGCGTTTCTTCAGTCACGTTTGCGTAAATGGAATAAGGAGGCGCGCGATCTGCTCGACTCCGAGCAACAGCGCATCGCAGCCCTCTATGAAGAGCGCAGCAAGCGCTACCATGCTCTGACGCTACCACTACTTGACGATGTCGAGCACGAGCGCATTCCCTTGGTCGATGTGCTTGAGCGACTGGCGACGGAACGAGACAAGATCGACTTCGAGAACGCTGAGACCTTCGAGCCCTACATCGCCGCGTTGCGCAGCTTGCAAGAGAACATCGACCTCGAAACCCTCGCGTCCTACGGCATGGATGCGGCGGACGAGATGCGGGAAGAGGTGGATAGGCTCCACTCCCTGGCGCAACTCGGCATCACCGTGGAGATCATCGGCCATGAGATCGAAGGGTTGGAGCTGACCATCAGCGAGGGACTGGAAGAACTGCCGGATGTCGCCAAGCAGACTCCGACTTTCAACGCAGTCAAAGTTGCCCATGAGGCCTTGGCGGATCGTCTGCGCTTCCTCTCGCCATTGAAGCTCTCGGGGCCTAAGTTCAAAACGGACCTAAGCGGCGCGGAGATCCTCCGCTACGCCAAGCGCTTTTTCAGTACCACGCTGGAAGGCGACGGCGTCTCCTTGGACGCCACCGATCGTTTCCTAAACTTTTCCGTCTATGAACAACCGTCGCGCATCTTTCCGGTGTTCATCAACCTCATCAACAATGCGGCATATTGGATACGACAGAAACACGGCAATGAACACCGCATCCTGTTGGATGCGGTGGATGGGAAAGTAGTAGTCGGCGACAACGGCCCCGGCGTAGACCAGGATGATCTGAAACACCTCTTCTCGCTTTTCTTCACCCGCAAAGTACGGGGAGGTCGAGGCGTCGGTCTTTATCTTTGCCGAGCCAACCTGGCGGCTGGGGGGCACACGGTCCAATACGCGACGGAGGATCGGTTCAAGATTCTGCCGGGCGCCAATTTCATAATCGATTTTAAGGGGGCGAAGTATGAGTGAGGGAGCCGCCAACACGGTTGTAGAGTATGGCAGGCTGATCGAAGAAGTGTTCATCAAGCCGATTAAAACGGTAGTCGTGGTCGACGACGAGTTCCCCACTCTTGACGCCTTGCTTAATAAGGAGATGGACAATACCGGTTTGGGCTGGAAGCCGGAGAACGTCAAGCTCGCCCGCGAGATCATCGACTTCTGTCGAGATGAAAAGCGTTGCTGGTTGGCGGACATCCATGACGGCCCGCAATCTTCCTCCCTTATGCTCGATGGCAAGTCAGCCGCTCACCTCCACCAATCCGATCTGATGATTTTGGATTACCACTTGGACAAGGCTCGACCGGACGACGGCAGCAAAGCCATATGCATCCTTCGGGAGTTGGCCGACAACGACTATTTCAATCTGGTGGTCGTTTACACCAAGGGAGACCAGGAGGCTGGCGGGGACATCGCTCGGGTGGTCCGGGAAATCGCCGTCGGGTTATGTTCTCTGGATGATCGGCTGATGCTCGGCGAGAAAAGTCTGCAAGACTTTGTAAGTAAGTTGGAAAAATGGGAAGACGATGTTCCGGACATCGAGGAAAAGTTGTTGGGTGAGGTCGACAACGGTCTCTATCTGAAAGCCCGTACCCAGCTGCCGGACAGCAATGTGTGGGGCGAGATCGATTCGTTACCCGAATTGCAAAGGTTAAAGACGCTTGTGGATGAGGCGCCTATTTCCGTCAAGGTCAAGTTTAGACAAGTCGTCAAATGGGCTTTGCATCGCAGGCAGCAGGCATTGGCATCCAAGCTGACTACGAAAAATTACGGAAACCTGCGTTACTCACCACCGGACCGACAGGGGGCTAACTGGATCAGAACGGACCGGCTTTTCGTTACGGTGGTGAGTAAATCTAACGAGCCTTCATCACTGCCGGACAAATTGCTGACTGCACTGCGCCTATGGATGCCCGAGCCGCATCGGCTGTTGATGTCAAAGATGCGAGCGGAGTTGGATGAGCGCGGCGTGCTGGCGGAAGGAGAAGTGCTTGGAAATCGGTGTCTCCAAGCGGGGTGGATGGATGAGTTCCTCACCGAAGACTCCGACGAGCGCGCATGGAAAATTCACAACACGATCAATCGTCACTGGGAGGGACTGGGAGACGCCATTCGATCCAACGTCACAGAGTTTGCAGAGCGATTGACGAACAACTTGATCGCCGCAGGGCGGGACAAAGCCATCAAAAATTGGTATCAGTCGCTGTCACCGACCGACGTAAAAAGTCAGCTCAACCGTTATGCGAGCTGCAAGCCTGCTGTGGAGGGGGGGCACCTGACGACAGGGCACGTATTGCGGCTCGACACCTGCAAAGGAGATGGTTCTATTGGCTTTGTCTTTCCCCCGCATGTGACTTGGTGCCCGGTCAAAAAAGCGCAGGCTGGCCCAAGCGATTGGGTGACCATACGCCATTCATCGCTGTGCAGCTTTTTGGTACGAATAAAGAAGAAGCCCTACGGAACGCTTTCGGCGGCAACCATCTGTTTTTACAGGTTGACGACGAGTTGAAATGCTTCAGCTTTACGCCGAGCTCCCAAGCAAACGACATGGACGCTGATAGAATACCAAGCCCGAAATGGGAACAGATGTTCGCGGCGCGAAAGGGTAATTTTTCTCCGCCAAACAGAGGATTGATGGTTTCCCGCGCATCCGGAGAGGACGGAACACTCATTTTTGATACATATCCCGCACAGGTTGTCGCTCATCTTCGTTATGAATACGCGCTCAATCTGCTCCAACGTCTAGGCGCAAACCTATCCAGGGTCGGTCTCGATTTCATCGGTATGACCAACGCTTCGGTCGGCGATGGACAAACTAACCCCTGAACGACGTTCGGAGGTGATGTCCCGGGTCAAAGGGATCAATACGACACCGGAACTTAGGGTCAGACGAGCGTTGCATGCGATGGGTTACCGCTTTCGGCTCCATCGAAAAGACCTGCCGGGGAAACCGGATATCGTCCTGCCGAAGCACCGTCTCTGCCTCTTTGTTCACGGTTGCTTTTGGCACCAGCATGAAGGCTGTAAACGCGCTACCTTCCCAGGAACGAACCGAGAATTCTGGGCGAGGAAGTTCGAGCAGAACCGTAGGCGCGACGAGAGCATCACATTGGCACTCATCCAGGCGAGGTGGCGGGTATGCGTCATATGGGAGTGCCAGACGAAGGACGGGAATGCGCTTTCGGCCGCTATCGCGGGCTGCTTCGCGAAAGAATCCTGTGGATCAGATTTCGGAATTTCGTGCGCCCAAGTCTGCCCGCATTGCGGGCAGGCGCTGGATTAGTCTTTCTGGCTTTCCTCATACAGCGACGGTGTCACCCGCGCGGAGGCCAGATACAGGCGCAGGTTTTTGATGTCCTGTTTGCCGAATACATTGCTGTGGTGCGGGTGGTGCAGGATGCCTTCGACGCCGTTCAGCACCACGCGATAGCGCGCACCGGAGATGGGCTCCATGGTGGCGCCAAGATGAAGGATGAGGGATTCGATTTCGCGCCAGTGGATGTTGCCGCTGATCGGGTCCTGGAAGATGGCGCGTATCAGATGATCGTGTTTATGGCTCATGGCGGTTGCTCCTGCTGTATCCGTTGATTATTTGATGAATAGCGCGCGTTTCACCAAGGCTTTTAGCGCCTTGAACATCAGATAGCGGAAATAGTCGCCATATTGGAGCTTGTCGGCCATCAGTTCCAGATGCTTGCGCGGCAGCGTGCTGCTCCTGGGCAGTAATTTAAGAAACAGGCGTTCGCTGATCTTGGGAAACAGCAGGGTGCGCAGGCGGTTGGCATGGTCGAAATTACGGGTGATTTCCCGGTAACGCGCCTGGTAGCAGGGCAGGGCGTCACGACCGCTGTCTTGCGCTTCGATGATGGCTTGCGCCGCGTACAAGCCACTCTCCATGGCAAACGCGATGCCTTCACCGGTGATGGGTTCCACCAGGCCGGCGGCATCGCCGCAGAGCAGAACGTTGCCACGGCCGGGCGTATTTCTGTAGTCGCCGAAGGGCAGGTGGTGGCCCTTGATCTTCCCTTCTGGAATGGCGCCGAAGCGCGCCGTCAGAAACTCATGGAACACCTTTTTCAACTCGGGGTTCTTCGTGTGCAGCCCGCCGATCCCGACCGTGAGTGTGTCCTTTTTCGGGAATATCCAACCATAGCCCCAGCGAGCCAGGCCGAAGATGATTTCCGGATCGTCGATCCGGACATTGCACTGTGTCCGGTCGACTTCCATTTCCAGGGCGAAGGCAATGCGGTCGTGGTTGAAGGCTTTGCCGAACAGGGTTTTGGCGACCAGGCTGTTCACGCCGTCGGCGCCGACCAGGTAGTCAAAGGTGAATTCCGCGCCGGAGCGCAGGCGACACGACTTGCCGACCAGATCCAGGGAGATGACGGCTTCGCCCGTGTAATGCCGGGTTCCCCGGGCGATAGCCTGATTCAGCAGGAAATGGTCGAAATCCAGGCGCCGTGTGAAAAACAGCTCGCTGGCATGGCTGACCTCGTTGAGCAGTTGCTCCCGATGAAAGAATTTCACGCCCCGCGCGGTGAAGTCGATCACCGGGTTCCACGCTGTCGGAAATATTCGGGAATAGATTTTCTTGCTGCGTAGGGTGAGCAGGCCGCCGCACAGCTTCTCGCGCGGGAATACCGCCTTGTCGATCAGAGCGGTGTCGATGCCGTGGTTGGCCAGCGTATGGGCGGCGGCGGAACCGGCGGGGCCGCCACCGATGATGAGTGCCGTGTGATGTGTGCTCACGAAAACGGGCCTGAAATAATTATGCTGGGCTGCCAGCGAGTGTATCGGCAAACCGCGGACCCGGCGCCGCAGTCGCCTCCCCGGCTTGACCCCAATTGCCCTGGCAGCCTGTCGGACTTTGGAATCGTCGGCTGCAAAGCGACCGCGGCGGTCCATTTTTTACCGGATTTTTGCCCCATAGCCGGGCTATGCGGCTGCAAATCCGGCAAAAACTGACCTCGCCGGGGCCGTTTTTCGCTCTCGACGAGCAAAGCCCGACAGGCTGCTAGGGATGTCTCATGACATCCGTCAAGGCCGGTATCGTCGCCAGGCCTGACTATGCGTCCCCCATTCATTTTGAGGTGCACCATGTCCGTTCATATCCCCGTCCACGACCACACCACCGCCGATGCCATCTATCCTTTCGATGCCCGCGGTATCGCCAAGCGTTTCCGCCATGCCGCCATCTTCGGCGCGCTGGACGCCCTGAACCCCGGCGAGCGCATGCGCTTCGTCAACGACCACAACCCCATCCCCCTTCTGCAGCAGATGCAGGCGCGCTATGGCGATCGTGTCGAGATCAACTATCTCGACCAGGGTCCGCAGGGCGTGATGATCGACTTCATCGTCAAAGCCCAGTAATTCGGTGCTGGTCGCGCTCCTTGTCGCCACCCTGATCGCGCTGTTCGCCGGGCAGGCACTGCCCAAGGCGATCAGTGTGGCGCCCGCGTTCTGGGCGCATCTGGTGCTGGCGCTTGGGGTGATGACCTTGATCACCGCCGCGATGCAGCACTTCGTGCCGGTGCTCACGCGCGGACGCGGCCCGGCCCGCTGGACGGCGCGATTGCCCTGGCTGATGACGGCGGCGGGTGCGCTGGCGCTGGCGATATTCGCCGGCTGGCTGGATTTTCTCTGGGTGCCGGTCGCGGCGCTATTGGCCTTGTTCGGCGCCGTGGCGATGATCGTCTGGATGCTGGACCGCGCGCGCAAGACCCTGGGGCGCCCACACCCCGGCCTCGATTGGTACATCGCGGCCATGGCCTGTCTGGTCCTGGGCCTTATCGCCGCCATGTTGATTCCGCTGTTTCCCGAATGGCATGCGCCGTTGCGCGCCTTCCATTTGCACATCAATTTATATGGCTTCATCGGCCTGACCGCGGTGGGCACCTTGCAGGTGCTGATGCCGACCGCCGCCAATCAATATGATTCTCAGGCCGCTTCACGTTTGCGTGGCGACCTGAAGTGGGCCGTGGCCGGCAGTCTGATACTGGCGATCGGCCAGGCCTGGCTGCCGCCCCTGGCCTGGCTGGGTGGCGCGCTTTGGGGCTGGGTGCTGGCCCATATGGTGCTGGCCTGGTGGCGGCTGCATCGTGGCCAAATTCTCGGCTTGCATGGCGCCGCGCCGGTGCTGCTGGCGGCCACCCTGGGCTACGCCTTCGCCCTGATCGGCACGCTGCTGGACATCGGCTCGCCCCTGACAATGTTCCTGCCGGGCTTTCTCATGCCCCTGGTCACCGGAGCCGCCGGCCAACTGGCCCCGGTCTGGACCGAGCCCACCCGCCCGGTCACCTGGCATAACGAAGCACGGATGCGCCTGACCCGCTGGAATGGCGCGCGCGCCTTGTTATTCCTGTCGGCGGCCTTGTTGCCGCTACTCGGATACAAATGCTCAGGTATGCCGGCCTTGACCGCGCTGGTCTGGTTCGGCATCGTGCTGGCTTTGTGGCTTTCAAGGGAATGATGTCTTAAATGTTGCCGGATTACGTGCATACCTTCGGCCAATGGCTGCTCGCCAAGCATGGTGAGCGTGTGCACAAGATCGCACTGGATGCGGGCTTCACCTGCCCGAATCGTGACGGCAGCAAGGGCATCGGCGGCTGCACCTTCTGCAACAACGCTTCGTTCAGTCCCAATGGCCGCGAATCCGTGGCGCTCTCCGATCAGCTCGATTCCGGCCGTAGCGGCATAGATCGGTGCACCCGAGCCAGAAAATACCTCGCCTATTTCCAGGCTTACACCAATACCTACGCCGACGTGCAGAGCCTGCGCGCCATGTACGACGAGGCCCTGGCGGTGGACGGCATGATCGGTCTGTCGGTGGGTACCCGACCGGATTGCGTATCGCCGGCCGTGCTCGATCTCCTTGCGGAGTACCACGATAGAGGCATGGAAGTCTGGCTGGAATTGGGCCTACAGTCCGCCTTTGACGAAAGTCTGGAGAAGGTGAACCGGGGCCACGGCCTCAAGGAATACATCCAGACCACTGTCGCCGCGCGCCGCCTGGGACTTCCCGTGTGCACCCATCTGATCGTCGGAATGCCCGGCGAAGACGGCTGGCATGCGCGCGAGAGCCTGGACATCGTGCTCGACATCGGTACCGACGGGCTCAAGTTGCATCCGCTGCATGTGGTGAAGGGCACGCAGTTGGCCAATGAGTGGCGGCGCGGGGAGTACCAGCCGCTAGCACTGGAGGAGTACATCGAGATCGCCGCCGATCTGATCGAGCGCACGCCGTGGGAAGTGCTGTATCACCGCGTCACCGGCACCGCGCCGGCCAACCTGCTGCTGGCACCCACCTGGTGCAGCCAGAAATGGCCGGTAGTGAATGCCGTGGTGGCCGAATTGCGCCGCCGGGGATCGCGCCAGGGGTGCAAAGTCACGCCTTACCAAAAGGTTACTGAAGAAAATGTCTGCATTGCTTGAACTCATCTGTCCGGCCGGCAGCCTGCCCGCGCTCAAGGCCGCCGTCGATAACGGCGCCGATGGCGTCTATCTTGGCCTCAAGGACAACACCAACGCGCGTAATTTCTCCGGCCTCAACTTCGATGCGAAGGCCTTGGCCGAGGGCATCCGCTATGCCCATAACAAGGGCGTCAAGGTGCTCATGGCGCTCAACACCTATCCGCAACCGGACACCCTGTCGCGCTGGCATCAGGCCGTCGATACCGCCGCCACCTCGGGACTCGACGCCATCATTCTGGCCGACCCCGGTCTCATGGCCTACGCGCGCAAGGTTCACCCGAACCTGCGTCTGCATCTTTCCGTGCAGGGTTCCGCCACCAGTTACGAGGCGGTGAATTTCTACCGGGAGCGCTTCGGCATTCAACGCGCCGTCCTGCCGCGCGTGTTGTCGCTGCCGCAGGTGGAGAACGTGGTCAACAATACTGACGTGGAAATCGAATTGTTCGGCTTCGGCGGCCTCTGCGTGATGGTGGAAGGGCGCTGTCTGCTCTCCTCCTATGCCTGTGGCGATTCGCCCAATACTTTCGGCGCCTGCTCGCCCGGCCACGCGGTGCGCTGGCAACAGACGCCCAAGGGCATGGAAACCCGCCTCAACGGCGTGCTGATCGACCGCTATGCCGATGACGAAAAAGCCGGCTACCCGACGCTGTGTAAAGGTCGCTTCGACGTCCAGGGCGAGACCTATTACGCCCTGGAAGAACCGACCAGCCTCAACAGCATGGAAATGCTGCCGGAGATGGCGCGACTGGGCATCGCCGCGATCAAGATCGAAGGGCGTCAGCGCAGTCCCGCTTATGTCGCCCAGGTGACGCAAGTCTGGCGCGCCGCCATCGACGCGGTGAAGAAGGACATGGCCGCGTTCAAGCCCAACCCGGCCTGGATGGCGCAACTCAACAAGGTTTCCGAGGGCAGCATGAGCACCCTCGGGGCGTATTACAGGCCGTGGAAATGAGGCAATTTCGGATTTCGGATTGCGGATTTCGGATTTGAAACCCGCACGCTTGCGCGCGTACAAAATCCGAAACCCGAAACCCGAAACCCGAAACCCGAAACCCGAAACCCGAAACCCGAAACCCGAAA